>JBEAVE010000021.1:0-39258 GCA_041161065.1 Pseudomonadota bacterium | reverse complement strand
ACAATCGAGCCATTATCAATACTAAAAAAGGTGCAGATAAAGGGATTGATGGGATTGCGTATTTTCTCACTTCAAAAAATGAAACGGCGAAAATGGTTTTTCAAGTAAAGTCCGGAAAAGTGGAAAGAAAAGATATTGCAACATTACGCGGGGATATGGAAAGAGAACAAGCGGTAATGGCGGTTTTTATGACCTTAGAAAAGCCAACCAAAGCGATGGAAGAAGAAGCGAATGCAGCGGGTTTTTATTTGCATGAAATGATGGGAAGAAACTATCCCAAAATACAAATCGTGACGATTGAAGAAATGGTCGAAAAAGGCAAAAGATTAGAAATGCCGCTGAGTTTAGAAGTTCTCAAAAAAGCTGAATTAAAAAGCAGCTCAAACCAATTGGAGTTAGAGTGATGTTAGAAACCCATATTGCTCTCGCGCATGGAAATGGTGGAAAGTGGATGCGTGAATTGATTACTGATGTTTTTGCGAAACATTTGAAAAACGATGCGCAAAACGATGCTACCCCTTTAATTTTAGAGAACAAAAACTGGTTAATTACCACTGATGGATTTACTGTGCAACCATTAGAATTTGCGGGAGGAAATATTGGTACGTTGGCAGTTCATGGAACAGTGAATGATTTAGCGGTTTCTGGGGCAGTTCCTCGATTTTTAACCTTAAATGCGTTTATCGAAGAAGGATTTGAAATTGCGCAATTAGATCGTTTGATTTCCTCACTCGCAGAAACCGCCAAAGATTGCAATGTTCAAATCGTTGCTGGCGATACCAAAGTCTTACGTCGCGGCGAAGGAGGCGGCTTATATTTAGCAACCACTGGATTGGGAGAAAAAATCGCCGACGTTTCTCTCGGATTTTCTCACATTAAAAGCGGCGATAAAATATTAGTTAGCGGTTCAGTCGGTGATCACGGAATTGCAGTCATGTTAGCCCGCGAACAGTTTGGTTTAAAAGGCGATTTGAAATCTGATTGCGCAAATGTTTTTCCTTTAACTAATGCTATTATCTCTTTGAAAGGATTAAGATTTATGCGCGATCCAACGCGCGGTGGTTTGGCAACGGTTTGTCACGAAATTACACAATCGACAAACATGGGAATTCGGTTATTTCAAAACAATATTCCTATCCGTTCTCCCGTTCAATCCGTTTGTGAAATGCTCGGTTACGATCCCTTGTATTTAGCGTGTGAAGGGCGGGTTGTTGCAATCCTTTCCTCTGAAGATGCAGAAATAGCTCTACAAATCTGGAGAAATCACCCACAAGGGCAAGATGCTGCTATTATTGGTGAAATATCTGATAAAGAAAAATACGTCATCATTCAAACCCACTTAGGGGGAGAACGCTTTTTAGAAGAATTAGAAGACGATCCACTACCCCGCATTTGTTAAAAAAACACCGGTGGTAATTCGCAAAAGATGTCATCTTTTATTGATCACCACCAAATATGTTATGTATTTCTCGAATACGCTTTTCTTCCAATACAAATTGCTACCCTTTTTCTTAACTTTATTTTCTCTATTCTCTTTTCTAGATTAACTAATTTTAATTTGTTATGCCGCATTTATTTTTTGGCAAATAGTGTTTTTTGGGTTTATACTTGCAGTAACACATTTATGCTATTACTGAATATTGATAGCAAGATCAACAAATAAGGGAGAAACTGTTATGCGTTTGCAAACTAAATTGTTATTAGCCATTGGAATGGTATTGTTATTGGTTTTTACGGCGGTTGAATATAGCAGCTACCAAGACGCGCAACACAATGCAATTCACGATTTGCAAGACCAAGCTGAGAAAGTACGTTCTTTGCTGATGGCGTTTCGTCGTTATCAACAGCAAACTATTTTGAAGAACGGTATTGAAATGGACGAAGCGCATTTGGGTTTCTTGCCGGCGTTTGCGGTGGGGAAGATTTCTCAAGAATATCCGAATTGGGATAATTCTGGATTTAGTTTTGAAAATGTTTCTGATATTCCTCGAAATCCAGATCACGCCGCCGATGCCGTTGAATTAGAAGCAATGGATTATTTTCGTAAAAATCCGCAAGAACAAATCCTATTCAAACCTTTTAATAATTCAAAGAAAAATGGAGAAGAATATTATTTGTACGCCCGCCCTGTGTGGGTCGAGCAATATTGTTTGAAATGCCATGGAAATCGTGAAGAAGCTCCTCCACTTATTCGAGAAAAATATGATAATGCGTGGAATTACAAAGTGGGCGATTTACGTGGTTTGTTGAGTATTAAATTACCGGCGGCAACTGTTAAAGCACGCGCGTGGGAAACTTTTAAGAAAGGTGCACTGTTACATTTGGCGGGTTTTTTGAGCATTTTCTTTGCGGTTTCCTTTATTATTAAACGTAATGTTACAAATCCAATGGTGCAACTTGAAAAAGGAATGCAAGCGATTTCTGACGGGGATTACACGCATCGTTTGAGCGGATTTGACGGTGAGTTTGCAAAAATTAGTCAGGGTTTTAATGATATGACTATTAAAATTAATGATCAACAACAAGCCCTTCGAACGCTAAATGATAATTTAGAACAACGGGTTATTTTGCGAACCTCTGAATTAGCGGTGGCAAATGAAGAAATCCGCCGCCTAAATGAAAATCTAAAGACCGAAAACGTGAGAATGGGTGCAGAATTAGATATTACCCGCAAATTACAACAAATGGTTTTACCTAAACAACAAGAACTCGAAGCCATTAAAGGATTGGATATTGCAGGTTTTATGGAACCAGCAACCGAAGTCGGCGGCGATTATTATGATGTTTTGCACCATGAAGGTAGAACAAAAATTGGTATTGGTGATGTTACTGGACACGGATTAGAAAGTGGCGTGGTCATGTTAATGGTTCAAATGGCAGTGAGAACATTATTAGAAAACAACGTAACCGATCCAGAAATCTTTTTAGACGTTTTGAATCGGGCAGTTTTTGAAAATATGCAACGGATGAATTCTGATAAGAACTTGACCCTAACTTTATTAGATTATCAGAACGGTACATTGCAATTAACAGGGCAGCACGAAGAAGTGTTAATTGTCCGAAAGAACGGCGACATAGAACGCATTGATACCATTAACTTGGGTTTCATGGTAGGTTTAACAGCAAATATTAGTCAGTTCTTAGGACAATGTGAAATCAATTTAGATATTGGTGATGGGATTGTTCTTTACACCGATGGCATTACAGAAGCTCAAAATAATCTTGAGGAAATGTACGGCATTGATCGTTTGTGCAGTGTTATTAATCAACATTGGAAAGATTCAAATGCCAAAGAAATTCAGCAAGCAATTATTGAGGATGTTCGTCAATATATTGGTGAGCAACAAGTGTTAGATGATATTACGTTGCTTGTGGTAAAACGAACCGAAATTTAATATCCATTTGGGGGAAGAAATGCGTTTGCAAACGAAACTATTATTAGCGATTGGAACAGTGTTACTACTTGTTTTTGCAGCGGTAGAATACAGTAGTTACAAAGATGCGGAACAAAACGCCCTTCATGATTTGCAAGATCAAGCCGAGAAAGTGCGTTCTTTGCTCATGGCGTATCGTCAAAATCAGCAGCAAGTTTTCTTAAAATATAACGTGCCGATGACGGAAGCAAATCTGCATTTCTTACCCGCTTTTGCGATTGGTAAAATTTCTCAAGAATATCCGAATTGGGATAATTCTGGATTTAGTTTTGAAAATGTTTCTGATCAGCCTCGAAATCCAGAGCATACTGCTGATGCGGTTGAATTAGAAGCGATGGACTATTTTCGTAAAAATCCACAGGAACAAATCCTATTTAAACCTTTTAATAATCCAAAGCAAAAAGGAGAAGAATATTATTTGTATGCTCGACCGGTGTGGATTGAAAAACACTGTTTGAAATGTCATGGAAATCGTGAAGAAGCTCCTCCGCTTATTCGAGAAAAATATGATACGGCATGGAATTACAAAGTGGGCGATTTACGTGGTTTGTTGAGTATTAAATTACCCGCTTCAACCGTTAAAGCCCGCGCATTTGAAACCTTCAAAAAAGGAGCTTTTATTCACTTTTTAGGTTTTATGAGCATTTTCTTAGCAGTCACTGTCATTATTAAACGCAATGTTACTAACCCCGTTGATCAACTTTCAGAGGGTTTGCAAGCGGTTGCAAAAGGTGATTACACGCATCATTTAAATGGATTTGAAGGCGAGTTTGCAAAAATCAGTCAGGCTTTTAATGAAATGACCATTAAAATAAATGAACAACAGCAAACATTGCGTAACTTAAATAATGAATTAGAACAACGGGTTATTTTGAGAACGACTGAATTAGCAGAAGCGAATACAGAAATCCTTCGTTTGAATGAAAACCTCAAAGTAGAAAACGAAAGAATGGGTTCAGAATTAGAAATCACTCGCCGATTGCAACAAATGGTTTTACCGAGTAAAGAAGAACTAGAGGAAATTAGAGGATTAGACATTGCAGGTTTTATGGAGCCAGCCACTGAAGTCGGCGGCGATTATTACGATGTTTTGCACCACGAAGGTAGAACAAAAATTGGGATTGGTGATGTTACTGGACACGGATTGGAAAGTGGCGTGGTCATGCTAATGGTTCAAATGGCAGTGAGAACATTATTATCGAGTGGTGTGACCGATCCAAAACTATTTCTAAATTCATTAAATCAAGCGGTTTTTGCAAATGTTCAACGCATGAACACCGATAAGAACATGACCTTAGCATTATTAGATTATCATGATGGTAAATTACATTTGGTTGGACAGCATGAAGAAGTATTGCTAGTTAGAAAGAACGGCGATATAGAACGCATTGATACCATTGATTTAGGATTTATGGTAGGGTTGAAACCAGATATTGATCAATACCTCAATCATGTTGAAATCAATTTGGAGATTGGTGATGGGATTGTTCTTTATACCGACGGTTTAACAGAAGCACAAAACAACTCTGAAGAAATGTACAGTATTGATCGGTTATGTGCAATCGTTAAACAACACTGGGTCAGTTCTAATGCGCAAACCATTCAACAAACTATTATAAATGACGTGCGAAATTACATCGGAGAACAACAGGTTTTAGATGATATTACATTGGTGATTGCAAAACGTGTCATTTAACACCAAATAACACTAAAAGAGGAGGAGATAACAACATGGACGTATTGGCGAATTTATTTTCAACGATGTTTGTTCCGCATGGACAGTGTTATGCGTGGATACCAGAATTGGTTTGGTTGCACGCAATTAGTGATATTTTAACAGCGATTGCTTATTTCTCTGTGGCGGGAGCAATTGTTTATTTCACGCATAGAAAAGAGCTGCCTAAATCAACCGTTATTTTATTGGTAGGCACATTTCTCGTTTTTATTGCGTGTGGCATTACACATACTCTAAATGCCGTTACAATTTGGTATCCCATGTATTGGGTTTCTGGGGCGTTCAAACTTTCAAATGCGTTGGTTTCTTTGTATGTTTTTATGATGTTACTTATTCCTCTCATTCCTATTGCATTAGATGCGCCGACGCCTGCGCAATTAGAAGCGGCAAATAATGCTTTGGCAGAAGCAAATGCAGAAATCCTTCGTTTGAATGAAAATCTTAAAATAGAAAACGAAAGAATGGGTTCAGAATTAGAAATCACTCGCCGATTGCAACAAATGGTTTTACCGAGTAAAGAAGAATTAGAGGCAATTAGAGGATTAGATATTGCAGGTTTTATGGAGCCAGCCAGTGAAATTGGCGGCGATTATTACGATGTTTTGCACCACGAAGGTAGAACAAAAATTGGGATTGGTGATGTTACTGGACACGGATTAGAAAGTGGCGTGGTCATGTTAATGGTTCAAATGGCAGTGAGAACATTATTATCGAGTGGTGTGACTGATCCAAAGCTATTTCTAAATTCATTAAATCAAGCGGTTTTTGCAAATGTTCAACGCATGAACACCGATAAGAACATGACATTAGCATTATTAGATTATCATGATGGTAAATTACATTTGGTTGGACAGCATGAAGAAGTATTGCTAGTCCGAAAGAACGGCGATATAGAACGCATTGATACCATTGATTTAGGATTTATGGTAGGATTGAAACCAGATATTGGTCATTTTTTGAAACACATAGAAATCAATTTAGACATTGGAGATGGGATTGTTCTTTATACCGACGGGATTACAGAAGCGCATAACAACGAAGACGATATGTATGGTATAGAACGGTTATGTCGAATTGTGAGCAACTGTTGGTCATCGAGTACGGCGGTTGAAATACAACAAGCGATCATTCAGGATATGCGGTCTTATATTGGTGATCAGCAAATTGTCGATGATATTACATTGGTGATTGCAAAACGCATTACCTAAATTAACAAAAGAAGGAATTATTATGAGCACAGAAATCTATGGAGAGTTTAAAGATGAGGAACAACCTGAGTGCGAGGAATATTTGTCGATTAGGTTTTCACCGAGCCGTCTGCCCTTAAAAAAACGTTGGGAAAACAATGGATTATCAGCTGATTTTATTGCGGATTATTTTAAGATTTTTTATGTCAGTCAGCAAGAAGAAAATAGCGGAGAAACCGATGAAGTATTGTTGGAAAATTTACGCGATAGTGTGAAATACGTTGCAAATGAGTTGCTCGAAAATGCAATGAAATTTCAAGCCCCCATTATTTATCCAACCGCCGCGCGAATTTTCTTATCACTTTATGAAGAAAAGTTGGTATTCTACATTACGCACAGCATTACAAATGAACAAGCTGAGTTGTTTGAAGTTTTCATAAAAAATTTATTGCATCACGACGCACAAGACCTTTATATGGAAGCTATGCGCGCCAGTGCCCGCGAAGAAAACGTGCATCGTTCAGGTATGGGCTTATTGAGCATGATATGCGATCATAATGCAAAATTGGGTTGGAAATTTGAAAGTATCGATGGTTTGCCATTAGTAACTGTTACAACAATGGTTACTTTAGAAACCGATAACTAAAGGAGAAACGCCATGTTAGAACTAAAAGGTGACAAATACCAAGTGGTTTATAATCCAGATACAGCAAATATTGTATTTGAGGGTTCATTGTTATTAAATGGTGCGCCAGCCTATGAACCAATATTACAACTCTTAAAACAAGCCGCAGAGGAACAAGAACCCAATCCTTTAGTTGTCGATATTTGTAGTTTGAAATTTATGAATAGCTCGGGAATTAATATGCTCACTAAATTTGTAATGTATGTGAGCGATGTTAAAAAACTCAAACTTATTCTCACTTTTCAAGCCCAAAAGAAAATCGCTTGGCAAGAGAAACTTTGCATTAATTTGCAACGTTTATTGCCTTCTTTGCAAACCCAATTGCTCGATTAAATAGCATAGAATTATTCATGCGCACAAATGCTTCTATGGAAAAAAAAGCCCCTTATGAAAGTGCTCAACTGCATCATCGTGTTCAAGAATTAGAGAAAGAAAATCTCCAATTGCAAATTTCTTTGGAAGCCGTTACTGAACACGCCGATTTAATAGAAGCACAATTGCTAGAAATTCAAGAAAACCTTGAAAGCAAAGTTCAGGAACGTACCCATGAATTGGCTGAGAAAAATCTTGAATTGCACCAAGCCAAAGAAATTGCAGAGCAAGCGCGCGTTACCGCAGAAATGGCAAATCGAGCAAAAAGTGCCTTTCTAGCCAATATGAGCCACGAGTTGCGTACGCCCTTAAATGCAGTCATGGGATATGGTGAACTTCTCGAGGAAGAACTTATTGAAAATGAACAACTCGATTGGAGAAATTACGTTGAGAAAATCCTTTCTTCCGCGCGGCATTTATTGGGGTTGATAAATGATATTTTGGATATTTCTAAAGTCGAAGCAGGAAAAATGGCAATTCACCTTGAACTCTTTGATATTGAAACCCTTGTTAAAGAAACCATTTCCACCATTCAACCGCTGATTCAACAAAAACATAATCACTTAAAAGTGCAAATTATTGGGCAATTGGGCGGGCTTTACAGCGATTTGACCAAAGTTAGACAAATTTTGTTTAATCTGTTGAGCAACGCCGCGAAATTTACTGAGAACGGAGAAATCACTTTTGTGGTAAAATGTGAAACATTCAATAACAATCAACATCAGGTCATGTTTAGCATAACTGATCAGGGTATTGGTATGACCACTGAACAAATCAATCGCCTATTTCAACCTTTCACCCAAGCAGATAGTTCAACTACTCGAAAATTTGGAGGAACAGGGTTAGGTTTGGCGATTAGTAAAGCCTTTACAGAAATGCTGGGTGGACGGATTTCTGTGATTAGTGAATTGAATCAAGGTAGTACTTTTACGGTTTTCCTCCCGCATTCTCCTCAAAAAAATGTTTCATGATTTCTCTTCTTCTATTATTTCAAATCTCCAAACGGAAATAAATCAAATGCATATTACGCTAGCAAAGCCGCGTGGTTTTTGTGCGGGTGTGGTTAGAGCTATCGACATTGTTGAGCAAGCATTACAATTACACGGCGCACCTGTTTATGTTTTTCATGAAATTGTACATAACCGTTATGTGGTAGAAAACTTAAAAGAACGGGGAGCAATTTTTGTTGAAAATATCGAGGAAATACCTCAAAAAGCGATTTGTATTTTTAGTGCACACGGGGTGGCGGCTCAAATTGTGGAGCAAGCCGCTCAACGCGATTTGCGCGCCATCGATGCCACCTGCCCGCTTGTCACCAAAGTGCACGCACAAGCCCGCCGTTACGCCGAACAAGGCTGCGAAATCGTCATTGTCGGGCATCTCGGACACCCCGAAGTCGAGGGCACGCGCGGGCAAGTCAAAGCAATTGTCCATGTTTTATGCAGCGTAGAGGAAGTTCTCGCCCTTTGCGTGCAAAATCCTGCAAAATTGGCGTATGTTACGCAAACTACGCTGAGTTTGGACGATACACGCGAGATTATTTCTGCCCTCGAAAATCGCTTTCCGCTCATTCAAGGTCCTAATTTACAAGACATTTGTTACGCAACCCAAAATCGCCAGCACGCCATCAAAACATTAGCTCATGAAGTGGATATTTTATTAGTTGTCGGGGCAAAAAATAGTTCAAATTCCAATCGCTTAAAAGAACTCGGCGTGCAAATGGGAATTCCTAGTTATTTAATTGCCGATGCACAAGATTTAGAGCAACAGTGGTTTGAACAGAAACCCAAAGTCGGTATTACAGCGGGCGCATCTGCCCCTGAAATTTTAGTGCAAGGTGTCATTGAGAAACTACAAAGCTGGGGGATTTCTCATGTTGAGGAAATGAATGGCGTGGAAGAAAATGTGAACTTTCGTGTACCTGTCAATGCGTTATTACAAAGAAACTCTTTTCAAACATCAGTGGAAAAATCATAATGGAACTTTCTAATTTAACCGCAATTTCTTCTGTGGACGGACGCTATGCTCGACAAACGGCAGCATTACGTCCAATTTTTAGTGAATTCGGGTTAATTCGCTATCGAGTTTTAGTTGAAATTCGTTGGTTACAAACCCTTGCTGCCAATGAAACCCTCAAAGAAATCCCCGCGTTGAGCAACGATGCCGTTCAATTTTTAGAGAATTTGATTACAAATTTTAATGAACAACACGCCGCGCGAGTTAAAGAAATTGAAAAAACAACCAATCATGACGTGAAAGCGGTTGAATACTTTTTGAAGGAAAGCATTGCAAATATCCCAGAATTGGTCAAAATCAACGAGTTTTTTCATTTCGCTTGTACATCAGAAGATATTAATAACTTATCTTATGCACTAATGTTAAAAGAAGCGAGAGAAAAAGTGTTGCTTCCACAAATGGATCATGTGATTAATGCCATTAAAGAACTTGCCCATCGTTATGCGGAAATTCCGATGCTTGCGCGCACACATGGACAACCCGCTTCTCCCACAACATTGGGTAAAGAAATGGCAAATGTTGCGTATCGTTTGCAACGTCAGCGTGCTCAAATTTCACAGATTGATATTTTAGGTAAAATAAACGGGGCAGTGGGTAATTACAATGCGCATTTGTCTGCTTATCCTGAAATAGATTGGTCGGCGTTTGCAAAAGCCTTTGTTGAGCAATTAGGTTTGGTTTGGAATCCTTATACAACTCAAATAGAACCTCATGATTATATCGCGGAATTATTCGATGCAATTGCGCGTTTCAATACGATATTGCTAGATTTTAGTCGAGATGTGTGGAGTTATATTTCAATTGGGTATTTCAAACAGAGAACCATTGCGGGAGAAGTGGGGTCTTCTACCATGCCGCATAAAGTTAATCCCATTGATTTTGAAAATGCGGAAGGAAATTTAGGGGTTGCGAATGCACTTTTTCACCATTTGGCGGCAAAATTACCGGTTTCTCGTTGGCAAAGAGATTTGAGTGATTCGACGGTTTTAAGAGTGTTAGGTGTTGGGGTGGCGCACAGCGTTATTGCATACAGTGCTTGTTTGAAAGGTGTTGGTAAGTTAGAAGTGAATGAAAAGGCACTCATGAACGATTTGAAAGAGGCGTGGGAAGTGTTGGCAGAACCTATTCAAACCGTCATGCGACGTTATAGCATTTCTGAGCCGTATGAGAAATTGAAAGCCTTAACGCGCGGACAGAGCATTACAAAAGAAAATCTGCAAGCATTTATTGCAACGTTAGAAATCCCCGAATCCGAGAAACAACGCTTGTTAAAGATGACTCCCGCCAGTTATATTGGCAACGCGGTTGTTCAAGCAAATAGCATTTAAGGGTTTTGGTATTCGCACAGAAAGCGTGGGCAAACAACAACGGCTTTGCAAAGAATAGGTCGAGCGTGCTAAATTTACGGGTAAAAACTCGCGATTCGTACTTACAATGGTCAAAACATCAGAAACAGTCGCCCTGAATCATCGGGCGCAAACACTCCTTAAAACGTTGGTGACGCGCTATATCCGCGACGGTCAGCCGATCGGGTCGCGCACGCTGTCGAAGGATTTGGAACACGAATTAAGCCCCGCCACGATCCGAAATGTGATGGCTGATCTTGAGGATATGGGCTTGATCAAATCGCCACACACGTCGGCGGGGCGCATTCCGACCGCGCGCGGGTATCGATTGTTTGTCGACACGTTGCTCAAAGTTCAGCCCCTCAAACAAGCCGAAACCCAACGATTGCTGCAAGGGTTGCCCAAAGCCAGCGAAACTACTTTGCAGGGGGTTTTTGAACACGCCTCAAAATTACTCTCCGAAATCACCCACTTAACCGCAGTGATTATGCTGCCGCGTCATGAATTCAACAAGTTACGTTATGTAGAATTTTTGCCGTTGAGCGATCAGCGCGTGTTGGTGATTTGGGTGATGAACGAACACGAAGTCCAAAATCGGATTATTCACACGTCGCGCAATTATTCGCCCGCCGAATTGCAACAGGCTGCGAATTATTTGAACGCCGCGTTTGTCGGCAAGGATATTCATCAAGTCCGCCAAAACTTGCTGCGCGATATGCAACACGACCGCGAAACCATGAATTCGATGATGCAAGCGGTCATCGAAGTCGCCGACAAAGCCTTCACGCAACCTCCCTCAAATGGCGATTATGTGATGAGCGGCGAAACCCATTTAATGGATTCTCAGCAACTTTCCAATGTCGATAAATTACGTCAATTGTTTGCGGCGTTTAATCAAAAACAAGATATTTTACATCTTTTAGATCAAGCACTTAACGCAAATGGATTGCAGATTTTTATCGGCGAAGAATCAGGTTATGAAATCCTCGACGAATGCAGCGTTGTAACCTCGCCTTATCAAGTGGGCGATCAAATCGTTGGCGTGGTCGGCGTGATTGGTCCCACGCGCATGGCTTACGACCGAATAATCCCCATTGTCGACATTACTGCCCGTTTAATGGGCGCAGCCTTGACGCAATAAAATGATAGAAAATACAAACACTTGCACAAAACGTGAAGCCTTTGCTCTGTTGGTTTTAGGCGACAGCATGATGCCTGAATTCAAAGATGGGCACGTCATTGTTATCGATCCAGAAATGCCTCCTAGAAAGGGTTCTTTTGTCTTCGCAAAACACAACGGTGAATACATTTTTCGCCAACTTGATATAGAGAACGACCAATACTTTTTGAAACCCTTAAATCCTAATTATCCAACCCTAGAAATCCCCGACTTGAAATCTATCGAAGGGGTAATTATTTCGGGCGGTGGCACACGTCGTCGCGACCGCAAATCTTATGTTTAAGTTAAAAGGAGTTTTTTTATGATGGATTATGCTGAAATAGAGCAACAGGCATTACAACTTTCTGTTTTACAGCAAGTTTCTTTGCTCAGAAAACTATCATTAAACTTAAATGGATTAAGCGATACTGATTACGAACAATTGTGTTTAGAAGAAGCTGCAAGACGCGCTCAAGAAATTGAAGAAGGAAAGGTGGTCGGAATTTCTGGTGAACAAGTATTTGAAAAACTACGGCAGAATTTAAAGAATTTCAAATGAGAAATTTTATTTTTCATCCGATTGCAGATATAGAAATTCAGCAAGCTGCTTATTATTATGAGCGGCAAAGAAAAAACTTAGGTGAAGAGTTTATTGAAGAAATATATCAATATATAGAAAAAATTATTGACAACCCTTTTTTATATCCTCTTGCACTTAATCATGTGAGATGTTGCGTGGTAAAACGCTTCCCTTACAAAATACTTTTTCAAATCATGAAAAATGAAGAAATTCAGATTCTTGGAATTATGCATCAACATCGTCAGCTTAGTGACTGGAATAGACATTAAGATTTCTTAACTATAACAACGATTAAAAAAGAGATAACGAAGAATTTTATGGACAAAACGTATAACCCCGCCTCAATTGAGCAAAAATGGTATCAAAGTTGGGAAGAAAATAATTACTTCTCTCCAAAAGAAGATGATGATCTAAAAAATACCTATTGCATTATGATTCCGCCGCCAAATGTAACGGGAACATTACATATGGGTCACGCATTTCAAGATACCTTAATGGATTTGTTAATTCGTTATCATCGAATGAGAGGAAAAAATACCCTGTGGCAAGTTGGAACAGATCACGCGGGCATTGCAACCCAAATGGTGGTAGAACGCCAATTAGCTGCATTAAAACAAAGTCGCCACGATTTGGGGAGAGAAAAGTTTTTAGAAAAGGTTTGGGAATGGAAAGCACAATCGGGAGGAACAATTACCCGCCAATTGAGAAGAATGGGGGCTTCTGTTGATTGGAAAACCGAACGTTTTACAATGGATGATGGGCTTTCAAAAGCGGTTTCTGAAGTATTTGTCCGTTTATATGATGAAGGTTTGATTTATCGAGGAAAACGTTTAGTTAATTGGGACCCAGTTTTACATACCGCAGTGTCTGATTTAGAAGTGGTTTCTCAAGAGGAAAGTGGACATTTGTGGCATTTGCGTTATCCTCTAACCGATGGGAGTGGATTTTTAGTGGTCGCAACTACTCGTCCAGAAACTATGTTGGGCGATACTGCGGTTGCGGTTAATCCAAATGACGAACGTTATCAACAATACATAGGAAAAACGGTTAATCTTCCTCTAACAAAGCGAGCAATTCCAATCATTGCAGACGATTATGTCGATAAAGCATTTGGAACGGGTTGCGTTAAAATAACCCCCGCCCACGATCATAACGATTATCAAATCGGATTGCGTCATGATTTACCGATGATTAACATTTTAACTATCGATGCAAAACTTAATGAAAACGCACCAGAAAAATATCGTAATTTAGATCGTTTTGTCGCGAGAAAACAGATTGTCGCTGATTTACAATCGCTTGATTTACTTGAAAAAATTGAACCACATAAATTGATGACTCCGAGAGGAGATCGCAGTCAAGCCGTGATAGAACCGTATTTGACGGATCAATGGTATGTCAAGGTTGCACCGTTAGCTAAAGAAGCCATTAAAGCAGTTGAGGACGGGCGGATTAAATTTGTTCCCGAAAATTGGAGCAAAACTTATTTTGAATGGATGAGAAATATTCAAGATTGGTGTATTTCTCGGCAGATTTGGTGGGGACATCGAATTCCCGCTTGGTATGATGAGGCTGGCGCGGTTTATGTCGGGTATTCTGAGAAACAAATTCGTGAGAAATATAATATTCCCGCTGGCGACGTTCTAACGCAGGATAATGATGTTTTAGATACGTGGTTTTCTTCGGCGTTGTGGACGTTTTCTACCTTAGGTTTTCCAGAAACCACTAAACGATTACAACTCTTTCACCCGACCAGTGTTTTAGTGACCGGTTTTGACATTATTTTCTTCTGGGTTGCTAGAATGATTATGATGGGTTTGAAATTCACCGGTGATGTGCCATTTCGTGAAGTGTATATTCATGGTTTGGTGCGCGATGCCGAAGGTAATAAAATGTCCAAATCAAAAGGGAACGTTTTAGACCCCTTAGATTTGATTGATGGCGTGGACTTAGAAACCTTAGTGCAAAAACGTACAACGGGTTTAATGCAACCAGAAATGTCGCCACGCATAGAAAAAACAACTCGTGAGCAGTTTCCAAAGGGTATTCAACCGTATGGAACAGATGCGTTACGTTTTACCTTTGCAGCTTTAGCATCGACGGGTAGAGATATTCGGTTTGATACGGGAAGAATTGAGGGGTATCGAAACTTTTGTAATAAGTTATGGAATGCGACCCGTTATGTGCTAATGAATACGGAAGGAAAAGACGTTGGATTATCAAATGAAAACGTGGAACTTTCTCTAGCCGACAAATGGATTATTTCATTATTACAAAGGGTAGAAAAAGAAACCGCCACGCACATAGAAACTTATCGTTTTGATTTAGCCGCGCAAACCCTTTATGAATTTGTGTGGAATGAGTATTGTGATTGGTATTTGGAGTTTTCAAAACCGGTTTTAACGGGCGTTGCAAATGAAGCATTACAACGTGGCACGCGCAGAACCTTAATTCGAGTATTAGAAACTGTTTTGCGTTTATTACACCCAATCATGCCTTTTATTACCGAGGAACTTTGGCAAAAAGTTGCACCGTTGGCGGATAAGAAAGGTGAAACGATTATGTTGCAATCTTACCCACAATTTTATGAAACAAAAGTTGATTTGAACGCAGAAACTGAAATAAACTGGGTAAAAGAAGTTATTCTAGGTATTAGAAGAATTCGCTCAGAGATGAACGTTTCGCCCGCTAAACAATTATCCGTTTTAGTTCAAAACGGCACTGAAAGCGATTTGCAAAAACTTCAAAATAATCAATCATTTATTTCAACGCTTTCGAAATTACAAAATATCGAGTTTTTAGATTCAAATACAACGCCGCCTGAATCTGCAATTACGTTAGTTGGAGAAATGAAAATTTTGATTCCGTTGGCGGGTTTGATTGATAAAGAAGCAGAGTTAAAACGTTTGAATAAAGAAATCGAGAAAGTACGCAAAGAACACGATAAACTTGCGAGCAAGTTAGAAAATCCGAACTTTATTGAAAAAGCACCAGTTGAATTGGTTGAGAAAGAGAAACAACGGGTTGCCGAATTACAAGCCGCTTTAATTAAATTAGAAACCCAAGCAACTAAAATCGCAGGGTTGTAGGAGTTGTTTATGAAATACTTTTTGAATCTTTTAATAATGACCATTTCATTAAATGCTTTTGCTGATGATAATAAAGTAAAAGAATTTGTTTTAGAAAATGGTTTGAAAGTGATTGTAAAAGAGGATCACCGTTCTCCGATTGTTGTTAGTCAAGTTTGGTACAAAATTGGTTCAAGCTATGAAGAAAGCGGTAAAACAGGACTTTCTCATCTTTTAGAGCATTTGATGTTCAAAGGAACAGCGCAATATGCGGCGGGTCAGTTTTCTAAAATAATGGCGGAGAACGGGGCTGATGAAAATGCTTTTACGAGTACGGATTACACCGCCTATTTTCAGAAACTTGAAAAGAACCGTTTGGCGATTAGTTTTAAGTTAGAATCTGACCGAATGAGAGGGTTGAAATTTGATCAAAAAGAATTTGATAAAGAGCGTGAGGTAGTGATTGAGGAACGTAAATTACGGACTGATGATAAACCTAATGCGTTGATGTATGAAATTTTTAAAGCAACAGCATATCAAACGTCCCCTTATAGAAACCCCATTATTGGTTGGATGCCCGATTTGAAAATGGTGACATTAGAAGATGCAAAGAACTGGTATCAACGTTGGTATGCACCTAATAATGCAATTGTGGTGGTGGCGGGTGATGTTAATTCAGAGGAAGTTTTTAATTTAGCAAAAGAATACTTTGGTCATTTGAAACCATTTGAAATCACGCCCATTAAAAGTACCCAAGAAATACCTCAATTTGGTATCAAAAGAATTACCGTTAAGAAACCCGCTAAACTACCTTATTTTTTAATGGGTTACAAAGTGCCTTCCATTAAAACAACAGAAGAATCTTGGATTCCGTATGCGCTTCAATTAGTTTCTTATATTTTAGATGGTGGAGAAAGCTCTCGTTTTACACGCCATTTAATTAGAGGAAAAGAAATCGCAACGAGTGTAAATACGAGCTATGATCCTTACGGTCGATTAGAGGAATTGTTTGTTTTTAGCGGCACGCCAACCCAAAGCAATACCATTCAAACATTAGAAACAGCGGTGCGTGAGCAAATTAAAGTTCTTCAAACTGAATTGGTAAAAGAAGATGAACTAAAACGGATTAAAGCTCAATTGGTTGCCGCAAAGATTTACGAAAAGGATTCAGTATTTTATCAGGCAATGCAAATTGGTCAATTGGAATCTATTGGTTTGCCCAATCGTTTGGCTGATGAATTTGTTACAAATATTAGTGCAATTACACCCGAACAAATTCAAACAGTTGCTCAAAAATATTTCGTAGATGAAACCTTAACGGTTGCAGTTTTAGAACCTCAGCCTTTATCTCAAGCAACGGCTTCCAAAGAATCTATTTCAACTTCAAATGGACATGGACATTAATATGCGATTTCTAGCGATTTTATTTTTAGGTTGGATACAAACCGCGCAAGCTATTCCAGATATTCAACATTGGCAAACAGAACAAGGTGCAAAAGTGTATTTCATATCGACAATGGAATTGCCAATTGTTGATATACAAATTGCTTTTGATGCCGGTAGTGTTCGAGATGGAGAAAAACTAGGCTTAGCTTCCTTAACAACTAGTTTGTTAAACGAAGGTGCGGGCGGTTTGACAGCAGAACAACTTGCAGAAACTTTTGATAATGTGGGCGCGCAATGTAGTCAAAGTGCATCTAAAGAAATGGCAACCTTACAATTGCGTTCATTGGCGGATAAGAACTTATTTGAACCCGCATTTGAAAACTTGCTTACTATTTTAAAGAAACCGGATTTCCCAGAGAAACCTTTAGAGCGCGTTCGTAATCAAATGCTCCAATCGTTGGCTTCTCAAAAACAGTCTCCCAGTTCTTTATTAAGCAAAGCCTTTCAAGAAACCCTTTATGGGCAGCACCCTTATGCGTTTCAAACCAGTGGAACTGAGGAAAGTTTGCTCAAATTAACTCGAGAAGAAGTGATTGCATTTTATAATAAACATTATGTTGCAAAAAACGCGATTATTTCTTTAGTGGGTGCTTTGTCGCGGGAGGAAGCAGAACAAATTGTAATGCGCATATTAAAAGATTTGCCGATAGGAGAAACATTACCCCCCATTCCGCCCGCGCCAGAAACCCCTAAATTAGCCCCGATTCATATAGAATATCCGTCAGAACAAACGCATATTTCATTAGGGCAAATTGGTTATGCGCGAAATGATCCTGATTATTTCCCAATGTTTATTGCAAATTATGTATTGGGGGGGGGAGGATTAGTGTCGAGATTGTCAGCCGAAGTGCGTGAGAAACGGGGATTAGTTTATAGTATTTATAGTAGTGTTTCTCCGATGTTGCAAGCGGGTACAATTTCTGCGCATTTACAAACCCGTCAAGAAAATGCTCAATCGGCGATTGAATTGGTGAGAAAGTTAATTTCAACTTTTGTCGAGCAAGGTATTACAGAAAAAGAGCTTCTCGATGCAAAGAAATATTCCACTGGTAATTTTGCATTACGGGTTGATAGCAATGGTAAGTTGTTGAGTTATTTGACAACAATTGGTTTTTACCATTTGCCATTGGATTATATGCAAACGTGGACTTCTAAAGTGGAAGCGGTAACTTTAGAGCAAGTGAATGCTGCCATTAAACGCCATATTCAACCCGAGAAAATGGTTTTAATTACGGTAGGAAAAAATAACCCCCAATAAGGAGGAAAAACGTGAATGTTGAACTTTCTCAAACATTTCTAACTATTATTAGTTTAATCGCGGGTGGTGTGTTAGTTTTTGGGTTCGCAATCCGACATAAAAACGCATTAAGTGGTAAAGAAGTTTTAGATATTAGTGGTGAGAAACTCGGTGTTGGTTTCAAATCCGATGCGTTTGGATTAATGATTTTAGCGGGTTTTAGTATGATTGGAATGAGTTTATTTCTATTGTATCAAAATTACGAAACAAAATTATTAGAGAACCAAGCGGAAATTAAGAAATGGCAAAGCCGTGTTTCGACATTAGAAAATGAAACCGCCATTAAAAACAAAATGCTTGATGATTTAGCGGATCGTTTAGAAATCGCCATTCATAATGTCACGGGTTCACTTAAAACCTATCGTTTGCATTTGAACTTGGTTTTTCCTCCCGATAGTCAAGCAAACCCTTTTACAGCGAAAGTGAAATCCATGATTAGAAAACAAGAGGGGGGGGATAGCGGTAAAGTTTTTAGTGATGCGGACTTTGAAAGTGGACCGGGCGGAATTATCGTTAAATTTGAGAATTTGCACGAAGGAGATCGGGTTTCTGTGATTGTTGAAGATAATGGTAAAATTTGGCGCAGTTATGATATGACCGTGCCTAATGCAGATTTGAATATGCGGAGGGTTATGCAATGAAAAAATTAAGCATTTTGATGTTACTTTTCCTCTCACTAAATACATGGGCTGAGGACGTTTCAATTGGTAATTCTTCTCGTTATATTGGGGGAGGAATTTGGGATTGGACGGTGTTTGTAAAAAATGATTCAGAACGTTTGAATGATATTAGTTGTATTGAGTATAAATTGCACAAAAGTTTCAATAAAAAACCCATCGAAGTTTGTGAACGAGGCGATGCACAATTTTCTTTTGCATATACGGCACAGGGTTGGGGTGAATTTGTAATACCCGTAAAGGTCACTTTCAAAGATGGAAAAACTTTTAGTACAGATTACAAATTAAACTTAGTGAAAGCGACGGAAGAAACTCGTCAATTACCCATTCAAGTGAATAATCTTGCAACAAAGAATTACTCGGGTTCATGGGATTGGAAACTCTTTATAGAAGGCAGTGACGATATTTTAGAGCAAATTCGTTGTGTAGAATATACATTGCACCCCACTTTTCCAAATCCAATTCAAGAAATTTGTGAACGAGGACGTAGTGAAAATCAGGGGTTTGTTTTATCTGGGAATGGTTGGGGGACATTTGATGTAAAGATTCGGGTGTTGTTGAAAGATGGCGGTGTACAAAAACTCACGCATACATTGAAATTTTAATTTACTTTTTGAGGAGAACAGTGTGAATATCATTAGAAATTTATTTGCTTTAATTGGGTTTGTGGTAACGGTAGGAATTGTGTTTCTAGCCATTCAATTTTCTAATGTGCAGTCGGAGTTTGATCCACAAGCACCAGAAATCTACAAAACCTTTGCAATGAAATTGTTAGAAAGTAAAGATGCTGCAATACCGATGGTTTGGAAATTTCCTGTTAATGAAGGAATTGATGCAGAGCAAGTGAAAGAATCCATGAAGAGCATCGCAGTGCAACGAGGAATGTTTTTCGCGGGAGAATCTCCGTTTTATAAACAAGTGGAAGCGATTACAGGATCACCTTATCGTCATGTTTCATTTTTGAATTTCTGTGATGCAATGGTTGGTAAGCAAATGGCGGATTACAACGATGCTTATACTGCTATGATGCCTTGTACGATTAGTGTTGTGCAAGATAAGAGTGGAAAATTAGCGATTTATTCAATGAATATGGATTTGTTAATTTATGGAGGAAAAACCTTGCCCGATGAGTTGAAGAAATCCGCCCTAAAAGTGAGAGGAAATATGCTTGCAATTATGGAAGGTGCAGCGAAAGGCGAGTTTTAATTTGACAAATCGTTTCAATCGGGTTTAAATGGAGAAACTGCAAGGAAACGGGAAGTCGGTGCAAAGCCGACACTGCCCCCGCAACGGTAATTAAGTTAATATTCAATCAGTTACGTCACTGTTTAAAAATGGGAAGGCGATTGAATGGGTGAAAAACCGCTTAAAAGTCCGGAGACCGCCCTTGCAGATGGTCGGGCAGGTTGCGGCGGGCAATTTTGACTTCAATATCAAAGGGTTATTCCGTCTGCCTATTTTTCACTTTTCCATTTTTTAGACGGAAACTCCATGTTTTTATTCGTTATTTCACTTTTTTTATCCCTCCCTTTTGAGGCGCAGGCAGAATTATCCAGCCTTCCGCCAATCACCGTCACCGCCACCCGAACCCCCGAATCCGCCGACAGCGCATACGCCGCCGTCACCGTTTTGGAACGCGCCGACATCGACAACAGCCAAGCCCAAACCGTCCCAGACTTATTGCGCGGACTCGCGGGTGTCGACGTGAGCAGCAACGGCGGTTTCGGACAAAACAGCGGCGTATTTCTACGCGGTACAAATAGTGGACACACTTTGGTATTAGTCGATGGTATCAAAATGGGTTCTGCAACCACTGGAACAGTCGCGTGGCAGCATTTGCCCATCTCTGAAATCGACCGCATAGAAATTGTCAGAGGAACTCGATCGGGTTTGTATGGTTCAGAAGCCATTGGTGGCGTTGTGCAAATCTTTACCCGACGGGGAGAAAATAGTCCTAATCTTCATTTGGATATGGGGGGAGGAAATAATAGCACTTATCAAATCCATACTGGCATTGCAGGCGGTGATCAACAAACCCGTTTTAATATAAGTACTGGTTATTTGCACAGCAAAGGAACTAACGCTTGTACAGCTAATTTATCGGCGGGTTGTTTTACGAATGAACCTGATCGAGACGGTTATAATAATCAAGCCTCTTCAATTCATATTAATCATCTTTTTAATAAGGCGTGGAATTTAGAATTACAAGGCTTTCAAGCGCGCGGTGAAACCAATTATGATTCGGCATTTCAAAATCAAGGGGATTTCGATCAACAAAGTCTCATGATTAAGACCAATATTCAAGTTGATCCGTTGTGGAAAGCCACGTTACAAATGGGTGAAAGTCGAGATAAATTGGAAAGCTATGGTCATAATATGCCGAGAAATTTATTCGATACAAAACATCAACAAGCTCTTTGGCAAAATGATTTCAAACTGTCTGATAAAGAGCAGTTAATTTTAGGTTATGAATTAAGTGAAGATCATGTAGAAGCTGATACCGCTTATACGAGAACAAGTCGTTTTAATAAGGGGTTGTTTGGGCAATATCGGACACAGTATCAAGATTTTGATTTACAGGTTTCTGGGCGACGTGATCAAAATGAGCAATTTGGTGCGCATTCGACTCGACAAGTGGCGTTAGGTTTTCAAGCAATGGACGGTTTAAGAACCTTTATTAGTTATGGGACAGCATTTAAAGCTCCGAGTTTTAATGATTTGTATTATCCGCAGTTTGGAAATGCGTTATTGCAACCAGAGGAAGCAGAAAACTGGGAACTGGGTTTCAAAGCAAAAGAAGGTCAAGCGCGCTGGGAAGCGAGTTTTTACAAAACAAAAATCGACAAATTGATTAGTTTTGCGTTTGATCCGGCAAGTGGTGCAATGCGGGTAGAAAATTTGAATCAAGCGGATATTCAAGGTGCTGAATTAATGGCGAATTGGCGCACACCAAAGGGATTAGAGATGCGATTGCAATACAGTTGGACGAAACCGGAAGATCGGGCGACGGGAAAAATGTTGCCGCGACGGGCTGAACATTCTACGCAATTGGATATTTCTGAGCAGTTAGGAAAATCGCGTTTGGCACTTAATGTTTTAAATCAAAGTCACCGTTTTGATGACATTGGAAATACTGTAAAATTAGAAGGTTATACGACATTGAATTTGCGCAACGAGTATTTTTTGGATAAGCGTTGGACATTAAAATTGCGGTTAGATAATGTATTGGACAAACGGTATGAAACGGCGTATTTGTATCCGATGGCGGGTCGAACATGGTTTTTAAGTGTGCACTATGCGAAATGAGGTATATAATGAGTCCATTTTTTTGGATAGATTGTAACCCTTGTTTCCTCACTTAACCTTTTTTAACCTTTTCATAAACCCTTGTAGATTGCATAACGATGTGATCCGCAAGGGTTTTTATTTGACTTAAACTTATGACACACACAACTTCTACAAATTCGCCAGTAAGCTCGTCGCATCTGCTCATGATTGCCGCGTTGGGGGTCGTTTTTGGTGACATTGGGACAAGCCCGCTGTACGCCATGCGCGAGTGCTTTCATGGTGCTCACAGCATTCCGCTCACGCAAGACAATGTTTTTGGGGTGTTATCGATGATGTGCTGGTCGATAGCAATGGTGGTCGCCCTAAAATACGTGATATTCATCATGCGCGCCGACAATCAGGGCGAAGGCGGCATTTTAGCGTTGCTGGCATTGACCAAAGAAAACCGCAAACCCAATCAAAATCGCGCGTGGCAACGCACGTTAATGACGATGGGCGTGATTGGGGCGGCGTTATTTTACGGCGACAGCATGATCACCCCCGCGATTTCGGTGTTGAGCGCGGTCGAGGGATTAGAAGTGATCGCGCCTTTTTTTGAACCCTATGTTTTGCCAATCACGGTGATCATTTTGATTGGGTTGTTTGCGGTGCAGCCTTTCGGAACATCAAAAGTCGGGGCGTTTTTTGGACCCGTCATGTTGCTGTGGTTTAGCACGTTGGGAATATTAGGATTTTTTCAAGCCATTCAATATCCAACCATTTTTGCCGCCATTAGCCCCCATTACGCGCTGGAATTTATCATCACATCGCCGCTGATAGCGTTTTTGGTGTTGGGCGCAGTATTTTTAACGGTGACGGGCGCGGAGGCTTTGTACGCGGATATGGGGCATTTTGGTCGCCCACCCATTCAAAAAGCATGGTTTTTGGTGGTGATGCCGGCGTTGTTGATGAATTATTTTGGGCAGGGCGCGTTAATTTTGACCCATGAAAAATTCGCTTCTGACCCGTTTTATCATTTAGCTCCCGCTTGGGGTTTGCCATTTCTGGTTTTATTGGCAACGGCGGCAACCGTGATTGCTTCTCAAGCAGTGATTTCGGGTGCATTTTCAATGACTTTGCAAGCAACTCGACTAGGTTTTGCGCCGCGCTTTCAAATCGTTCACACTTCCGAAGGCGAACAAGGACAAATCTACATTCCTCGCATCAATTGGTTTCTATTAGCCGCCGTTCTTTCTTTAGTTTTTATTTTCAAAACGTCCAATAATCTTTCCTCTGCATACGGCATTGCGGTTGCAACCACGATGGTTATCGATACGATACTGGCTTTTAATATTCTCCAATTGTTCTGTAAAAATAAATTCGCTTGCTTTTTTTCACGGGGATTATTTATTTTATTTCTTTGTATAGATGTTGCCTTTTTCAGTGCAAATACCACTAAGATTTTAGATGGCGGTTGGTTTCCTATTTTAATGGCATCGGCATTGTTTATGTTGATGATTAGTTGGAAAAAAGGGCGCACCATTTTAGCGTACAAACTCAGAAGTGAATGGACTGTTAAGGATTTCGTAGAAAACGTCGCCGTTAATGTGCCACGCGTCGATGGAATTGCGATTTTTATGACCGCTGATCCAGATTCAATTCCTCATTCGTTGATTCACAATTTGAAACACAACAAAGTATTGCACGAAAAGATCGTTATTTTCACGGTTAAAACCGAAAACGTGCCCTATCTTTTGAATGATCAAGAACGCTTACATATTACAGAATTAGGCGGCGGTTTCTATAAAATGACTATGCACTATGGTTTCAAAGAACGCCCCAATTTAGGCGAAGATTTGCCGCGTTTGGGATTAGATGCGGGATTGGAATTTAATATGATGGAAACGACCTTTTTCCTCAGCCGAGAAACCCTCGTGTATGCGAAGAAATCGGTTTTACCTTTTTGGATGAGAAAGCTCTTTATTTTAATGTCCAGAAATGCGGCAAGCCCAATGGAGTTCTTCCAAATTCCTAACAATCGCGTTGTCGAAATTGGTGAACAAGTCGCCGTTTAAATCGCGCCATTTCCTCCCCTCAGATTGTTTTGAGGGGATTTTGATATAAAAAAACGACAAACCCTTGTGAGATTTGTCGTTTGATTTGAAAATCAATCAATTACAAGCTGTAATATAAATCGTATTCAATGGGGTGGGTTGTCATGCGATAACGGGTGACTTCTTGCATTTTCAAACCAATGTACGCATCAATTACGTCATCGGTGAACACGCCGCCGCGCGTTAAGAATTCACGATCTTTATCCAAATGATCTAATGCCATATCTAACGCATAACACACTTGAGGAATGTTCTTTTCTTCTTCAGGCGGCAAATCGTACAAATCTTTATCCATTGCTTCGCCGGGGTGGATTTTGTTTTGAATGCCGTCCAAACCCGCCATCATCATTGCTGCGAAAGCAAAGTAAGGATTTGCAGTTGAATCTGGGAAACGCACTTCAATCCGACGACCTTTAGGATTTGAAACGTAAGGAATCCGAATCGAAGCCGAACGGTTGCGCGCAGAATACGCCAACATTACAGGAGCTTCAAAACCCGGCACTAAACGTTTGTAACTGTTGGTCGACGCATTGGTGAACGCATTTAAGGCTCTTGCGTGTTTGATAATGCCGCCAATGTAATACAAAGCGGTTTCAGATAATCCGCCGTATTTGTCACCTGAGAACAAATTCACGCCGTCTTTTGATAAAGATTGGTGAACGTGCATTCCAGAACCATTGTCACCCACTAAAGGTTTGGGCATAAAAGTCGCGGTTTTACCGTATTGGTGTGCAACGTTTTGAACGGCATATTTTAAGATTAAAACTTCGTCCGCTTTCTTCACTAAGGTATTGAAAAGCATGCCAATTTCGCATTGACCCGCAGTAGCAACTTCGTGATGGTGAACTTCCACGCCTTGACCCATTTCTTCTAAAGTCAAGCACATTTGAGAACGTAAGTCTTGAAATGAATCAACGGGAGGAACGGGGAAATAACCGCCTTTGGTGCCTGGGCGATGTCCCATGTTGCCGTCGGGATAGGCTTTTTCGGAGTTCCAGCCGGCTTCTTGCGAATCGACTTTCACAAAACAACCACTCATATCCGCGCCCCAACGCACGTCATCAAAAATGAAGAACTCGTTTTCAGGACCAAAATAAGCGGTGTCAGCGATACCGGTGGATTTCAAATAGGCTTCGGCGCGTTTCGCTAAAGAACGAGGGCAACGCTCATAACCTTGCATGGTGGAAGGTTCAACCACGTCGCAGCGCAAGATTAAGGTGGATTCTTCAAAGAACGGATCGAGAACCGCCGTGGAAGCGTCGGGCATTAAAATCATATCGGATTCGTTAATGCCTTTCCAACCTGCGATGGAAGAACCGTCAAACATTTTACCGTCTTCAAAAAGGTCTTCTTTGACGGTGTGAGAAGGAACAGTCACATGTTGTTCTTTGCCGCGGGTGTCCGCAAAACGAAAATCAACGAATTTGACATTTTTTTCTTTAATCATTTCCAGCACTTGCTTGCCAGACATCGACATATTAGGACTCCTTACAGGGGGATAAAAAATTAAGTTTCTATTTTAACAGAAACCGCGTCAGTAGTAATCGCACAACCGTCGGCATTAACCATGCCATTTTTTTTAGCATTTTAACCAACTGATAAATATCACTTTTTATCTTAATTTAATCCCGCCATTTTTAAAAATGCACTTTTATAGTGCGAAATAATTAAATAAATGCACTGATTTTGAATAGATAAGTTTTGGCATAGTTTTTAAAATTTGAGGCTACTTATTTTAAGAAATATAATTCAAAGTTTCTATAGACTTAAGGTTATTTATATGGAACATGGTTTTCCTACAAAAGACTGGGATAAAGCAAAAGAAGAAACGCGAAACCTACTTGTAGAAAGAGCAAAGCGCAAAAACACAATTGCATATTCAGAAGTATCAGCACAAATAGCGCATATTATTTATTTAGATGCCCATGATCCTCGTCTAGGTTATTTACTTGGCGAAATTTCTGAAAAAGAACATTTTGAAAAAAGAGGGATGCTAAGCGTTCTCGTTGTTCATTTATCAGGAGATATGAAACCAGGAAAAGGTTTTTTTGAGCTTGCAGGAGAATTAGGATATGACGTATCAGATAAAGCAAAAAAAGAAAAGTTTTGGATTGATGAACTCATTAAAGTTTATAATTATTGGTCAGAAAAATTATAATTCTTTCGTTCCCACGCGCTGCGTGGGAATGCCTTTTTAATCAAAGAGTTCTTGTAGGGTGCAATGTAATTGCACCAATAAATGGTGCAAACTCATGATGCGGTTTGCTAAACTCAAAGAATATCTTGCACCGTTATTTGCACATTAATGCTATTTAGAATTAAAATCTCGTCCCTATTAGAAATAACGGTTAATAACCATTGTGTTTGATTATAGCGTTGAGAGTGTTCGATATAACAACGCTCTTGAGCAAAAAGACAATCTTGCACGGTTTCTAAATGACGATACAAAGCCGCTTTCTTCCCACAATCATAGTGTTCTGTTGATTCAGATAATACTTCAATAATGACCGTTGGATTTATTAAAGTATTCAAATGCATTATCTTCAAATTTTGATTCTCCACATAATAACGCTACCATATCGGGATAAACGTAATCGTTTTTATTGGAATGGGAGTGCCTTGATCTCTGGGTTGAGGGTGGTTAAAGTAGGCGGCTTTCAGGCAAACATCGCGCAGAGGAGCGCAAACAATGATGCAAAAAAGTTGGTATTTGTTTAAGATGATCCCTTATTTTCTGATCATTTTTTTTGGCGGCGCGCTGTGGAGTGCGTCCCTTTACGCCCAACAGGAGGCAATTTTGGTAAAAATGCAAACTAATTTCGGCACAATGACCCTTGAACTCGATGCCGATAAAGCCCCAAACACCGTCGCAAACTTCAAACAATACGTTAAAGATGGCTTTTTTGACGGCACGATCTTTCACCGCGTGATTGGCAATTTTATGATTCAAGGCGGCGGCTTCGATCAACAATATCACCAAAAATCCACCCGCGCGACAATCCAAAATGAAGCCAAAAACGGCTTGAAAAATGTCAAATACTCGATTGCGATGGCTCGAACCAGTGCGCCTCACTCCGCCACCGCCCAGTTTTTCATCAATGTCGCCGACAATGGCTTCCTTGACTATCCCGGACAGGACGGTTGGGGTTACGCAGTGTTTGGCAAAGTTATTGAAGGCACGGACGTGGTCGACAAAATTAAAGCCGTTAAAACCGGACGCGGCGGTCCTTTCCCCACCGATGTCCCCCAAGAAATGGTCATCATCGAAAAAGTTACGCTAGTTGAACCCGCTGAACCTAAAAAATAATGTGATGAAAGTCGGGTAAATGTTCTTGCCCGACAAATTATTCACCCGTATGATATTGTTATTGTTTCTGTTCGTTTCGCCACCCTTGGAGTGTTTGCTATGAAATCTTTTGTTCAGTTTATTTCTTTTGTAGGAATGCTCAGTGTTTCTACCCTTTACGCGGCAGATAAACCGCAAGTCGAATTACAAACCACTAAAGGCACAATCGTTTTTGAAATGATGCCCGACAAAGCCCCCAAAAGCGTCGAAAATTTCTTGGCTTACGTTAAAGACGGTTTCTATGAAAATACCATTATTCACCGCATCATTCCCGATTACATGATTCAAGGCGGCGGATACGACGATAAACAAACCAAGAAAGAAACTTCCCATCCGCCCGTTGAAAATGAAGCCAATAACGGCGTGAAAAATACCAAAGGAACTGTCGCCGTCGCGCGTAAGAATGAACCCCATTCGGGCACTTCTCAATTTTTTATCAATATGGCGAATAATGAAAAATTAAATTATACCGGCACAACTGATTCTAAATCATGGGGTTATGCTGTGTTTGCAAAAGTTATTAAAGGTATGGATATCCTCGAACAAATGCAAGATGTAGAAACCAATCCCGACGGCGCGTTCAAATATTCTCCCGTCGATCACATCATCATTGAAAAAGTAACGCTGCTGTCTAAAGAATCTTCCGCTAAATCCGATAAGAAAACGGATAAGAAAGTGGATAAGAAAGCAGACAAAAAAGTCGAGAAAAAAGACGCTGCACCTTTAGATGATCAAGCTGCAAAAGATGCCGCTGAAGACGCTGCTGATGCCGCCGCCGACAAAGCTGCTAAAAAACCTGAGCAAAAAGGTGAGAAAAAAGAGATTAAATCAGATAAAAAAGCCGATAAGAAAACAGAGAAAAAAGATGCTGCACCCTTAGATGATCAAGCCGCACAAGATGCCGCCGAAGACGCTGCCGATGCCGCCGCCGACAAAGCAGAAGCCGACAAAGCTGCTAAAAAACCTGAACAAAAAGGTGAGAAAAAAGACCCTAAAGCCGATAAGAAAACAGAGAAAAAAGTTGAGAAAAAATCTGAACAAAAAACGACCAAAGTAAATAGTCCAGCACCTGATGAACCTGCGGTTGAATAATGGCTGAAACGTTATTTATTGCGGATTTGCACCTCGATGAACATCATTTGAATACCATCGAGGTTTTTCAAAACTTTCTAACCCGTCGCGTGAAATACTCGGCGGGTTTGTATATTTTAGGGGATTTGTTTGAATCTTGGATAGGTGATGATGATAACAATCCTTATATTGAACGGTTGAAAAATGCCTTAAAAAAAATTACGTCAAACGGTGTACCCATTTATTTCATGCGCGGTAATCGTGATTTCCTAATTGGGCAACTATTTGCTCAACAAACGGGTTGTCAATTGCTCGAAGATGAAACCATTATCTATTTGAATGGAAAACGAATTTTGCTTATGCACGGGGATACGCTGTGCACCAAAGACATTCGTTATCAACAATTGAGAAAAAAACTTCATAACAAAACCATTCAACAATGCTATTTGACACTGCCTTTATTCATACGGCGTTCTATTGCAACTTATATGCGCCAGAAAAGCCATCAATCGACCCGCCAAAAATTATTAGAAATAATGGACGTTTCTCAAAATGCAGTCAATGAAATCATGCAGAAACACCAAGTAACTTATTTAATTCACGGACATATTCATCGCCCCGCCCATTATCAATGGCATAATCCACATCAAACCTTCCAACGCTTTGTCGTTGATATGTGGAATACGAAAGGAAATGCGTTGGTTTTCGATGAGCAACATTTCAAATTAGAGTATTTCTAACGCTTTCAATTGAACCCAGTTATTTTGTCGAACAAGATCGTATCAGTATTTTCTGCTATACTTACATTATTAAATATTAAAATGCAGATGGTGTTATGCAATCTTTTGAAAAAACAGGGAATATTTTGCCGTTGCTGCATGAAATTCGTCATGCGCTTGAGCGGTTGTTGAGCGGCGAAGACAGCACGGTCATTGACTTGCAGGGATTGCCGTTTGCGCCGATGGAACGTGATGAATTAAAAGGTATTTTAGGCGCGGGGGAAGTGTTCGCCGAACTCCGCGCGTTGGGTCGAAGCACATTCCAAGAAACCGCTATTTCTGGCGTGTGGTGGATTGAGCATTACAACACGGGCGATCAAATCATTGCACGATCTATTGAAATTTGCCGTATTCCCGCGCTGATAATGGCGCAGAATGCGGATATTCAAATGGGTTTGCAACAACTTTCTGAACAACTCTCGAACAGTTGAGGCGTTTGATTATGGACAAATTAACGTTAGTAGATTATTTGCAATCGCACGGGGTTTCTCGGCGAGGATTTCTTAAATTTTGCACCGCCACCGCGTCATTAATGGCACTGCCGCCCGCGATGATTCCCCGCATTGCTCAAGCTCTCGAAAATGCCAAGCGTCCGTCGGTGATTTGGCTGTCTTTTCAAGAATGTACGGGGTGCACCGAGTCGATTACCCGCTCGCATTCGCCGAGTTTGGAAAATCTGATTTTTGAAGCAATTTCATTGGATTACCACCACACCTTGCAAGCTGCCTCAGGTGAAGCCGCCGAGCACGCGCGCGAACAGGCAATGAAAGACAATTGGGGCAAGTATTTGTTGGTTGTCGATGGGTCTATCCCGTTGGGAAATAAAGGATTTTCAACGATCGCGGGCATTAGCAATGTCGATATGTTGATTGAAACGGCGAAAGGCGCGGCGGCGATTGTGGCGGTCGGGACGTGTGCGGCGTTCGGCGGATTGCCCAAAGCGCACCCCAATCCCACTGGCGCGGTCGGCATCGATGAAATCATCAAAGACAAACCCATCATTAACGTGCCGGGTTGTCCGCCGATTCCCGTTGTAATGACAGGGGTTTTGGCGCATTTTTTAACGTTTGGAAAGATTCCCGATTTAGACTCTTTGAAGCGTCCGAAGGCTTTTTACGGTCAAAATATTCACGATCGGTGTTATCGCCGTCCTTTTTACGAACGCGGGCAATTTGCGCAAACGTTTGATGATGAAGGCGCGAAGAAGGGCTGGTGTTTATTTCGGCTCGGCTGCAAAGGTCCCACCACTTACAACGCCTGCGCGACCACCAAATGGAACGGCGGCGTGAGTTTCCCCATCGAATCGGGACACGGCTGTTTGGGGTGTTCTGAGCCCAGTTTTTGGGACGCAGGCAGCTTTTATTCGCCGCTATCCGTTCCCATTGGCAACCTTGCACATAATGTGGGATTAGCTTTAGCGGCGGGCGGATTGGCGGGATTAGCCGGCGGCGCAGCCAACAAACACAAAAAATCAACCGCCCAATCCCATCACGAAATCATTACAATCAACGACTTAGAAAAAGGAGAAACCAAATGAACGCGGCTGACTTTCTCATTTGGGTGCGAGAAACGGGTTTCTTAATCGCCTCGTCGGTTTTCATTATCGGTGTCACGGTGCGCTTATTTGAAATCTTTATGTTGGGAAGAAAAAAGGATTTGTCAGAACCTAAAGGTTGTGCCGTACGCGGCGGTTTCAAAACTATCGCCCGACGCTTTCTCCCTCAAGATAACAACACCTTTCAACGTTCCTATTTCATTGTCATTGCTGGCTATGTATTTCATGTCGGTTTGTTAGTCGCGTTATTTTTATTTGTCCCGCACATTGAATTAATGAAAGCCTCGTTGGGTTTTGGTTGGAAAGGATTGCCCACCCCATTGGTCGATTTTCTTACCGTTTTAAGTCTCATTGCAATGTTAGGATTGCTTTGGCATCGTTTAACCAATCCCGTCTTAAAATACATTTCTGATGCGGGTGATTATATTGCGTGGATTTTAACGTTTATTCCTCTCTTAACCGGCTATTTGACCTATCACCATTTGTTCTTTGATTATACTTGGTTATTAGCCTTTCATATTTTAAGCGCAGAGCTCTTAATGATTATGTTGCCGTTCACTAAATTAATGCACACTTTTACTGTTTTTGTTTCTCGGTTTTATGGAGGAGCAATTGCGGGTAGAAAAGGAGTACAAGCATGAGCAGTCCAACATTACAAAAAGGTTTGAACGCCTTTGCAGAACAACTCGACGCACCCATTGCTTCGTTCTTTAGCAGTTGTGTGCATTGTGGAATGTGTGCCGATGCCTGTTTGTTTTACACAGAAACCGGAAATCCTCAATACACACCCATTCATAAATTAGAACCTTTGCGTCGTTTCTGGAAACAAGAATACACGTTAATGGGTCGTTTGAAAAAAGTTTTGGGTTTAAGCAAACAAATCACCGACGAAGAATTAGAAGAATGGAAAGAACTTCTTTACAATACCTGTACATTATGCGGGCGTTGTTCAATGGTTTGTCCGGTTGGAAATGATTTGGCTTATATGATTAGAAAAACCCGCGAAGGTATGGCGGCAAGTGGTCACGCACCAAAGGATTTGATTGGCGCAAGCACTCGATCTATTACGATAGGAAGTCCGATGGGTGTGCGTTTGCCAGCCTTACAAGCACAAGCAAAGAAAGCGGCGAAAGAAACAGGGTTAGATATTCCATTTGATCAAGTCGGTGCAGAATATTTGATTTTGCTTTCATCGATGGAAATCATGAATTACCCAGAATATTTGCAAGCAGTTGCTAAAATTTTCAAACAAGCGGGTAAAACATGGACATTAGCTTCTGACGCATTTGAAGCGACTAATTCAGGGATTCAAATTGGGGTTTCTGATATTGCCAAAGAACTGGTTAGTAGAATTGTGAATGCAGCCGAGCGTTTGCAAGTAAAAACGGTGATTAGTCCAGAATGTGGTCATGCTTATACGGCGATTCGTTGGGACGCGCCTAATTTGATGGGTAGAAAACTGGGTTTCAAAGTCCGCCATATTTTGGAAGTTTTAGAGAGTTTTCGCCAATCGGGTTTGCTCAAAACAGAAGGGTTTGAAACCGCTAAAATGACCTTTCATGATCCGTGTCAAATTGCTCGACGCGGCGGGGTTATCAAAGAACCGAGAAACTTGTTAAATATGGTTTCAAATAACTTTGTGGAAATGAACGATCACGGTAAAATGAATTGGTGTTGTGGCGCGGGCGGTGGCGTGAGTGCAAATGAAGAAGCCCATGAGATTAAAATAAAGGTTTTTAGCCGCAAAGCAAATCAATTAAAAGAACTCAAAGTCGATACGTTAGTTACCGCTTGTGCAAATTGCCGCATTCAATTAGAAGAAGGGCTAGAAGAATATCAAATAGATTTGCCAGTGGTGGGTTTAACCGAAATGATTGCTGAACATTTAGTAGAAAAGGGAGAATAAGTTATGGCAACTGAACGTATTGTCGTTGATCCAATTACCCGCATTGAAGGGCATTTGCGAATTGAAGCAACTTTGGAAGGAAATACCATTTCTCAAGCCTATTCTTCTGGCACAATGGTTCGAGGTATTGAAAACATTTTAATTGGACGTGATCCGCGTGATGCGTGGGCATTTGCGCAGCGGATTTGTGGGGTTTGTACTTTGGTGCATGGTTTAGCGTCAATTCGAGCGGTTGAAGATGCTCTAAAATACCCTATTCCACCCAATGCACAATTGATTAGAAATTTAATGAGTGGGGCACAATACATTCATGATCATGTGATGCATTTCTACCATTTGCACGCTTTGGATTGGGTCGATGTGGTTTCTGCGTTGCAAGCAAATCCTAAAGCAACTTCCGATTTGGCGCAATCAATAAGTAGTTGGTCGAAATCCTCCCCGGGCTATTTCTCCGATATGCAAAAGAAACTCAAAACTTTTGTGGAACAAGGTCAATTAGGTATCTTTTCAAATGCCTATTGGGGACACCCCGCTTATAAATTGCCGCCAGAAGCCAGTTTAATGGCGGTTTCTCATTATTTGGAAGCGTTAAGTTGGCAACGCGATGTGGTGGCTTTGCACGCGATTTTTGGGGGTAAGAATCCGCACCCGAATTTCTTAGTGGGTGGGGTTGCTTGTCCGATTGATTTGAACTCCGATTCTGCCTTAAATATGAAACGTTTAGCGCAAGTGCAAGACGTGATTCATAAAATGAAAGAATTTGTAGAACAAGTGTATGTCCCAGATACTTTAGCGATTGCAAGTTTCTATAAAGATTGGGCGAAAGTAGGACATGGTGAAGGGTTAGGAAATTTCATGACGTATGGGGATTTCCCCTCTAAAACAATTAACGAGGTAGATTCATTTCTATTTCCTCGCGGCGTGATCTTAAATCGGGATTTGTCAAAAATCGAGCAACTTGATTTGCATGATCCAGAGCAAATTCAAGAGCAAGTCGCGCATTCTTGGTATGATTACAGCGTAGGAAAAGAGAAAGGATTGCACCCTTACAAAGGTGAAACCACTTTCAATTACACGGGACCGCAACCGCCTTATAAACAACTCGAGGTAGAAAAAGATTATTCTTGGATGAAAGCTCCGCGTTGGAAAGGTAAAGCCGTTGAGGTAGGACCGTTGGCGAGAATGCTCATGTTGTACGCGACAAAGAATCCACAAGCAATTGAATTAGTTGATTCGACATTGAAGAAATTAGAATTACCGATAGAAAGTTTGTTTTCAACATTGGGAAGAACTGCCGCGAGAACATTGGAAACAAAAATCCTTTCTGATGCAATGCAAGGTTGGTTTGATCAGTTGGTTGGAAACATAAAGAAAGGCGATACAAAAACCTTTAATGAAACGTTGTGGAATCCGAGCAGTTGGGCACATCGAGCGCAGGGTGCAGGTTTTATGGAAGCTCCGCGTGGGGGATTGGCGCATTGGATTGTGATTGAGAACGGAAAAATTGCGAATTATCAAGCAGTTGTGCCAAGTACTTGGAATGCAGGACCGCGTGACGCGCAAAATCAAGCCGGCGCGTACGAAATGGCATTGGCGGGTCATCAATTGCACGACACTAAACAACCCATTGAAATTCTTAGAACTATTCACAGTTTTGATCCGTGCATTGCTTGCGCCGTTCATTTGACCGACACCGAAAACGGCGACGCGATAGAAATCAAAGTTTGCTAAAACCACTTACCTTTCAAAAGATAAATGTTGCTCAAAACGGCATTTGTCTTTTTTTTTGGGCAACGGTGCGTTGAGCGAATAATAGTTTTTATATTTCAAGAAGATGGATTCTCCGCTTGACAGTTCTTCGGGACGGGACTATCCTCGCGGGCTTTATTTCCAATCCTTAGCTGTGAATTTGCAGCTCACTTTCAACACAAACCCTCTACAAGGGGCAATTAGCATGACACCCCGAAAGGAAACCGCGTGATATTTCAATACAATCGCCTCAGCATAGCAGCCATGCTGTTTATGTCCAGCGCAGTGCATTCCGCCGAGATTGCGCAAACCACCTCCCTAGAAGAAACCCCTCCACCGGAAGCGATCAGTGCCTGTAGCGGCTTGACGATAGGAAACGCCTGTCGAGTTCAAGTGCCAGACTACGGGGTCGTTGAAGGCACTTGCGGAACGTTTAGCAACGCTTTGGTCTGCTTTCAAAAAGAACCACCCAGCGATACTGCCACTTCTAATGTCCCAGACGACTTTTTCGCGTACTTTGATGGCAACAAAGTCCATTTGCCAGAAACTAAAGTCAGTGCGTCCAATACCTATTATGTGAGTCTTAGCTTGTTGTCAGGCATGAATCCCATGACTTTCGAGCTGGATTTCAACACGTTGCAAGCCGTAACGGCAGTGGGTCAGGCTAATGCCAACTTTGATCCCGCAACCGGCATACTGAATATTCCTGCGGTTCGGGTCGGCAAAGACTGGTATGCGGTCAATATGCGCCTGACTGATCCAAGTCGCTATCGCTTTGAATTGATTGACTATGTGCCGGTTCAAAAACCCGACCTAGTCGCTGCGATGAATGAAACAATTCCTCAATATATCCTTGAAGATCGCCCCGATCCTAATGCCCACGTTGAGATTCTCGATCCGGCGGCTGCGCTGGCGAAGATTGTCGCTTTTGCCAAAGACATCAAGAACCCTTTACCAACGCAACAAGATTTCATTAGTGCCGGTTTGAAAAACGTAACCGCCGATATGGTCGAGGATTTTTATGGAATGCTCGACACGCTAACTGCGGAAGATGTTGATAGCCTAGCAAAACTGGAAGCGATCTTTGCAAAAATAGCCAACGGTAATCCCATTACGTTTTCAAAGGATTTGATTATACCTACTGGTCAAACAAGGGGAGAATTAGAGTTAGATGCTCAGGATAGAGATAGTAGCACGCTGACTTACCAGATTACTGAACAACCGAAAAACGGGACGGCGCGGCTTGAAGGCAATAAATTAACTTATGAAGCCAACACCGGTTTCTCAGGATATGACGAGCTGACATTTACAGTCAGTGATGGGATAGAAACTTCACCCCCGGGCATTATTAGCATTTCTGTGGGTGGTCAAACCGCCGCGAACGCCGCCCGCAGAGCCTTGCGTAGAGTGGCAGTCGAGGGAAGAAAACACATACTCTGGTTTAACGGTTCTAGCGAAGAGTTGTCAGATACTGCGCATTTGTTTTCAAGATTAGAGAAAAGCCAATACACTGCTTTCAATGGGTGGGGAGTTTCGCCTAACGATAGTGGAATGAAGTTCGTTAATAGCAATGCTGTAGGCATTAATCCAGTATTTTTAGGGAGAATTAATGACTATATCGCCAGCGTATTGAACGATAAACAAGAGGCTGTCAAGAATTCACAGCACTTGATGGTCGGCGGGTTTAGTCGAGGGGCGGCTTTTTTTGTACCTTACTTTCTCAGCAAACTTAACGACTTTCTTCCCGGTATCGAGGGGAAAATGCCTAATGGAACACCGAAAGACTTGGTTATTTTTGTGATGGACCCGGTTCACGGCTCTGGTTCACGATGTGGCATGATTGAGAAAACACTCTGTACCCTGAAAGCATTAAACCTCGAGGACAAAAGGTATCTCCTTGCCTCACTTCGGGAAAAAGGATTTAACGTCAGCTTAATATTCATTTCGAGTGGATTTGATTACAGACAAAGTAGTTTCATCGTTGATAAGAGTTTTTACGAGATTCGCGATCAGTTTTACGCTAATTACACGGCGAAAGTGGGCTTAACTCACGCCACTCTGTCCACGTGGTCGAAAGATGCCAGTGGTGTGCTGAGTGACTTGCACTATGGCACTTCTAAAAAGTGGTTTGGTGTTCCTGTCCGCGGTGTCAAGGACAACAGCCCTAAAAGAGATGCGTTGAAGTCAGAACTCGCCCAAATGCAACCCGATCTTAAAGTGACTCGCAGTATTTTCCGAGCCTTTCTCAATGAGCGCATCAATGACCCCTCATCTGAACCCGGAACACTTAGTGAGTTAAGCAGTATCGTTGCTCGCTACCATCAAAAAACCGAAGAATATCTTGGTGACTCTGCTGCTAATGGGGGCTGGTTAGTTGAGTATGGTGGTCAGGGTAAGATGTTTCCCCTCTGGGCGGCGAGTGGCAATGTGACGTATGATCTGCGTGGGCACTCCCGTTTAGGAGTAGGCAACAATGGCTCACTTTCCGCCGTTCTACCTTGGGACTACGACAACGTCACTCGCCAATAACCACCCGCCGCATTATCATTCTCATGATAGCGCGAGACCTATAAACGAGTGAATGGAAAAACCGAGACGTAAGGCTACCCGTCCTTCAAGGATTGGTAGCCTTTCACCGTTTCATAGGCGTGGTAGTGATCAAATTAAGAGGCGACTTAAAAATCTATAATTTGCTGAAAATACATACAAATCATGTAAAATTATCTCTTTCTTTTGAACACCACCCAGAAAATAAAGCATGATAACTTACGATGATCCACTTCATTTACCAACGCAGCGATTAATTTTAAAATATGAATTGAATCAATCCGTTACTTTTGAAAAACACGACGCGCAATTACGTTTAGCGGGGGCGTTTGGGCGAACGGTGTGGGAAAAATGTGCGATTGAAGCGCGGTTTTGTGAACGCCATAAAACCCAAACTGAACCGAAATGTCAAAACGGGGTGAATTGCCTAACCCATTGGTTATACAAGCCTTTTTCGGAGATTCATCGTCGAGATTTTGCGCGCCCGATTTTTTTATTCTCGCCGACTTTTGCGCAACCGCACGAACCCACGCAAACCTTTGATTTAGAAGTCACTTTATGGGGACGACACGCGATCGCCGCCCAAAGCCATGTTCTTGATATTATTGATAAAATGGGAAAAATTGGATTACGTTGCGAAGACAAAAATATCCCTTTTAAAGTGGTGGATTATCAAAGCGGGTTGGTTTTAACCATCAAAGATCAGCTTGCGTATTATGTTGATTTAGAAAGAATTAAAATACATTTTTTAACGCCGTTGTGGTTTGCGAAACGCGACGGATCGGATAGTTATCGTCGGCGATATTATTCGGTGTACGAAGATGAATTGCCGCTGCGGGATATTTTGGCGAATCTGGGATACGAATGGGCGGCGTGGGACATTGAGGATCGTCAGTTGCCCGTTGATCAACCGACGTGGCATCGGCGGGCGTGTGAGTGGCGAGATGCGGCTCGTGCGGCGGCGGACGGCTTGCAAATCGTCGAGGCGGAACTCCACCAAATCGACTGGGGCGAACGTCAATCGCGTCGCAATCAGCATTGTTATCCCTTACAAGGCTTAATGGGATACGCGCAATTGGGCGGCGATTTAAAACCCGCGTTGCCGTATTTAATCGCGTTAAGCCAAGCGGGCGGCGGGCAAAAACGCGCTCAAGGCTTCGGAGTCGTGCGATTAAGCACTTAAAGAAGGAGATTTCTAATGGGACAATACTTAGAAAAAGCGGTTTCTCCAGCGGTATTAAACCATGCGTGGCGGTATTTCAAAAATGAGCGTGGATTGTGGTATCACAAATTATCTGTTGAAGAAATGCAGCATAACTTAATTAAGCATATTGGGCAGCTTTCTGAGCAAATTTTAACCGGCAAATATCAGCCTGAAAAGATGAATTGTTTTGAAGTCGATAAAGCTGATGGAAAAAAGCGTTTGATTTGTAGTTCAACAGTGCGAGATCGTTTAGTGCAACGGGCGATTTTAACTGTAATAGAACCTTTAGGAGAAGCCATTTTTCATGAATCAAGTTTTGGTTATCGTCCTCAATGTACGCCCGATATGGCATTAGCAAAAGTTCGAGAATGGGTTCGCAAAGGGTATGTGTGGTTAGGCGACGCCGATATTGAAGGCTGTTTTGATAATATTCCTTACGAATCCGCTTTAAAGAACCTACAAAAACTTTGTAATGATAAAGAACTGGTAAATATCATTCGAGCAGGTATTGAAACCATGCCAGATAATTTTCGTCCAAGTGGTAAAGGAAAAGGATTGCCGCAAGGAATGGTCTTATCACCTTTTTTATGTAATTTGTGGTAGTGGTGCAAAATATAGTGATAAGATATATTTAGAGAACGGTAAGGTACGCATCGATAAAACTAAGAATCGCTCCGATATGATTGATAAGTTTCTTTGAAAAAGCTAAAGTCTTTCT
>JBEAVE010000028.1:0-4699 GCA_041161065.1 Pseudomonadota bacterium | reverse complement strand
TTGTAATATTTTTTACAGGTAAACGTTTATTTTCAACAATATATTGAAATGTAAGCCTAATGGCTTCTGAAGGTGTGACATCTAATTTTTCTAACTCAGCATAAGCATCGTTTTTTAGTTTGTCGTCCAAACGAATCGTTAAAGTTGCCATGTTTTTATTTCCATAAGTTTCCAATAATTCAATAGTGTAATGATGTTTGTTATTACATACAAGCACCAAAAAAGCCTCTTTAACGATGCGTGAAGTCCTCAAAGCGATGATCCAAGCCCATGAAATTCAAGGTGTTATCGCTTTAGAAAACGGCTTTAACCGCGTTGGTTTAGACCACGTTATGTTGGTCAGAATCGCCACCACCGCAGTTGTCACAAAATTACTCGGCGGCAACCGTGAAGAAACCCTCAACGCCGTTTCTAACGCATGGATTGATGGTTCTGCATTACGTACCTACCGTCACGCACCACAAACACCGGTTCTCGTAAGAGCTGGGCAGCGGGCGATGCAACCAGTCGTGGCGTGTGGTTAGCGTTAAACGCAATGCGTGGCGAAATGGGCTATCCTTCCGCGTTAAGCGTGCCAATTTGGGGTTTCAATGACGTATTGTTTAAAGGAAAATCTCCAGCCTTTACACAAGGTTACGCAACCTACGTCATGGAAAACGTATTATTCAAGATTTCTTTCCCCGCAGAATTCCACGCACAAACCGCCGTTGAATGCGCAGTGAAATTACACGATCAAGTCAAAAACCGTTTAGATGATATTGAGAAAATCGTTATCGAAACCCAAGAATCTGGCGTGAGAATTATTGATAAAACTGGACCTTTAGATAACCCTGCTGACCGCGATCATTGCATTCAATACATGGTTCAAAGGTAATTTAACTGCTGAAGATTATGAAGATAGTGTTGCTGCTGATCCACGCATTGATCAATTAAGAGAAAAAATGGTGGTTTCTGAAAACAAACGTTTCACCACTGAATACTTGGAAGCAGATAAAAGAGCGATTGGAAACTCCGTTCAAATCTTCTTCAAAGACGGTAGCAAAACTGAGCAAGTTTCTATCGATTACCCAATTGGACATCGTCGCCGTCGTGCAGAAGGTATTCCTGTATTGGAAGCTAAATTTGCTCGCAACTTAGCGGGTCGTTTGTCTGCCAAACAATGCAAACAAATCCTCGACATTTGCTCCGATCAAGCTAAATTAGAAAGCACCGCCGTCAATGAATTCATGGATTTGTGGGCGGTGTAAGTTTGTAAAAATAAAAAAACATCGGTAACTGTTCTCTATTTTACTAAGTTACCGATGTCGATTTTGATATTTGGATAACGTTGCTATCGCAGGGACAAATTTGGACTATTCATAAATGGGTAGTGATGCAGAACAGTGTAAAATCCTACTCTAACTTCTTGAAAAATAAAGACCATCATTCGTTAAATGCACCACTACCGTCTTTTCATTTTAAACCACTTTAAACAGTTGTTTTACTTCTTCAAGCGAAGTTGTGGGCAAATGTGCTTCTTGCTGCTTTGCTGCCCTAAGTAATTTTAAGTCTTCAAGTTCTTCTAATAAAGTAACCAATTCTTCAAATTCTTCATAAGGTAAAATAGCAAACTTTTTTTTGCCTTGTTTAATTAAGATTTCTGGGTGTAATTCAATCATTTACATTACCTCTGTTGATATATTTCTCGACGATGTGCAATACGGTAAATCATTACCGTTTTTTCTTGCAACTCAAATAATACTCGATAATCTCCAACTCTTAAACGGTATTCTGGTGTAAAGTTGGTAAGTTTCTTAATGTCACCTGATAAATTGGTTTGTAATTGCTCAATCCGAGTAAGAACCTTTGCACGATCTTTAGGTGCTAATTTGGCTAAATCTTTAATTGATCGAGGTTTAAATTCTATTTGATAAGTCATAAAATTATAGTAGAAAATTCATGATTTTTTTCTCTGTTGTTTTACCCAAGCACCGAGTTCAATTCCGATTTCATTTTGTAAGGTAGAAACATATTCATAACGCTTGACATTTATCAGTTCAAAATCATATAATAACCGTGTTTGATAACGTAAGATTTCTAGCTTAGTATTGAGCATTTCTAGGATTGGTAATTTTTCTTTACTATAACGTGCAATAATCAACCCTTCTAGCACTTGATACAGTTCACTAATCATTCTATCGCCTAAATTGAATTTGTGGTCACGCGGTAGCTTGTTGAGCAACGGGATGAACCATTTTATCAAATCGTAGGTTTTTTGGATAATAGAAAGTTCGTTTTCTAACATAAAACCACCTCAAAAAAATCGAGCGATCCCCGACAAGCGGGGACTCGAAGGGTAAAGGTCAAAAGAATAAAGGACAAAAGCGTTAAAAACCAAAGTGATACAATAGTCCTAGAGAGAAAATACCAACACTACACGAAACCCGTTGTTATTGTTACGGTTATCTGGCGAACTGTAGGAACGATTAGCCGAACGGCAATAGAAAGCATTGATGCCCCACGAACCGCCACGCAGCGATTTATTGGCACTATTATTGCTTGAGCATTCTAAGTGCTTGTTTTTACTGTAACTTTCATAATCACTGCACGTCCATTCCCACACGTTTCCGTGCATATCAAATAAACCAAATTTGTTCGGTTTTTTCTCACCCACCGGATGCGTTTGGCTACTTGAATTTGCACTATACCAAGCATAATCTTTCAATTCATTTTCGTTATCACCAAAACACCATTTTCCTTGATTATTTGCTCGACAAGCATATTCCCATTCGGATTCACTTGGCAAACGATATTGCTTGTCCGTTTCTTTGCTTAACCATTCACAATATTTAAGTGCATCATGCCAAGAAACATTAGTCACCGGTCTTTTACCACGTCCCCAATTACTATCACTCGGTTTGCTCTGACCGGTTCTTTCGCAATACAAATCATATTCCTCAAAGGTGACTGGATATTTTCCTATCGCAAATTGACGATCAATTTTAACCTCATGAATCGGCTTTTCATTATCATAATCATTACTTCCCATTTTAAAACTACCTTTGGGTAAAATAATCATGGGTGGTGCTTGACCGCCTGATTTGAGTTGATCACGAAATTCCTCCCCAGCTTTTGGAATTTTTAGCGTTTGTGTTTTCAAACCCCAACGTTTTTGCAAACCGACTACAAAAACTTGTTGGATTTCAACCTGATTGGGTTCTTTAGCTTGCAAGGTTAAAAATAAAGGTTTTTCTTGTCCTTCATTCCATAATTCTCTCGCATCTGCTCTCGATGCTTGAATACTATTTTGTAAAGGTAAATGAAATACTTTCTTAAACGATTCTTGCAAAACAATTTCAATGGGAAATTCGCCTGAATGAATATCATATTTTTTGCGATCTAATCGAGCAATCCCCGCTTGATACGCCGCTTTATGTTGTGAAACTGCTAAATTAAAACGTGCAATATCGGTTTGATAACGATGCACAAATTCCTCTGGATATTCAAATGGATCACGTTCAGCCTTAAAAATCGCTTCAAAATCGGGTTGTTTAGGATAATCCGTCACCGATGATTGCGCTGGCATTTGAATCGGTTCATTTGAAGAAATTGGATCATCATTTAATTTCAAATCGGGCACTTCGGGTAATGTTCGACGCGGTAAAATAATTTCTGGTCGTGAAATCCATAATTGCTCCAATTCACAATTAAACATCATCGGCAACATTCCTCGCATTTGCCAACCCAAATATTTCATATTTTGATGTTCAAATGCAATCGGAATTAAATCAGGATTGCTCGGTCGAGAAGCCAATCCTAACGGACGCACATCAATTAACACTTCCCAAGGACTTTTATTAAAAGCCTGCTGCATTTTCTCGGGCGTAATCATTAATGCCGACGATAACAAATCCTCACCTAATGCTTGTTGAAAAGGCAATAAGGATTCTTTAACGGTTCTCAAATCATCAATTAACTGCTGTGCTTGACGACTCGTATCACGTAACACTTGCACTTCTGGCAAATACAAAATACGTTCATCTAGTTTCTCAACATTGCCTTGTTTAATGCTAGAAACCAATTGCTTTAATTCTTCTGTCCCATCTTTGTGCTGACGGATTTGATCTTCCATCATTTGCACTAACGATTCTAACAATTGTTCTTTCTTATCACCTTTCCACAGCGTGGTCGCAATTTGTTTGAGATCATAAACCCCTTTAACGCCTTGCATCACCGTCACAATTTCTGTCAGCATTATTTTATTCCTTCTAAAAAATTCTTCCCTATTTTAACCAAAGTCTTTAGTGCACGTTTGAGAAATATAATTAGATATAACAATTTTACAATCGGTGTTTTGCATCTTCATAAACTTCTGATTTTTCTCGTTTTCCAATGGCAATTACTAAAACAGTAATTCTCTCTTCTTGTATTTGATAAACTAGACGATAGCCTGAAGAACGTAGCTTTATTTTATAACAGTCTGGTAATTCACGGAGTTTATTAGTTTCTATACGGGGATTTTTCAATATTTTCTTTAATTTTTTCTTAAATTGCTCACGCATAGAAATATCTAGTTTCTCTCATTCCTTTAAAGCACGTGGATCAAATTCAAGCTCATAAGTCATCTAAATTTACCTTAATGCCTTTTTGAGGATTATTCAAACGCTTTTTCACGATTTCAATCAAATCTGCTTCACTGTCGCTAATTGTAATATTTTTT
>JBEAVE010000022.1:0-50778 GCA_041161065.1 Pseudomonadota bacterium | reverse complement strand
CTCAAATCCTCAAATCCTCAAATCCTCAAATCCTCAAATCCTCAAATCCTCAAATCCTCAAATCCTCAAATCCTCAAATCCTCAAATCCTCAAATCCTCAAAAAATAGCGTAAAAACCTTTGCGCGTTTATCAAGTGCTCTTTTATTGCTGAGTCAAAGTGTCTATGCCGCTGAAATTATTGGCAATATTACAGGGTCTTATATAACTACCACATCGCTTAGTAATTCTGCCAATAAAGCCGTAAGCTTTCAAATGGGTGCGTCGGATCATACCTTAGATAACGTCAAAATCGTGCTTACAGCAGGCACAGGAACAGAAGCCGATGCACAAACATTTGTCGAACTACGCAGTCATGACGGCACGAACACACCCACGACAAACGTTATTGCAACCTTAGCCCCCAATCCCTTAACCCACACAGCTTACGGGGCAACGCCAACGGAAGCGACTTTTACCCCAGCTAGCACCATAACATTGCAAGCCAACACTAAATATTGGGTAGTTGCTCGGGGAATCGCAACAAATTTTTTATCCTGGCAAGTGCCTAGTGCACCACCCACTGACGGTGCTGGGACTTATCTCGCTTATGCATTATCCGCCGATGGCGGTGCCACTTGGAATTCAAGCACTTATTACAACGCCATTCAAATCAATGGCACGGCGGTGAGCAGTGGCGCAGTTTCCGCCCCGATTGATTTAGCGGTTGAGAAACAACCCACAACCTTTGCAACCGAGATTGAATTAAAATAAGTCTTTGATTTAATTGAATTAAAAAACCTTCTAAATTTCAAAAACTTAGAAGGTTTTATTTGTTTGGAAAGTTAATTTATTTTTTCAACTGCGCTAACACACCGAAAGGGTTTGGTTTCTTTTCATTTTCTAAAGGGATTTCCTCAACCGTTTCTACATGATAAGGGTTTTCTGGACACACCTCGTGCATCGGGGCAAACGGGAGCAATAAAATCAATTCATCTTCGACCAATTGGCTTAATAAAATATGCTGATGTTCGACGATAACTGGTTCAAATCCCTCAGGAATTTTCTCCTCGTTAAAATGTTCATGCACCGCGCACAACCAAGTTTCTCCGACCGCTTGAATGACCATATCTTGCAAACATCGTTGGCATTGGACGGTCACTTCCGCCGCCACCGTGCCGCGAATCACCGGCTGCCCGTTGATCATGCTAAAATGCCAATCCAACGTCGCCCAGTCCGCGTGCGCCGACAACGCCGCTTGCAAACGGGTCATTTTGGTTAATGCCAAACGTCCTTTTAAGACGCTGCCTTGCGAGGCGAGTTGCCAAGGATCAATCAAATAATCAGGCAATTGCGTGAGCATCATGAAATGAGCAGCTACTAAATAAAAGCCGATAATGATATAGTATAAAGTCTTTTTTTGTCAAAACGGATTTTCAGATGGTGTTGGTTTTAGCGTCCACGTCCCCTTTTCGTCAAATGCTTTTGCAACGGCTTGCATTACCGTTTGAAGTGCATTCTCCACCCGTCGATGAAACACCGCAATTTAATGAAAAACCTGAAGATTTAGTGCAACGTTTGGCAATTTTGAAAGCACAAGCCGCACAAAGTACCTATCCCAATGCTTTAATCATAGGTTCAGATCAAGTCGCCGTTGTCGAAAATCAAATTTTAGGAAAACCTTTAACGCACGATAAAGCGGTCGAACAACTTTGCTTTTTAAGCGGAAAGAAAGTCGTTTTTCAAACAGGTTTGTGTGTTTTCAATTCAAAAACCCAAGAAACTCTAGTCGATTTGATTTCATTTACCGTTAAGTTTCGAGCGTTAAACTTAGAACAAATTGACAACTACTTGCGCAAAGAACCTGCTTATAATTGCGCGGGCAGTTTCAAATCTGAAGGTTTAGGCATTGCACTAATTGAAAACATGGAAGGAAACGATCCCAATGCGCTTATTGGTTTGCCGTTAATCCGTCTAATTCAAATGTTAGAATACTTTGGTCTATCGGTGATTTGAAATGTCTGATTTTCAAGTGGTTTTATGTAATTGTCCCACATTAACGTTAGCAGAACAAATTGCTCAATATTTGGTGGAAGAAAAACTCGCCGCGTGTGTGAATATTATCCCTAATGTTCAGTCGTTTTATTGGTGGGAAAATCAACTCGTTAAAGATCAAGAAATTACCCTATTAATTAAAACCACTCAACATTGTTTTAATGACTTAGAAAATGTGATTAAAAAATACCATACTTATCAAACCCCAGAAATCATTGCTTTACCCATTACAAATGGACATCAACCTTATTTGACTTGGTTAAACAAAAATACGAGGAATCCTGCGTGAAATTATTTTATCTTTTTTTAGCTTTTTTAGTGAACAGTACTTGTGCACAAGATGCTTTGCCGCCTTTGGAACAAGTTTTTAGTGCAAATGCAGAACTCATTGAAAATAATAAGGTAAGAATCCATTTGAAAATGGCGGATAATTTCTTTTTATTTCGAGATCAATTACGGATTTCTTCTGATACGCTAGGCATCGAAATTGCCAATGCAGAATTGCCCACTGGCTTGATTGAACACGATGATTTTTTTGGTAATTTTGCAACCTATCGCCAAATTTTAACATTTGAAATGCCCTTTCAACGTACACAAAACACCAGCAATGAATTAGCATTAAATATTTTGTCGCATGGTTGTCTTTATAATGTCAATAATTGTTATCCGCCGCATCTTCAAAAGATTAGTTTAAAATTACCTCAAAATAGTTCGCCACAAAATACCGAAGATTTCCTCGATCCAGAAATGGCTTTTTTGTTTGATGCCACCTTAGAAAATCCCACAACCGTTAAATTAACTTGGCAAATCGCGGACGGTTATTATTTGTACAAAAACAAAATTTACATCGATTTTCCAAATATGGGAGAAATCCAATTTCCTCCCGCTCAAATGAAACAAGATGCTAATTTTGGAACAACTGAAGTTTATTACCAAAAATTAGAACTGTTTGTTCCGTTAAAACAACCGCTTTCTTCCCCAACAAATTTGAAAGTAAGTTATCAAGGTTGCGCAGAAAAAGGGCTTTGTTATCCGCCCCAAATTAAAGAAAAAATGCTTTCTACTACAAATAAAACAGATTTGTTAGCTAATTTGGGTAAAACAAATCAACCAATTGTGGTGGAAAATCAAAATTTCCTCGATCCTGATGAGGCTTTCAAATTAACCGCAGAATGGACAGAACCTAATGTTGTTACCGTTAATTGGCAGATTGCTAATAACTATTATTTGTATAAAAATAAATTAAAATTCGCACTTAAAAGTGGCGGTCAATTAGGTACAATTGAACTACCTATGGGTAAGCCTCATGAAGATGAATTTTCAGGAAAAACAGAAGTTTATTATCAGCAACTCACTGCTAAATTACCTCTCGAGAAAGCGGATAAAACACTTTCTTTAGAAATCACTTATCAAGGTTGCGCGGAAGGGGCATTGTGTTATCCGCCACAAATAAAATCATTAACGCTGATTCAAAATGCACCAACCACGATTATTTCTTCAGAAAATACACAAACACTTCCTCAACAACAAACCGAACAACAACCTTTATCTGAAACTGATGAAATTGCTCAAACGTTAGCTCAAAATAGTGTGGGTTGGATTTTATTAAGTTTCTTTGGATTTGGTTTATTGTTAGCATTAACGCCTTGCGTGTTTCCAATGATTCCTATTTTATCGGGTATAATCGTTGGACAAAAGGATATTACACCTCAAAAAGCCTTTGTACTTTCTCTCATTTATGTATTGTCAATGGCACTCACTTATACTATTGTGGGCGTTATAATGGGTTTAGTAGGTGAAAACCTCCAAGCAATGTTTCAAAATGTTTGGGTTTTAGTGAGTTTTGCAGCGATTTTTGTTTTGTTATCGCTATCAATGTTTGGTTTCTACGAATTACAAATGCCAACCGCTATTCAAAACAAATTAAACCATTTAAGCAATCGCCAAAGTGGAGGAACACTAATCGGTGTTGCAATCATGGGATTTCTTTCTGCTTTGATTGTTGGACCTTGCGTTGCCGCACCTTTAGCAGGCGCACTAATTTTTATTGGACAAACAGGTAATGCGTTCTTAGGTGGAGCGGCATTATTTGCTTTGAGCATCGGCATGGGCGTTCCTCTCATTATTATTGGAACATCGGCGGGTAAGTTTCTACCCAAAGCAGGTGTTTGGATGGAAAATGTTAAAGCCGTATTTGGTGTTTTATTATTGGGCGTTGCGGTTTGGATGTTAGAAAGGGTTTTAACTGTACAAATAAGCATGGTTTTATACGCTTTATTATTGATTATTCCAGCGGTTTATATGGGTGCATTTCAAAGTCTGCCTGCAGAGGTTTCTGGGTGGCGTAAATTAGTCAAAGGAATTTCTTTAATCATGGCGTTTTATGGTGCATTGCTAATCATTGGTGCGTCATTGGGTGGAAATAGTGTTTTTCAACCATTAAAAGGAGTTATTTCTTGCTCTGAAGAAATGAGTGAGGAATTTGAATTTGATCAAATCAGTCATTTAGAGGAATTGAAAGAAGCACTCAATGATTCAAAAGGTGAACTTGTTATGTTAGATTTTTATGCGGATTGGTGTATTTCGTGTAAAGAACTAGAGGTTTATACTTTTGCCGATCAACGGGTGCAAACGGCTTTAGAAGATATGGTTACATTACAAGCCGATGTGACTGCAAATACAGAACAAGATAAAGCCCTTTTAAAACAGTTCAAACTTTATGGTCCGCCGGCGATTTTATTTTTTAATCAACAAGGTGAAGAACTTACGCAATTTAGAATTGTGGGATTTAAAACCGCCGATCAATTTCTAGCGCATTTAGAAAAAATAAAGAAAAAGGATAACTAAAATGTTTTCTTTTGAGGAAATAAAGCCTTTACAGACGCATTTGAATCAGCACCCCGTTTATAGTGCAATTACGGATATAGAAGATTTGCGTTGTTTTATGTCCCACCATGTATATTCGGTGTGGGATTTTATGTCAATAGTCAAATACTTACAACAACAAATTGCACCTTCTACTTATCCTTGGACTCCTAAAGGCGATGGTTCGGTTCGGCGTTTTATAAATGAGCTTGTTTTGGAGGAAGAATCCGATCAAACCCCTGATAGAAACTTTAGTAGTCATTTTGAATTATATTGTCAAGCAATGATAGAGGTTGGTGCGAATACAACTGCGCCTTTATCTTTTATTTCTCAAGTGGAGGAAAAGGGGATAAAAATAGCACTGACCAATGCAGAAATTCCTTCTGCTTCACGCCAATTTATGCAAACCACTTTTGATTTCATTTTTGCAGAGAAACCCCATTGCGTTGCAGCGGCATTGGCATTAGGGAGAGAACACATTATTCCTCAGATGTTTCGGGCTTTTCTAGCTAAAATGAATATTACTGAACAACAAGCCCCGATTTTTCATTTCTATTTGAAACGCCATATTCATTTAGATGAGGATTTTCACGCGCCGTTGTCGTTGCGTTTGTTAAATGCGTTATGTACAAATGATCCCATCAAATATCAAGAAGCTAACCAAGCCGCAAAAATAGCATTGCAAGCGCGTATTGCTTTTTGGGACGGTGTTCTTTTAGCATTGTCTAAGTAGTGTGAGAGGAGTTAAAATATGTGTTTAGGTATTCCAATGCAAATTGTAGAAATCAATCATTTCAATGCACGTTGCGAAGCAAAAGGGGTAGAACGCGAAGTTAGTTTGTTTATGTTACAACATGAGGAAATAAAGGTAGGAGATTATGTAATGGTGCATGTGGGTTATGCCATTCAAAAAATGACCGAAGAAGAAGCCCAGTCGGCGTGGGAAGTTTATGATGAATTATTAGCAATGGAGAACTGATTTTTTATTTCATTAGAGGAGAAGATTGATGTTAAAAAAAATACTATTTTTATGTTTGGTTTCTTTATTAGGAGGCTGTGCGAGCAACCCTTTTAATTTAGATTGGTCAGATACCGAGAAAGGCGCGTTTATTCGATTGCCTGAAAGCATTTTATTTGATGTGGACGAATCAACGTTGCGATTTGAAATCTTTCCAACATTAGATAAAATTGCAGAAATCCTAAACAAAAAGACCGACAAAAACATTTCAATTGAAGGTCATACCGATAATTGGGGAGAGAAAGAATATAATCAAACTTTATCGGAGAAACACGCAACCAGTGTTTATTATGCGTTAGTGCAACGGGGTGTAAAACCAGCCCGTTTGAGTGTTATTGGACATGGTATGAACAAACCCATTGCAAGTAATATCAACGAAGCTGGACGGCAACAGAATCGCCGCGTTGAAATTTATGTGCTTGGAGAAACCAAAGAAAATCTTACGGGTGGTAACATTGAAAAAACGTTAAAATCCTTTGGAAATGTGTTTAACGCGCAATAAGAAACCCTTAACAAATATCCCCTCTTTCGACCAATGAAGAGGGGATTTTATTTGGAGATTTGAAAGAATGGACAAAATTATTTTACGCGGCGTAAGAACGCACAATTTGAAAAACATCGATTTAGAAATCCCCCGTGATAAATTAGTTGTGATTACAGGGATTTCTGGATCGGGTAAATCTTCTTTAGCATTTGATACCTTATACGCGGAAGGACAACGCCGTTATGTGGAGTCTTTGTCGGCGTATGCAAGACAGTTTCTATCGATGATGGAAAAGCCCGATGTAGATCATATTGAAGGGCTTTCTCCCGCGATTTCAATTGAACAAAAATCTACCTCTCATAATCCGCGTTCTACGGTGGGAACAGTAACCGAGATTTATGACTATTTGAGATTGTTATTTGCAAGGGTAGGAGAGCCGCGTTGTCCAACCCATCAACTTCCTCTCAATGCACAAACCATTAGTCAAATGGTCGATCAGGTTTTAAGTTTAGAGGAAAATACACCCTTAATGATTTTAGCTCCCGTAGTAAAAAATCGTAAAGGAGAGCATTTGCAATTATTAGAAACGTTAAAAGCACAAGGATTTGTCCGCGCGAGAATAAATGATGAAATTTATGAATTAGAAGAAGCCCCCAAACTTAAATTACATCAAAAGCACACTATTGAAGTTATTGTTGATCGTTTTAAGGTGCGTGAAGATTTGAAATTACGTTTAGCAGAATCATTTGAAACTGCTTTGAAATTAGGACAAGGCATTGCAAATGTTGCTTTTATGAATGAATTGGAAAAACCGTTTTTAGTGTTTTCTGCAAACTTTGCGTGTCCAGAGTGTGGTTATAGTTTAACTGAATTAGAACCCCGTTTATTTTCCTTTAATAATCCAACAGGCGCATGTCCCGAATGCGATGGTTTAGGAATTAAGCAATTCTTTGATTCTCATAAAGTTGTACACAATCCACAATTAAGTTTATCGGAAGGCGCAATTCGAGGTTGGGATAAAAAAACAGCGTGGTATTTTCAAATGTTAGAAAGTGTTGCACAACATTTCAAATTTGATTTAAATACGCCTTTTGAAAAACTCTCTAAAAAAATCCAACAAATTGTATTATATGGTAGTGCTGACGTTGAAATCGCGTTGAATTATTATAATGATCGAGGAACTGCCTTTATTCAACACAAACCTTTTGAAGGAATTATTCCAAATTTAGAACGCCGTTATCGTGAAACAGAATCGGTTTCTGTGCGTGAAGAAATGGGGAAATATATTAGTTTTCACCCATGCAAAAGTTGTGAAGGAACAAGATTAAATGAATCGGCAAGAAATGTCTTTATTAATAATATTACACTTCCTCACATTTCAGCTATGCCCATTGCGAAAGCAAAACAGTTTATTGATGAGTTGAATTTAAGTGGAACAAAAGCGGAAATTGCGGCGAAAATTACCAAAGAAATTGCTTTGCGTCTACAATTTCTCATTAATGTAGGTTTGAACTATTTGACATTGCATAGAAGTGCAGAAACATTATCGGGAGGAGAAGCCCAAAGAATTCGTTTAGCTAGTCAAATTGGCGCGGGATTAGTCGGTGTTATGTATATTTTAGATGAACCGTCGATTGGATTGCATCAAAGAGATAATCAACGATTGTTAGAAACTTTATTTCATTTGCGCGATTTAGGAAATACCGTTATTGTGGTAGAACACGATGAGGAAGCGATTAGAAATGCTGATCAAGTAATTGATATAGGAATAGGTGCGGGTGTGCATGGAGGAAATGTCATTGCACAAGGCACGCCGGAAGAAATACAACAGATAGAAAATTCTTTAACGGGACAGTATTTGTCGGGCAAACAAAAAATTGCTATTCCTGCGCAAAGAACACCATTAAATCCTGAGAAAATACTCTATTTGTTTGGGGCGAGTGGAAACAATTTAAAACAGGTGGATTTAGAAATCCCAATTGGGTTGTTTGTGTGTATTACAGGGGTTTCTGGATCGGGTAAGTCGACGTTAATTAATGATACCTTATATCCTTTAGCAGCAAATGTATTAAATAATGCGAATTTAGACATTTCTCCATTTGAGAAAGTGGCGGGATTAGAATTATTTGATAAAGTGGTTGATGTTGATCAAAGTCCGATTGGAAGAACACCGCGTTCAAATCCAGCGACTTATACGGGTTTGTTCACGCCGATTCGTGAGCTATTTGCCGCCACACAAGAAGCGCGTTCTCGAGGGTATCAAACGGGGCGTTTTAGTTTTAATGTGAAGGGAGGACGCTGTGAAGCCTGTGCAGGTGATGGCGTGATTAAAGTTGAAATGCACTTTCTTCCCGATATGTATGTGCCTTGTGATATTTGTAAAGGGGCGCGTTATAATAGAGAAACTTTGGATATTTTATACAAAGGAAAAAACATTTCTGATGTATTGAAAATGACGGTAGAGGAAGCGGCGGAATTTTTCTCTGCAATTCCTACCATAAAACGCAAACTAGATACGTTAATGGAAGTGGGTTTGTCGTACATTACATTGGGTCAAAATGCGGTGACGTTGTCGGGCGGGGAAGCACAGCGGGTGAAATTAGCAAAGGAACTTTCTAAAAGAGATACTGGAAATACGTTATATATTTTAGATGAACCAACCACAGGTTTGCATTTCCACGACATTGCACAGTTGCTCAAAGTTTTGCACCGTTTAAGAGAGCATGGAAATACGGTTGTGGTGATTGAACATAATTTAGATGTGATTAAAACGGCGGATTGGATTATTGATTTAGGACCCGAAGGCGGCGAAGGGGGAGGAAATATTATTGCAACGGGAACACCAGAAATGATTTCAGAAATAACGCTTTCTCACACAGGACGCTTTCTCAAAAACGTATTAGAAAACTAACTCCAGAAACATAGTTTGTACACCACTAACTACACTGCTAGTGTGACCAAGTTTCTTTACGGGTTGTATTTCTGACCAAATAAAATTTCAATGCGGGCAATAATACCCGGGGAGGGTTGAAAATTATGAGTTGATTCTTTGCGAACCCAGCGATAATGGGGTTCTATTTCAAAAAACAACCAAGGACGAAAGAAACTCTGCCGATAACGCACACTGAAACCTGTTTCCTCTAATCCACTGATTTGATCAGCTGGCTTCGTTGCTCCACTTAACCAAAACGTTAAAGCTCCCGCTTGCTCACGTTCAAAATGATGAAAAAGCGCAACCTCAGAAACCCATTCCTTACCTTTACTCACCTCAGAAACACCTAAGTTTTGACTAAAGCGTAAAAGCGTTTGTGGAGCTAGCAGTTTCTCTACATCAAAACGGGTATTTTCTCCAACGCCTTCACTACCTTCCCAAAACACACTTTGCGTTAAACGTGCGAGAGAATCCTCTCCCAATGGATAAGTGTAACGATAACGCCCTTGCAATCGCAAATTAACCGTCCCGTGAAACCGTAATCCTGCATTCATTGAAAATGAGGAATTGGATTTCTGCGCAACATCCCAACGCAAACCAACACTATTTGAACTTTTTGTATTATTTTTATTGAGCAAATAATTAGGTTGATTGCTCTGTGTTAAAACATCTAAGGCATCTTTGTCATGCTCACTTTGTAGAATAAGATGAAGTTTCTTTTGAAAGTTTGGAAATTCAACTCTTCCATTTAGCCTTATATTACTATCAAAACCTTCTATTTTACGGTATCCCAGCATGGAAGTAAGTCGAAGATAACGGTCGACATTTTCTGCCTCATCTCTTTCATTAACAAAGAAATGATCAAACCACAACGCTGAACTACAAACACTTTCAGAAATATAGGCTTGCGTTTGATCAAATCACGATTCCGAACGCGCATCAGAAGAACAACGTAGCGCATCTTCCTCTGCTTGAACCCAAGAAGAAAACAATACCAATAGAAATACTTTTCTTTTCATAATTTACACTCGACATCGGACTTCAAGTTCTTTAATTTCAAATTTCTGCGGTGTTGTTACAGGATCAAATCTCAACTTATCCACAAACCCGTTTGGACTATTAAGGGTAAAAACAACGCTTCTAAACTCGTTATTAGTGTAAACCATTTGAGTTGTTGATGCACTTTCTTGATAGTCTGTTTGATTAGGCGACATAAAGAAAATTTGCGCTCGATCTGATTGTGAGACACGCATAGAAACTTCTATTTCTAATGTTTTACATTTCGCCATTTTCTTTGGGATTCCAGTACTAAAAATAATCATTGGATCATTACTTTCCGATTGCAAAGTTGTAATGCCATTCTTATGATCACTGACTGCAACATTCTTTAATTGAATAGTTTTACCTGCTAAATCCTCTGACATTCTGAAAAATGGAAGATTTGAAATAGGCAAAAACCGAGCAAAAGAGGCATTTGTTTCTTTTGCTTTGAGAAGTGCTGATCTCAAAGGAGCTGGATAAAGCTGGGGACAACTAATATTTGTTCCTTTTTGTAATTCTTGATTTATACAAATTATACCATCAATTCTAATCCTAGATTCATATTGAAAATATTTGTCATGATCAAATACACCAGAATATAATAAAAGTGGAATAATTATCAAAGGAATAATTAACGCTATTTTATGTTGTAATTTACGGGAGTATTTCTCTGTAAAAAGAAATATTATTGCTATCACCCAAGACCAAAAAATAGTTACCCAAAAAAAATGAAATCGGTGAAAGCCAAATGAGAATATTTCAAGAGGAGTTTTGATATTTTCTGGACGTAAATTTGTTCTCCCCGCAGAAACCAACATCAAATAGATAAATACTATTCCAAAAATACTAATAAAAATGAGGATTGGTGAAATCGTTTCTAGGGATTGTTTCTTATTTTTAATAACCGTGTTTAATGCCGCAAATATTAATACAAAAACTAATGCTAAAATAAGGCTGGTTACGACTAAAGATAAAATAGGTTCATTAGAAGATAGCATTAAAGAACGGGCGACTTTTCCTAGCGTAAAAAACCAAAAATCGCTTTCTATGGGTAATGCTAATGGTGCGTCGGGACGGTGCGTTCCTTTTTGTACAACGGCAATTACCCATATTTGGGCTAATGTCGTAATAATTGCAGGAATTAAAAGCGATAATCCACCGATTAAAACCGGTTTTCGTTCAGTTTTTTCTATAAAAAGGCTAAATATTAATAAAACAATACTTAAAACAAAAATAGCAAATGCACCACTAATATAAGAAAACCCCGCAACTAAACCCAATATTATAATTATTGAAATATACCAATTACGCCAAGTTCCTTTCAATATTAAATACATCAATAAAAGAACCATAACAAGAGGAATGGCTTGATGATAGGCTAAATCAGTTAAGCCCCAATAAGTACCCGGTTGAATAACCAATACTGAAAGACTAAATGCTGATCCAATTAGTAATTTTTCTTTTAAGACCAATGACAATAGTTTCCACTGTAAAAATAGTAACGATCCTAAAATTCCTATCATTGAAATGAATTGGTATGCAATAGAATTTCCATTGAGAAAACGATATGCAAGAGAATCAAGCATTTTTCCAACAGGATATAGGGTATCATTAGCACTTGTAAAAAGGTATTTCAAATCAAGAGAACCCACTGCTCCTTCACGATAGGCTCTCCAATCATCTAAGTAAGGTAAATCAACGCCAAAATGAAGCCACGACAACCCGCTAATAGCTAATCCTATTATAGGAAAAGCCATGAGTACTGAACTCAATTTTTCTTGCCATTTGTGCTGCATAAATTCTACCGATTAGAGGGAGAAAAAATTAGTAAAATGTATTTGTTTAATACATAAGTAAGTGGAATCATCAGAACGACGATAATTAAGGGTGCAAAAGTTTTATCAATTTGTAAAGTTTCTACAAAAAAATCTAATAAAAATGCTGAGATTGTGTATTGGATAATGTATATGATGGGATAAGAAAATAAGCCCTTCCACGACAAAGGAACTTTAAACACCATAATCGCATTGAACCAATACGCAAAAATAACTCCTGCAACATAAGCAATTAAATAAGCCATTTGATAATGTACAAATAACATTAATGCAAGATAGATTGCATAGGTAAAAGCGGTATTTATTCCGCCACCTATTAGGAATTTTATCCACTTTTGAAAACGAATATTAGCTATCATGTTGAAATCAGTTTTGTAAATTCAGAATAATCACGAATGTAATCACTTGAATCATAATAATCGGAGGCAAAAACTAAAAGAACTGCATCTAATGAGTAATGATATTGAATACCCCAAGTCATTGGAGGAAGATATAAACCTTGATTGTTTTGTTCTAAAATAAATTCCTCTCTATTTTTACCATCATCTGCAACCACATGAACCGTTCCTTTAACCGCAATTAAAAATTGATGGCAAGTCTTATGCGCGTGCTCACCTCGTGTTTCAGTGGTAGGCACATTAAAAACCAAAAAATAACGTAATGGTTTAAATGGGATTTCTTTCTCAAATTCACCCACCGACAATTCTCCACGCATATCAGGCACTGAACGAAAGGTATGAAAGGTTACACCTGAAACCGTTGTTTCAATTTTTCCTATCGTTTGAGGATAGGATTTTTCACTCATATTTGTTTTATTATTTTTAGTGTCGACATAACCAATAATTTTAGCGGGATTACCCACAACAATTGCGTTCGACGGAACAGAACGAGTAACCACTGATCCCGCCCCAATCATTGCATTTGTTCCTATGGTAAGATTAGGTAAAATGGTTGCATTTGCGCCAATTGATGCTCCTTTTTGCACGATAGTTTTACCAAAACTTTCTGGGTAAATTTTGCTTTTGGGAAAACGATCATTTGTAAAACTAACATTCGGTCCAATAAAAACATCATCTTCAATGGTAATTCCGTCCCAAAGTTGAACACCACATTTGATTGTGACTCGATCACCAATCATTACATCATTTTCTATAAAACAATGTGAGCAAATGTTCACGTCTCTTCCTATCTTTGCATTAGGTAAAACGACGACAAATTGCCATATTTTTGTTCCTTCCCCAATTTGAGAAGATTGAATATCTGCTGTTTGATGTAACATATTTCTTATCCCTAAATAACGCTTCTGCAAGCTAACGTTTTCTCAATCAAGAAATGCTTCATAGTGAATGCTTCTTCGAGAGCTTTTTTCCAAAAGAAATGGCGGGTTTCTCAATTATTATGTAGAACATATAACTCGAAATACATAACAAAAGTAAAGCAATAAATTTAGAGTTTTCTATCCTCATAAAATAATCAAATAACCAGTTATGAAAAAGATAAACAGAGTAGGTTAGATTAGAAAGAAAAACTATTAATAGATTGGTTTTAAATTTATTTCTAAACTGCCATGCAACTGCAAATAACATAAATCCCAAAAAGGCAAAATGAGCAGATACCCAATTAGGTTGATAAAGTGCTATCCCTTTCCAATGAAGAGAGAAAACCAATCCAATGAAACCTAAAAATAATAAACCATTTATTTCACCTTTTTCAAAAAGATAAAACCCAACACCTAGAAAAATAAAAGGCATATACAAAAAGAAATAGTTTTTAAACAAAAATGGTGCGTTAGGAAAGGGCGGCAATATACTAAATATTAATACTAATAGAACTAAGAAAATAAAAAAATATTTCTCATCAATTGAAGGAGACCAAATCTGTTGTTTTAATGCCATCAATAAGTAGAACATAATTTCAATTCGGAGTGTCCATTCAACCTCTGCTAAAGCATATGGAATTGAAAAGAAATCACCCACTAATAAACATCGTAAAATTAAATTTGACCAGACTATTTGTTGACCTGAGTTAATTAAAATTTGTTCTATTATTACCGCCGCAATATATAAGGGGTAAATTCTAAAGATTCTTCTAATAAGAAATTGAGTAGTAGATTCCTGCGTTAAGACATGGGTAATAATGTAGCCAGATACCATAAAGAACACGATAACTCCTGCTCCACCACCTTGAAAAAAAGGCATAAGAAATGACAAAAGAGCTTTAGGCGTTGCATGAAAATTTGGATTATTTATGGCGGCATTTAGTTCTGGCATAAATTTGTGCCCAATAAGCACGCTTGAGAAAGCAAAAATCCTCAACCAATCAAGAAAAATAAATCTCATTTTAGATTACCTATGTTCTTCTGGTCGTGTTTCAATAGTGATAGTGCTAAATTCAAGCGGTTTTTTTTCTTCCTCATTTGGAACAACATGACGGTTTGCTAGAAATGTATAAACACTTGGAATAACAAACAACGTTAAAAGCGTTCCTAACGTTAAACCACCCACAATAACCCAACCAATTGGCAAACGACTTTCAGCCCCTGCACCGTGCGCGGTTGCTAACGGCAAAGCACCTAATACCATCGCCGCTGTCGTCATTAGAATCGGGCGCAAACGCAAGGTAGAAGCCTCAATCACAGCATCATAAACATTCATGCCTTTCATTTGTAATTGATTAGAAAATTCTACAATTAAAATCCCATGTTTTGTAATCAATCCCACTAACATCACCAAACCAATTTGGCTATATACATTTAGGGTTTGTCCAGCCAGTTGTAAGGCTAACAAAGCTCCCGCCAATGCTAAAGGAACAGTGAACATAATAATTAACGGGCTTTTGAAACTCTCAAATTGTGCGGCGAGAACTAAATAAATAAACATTAGTGCTAAAATAAATGCACTGTACAATGCTTGTCCTGATTCTTTTAATTCTCTCGACTGACCATCTAAAGAAATTTGCGTGCCTGCGGGGAGGATTTCTTTCGCGGTATTTTCCATAAATTCTAATGCTTCTCCTAACGTATAATTAGGCGCAAGATTAGAAGATAAAATAACCGCTCTTAAACGATTAAAATGGTTGAGTTCTTTAGGTGCAACGGTTTCTTTTATTTTGACAATATTAGCCAATTGAATGAGTTGTCCTGTTTTGTTACGAATGAAGATTGAGGTAAGATCGGCGGGTTTTGTGCGATCCTGATCTTTCAATTTCACGACAACGTCATATTGCTCACCTTCTTTCTTAAAACGAGTAACTTGCCGTCCTCCCAATAAGGTTTCTAATGTTCTTCCCACTTCATCAATTTGAATACCTAATGCAGAGGCTTTATCCCGATCTATTTCTATTTTTAGCTGTGGTTTGTTTAATTTCAAATCACTGTCAGGCATAAAAAGTTGTTTATTTTCTCGCATTTTTCCAAGCATTTTATTGGTGAGTTCATCTAATTGTTGATAGGTATTTCCTTGCACAATAAACTGCAAAGGCGTAGAACGAAAACTTTGTCCCAACGAAGGCGGATTGATTGCAAAAGCTAACACCCCCGTCAAACCCATTAATTTAGGAAATAATGTTTTCACAATTTCTTGCTGAGATCGACTGCGTTCTTCCCACGCTTTCAAACGTAGAAATGATAAAGCATTATTAACAGGATTGGGTTTTTCTAATCCGGGTGCAACCACCATGAAATAGCTACTCATTTCTGGAATTTGACGGTAAAATTCCTCGATTTTCCTCGCGTAGTAATCAGTATATTCCAATGTCGCGCCTTCTGGTGCAACAATAATACCGACAACATTTCCTCGATCTTCTAAGGGAGCAAGTTCTGTCTTCAAATGGGTAAATAACCACCAAGAAGCAAATCCAGCACCTAAGAAAACAACAAGCATTAACCAACGTACTTTCAATACTTGTATTAAAAGCCAACGATAGCCGTTGTTTAAACCATTCAAACCCTTTTCTGTGACTCGATAAAACCAGTTATGTTTCTCATGGTGTTTGAGCAATTTTGAACACATCATGGGCGTTAAAGTTAAAGCAACAAATCCCGACACAACCACCGCCGCTGCAACCGTAATTGCAAACTCGACAAATAAGCGTCCTGTATTGCCAGAAATGAAGGTTAAAGGTAAGAAAACTGCCGCTAAAGTAAAGGTCATCGCTAATACAGCAAACCCAATTTCTTTTGCGCCTGCTACCGCTGCTTGAAAGGGTTTCATTCCTTCTTCAATATGCCGATGAATGTTCTCTAACATTACAATTGCATCATCAACAACTAACCCAATTGCCAATACTAATCCTAACAAAGTTAAAATATTAATTGAAAAGTTAAATGCGTAAAGAAAAATGAACGAACCAATCAAAGAAACGGGGATTGTAACAAATGGAATTAACGTGGCGCGTACATTTCTCAGAAATAAGAAAATAACCAAAATAACCAAACCCAATGCTTCCAACATGGTTTTATAAACGGCTTCGATGGATTTCTCTACAAAAATAGAGGTATCAAAAGCGATTTGGATTTTCATTCCTTTAGGTAAGGAGCTTTCAATTTTAGGAAGTTCTTTTCTAATAGCTTGTGCAACTTCTAAGGTATTTGCATTAGATTGTTTAACGATTCCCAAACCTACGGCGGGATTTCCAACAAATCGTAGTTCATTACGTTCATCTAAAGGACCTAATTGCGCACTTCCTATGTCTTTTAAACGTACAGAATAACCGTTTGTTTGTTTAACAATCAGGTTTTCAAATTGATCGGCGGTTCTCAAATCTGTTTCAGAGAAAACGGTAAATTCTCGTTGCAGACTTTCTATCCGTCCTGAGGGAATATCAACATTTTGTTTTTGTAAGGCAGTTTCTATATCTTGTGGCGTTAAATTATAAGCGGCTAATCTTTCTTTATCTAACCAAATGCGCATTGCATAGCGTCTTTCTCCTCCGATAATAACACTTGCAACCCCAGTTAAAGTTTGCAAACGATTAACGATGTAACGGTCGGCGTAATCGGTAATTTCTAATGCGTTGTGCATATCACTAGAAAAGGCTAACCAAATGATTGCTTGCGCATCTGCTTCAATTTTTGCAACCACCGGTTCTTTTGAATCTTTGGGCAATTGTCCTCTCACTCGAGAAACCCGATCTCTCACATCATTTGCTGCCGCATCAATGTTTCTTTCTAAAACAAATTCCACCGTAATTTGGCTCACTTCCTCACGGCTAACGGATTTAATTGTTCTAATCCCTTCAATGCCTGCTAAGGAATTTTCTAAAGGTTTGGTGACTTGACTTTCTATAATTTCTGCACTCGCTCCCGCATACACCGTTCTTACCGATACAACGGGCGCGTCAATTTTAGGATATTCTCTTACCGACAAACGTTGATAACCAATAATACCAATTAAAATAATCATTAAACTCATCACTGTCGCAAAAACAGGTCGATGAATAGAAGTTTCTGCCAAAATCATTTCTATATTTCCTTATTTGAAATCCATTTTAAATAGAAAAAACTCCGACATTGTCAAACATCGGAGTTTTAATAATTACAAATGCCTATTCATCATTGATTGGACCAATTGCCAACATCCACAATTTGAAGAAATTCATGATTTGTTGTTTAGTCAATTTGTTTGCATTCAAACGGTAAGTAATTTGACTGGCTGTAGGTGCTTCAGAACCCGCCACCATTGTGTCCAAATAATCCACTTGACCATTGAGCGCAGGCACACGATTATCCACCGCGAAAAAGGCTTCCTCATCGTTCATATTTCCAAACGCATCGGCTTCACTGGTTTGAGCAGCAAATTTATCTTCGTTGAAACGCACGTTGAAATCGTATTTTCCTTTACCATTTGTCGCGCGCTGAGAGTCTTCAACCCATTTGATAGTGCCCGAAACAACATCTTCAACTTCTTTGCCATCTAAATTATATTTGAAATGCAAGTTGTCAATATACCAATTACCGGTTTGATAATCGAAATTCATGCGTCCATTGACAACCGTATGAGGATAAATGGAAGAAGGACCTTTAGCGAGTTCTACTTCCTTGAATTGCAAGGGTTCAACCTTTTTAGCTTCCAATTTTACTTTCTTTTTACCAATCACACGTTCAAAGGTAAAAGAAGTCAGTTTCTCTTGCCAACCTTCACCTTTATCTTGTTTGCCAACTAAAGAACCACCAAACTTATCCGTAAAACCTTGTGCATTACCAATAGTATCAATGGTCATTCGCAGTTCATTATCTTTGCTGGCTGAGAAATTAAAGGTATTATTTGCAGTATCCATTGGCGCAATTCCTACCCATTTTCCTACCGTTTTCTTTTGGCTTAAATTACTGGGATTTAATACCGATGCCGACAAATCATATTGCAACATAGCGGGCTGTGCTTCAACCCCGATGAGTTTCACTTTTACCTTAGGCTGACGCAATACCGTTCCAGAAAACTCAGTTGTTTTCGCAACGCGCACATCAATTTTATATTCATCTTTAACGCCTAAAACAGGAGAACCATCAGCGAATTTCCCACTTTTATCACGACTTACGCGAGTTTTGAAAGCAATATTCATTGTGCCTGAAATAACATCGTTCTCTGTTAGTTCTTCGGCAAAAACAGGCATCGCTAAAATACCTGCAATAATAACTACCATCCAACGTTTTGTTACACTTTTCATTGTGCACACTCCTCTGTTTGTTAAAAAGATGTTAAACACTAAACAGTTTATGCCTATTTGTCAAATTTTCAAGGTTATTTTGGTAAAATCGTTAAGATTTTTTTCAATTGCTCATCTAAAGGAGCTTGAAATGGTTTGTCATAATGCGGCAAACGAAGCCGCCAAGCGTGCAAAAATAAACGATTTAAACCATACTCTTTCATTTGTTTATTGAAATCCCCATCACCATATTTTTCATCACCCGCCAAACCATGTCCTACAAATGCTGCATGAACTCGAATTTGATGTGTTCTTCCTGTCGCTAATTTAATTTCCATGAAAGAGGCTTCTTTGAAATGTTGGCGCAAATGAAAATAGGATAAGGCTTCTTTCCCCGTTGTTTCAACTTTCACCATGCGTTCTCCCGAATGTAAAATATTACGTTGCAAGGGCGCATTTATTTGTGTTACGAGCGGATTCCAACGTCCCTTTACTAAAGCTAAATAGGTCTTTTCTAATTGGTGGTTTCTCAAATCTTCATGCAGTTGTCTTAACATGGCAGGTTTCTTTGCAATTAACAAACAACCCGACGTTTCACGATCTAAACGATGCACTAATTCTAAAAAAGGAGCTTTTGGAAATAACGCACGCAATCCTTCAATAACACCGCTAGAAATCCCACTTCCTCCATGAACAGCAATCCCCGAAGGTTTATTTAAGACTAACAGTTCTTTATCCTCATACATAATACAATTGCTTAATAAATCTAATAAGCGTGAGGAAGGTTGTGACGAAACTTTTTGCTCTAATTGTAAAGGCGGCAATCGTAATATATCATTTTGTTTCAAACGGTAGTCAGGTTTTATTCGCCCTTTATTAACGCGGATTTCACCTTTTCTCAACAAACGATACAAATGGCTTTTGGGAAGCGTTTTTAAGTGTTTTAGTAAAAAATTATCAATGCGTTGTTCTGCTTGTAATTCATTGATTTCTAAATAATTAACACGACTAAAATCTAAAGTTGTATTCATATTTTATGGGCGCATTTTGCGTAAATTTTGTAAATTATCTTGAATGACTTTATTGGTCGGATCATAATGCAAAACCTCATGATATAAAGCCTCCGCTTCCTCAAAACTTCCTCTATTGCCTAATAGACTGGCTAAATTGCCTTTTGCAATCAAATTATTTGGATAAATAGCAATGGCTTGACGTAAAGATTGCTCTGCTTCTAAAATACGGTCTTGATCATAGTAAATATTCGCTTGATTGATTAGAAACTTTGATTTTAATAAAGGGGTCATGGATTGATTTAGAACCTGTTGCGTCAAATGCAGAGCCTTATCATATTCCTTCACCATTTTGAAACCCACAATCAAATTAATAATATCGACTGTATTGATACCTTTTTTTCCATTTTTTCTTTGAAGTTCAATGGCTGTTTCTAACGCCTTAATACCTTCAGTTGCTCTATTTCTTTCTAATAGATGTTTTCCTAAAACTGACCATGCCCGTTCTTTATTGGGTGCAAGCGTTACATTTTGCTGCCACAAAGCCACAGGATCACGCCATAATTGATTTCTATGCCAAGTTTGTAATCCCAATATAACCAATAACACGCTGCTCAATGGTAAAATCATTTCTAGCTTAACTTTTTGAGTTAATGTTTCTATCAAAAGATAACCAACTATCATCGTTAATCCAATGTCGGGTAAATAAGTACGATGCTCAAAAATAACATCGCGGATAGGAATAAAACCCGATTCAATGCTGTGCGCCAAATAATAGAAGAAAATACCAAAGGATAGAAAGGGCTGTTTTCTCAAAAAATAGAAACCAATTGCTAAAACAATTAAATGCCCTATTAGAGCAAAAATTGTAAGAAAATCCTTAAAACCATTTAGAGGAAAAGTATCATAATCGATATGCAAAGTAGTGGGATAAAAAAATAATTTAATGTAAATCCAAATAACTTGCATTTGACTGGCGAAATAATCTAGCCGAGAAATTTTATTGGTTTCTTTCGTTAAAGCCTGCATGGCTTCCAAAGAAAACGGCTGATAGTTGAAATACCAAGATAAAACCGTCGTCCCCAAAATAATTATACTTAAACTAATTAGCCCAAATTGGAGCAATTTTTTAATAGATGTTTCAAAAAAACAAATTTCAATTAACAGCAAAGCAAATGGTAAAGTAAAGGTATTTTGTTTTGTAAAAAAAGCGAATAATGCAGAAACCACACAAATGGTTATCCAAATCACTTTTTTCTCAGTATTCAAACGCGCTTTTACAAAACTTAACATCGTCACTACATAAAACAAAGTTGCTAATGATGCTAATCGTTGAACAATATAAGTTACCGCTTGAATATGTAATGGGTGTAAAATAAAAATTAAAGCCACCAATAAAGGTAACCACAAATGCGTTTGTTGAGAAACCTGTAATTGCGGCGTTTTTAATAAAGTTGAAACCAACAGATATAAACTCAAACCCACCAAAAAATGAATACCTATATTCACTAAATGATAGCCTATTAAATCAAATTGGTGAACTTGGTAATTTAGAACAAAACTCAAATAACCTACAACCCGTAACGGTGCGTAATGCCACAACTGCGAGAAACCCTGCCAATTATAAATCAATGGGTTTTCTTGAATTGAAGAAAAATCATCTAAATAAAAGGGCACATCTAATGTGTGATAATAAACAGCAATCACTGCAATTACTAATAAAATAAAATGCCAAATTCTTTGCTTTATCATATTTCTAAATCGCCTACTTTCTGATGCTCAATATCGAGCACCAGAAATACAGTTCTAATGTCTAAAATGACGCATTCCCGTAAAGACCATTGCAATACCGTGTTCATCTGCGGCTGCAATCACTTCTTCATCACGCACAGAACCTCCGGGTTGAATTACTGCGGTCACGCCTACCACCGCTGCAGCGTCCAATCCATCGCGGAAGGGAAAGAACGCATCGGAAGCCATCACCGAACCTTTTATTTCTAGTTTCTCATCGGCTGCTTTAATGGCTGCAATGCGCGCACTATACACTCGACTCATTTGTCCAGCTCCAATTCCAAGCGTCATATTCTCTTTACAATAGATAATCGCATTTGATTTAACAAATTTCACAACTTTCCACGCAAACAATAAATCGCGCATTTCTTGTTCAGTTGGGATTCGTTTCGTGACAATTTTCAAATCATCTTTTGTTACCATGCCCAAATCCCGATCTTGCACTAATAATCCACCATTAACCCGTTTGAAATCCAAATCTGGAATAGATTTCTCCCAGAAACCACAACTTAACACTCGCACATTTGTTTTGGTGGCTAAAATGGGTTTTGCTTCCTCTGAAATATCAGGCGCAATAATGACTTCTACAAATTGGCGATCAATGATCGTTTTGGCGGTTTCTGCATCTAAAGTTCTATTAAATGCAATGATACCCCCAAAAGCTGAAATAGGATCGGTTTGAAATGCACGATTGTAAGCACTTAAAATGTTTTCTCCAACCGCCACACCGCAAGGATTAGCGTGTTTCACAATCACACAAGCAGGTTCATCAAAACATTTCACACATTCTAATGCAGCATCGGTGTCGGCAACGTTATTGTAAGAAAGCTCTTTTCCTTGAATTTGTTTAGAAGTTGCAATGCAGGCTTCTTTGGGAGAATGCTCAACATAAAACGCAGCATTTTGATGAGGATTTTCTCCATAACGCATTGACTGAGTTTTTTTGAATTGAAATGACAATGTTCGAGGAAAATCTTTATCGAGTTGCTTGCCTAAGTAATTTGCAATTGCACCATCATAACGCGCAGTGTGTTCAAATACTTTTAATGCTAAATTGAAACGGGTTTCTTTAGTGGTATCGCCATTGTTTTCTTCCATTTCTTTCAAAACAACGTTGTAATCCGCACTATCCACAACAACCGTAACGGATTGATGATTTTTAGCGGCGGCGCGAAGCATAGTTGGTCCACCAATATCGATGTTTTCAATCGCGGTTTCTAAATCGCAATCTGGCTTGGCAACGGTCTGTTCAAATGGGTAAAGATTCACAACGACCAAATCAATCGGAGAAATGTTGTTTTGTTGCATGACGGTTTCATCGATGCCGCGTCTGCCGAGCAAACCGCCGTGAATTTTAGGGTGCAACGTTTTCAAACGCCCGTCCATCATTTCTGGAAAACCCGTGTAATCCGATACTTCAATAACTTGAATTTTGTTTTGCATCAATAACTTAGCTGTTCCGCCGGTCGATAAAATTTCGACATTTTTAGCGTGTAAAGATCGAGCAAATTCCACCACTCCCGTTTTATCCGAGACGCTAATCAACGCGCGTTGTATCATAATGTTCTCCTAAGCAAAAATCTGATTATTATAAAGTTATGAACAAAGAACTGCTCAAAAAAATTAGTTACACCGCTCTTTTGGCGGTCGCGGCGGCGATGGGTGCGGCAAAAGCACTTGGCGATTTTTATTTCAAACAGCAATTAAATCAACAAGTTATTAAGTTTTCACCGTCATTATCCGCGCATTACGAAACCGCTTCTATCGATTTTTTATTACAAGGCGTGATAGAAAACCTTGCGCTGCAATTACCTGAAACAGAGAAACTAACTGCCCAAAAAGTAACCATTAAAGATTTATATCGCTTTGTAGGACAGTCTTTTCCAGAACACTGGCAACTTAATGCCGAAAATCTACATTATCCATTTTCTAACGACTTGTTTATTCGAGCAAATTTACAATTTCAATTACAGAAAAAAGCTGATCAACAATTCTTATCCAGCACCTTACAAAGTGAAGAATGGGGGATATTTCAACTCCAAACAACCTTGAAAGGACAAGACCCCGCTCAATTACAAATAGTCGCATTAGAAATTGATTACAAAGTGGGGCGAATTTGGCGACAATTAGTTTCTCAATTAAACGGGTGGTTTTATCAGGTAGAAAGTTTGCCTTTTCCCAAAGAAATTAAAACCCCTTTACTGACCTTTCTAAAACAACCCAAAAACTTTAAACTAATTTTACGTCCTTCTTCGCCGCTTTCACCATTAAAAATGATTTCTACGCCACCCGAACAATGGGGGTTAAGTGTTTCATTTAGTTAAAATAAAAGATTCCCCTTGCGCAAAAATAGTGACTTTAGCGGGCATCAGTATTAAAGTAGCTAAATCAAGTTTGTCGGGTAAAGTTGGACGATCTTTTAAGTGTTTCAAAATGGTTTTAGGATCAGCATTTGTCCACAGAGCAACGTCGGCGAATTGTAAAATGTGGGTCATGGCGCGTTCAATGGAATGTTTGCCGCCCGCCGCGCTCAACGGAATGACCATGGTTGCGTCGGTGAGTTCCCAGCCTGCTTGAGATTGTCGAACTGTTAATGCAAGTGCTTGACTTAACAGTAAAATCATTCCCGCGACGCTATGTGGTGGGACAATAATTAAGGTTAATTCATCGGGTTCGACGGCACAAATTTCGGCAATTTGATCACTTAAATCTAATGGGGGAATGTGATCCGCAAGGACGATTAAAGCGGCTTTTCCGGCGCGGTCCTGATAATTTAAGTGCTTGAGAATAGGGGATTTTTTGGCTAAAACTTGCGCAGCCCCACAACCATACCCGTGAAAATGTGTTTTACCTTTGTTATAGTGCAGCGTCCAATTGGGAAATTGACTGGCGGCGCAGGCTAAGGCAGGGGCGGTGGTTTGCAAACGTAAGTGGCTGTCTAAATTGACTTTTCCAAGTCCGCCGAGCGCGATTTCCACCAAACGGCGACCCGCTTCAAGCCCCCCCAGCGCAGCATCGACAATCCGACACCCGTTGTCCAAATAGTCAATGGTCAGCCGCAACACGTCCGCATCGGCAATCAATTGCGTGACCAACGGTTGGGTTAAAATGTTGATGGAGATGTTTTCAATAGTCATAGCGGTATTTTTTGGCAAGTGTTTTCATTATTTTAGGGATTAAATCATAAAAATGCAGCATTTTTATCGACGCGCCCCTTTCTTAACTCAAGAGTTGTTATCATGCAAACCTAGCATTTATCAAAAGAAATTAATATTTTATCGCCTAAATTACAAAAACAACTTGTTGATTTTACATGGTTTTTATCTTTCTAAGCGCGCGCGAGAACTAGAAAACTTATTTTGGTCATTATTTAGAAATATAATTTTTGAGGAAAAATAGTTTATGAACCAGTTATATTTAGGGGATTGCTTAAATGTATTACGTGATCACATTAAAGATGAAACAGTGGATTTGATTTACATTGATCCGCCGTTTAATTCCAAACGTAATTACAATATTTTCTTTGATGACAAGGAGATACACACGCAACGGGTGGCTTTTGAGGATACGTGGTCTTATAAAAATGTTAGCGATTCTTTATTAGAACTTCAAACCGTTAAAAACAAGCCTTTACATACGCTTTTAAATGCTTATCAATTAGTTGCGCCTCAAGTTTTTCCTTATTTGGTGATGATGACTTTGCGTATTTTAGAATTACATCGAGTTTTGAAATCAACGGGGAGTTTCTATTTGCATTGTGATCCCACCGCCAGTCATTATTTGAAAACCATTTGTGATGCGATTTTTGGAGCTAATCAATTTAGAAATGAAATTGTGTGGAAATATACGGGTAACTCAATCCCCAAAAAATGTTATCCCAAAAAGCACGACATCATTTTCTGGTTCTCAAAAAGTCACACGATTTCATTTTATCCAGAAAGGATTTTACAGCCTTATTCAGCCCTAACTCATCATCGTTACAACCATGTTGATGAACAGGGAAGAAAATATAAAATTTCAGCATTAAAAGGCGGTAAGCAAGAAATCGTTTATATGAAGGAAGGAAAATATTGCGACGATGTATTTGAAATTCCTGTTTTAAGAGGAAAAGAACATTTAGGTTATCCGACGCAAAAACCTCGAGCATTATTGGAAAGAATCATTCAAGCACATTCTAATGAAGGCGATGTCATTTTAGATGGTTTCTGTGGTTGTGGAACGACCTTAGATGCGGCGGAATATTTGAAAAGAAAATGGATTGGAATTGACGTTTCTCCGATTGCGATTGCGTTAATGAAACGGCGTTTGCAAGATAGTTATCAAACGGATTTGTCAAAATTTACGATTCGGGGTGTGCCTGAAGATAAAGAAAGTGCCATTAAATTATGGGAAGAAAACCCGTTTGCATTTCAAGATTGGTGGATTACAGAATTTGAAGTTTTTTCAAGCACTTTCGGTAAAAAAGGGGCGGATCAAGGCATTGATGGCTTAGGAATGTATTTAATTCCCACCGTAGAACAACCGATTAAAGCGGGATTTCAAGTCAAGGGAGGAAAAGTCCAATCAAAAGATATTGATGCTTTATGGGGCGCAATGAATAAACACAAATGCGAATTAGGGGTTTTTCTCACAATTCAAGCACCAACCAAACCCATGTTAGAAACGGTAGCAAATTCAGGCTATTATAGCGCAGCAGGATTTAATTATCCACGTTTGCAGATTTTAACGTTAGAAGAGTTTTTTAGTAGAAAAATATTACAACTTCCTAAAATAAATATTACTTTTAAAAATGCGCAAAGTATGTCTAAATTTGTTGATCAAGTCGGTCTGCATTTTTAAGATTAAAAAGCCATGTTTTCATAGTAAAAAGGATTTCAATAATGCAGCATTTTTATCGACGCGCCCGTTTTTTAACCAGCGCAAATACCTTTCAACAACTCCCGCCCGATCAAGGTTGGGAAGTGGCGTTTGCCGGACGCTCGAATGCTGGAAAATCCAGCGCAATCAACACGATAACCGATCATCATCGCCTCGCTCGAACCAGCAAAACCCCCGGCAGAACCCAATTATTAAACTTTTTTGAATTAGATGACCAACGCCGTTTAGTCGATTTACCCGGTTATGGTTACGCGAAAGTTCCGCTTGAAATTCAACAACATTGGCAACAAACCCTCGATAAATATCTTCAAAAACGCCAAAGTTTGCAAGGATTGGTTTTAATGATGGATATTCGCCACCCGTTAATGCCTTTTGATGTACACTTTTTGAAATGGTGCGCCACTAAGCAATTACCCGTCCATATTTTGCTCACTAAATCCGACAAGCTCAGTCGAGGAAACGGCTTGAATATCTTACAAAAAGTTCAACGTTGCTTAGATAAAACTCTCGTGAGTATTCAACTCTTTTCTTCGGTCGATAAAACAGGTTTAGAAACCGCTTATTTGAAACTCAACCAATGGCTGCACATCGACAATTAAATTGCCCACCGCATAGTTTTCTCGGTTCTTTTTTCTTTTAGGTAAGATTTCCAACACAACTTCTCCCAAAGCCCGCGCCCTTTTGTTATTAACCAAACATTTGGGGAGGGCATTGTCGCGTATCTCACCCGACTAAAATGCTCAACATTTCTTTTTTATCGCTTAAAAATCAATTGGTTAGCTCTAAAAAATGAGCTGGCACACCACTTGATATAAATCAACACAGAAATTCTTGAAATTTCCCCCTGTTTTTAGATGCGATATGAAATAAAGGAGAAACATCATGGCATTACGTCAATGTGCAATTTACGGCAAAGGTGGCATCGGCAAATCCACCACCACTCAAAACTTGGTCGCGGCATTAGCGGAAGCGGGCAAAAAAGTAATGATCGTCGGTTGTGATCCCAAAGCGGATTCTACCCGTTTGATTTTACACTCAAAAGCGCAAAACTCCGTCATGGAATTAGCCGCTCAAGCGGGCAGCGTTGAAGATTTAGAACTGGAAGACGTGTTATCTGTGGGCTATTCAGGCATTAGATGTGTGGAATCAGGCGGTCCAGAACCCGGCGTGGGGTGCGCAGGACGCGGCGTAATTACCGCTATTAACTTCTTAGAGGAAGAAGGCGCGTACGACGAAGAATTAGATTTCGTGTTCTACGACGTTTTAGGTGACGTGGTGTGCGGCGGATTTGCAATGCCTATTCGTGAGAACAAAGCCCAAGAAATTTATATCGTTTGCTCGGGTGAAATGATGGCAATGTACGCCGCCAATAACATTTCAAAAGGGATTGTAAAATACGCTAATTCGGGTGGTGTTCGTTTAGCCGGTTTGATTTGTAATTCGCGTAACACCGACCGTGAAGATGAGTTAATTGAAGCCTTAGCAGCCCGTTTAGGAACTCAAATGATTCACTTTGTTCCTCGTGATAATGTGGTTCAACACGCAGAAATCCGTCGTATGACTGTTATTGAATATGATCCGAAAGCAAATCAAGCCGATGAATACCGTGCGCTTGCTCAAAAAATTATCAATAACAAAAAATTCGTTATTCCTCAACCATTATCAATGGACGAGTTAGAAGAATTGTTAATGGAATTCGGTATTATGGAAGTAGAAGATACGACCATTATTGGTAAAACTGCGGCGCAATTAGCTGCTGAAGCCGCTGCTGCTTAATTATATTTCTAGTTATATTTCTAGGTTTGAGGAAGTTAAAACAGCTTCCTCATTTCAAGTAGGAGAGAAACCATGTCAATGAATCGTGAAGAAACCGAAGCCCTCATTCAGGAAGTTTTGCAAGTTTATCCTGAGAAAGCACAAAAGGATCGTGCTAAGCATTTAGCGGTTAATGATCCGTCGGTTGAGCAATCCAAAAAATGTATTACTTCTAATCGTAAATCCTTACCCGGTGTGATGACCGTTCGGGGTTGTGCGTATGCGGGTTCAAAAGGGGTTGTGTGGGGTCCAATTAAGGATATGATTCACATTTCTCACGGACCGGTTGGTTGTGGACAATACTCGAGAGCAGGTCGCCGTAATTATTATGTGGGTGTGACCGGTGTCAATACCTTTGGAACAATGAATTTTACCTCTGATTTCCAAGAGAAAGATATTGTCTTTGGTGGCGATAAGAAACTCGATAAATTATTAGATGAAATTGAAACCTTATTTCCTTTAAACAAAGGCATTACTGTTCAATCTGAATGTCCGATTGGTTTGATTGGTGATGATATTGAGGCAGTTTCTAAGAAAAAAGGCAAACAAATTAATAAACCCGTTGTGCCTGTGCGTTGTGAAGGATTTAGAGGAGTTTCTCAATCTTTAGGTCACCATATTGCAAATGATGCAGTGCGCGATTGGATGTTAGCAAATCGTGATGGCGATACCTCATTTGAATCGACCCCGTATGATGTTGCAATTATTGGTGATTATAACATTGGTGGTGACGCTTGGTCTTCTCGGATTTTATTAGAAGAAATGGGTTTGAGAGTCGTTGCACAATGGTCGGGTGATGGCACGGTTGCAGAAATCGAATTAACTCCCAAAGTTAAATTAAATTTGCTCCATTGCTATCGTTCAATGAACTACATTTCTCGGCACATGGAAGAAAAATACGGAATTCCTTGGTTAGAGTATAACTTTTTTGGTCCAACCAAAATTGCAGAAAGTTTGAGAAAAATCGCCGCCTTTTTTGATGATACCATTAAAGCAAATGCAGAGAAAGTGATTGAAAAATACCGCGCCGAATATGAAGCGGTGATTGCGAAATACAAACCCCGTTTGCAAGGTAAGAAAGTCATGTTATACGTTGGAGGATTACGTCCTCGTCACGTGATTGGTGCGTATGAAGATTTGGGTATGGAAATTGTCGGTTCTGGTTATGAATTTGCGCATAACGATGATTACGACCGCACCATGAAAGATATGGGTGATGCAACGTTATTATATGATGATGTAACGGGATTTGAATTGGAAGAATTTGTGAAGAAAATTAAACCCGATTTAATTGGTTCTGGGATTAAAGAAAAGTATATTTTCCAAAAGATGGGAATCCCTTTCCGTCAAATGCACTCTTGGGATTATTCTGGACCTTATCATGGATATGATGGATTCGCTATTTTTGCACGCGATATTGATATGACGGTCAATAATCCTTGTTGGAACAAAATGCAAGCCCCTTGGGTTAAAGCAACGCCTTCTGTTGTAAGCAAAGCTGCTTAATGTTTTTAGTTTCTCCCTTTGAATAAAAAGAGGGAGAAAATGCTCTTAACTTGTTATAAATAAACCCGTTTTTAACGCTTTATATCCGTTAGTCCACAGATTGGTGGCGCGGAAGGAGAAAGTCATCATGAGTCAAGCAATCGACAATATTAAACCTAGTTATCCCTTGTTCCGCGACGACGATTACAAAGCAAGCCTTGCGAACAAACGTCAAATGTTTGAGGAACGCATTTCAGAAGAGAAGATTCAAGAAACCTTTGATTGGTCGACTTCTGTAGAATATAAAGAACTAAATTTCAAACGCGAGGCTTTAACCATTAACCCTGCAAAAGCCTGCCAACCTTTAGGTGCAGTTCTTTGTTCTTTGGGGTTTGAAAAAACCTTACCTTATGTACACGGTTCACAAGGTTGTGTGGCGTATTTCAGAACCTATTTCAACCGTCATTTCAAAGAACCGATTGCTTGTGTTTCTGATTCAATGACCGAAGATGCGGCAGTATTTGGTGGTCAGAAAAATATGATGGACGGGTTAGAAAACGCGAGAGCTCTTTACAAACCAGAAATCATTGCGGTTTCTACAACCTGTATGGCGGAAGTCATTGGTGATGACTTAAATGCGTTCATTACCAATTCAAAGAAAGACGGAAGACTTCCTATGGATTTTCCAACCCCATTTGCGCATACGCCGAGTTTTGTCGGCAGCCATACAACGGGCTGGGATAATATGTTTGAAGGCTTTATGCGGCATTTCACGTTGAATACGATGGAAGGTAAAGAAGTTGGAAAGAACGGTAAAATCAATTTAGTGCCCGGTTTTGAAACCTATTTAGGTAATTTCCGCGTCATTAAACGCATGATGAAAGAAATGAATGTGGATTTCACGTTGCTTTCTGATCCAGAAGAAGTATTAGATACCCCTTCTGATGGTGAATATCGTATGTATTCGGGTGGAACAACGCTTGAGGAAATCAAAGATGCACCGAATGCAAAAACCACCTTTTTATTGCAACCTTGGCATTTAGAAAAAAGTAAAACATTCATTCAAAATACTTGGCATCACGAAGTGCCAAAATTGAATATCCCAATGGGATTAGAATGGACAGATGAATTCTTGTTGAAAGTGTCAGAAATAACAGGCAAACCGATTTCTGATTCTTTAACTAAAGAACGGGGTCGTTTAGTGGATATGATCCAAGATTCTCACACTTGGTTGCATGGGAAGAAATTTGCGTTGTGGGGCGATCCCGATTTTGTTTTAGGTATGACGAAGTTTTTATTAGAACTTGGTGCAGAACCTATTCATGTTCTTTGTAATAACGCAAATAAACGTTGGGCAAAAGCAGTGAAGAAAATCTTAGAGGATTCTCCTTATGGTCAAGAAAGCGAAGTGTACATTGGAAAAGATTTGTGGCATATGCGGTCATTGGTCTTTACAAATAAACCCGATTTCATGATTGGAAACTCGTATGGAAAATTCATTCAACGTGATACTTTATTCAAAGGAAAAGAATTTGAAGTTCCTTTAATTCGAATTGGTTTCCCGATATTTGATCGTCACCATTTGCATCGTATGACAACCTTAGGTTATGAAGGGGCGATGTATATTTTAACGACCTTAGTGAATGCAGTATTAGAACGTTTGGACGAAGAAACCCGTCAAATGGGCGTTACCGATTACAACTACGATTTGGTGCGTTAATTCAATAATTGCGCTTTTCAGGGTTTGAAAGGCGCAGGAGAAAAGTCATGCCCAGCGTAATGATTCGGCGTAAAGAAAATGGCGACTTATTGTTTTATGTTGCAAAGAAAGATATGGAAGAAACGATTGCTTCAGTTGAAACAAATACGCCTGAAGCATGGGGTGGGAAAGTTGTTTTAACAGACGGTTCAGAATTTTATATTGATCCGATAAGTCCCCCCCCGCAGTTTCCTACCACTTTACGTTTCAAAAAGGCTTAGTTTTATTTGGAGGTTTATCTATTATGGCTCTTAAAATTGTTTTTGATGAATGTACGGCGTGCGGAGATTGTGAACCGGTTTGTCCGACAAAATCCATTAAACCTAAGAAAGGGGTTTATGCAATTGATCCCGATACTTGTACCGAATGTGAAGGAGAATATGATTCTCCACAATGTTTAGATGTTTGTACTGTACCTGATTGCATTGTTCCTTTAAAAGCCTAAAGGAAATTGATAGCATTTCCTCTCTGTATTGGGGAGGAAATTTTAATACAAAAATAAAAGGAAAATGAAATGAAAACGCCAGAAATTTCTCGAGATATTGCATTAAGAATTGCGTTAGCATCGCGGATTTTGCCAGAAACGGACGCGGCGCGTTTATTAAAAGTGTTAGCCGACGTGGTGGGTTTGCCGCCGACGGAGGAAAAGCTACAATCCTTAAAAATTAAAGACTTAAAACACGCCGCCGATAACGAATTTGCCGCCGTTGATAAAGAACATTTAGTGCACGCATTGAAAGTTTTGAAAGGTGAAGCTATTGAAAAAACTGAAGATTTGCCCGTCCCAGAATCTTATCAAAATGGCGAATGGGCGGATTCAATTCGAGTGGCGTGCGCATCAAATCAGGGTGAATTGTTAGATGGGCATTTTGGATCGTGCGAACGATTTTTGGTCTATCAGGTCAATCCACAATTTGTAAAATTGATTGATGTAAGAAATGCAACATCGCCGCCGGCAGAAGAAGAAAAAAATGTCTATCGCACGGATTTAATTAAAGATTGTCAAGTTTTATTTGTTGCCTCAATCGGAGGACCTGCCGCCGCAAAAGTGATTAAAGCCGGCATTCACCCGATTAAACACCTTGAAGGCGGATCGGCGCGCGCACGTGTGTCGGCTTTGCAACCTATTTTAGCGGAATCTCCCCCGCCTTGGTTGGCAAAAATCATGGGTATTAATGCAGAGCAGCGGGTTCGTTTCGCCCAAACGGTCGATGAGGATTAGGTTATGCTCTCTGAAACCGTATTAAATCAAATAGTTGAAAAAACACTTGAAGTGGGTGCACACGAATCAGGTTTGTTGGTTTTAAAACAAATGTTTCCGACTATTCATTTCACGCTGTGTTCTGATGACGACATTTTGAATGCAAAACCCGTTCGTGAAACGGCGCAGTTCAATTTATATTTGGTGAATACCTCTCAACATTGTGCGGTTTTAACCAACGATACCGAAAATGCCAGCGGCGTGGTGATTGCGTGGCGCGTTGAAGAGGAGGATTAACAAATGGGTTTTAATATCGATATCAATGGCTTAAAAAAGGCTTGTGAAACCGCGAGTTATGATGACACACATCAACATTTGCTAGCTCAGATTAACGCGGTACAAACGGACTTAATTTTTAGTGAAGCATTGATGCGCGGGGGGTGGCATCGAATTGGAGCGGTGATCAATGCGCAAAACGAGAAAATCGCGGACGATTTGGCGCAATGGGCAGAACGCGAATCGAACGGGGAAGTGACTGTTTTATTGGATAAAATTGCCTCACAACATCTTTTTGCAACTCGCCAATCAGGAAAAACGCTTTATTTGGTTGCGCCGATGGGTGAGAAAGCGGCTGATTTCGTACAATTAGAAATTGAGCAAATTCAAGAGGTTATCGAAAGACCGTTGTGGCATGAAGATTGGCAGCCCGAAGATTTGGGCGAATTTATCGATCCGATTGATCCGCCAGAGATGATTGAAAAACCGCTTGGAAAACCTGTGTATCATTTCCGACAAGCGACGTATCTTCCTGATTTATTGGCAGAAATGGATAAATCCGATGAAAATTTTATCAAAGTGAGCCGTTTTTTGGAAGAATGGGATAATTGTAGTGCAAGCGAAAGCTCGACTTTTTGTGAACATTGGGTATTTGCTCTAAGAAAAGAAGCGGGTTATCGTGAGGAAATTCTTATCCGCATGAAACCCGTTTCAACGCATGTAGAAATCACGGAAGAAATCACTTTATTAGAAGAACATCGCGGCGCAAAATTAGCCAATTTAATTCATAGTTTTGATCGAAAAGTTGGGTATCCATTTGCTTGGTATTTCTTTATGCTGACAAATACGCACATTGATTACAATATTGCCGAAGCGGTGTTCAAAGATTTAATGGGCGCATACGATTATTTGCCCGCGCGTGATTTGAAAATTCTTCGCCGTTGGCACGATCAACCTTATGGTCTTTAACGGTGTTTTCTAATATCAATTTATTTCAAATCTATAAAGCTAAAAACAAAGAACAGGCTGTTAGTTTCTCTCCATATTGCTTATCCTGTTCTTAGCTATTTGGTTGATGTTTTTTTAGCATTGTTCCCAAGGCAAACCGTGAAAACGCCAGCCGCCCACTGTGCTGCGGTGGTGATGCGCGTCTAATGCGCCTTCAAAACCTTCTAACACGTTGTAAATATTGTGAAATCCCGCGTCCAACAAGCATTTTCCCGCATCTAATGAACGCACGCCGCTCCGACAAATCAAAATCACGGGGATCGCTTCGGCTAATTCATTTTCGCAAATTCCACCCAACGCTAACTTACGAATATCTTTAGCAAAATCGGGATTAATTGTCCAATCTGGCTCATCAATCCAAGGGATATTTATCGCACCTTTGGGGTGTCCGACAAATAAAAATTCCATCGACGACCGCACATCAATAAACAGCGCGCGCGGATTTTGTTCTAATAATTGCGCTGTTTCTTTAGGATTCAGCGAATGAATAGCTGGGTTGCTCACAGAAACTCCTTGTTTTGTAATAAATAAAAACGCATCATATTTAATTTCTTTACCCACGACAGGCTGTTTTGTTATGAACGAGTTATGTGCATTAGAAAACGCATTACAAATGCTTGCAAATCCACACAAACAACCCCTATTGCAACGTTTCTTTAAAACGGGTAAAGGTGACTACGCGGAAGGTGATAACTTTCTGGGGATTACTGTACCTGAGCAACGCCGTTTAATCAAGCATTTCCAACAGTTGGCATTACAGGATATTGAAACATTATTACAAAGTAATATTCACGAATACCGTTTTTGTGGCTTATTGTTATTGATTTCGCGCTATCAAAAAGGGAATGAAACGATCAAAAAAACAGTATTTGAACTTTATTTGAAATACAGCGGTTCAAAGATTAATAATTGGGATTTGGTAGATATGTCTGCGCCGTTGATTGTGGGGCATTTTATTTATCAAAATGAGGGATTTGAAATTTTAGAGGAACTTGCGCAATCAACTAATCTTTGGCAGCGACGAATTGCGATAGTTGCAACATTTTATTTTATTCGTCAAGGATCGTTTCAAGAAACATTACAACTGTGTGAGAAACTCTTAAATGATCAGCATGATTTAATTCATAAAGCCAGTGGTTGGATGTTGCGCGAAGTTGGCAAAAGAAATGAAAAGAGTTTGCTCACTTTTTTAGAAACTTATCATTTGCTGATGCCGAGAACCATGTTGCGTTATTCGATTGAGAAACTTACGCCCGATCAAAGGGGTTATTTTCTCAAAAAACGCGCCTAATTCAAATCCATTCGAGGCGATACAAATCGAGGCGACGATTGGCAAGATTGCGGGTTGCGCCGCGCGTGCGGACTTGTTTCAATAAATCCAAATTCACGTCGGCAATTAAGGTCATTTCGGTGTTGGGGGTGGCTTCGGCGAGGATTGCGTCGTGCGGAAACGAAAAATCGCTCGGGCTAAAAATCGCGGCTTGAGAATATTGAATATCCATGTTTTCGGCGCGCGGCAAATTCCCAACGCTGCCCGTAATTGCCACAAAACATTCGTTTTCAATCGCGCGGGCTTGCGAACAATAACGCACTCTCTGATAAGCATTTTTGGTATCTGTCCAGAAAGGTACAAAGAGGATTTGCGCGCCTTGCATGGTGGCTAAACGGGCTAATTCGGGGAATTCTGAATCATAACAAATTAAAATCGCCATTTTGCCGCAATCGGTGTCGAAAACCTTCAACGCATCGCCGCCTTTCACGCCCCAACAGCTCACTTCATCGGGGGTCACGTGGATTTTGTATTGTGCTTCAAATGTGCCGTCGCGCCGCAATAACCAAGAAACGTTGTACAACTCATGGTTGCTATATTCTGGCAATGAGCCTGCAATAATGTTGATGTTATACGACATTGCCATTTCTAACAAACCGTTTCTAATATCACCACTGAAACCCGCTAATGCTCTAATGGCATCGGGGGGGTGTTTATCGTTAAATAAACTCATTAAGGGCGCGCTCATGTATTCTGGAAACATAATAAAATCAGCATGATAGCCCGCAATTGCATCGATAAAAAACTCCGCGTGTTTTAAGAGTTCCTCAACACTGCTCATTGTCCGCATTTGCCATTGCACAACCCCCAATCTAACCACATTCTTTGATCCGCCACCAATGTCTGGCACTTTATCAATATAATCCAAATTCAACCATTCTAGCAATGTCGCATAACCTAAAGACTCTTTATCGACAGGCAAATACCCCGTTAAAACTTTTCTAACATGAAATCCATTCGCTAATTGAAATGATAAAACCGGATCAAAGATTTCTCTATTTTTAACTTCCTCAATATAACGCACCGGAGAAAAGTTTTTTGCATATTTGGCATAACCCGGGATTCTTCCCCCTGCAATAAAGCGTTTCAAATTAAAACGGCGACACAGTTCCTTTCGTGCATCATATAATCTTCTTCCCAATCTCAAACCCCGATATTTAGGGTGTACAAATATATCTACACCATACAATGTGTCACCGTTTGGATTATGGTGCGTCAAATACCCATTAGACGTAATTTCCGCATAAGTATGGTTATCGCCAAAGCGTTCATAATCCACGATCATGCTTAAGGCAGCGGCAACCATTGTTCCATTATCTTCAATGACCAATTGCCCTTCTGCAAACCGCAAAATTTGAGAAAGATATTGATCTTTCTTCCATGCGCCGCCTAAGTTTCCATACACGCGATCCATTAAAAGCGCAATGCCGTCATAATCCTTTTCTGTCAAATGACGAAGCGACAATTTGTGTTTCTGACGTTTGTTATTTTTTTTCATATCCATAATCGTGCAATTGTAATCGCACTTCTTGACAGTAATGTGACAGGTTTTCTCTGGCGTTTTCTTATTAGATTGCGCCAAAGAAAATGTTTATTCCTGAGGAGCAATTTCAACCGATTCAACAAAATCGCAGTCTTTTTGCGGACAAACCTTTTGTGTACCAAAACGTTTGGTGGTTTTCAACGTTAAAATATGCCAACCACATTTGGGGCATTTTTCTTTAATCGGCGGATTCCACACCACATATTTGCATTCAGGCGTATTTGAACACGCATACATTTTACCAAAACGCGACTTTTTCTCTAAAAATGTGCCTTTATTACAAACCGGACATTTCATACCCGTATCTAATGGTTTCTCTAACGGTTCTATGTGTTTGCATTTAGGATAACCCGAACAACCAATAAACTTGCCGTATTTACCCTGTTTGATTTGTAAGGCAGATTGACAAAGCGGACAGGTTCTTCCTTCCACGATTTCTGGTTCAGGAACAACCATTTTTGTACCATCTAAATTGCGCGTGTAATTACAGGTTGGGTAATTGGTACAGCCCACAAATCTGCCCTTTTTGCCCAATCGAATGACCAATTCTCCACCACAATCTGGGCACAGTTCATCTAACTTTTCTTGCGTCACATCTTTGCGTTGAACGTTCTCTGTTTTGGTATCGACCTGTGATTTGAATTTCTCCCAAAATGCTCTCAACAATGGAATCCACTCTTTCTCACCCCGAGAAACCTCGTCCAATTCATCTTCTAATTTCGCCGTGAAATCATAATCCACATATTGCGTGAAATGATCCGTGAGAAACTTATTAACCACTCGACCCACATCGGTTGGAATAAAGCGTTTGTTCTCTAAAATCACATATTCACGTTGTTGCAACGTAGAAATAATACTTGCATAAGTAGAAGGTCGCCCAATGCCATGCTCTTCTAATGATTTGACTAATCGCGCTTCACCATAACGAGGTGGCGGTTCGGTGAAATGTTGATCGGCTTTGATTTCTAATAGTTTAACGATTTCACCTTCCTCTAACGGAGGCAATAAACGTTCTTCATCTTCTTCAGGCGTTTTATCGTCTTGTCCTTCTTGATACACCAAACGAAAACCCGCGTCCGCTAAAACCGATCCATTTGCTCTAAAATTATGGTTTTCTCCACATTTCAAATCTATTGCAACAGTATCTAAAGTAGCATGGATCATTTGACAAGCCAATGTTCTTTGCCAAATTAAGGTATAAAGTTTGAGTTGCTCGGGTTTCAAATAGGGTTTTAATTCGTCTGGGTGACGTTTTGCAGCGGTGGGACGAATTGCCTCGTGCGCTTCTTGCGCGTTCTTTGAGGTTGTTTTATAGATTTTGGGTTCTTTGGGGAGGTTTTTTTCTCCATAACGTTGCTTAATAGTTTCTCTAATTTCCTCTAACGCTTCATTTGCCAAATTCACCGAATCGGTACGCATATAAGTAATCAAACCCATTGCGCCTTCACCGGTATCAATTCCTTCATACAATTGCTGAGCAACTTGCATGGTTTTCTTTGAGGTGAATCCTAACTTTCTCGCCGCTTCTTGTTGTAATGTCGATGTAATGAAAGGAGGTGGCGGTTGTTGCTTGCGTTTTTTCTTTTCAACTTTCGCAACCGTTAATTGACCCTGCGCGGTTTTAATTAATTCATCTTTTGCTGCATGGGCTTGTTCAGTGTTTGAAATACTGAATTGATTGAGTTTTTTACCCGATAAAACATTTAAGCGTGCAATAAATGGTTGATATTTCTTGCGTTTTTCTTGATTTTTTTCAACATTCGCTTCAATTGTCCAATATTCAACGGGCTTAAATTTTTCAATCTCTTCCTCCCGTTCGACAATTAAACGTAACGCTGGACTTTGCACTCTTCCAGCCGACAGTCCCCGCCGCACTTTCTTCCATAACAACGGCGATAAGTTGAAACCCACTAAATAATCTAATGCTCGACGGGCTTGCTGTGCATTAATCAAATCCATAGAAAGCGCGCGCGGATTAGCAATAGCTTCTTGAATAGCGTGTTTGGTGATTTCATGAAAAACCACTCGATGCACGGCTTTGCTTTGTAACAAATCCTGTGCTTTTAAGATTTCAAACAAATGCCAAGAAATCGCTTCACCTTCGCGGTCAGGGTCAGTCGCTAAATATAAAGCATCGGCTTTCTGCATGGCTTTGGTGATGCTATCAACATACTTAGCATTTTTCTCAATCAATTCGTAACGCATTTCAAAATTATGATCGGTATCAACTGCACCATTTTTGGGGAGCAAATCTCTCACATGACCATAGGAAGCCATAACTTGAAATTCTTTACCGAGATATTTCTCAATGGTTTTGGCTTTCGCGGGGGATTCTACTACTACTAAATGTTTAGCCACAATACTGTTCTTCAAATCGTTGGAAAAAAGGAATTATCTAAAAGTTGTTCTTGCGAATAAGGACAAGTTTGAGGAAATGTTTTAATTGGCAAACCAGTTTCTTTTGCAGCTAGTTCTACCGCATCAGAGTAGGCTTCTTCGATTGCTTCATGAAACAAACGTTTTAAACTTGGCGTTTCTTTTAACTGTTTATGAATTTTAATGCGTTGTTCATGAATTGTTCCACGCCAACTGCTTGCTCGCCAATTAGATAAAGTTTCGGATAAATCTTGATATTGAAATTGCCATTTTAACAAATGTGCAATTAGTACAATCAAACGGTTCACTATTTCACGTCGATCACGTTTTGCCATACTTTCTAGCTCGTCAATTAAAATGTCTAAATCTAGTTCGTTAAATTTCTTTTCTTTAAGCAAATTAACGTGATGATCTAACCAAGCGTGGAAATCTTTTTCATAAAGTAATTGGGTTATTGTTGTCATTTTTGAAATCTCCCTAATGTAAGAATTTAAACATTTCACCGTCCATAAGATTTTCCATGCGGTAAAAGGCTTCTTCGCGTCCGGGTTGATTGAATAAAACCATTAAGGTAATCCATTTGACTTCTTCTAATAGAATATCGCCTTCTAATGCCATGACGCGGTCGATGACTAATTCACGGCTGGGCGCGTCTAAAATGCCGGCTTGTTCTACCGATAAGAGAAAGCCGCGACAATCGGTGTCGAGCTTTTGCATTTCTTCGCTGGTGAAATGTCGAATAGAAATGTTTTTATTAGGCAAATCGTGAGAACTTTCTTCTAATTGGTTCAATAGAGATTCCAACCATGCAAAGGCTTTGTTAATTTCGGTATTTCCGAAACCGACTTCGGTTAATTCGTCTTTGAGCGCGGATTGATTTTCATCTAATTGAAAGTCCTCATCGCTGTAATGTTCGAATAAATAGAGCAACACTTCCAATACATTTTCTTTCATTTTCAATTCCTTGGCGCGAGTCGAAGATAACGTCCGCCAGCGACCGTGGCAACTAATCCGCGAAGTTCTAAAATTAACAGCATGGAGGAAATGGCTTCTGGCGTCAATCCACTGCGCTCGACCAAGCTGTCCAATGCGAGTGGTTCGTCGATGCCCATTTGTTTGATAAGTTCTTGATAATCTTTGTCTAAATCACATTCGTCTGACGAACTGTTCTCGGCAGACACTGCCGCGCGCTGACTTAATCCGCCCAATTCTTTCACAATATCGTCGACGGTTTCAACCAATGTCACGCCTTCTTTGATGAGTGCGTTGCAGCCTTTCGCAAGGGGATTGTGGATTGATCCGGGGATTGCAAAGACTTCGCGCCCTTGTTCGGCGGCTTGTCGGGCGGTGATCAACGATCCGCTGTGCAATGAGGCTTCGACCACCAATGTGCCCCTCGATAATCCGCTGATGATTCGATTGCGGCGCGGAAAGTTTTGACCTTTGGCGGTTGTTCCCGTGACAAATTCAGAAATTAACGCCCCATGATCAATGATTTGGAGTGCTAATTCTCGATGCGCGCTGGGATAAAGGCGGTCGATGCCTGTGCCCAACACGGCGATGGTGTGTCCGTTGGCGGCGATTGCGCCTCGATGGCTGGCGGCATCGATCCCCAATGCCATGCCGCTGGTCACGATCCAATTTAAGCTAACCAATTCTTTGGCAAAGGAAAAAGCGATTTCTTCGCCGCCGCGACTGGGATTTCGACTGCCAACCATCGCAATTTGAGGGGAATTTAAAATTTGTCGATCACCCAATCCGAACAAAATCGGCGGCGGATCGTGAATTGTGCGCAAATGTTGAGGATAATCCGCGTCTTGCCACGTTAAAATCCACCGGTTGATGCCTTGTTTTTTCCAATCCAAATCCTGATCAACGCCTTTCCAATCAGGGGTTTGCAAATAATCAAGCAATGCCCCTTTGATGCCTGCGCTTTCCCACGCCGTTCGTCCCGCTTCAAAAACTCCTTGCGGTGACTGAAACTTATTGATTAATTTAGCAAAAGTAACTGATCCAACGGTCGGAGCACGATACAACGCTAACCAATACGCCAAATCTGACACGTTAGGGAATACCCACGCTATCTTGCAAATGAATGGCGCGGAACGCTTTGAGAATTAACGCAAAACTCACTTTGGGAAACACTTTAAACACCAATAATGATCCCGACAAACTGTTGGGTAAAGTGACTTTTTCGTGGGTGTGCGGGTCTTCGATGGTTTTGCCGCCATCGAAACTACTCAACAAATGTCCGCGTTGAATGCCGTCATCGTCGCCGCGATTAATCACAACCACTTGATATTGCCCGATTTGTTTGCCCGTGCCGTCGGGAACAGCGATGATGCGACAATCGTCCAATGTTGCGGGCGAACTCAACACAAAATCCGATTCGAATAATTGATCGGGAATGGGCAATAAACGGTCGCCGTCACGGATTTCGCGTTCTGCCATCACCACGCGCAAGGTGGCGGGGTCGTCGGCTTTGTCGAGGCGCGCTTCACCCAAATAAATCACTTCAAACGCCAGCGGGTCGCCGTCGGGCTTATCGCGATAGGGTTCGCCCTGCCGAACGATGCTGAAATGCTGCCCTTTGGATTCATTTTCCAACCCCCGCGCATAAATCAAATCTCCCCTTGTAATCAAAATGTTACGATTTTCATTAGCGATCAAATAAGGGGCTTGAGCCAATTCGTCGGTTTCCGCAATGTTGGGGTGACTTAAAAGATGACGAATATTGCTCATTGGAATGGTGGGAATTGCCACGTCCGACCGCGTGACAACCGCGTTGGGCGACAATTTGACCGTTCGACTGTGTTTGATTTGTAACGAAAAATTGTGCTTTTCGCGCTCGATAACGCTAATTTGATCTTGCGGAAAAATTTGCGGCGCGTGACGTTGCCAAGTGTTCATGACTTGCGCGGGATTTTTAAAAAACACCCCCGCAATGCTGAGCAAATTATCGGTCGGTTTGACTTGATAAACAGGGGGATACTGCGGATTAAGCCAATTAGGATTTTCAATCGGCAAGGTTTGGGCGTTGCTCGCCGAGCTTAAAAACAATATAAAAAACAATAAATTACGCTTCATTTTTATTAATCCCTAATAGGCTCTCTTCGCGTATTATAAATGAGAAATGAAAAATTGGTTGCCCATTAATTAATTGAGGGTGGTGTAAATTTGAGTGAAATATTGATCTAACTAGTTGAAATATAAAAATTATTATCAATTGACTATCCCACGCTACCAAAACCACAAAAAAAGCCAAGCTATAATTCAGTTGGCTTTTCGTTGTATGTTCCATTTCAAGTGAACACCGAATTTATTAAAATTCAGTAGGTTTTATGATTACAAATTAAATTAACCACATTTAGAGAAACCGCAGCTTTTACAAATCGAGCAACCTTCCATAAATTCCATCACATGACCACAATCGGGACACATTCCGACAATTTCACCGCGCGTATTATTTGATTCGGGTGCGTCATGTCCATGATCATCAAGGTATTTTTTGAGAATTTTTGCAATCCCATCCGCGCACGACAACACCATTCCATTTTTTTGCCACGCCGGCAACGGACAACGAATCCCCGCCAATTGCTCGTAAATAGCGTAAGGCGCGATGCCAGCTCGCAATGCCAACGAAATCAACCGCGCAACCGATTCCGACTGCGAAGCCGCACAGCCGCCCGATTTGCCCATTTGCGAAAAGACCTCGCACGCCCCGAATTCATCCGCGTTAATCGTCACATACAAACTCCCACAACCTGTACCGATTTTATACGTTTTGCCGTGCGTGGTTTCAGGGCGAGATCGCGGCAATAAATTATGCGCAACTCGTTGTTTTTTTTCAATTATTTTACCCGCATATAATACTTGAGTATCTTTGCTGCCATCGCGATAAATCGTCACGCCTTTGCAGCCCAATCGATACGCCGCTTTAAACACTGTAGAAACATCAGCTTGCGTGGCTTCGTGTGGAAAATTGACGGTTTTTGACACCGCATTATCGGTATGTCGTTGAAAAGCCGCTTGAATTTTGATGTGCCAATCGGGAGAAATGTCGTGCGCCGTCACAAAAAGTTTTTTATATTTGTCGGGAACATTTTCTAAATGCCGCAACGAACCTGTTTTTGCGACCTCGTGCATAAGGTTTTCTGTAAAAAATCCGGCTTTTTTAGCAATTTTCGCAAAAAGCGGGTTTATTTCCAATAATTCCGTATTATCCATGACATTTTTTACATAACATAATGCAAACAACGGTTCTATCCCACTTGAACAACCCGCAATCATACTAATTGTTCCCGTCGGAGCTAAAGTCGTTGTGGTAGCATTTCTCAATTTAAAATCACAAATACTTCCTTTAAAATTTGGAAATGTACCACGTTGAGTTGCTAAATATTGAGAAGCCTTTTTTGATTCAGTTTGGAGAAATCCCATGATCTGTTCTGCGGTTTCTAATCCTTTCTCAGAATTATAAGGAATATCCAACATTAACAACATATCTGCAAAACCCATAATTCCTAACCCAATTTTACGATTTGCTTGGGTCATTTCTTTGATTTGTGGCAGTGGAAAATGATTGATTTCAATGACATTATCTAAAAAATGAACTGCATGATGAATTAGTTGTGCAAATTTAGGATAATTGATTTCTCCATTTTCAATTATTTTCGTCAAATTAATCGACCCTAAATTACAAGATTCATAAGGCAAAAGCGGTTGTTCTCCACAAGGATTGGTGCTTTCAATGCCTCCAATGTGTGGGGTTGGATTATCACGATTGATTCGATCTAAAAAGACGATTCCAGGATCGCCATTTTTCCATGCCATTTCAACAAGTTGATCAAAAACTAACCGCGCATTTAAGTATTGAACAATTTCATGATTTCTCGGATTAATTAACGGATAATCTTGATCATTTTCGACTGCTTTCATAAATACTTCAGTTAAAGCAACTGAAATATTAAAATTATTTAATCGATCATTATGTTGTTTGCAATGAATAAATTCTAAAATATCAGGATGATCAATGCGTAAAATTGCCATATTTGCACCGCGTCGAGTACCGCCTTGTTTCACAGCTTCAGTAGCGCAATCAAAAACATTCATAAAAGAAACTGGACCACTCGACACGCCATGCGTCGTTGCAACACTATCATTTTTAGGGCGCAATCGAGAAAAAGAAAAACCTGTTCCTCCGCCACTTTTATGAATTAATGCCGCATGTTTAATAGTTTCAAAAATATTTTCTAAATTATCTTCAATCGGTAAGACAAAACAGGCTGATAATTGTTGCAAATCTTTTCCAGCGTTCATTAAAGTAGGTGAATTAGGTAGAAATGCTAACTCAGCCATCATTTCATAAAAAATTTGCGTAGTTTTTTCTACATCTGCGAGAGAATTAAAAAGTAAATCAGCTTGGGCAATATTTTTGGCAACTCTAAAAAGCATTTGTTCAGGTTTTTCAATGGGTTCACCTTGATCATTTTTTAATAAATAGCGTTTTTCTAAGATTTTGAGAGCATTCTCGCTAAAATCGATAGTTTTGTCGGCAATTAACATACTTTTTCCTTGAGATAACTGTAAAAAATGCTAACCAATGCTACGCTGATTTGCTAAAACCTCGTTGATAGGTATCAATGCTTTTTTTTGAACAAGAACTTATAATCGCACAAGGAGGAAAAATTTATGTCAAAACTTGCACTTAGCCCGATTTTACCGTCTTTTTTAGCGCGACCTTTAACGTGGTTGCCGCCGATTTTCCACAATCAAGCCTTAATTTTAATTCTCAATCAAGCGTTAAAAAAACCATTACAAAACAATGAATTGGATTTTTTAGCAGGACAAATTTTGCGTATCCATGTTTTAGATGCAGAAATGATTTATTCGGTAAGTTTAGAAAATGGAAAATTTATCGCTGCGGATAATAAGTCCTTGTCAAATATACAATTTGAAGGAATTTTGTACGATTTTTTATTATTAATTACCCGCCGCGAAGACCCCGATACGTTGTTTTTCAATCGACGTTTAAAATTGGGAGGAAACACCGCATTGGGATTAGAATTGAAAAACTTTTTAGATGCTCTCGAACCAGATCAAGAATTCTCTTTATTATTCAATGGATTAAATCAATTGATTTTAAGCATAGAACAGATGAATGATTTGAAACATCGCTTTTTCAACGCATAAACAAACGAGTGGTTGTTTTCCAAAATCAAAGCACTTGTTTATTTGTAACCTTATCCTTTATCATGTTCTTTGGGTTATTTTTAACAGTAATTTCTTTGTTATTACATTTGGAGAACAAATGCCGTTACCGCCACATTTTGCACGTTTTTACGGGAGTGGTTTGATTTCACAACACGCGCGCGACCGTTTAGTGGAACGTTTGCGTGAGCAAGGGATTTCTGATCCGCGTGTGCTAGAAATCATTCGACAAATCCCCCGTCATCATTTCATTGATGAAGCATTAGAAAACCATGCTTATAACAATACGGCATTACCAATTGGGTTTGGACAAACGATTTCTCAGCCTTATATTGTGGCGAAAATGACGGAAGCCTTATTCAAAGAAAGTCCATTAGAAAAAGTATTAGAAATCGGAACAGGTTGCGGTTATCAAACAGCGGTTTTAGCACAGTTGGCAACGCAAGTTTATAGTGTAGAAAGAATTGCCGCCTTTTTAATCCCAACACAGCAACGATTGGCACGGTTGAATATTCAAAATGTTAAGTTATATCATGGAGATGGCTATGCGGGTTGGAAAGAAAATGCGCCTTATCAAGGGATTTTAGTGGCGGCTGCACCTTTAGAAGTTCCGCAAGCGTTATTAGCGCAATTAACATTACATGGACGGCTCATTATTCCTATTGGTAATGCTCAAAAACAAAGCCTTTATCAAATTACTCGAACGCGCGGTGGATTTGATTCTAAAATATTAGATGAAGTTTGTTTTGTTCCGTTATGTGAAGGTCTGAATTAAAACAAAAGAAAACCTCGATATGTTGAAATAGGTATCGAGGTTTCTAGCGGTTAAGTCTTTTTAAGGAAAAACTGCACCGTCATTAATGCCGTGATTGGTATCTTTGTCAAAATCATTTTGTTTTCTTTTGTAATCCTTGAGGACTTTGTTTGCCGTATCATTAGCGGTTTTCTTTAGATAATTGCAATCTTTCGTTGCGCCCAATTCATTTAAAACTTCCTCAATTTCATGCGCCATTTCTATAGCAATATCTTTATGTTGATTTTCGTGATCAATTAGGGCGGTGTAATAATTATTCCAATGCTCTTTAAGATCATCGCCAACCGATCGATCGGCTTTCCATTGTGGTAAAATAAACTTAATATCCAATGCAACTTTTATGTCTTTGATTTCACAGTCTTTATTTTTATTTTTAGCCGTATTAAAACGCCACGTAACGTTCCAATTTGTATAAGCATCATATTTCCCAGAACGTTTTTTGTTCATGTCTTTTCTAATGGCATTGGGGGTTGAACCGGTCACTTTGTAATAAGTGGTTTTTACAGAAACAACGGGTTCTGCATAACTCATTTGGCAAGTCACTAGAAATGCGCAAAAAATGATTTTTTTCATGTTTTTTTCCTCAAGCTAAAATGTAACCTAAATCGATGATTTCTAAGGCATGTGCGGCGCGCCAAGAAACGCTTAAATCTCGATCTTCTCTGAGTGCGCTCAATAAAGCGGGAATGGCGGCGGCGTTTTTTAAATTACCCAACGCATCAGCGGCATACCAACGCACACTGGCTTCCGCGTCGGTGCGCACAATGTCCGCCAACGCGCCGACCGCCGAGGGGTCTTGCAAACGCCCCAACGCCTCTGCGGCATGGCTGCGCACGCTCGCCGACGGAGACGTTTGCAAGGCTTTCAATAACGCGGGCAATGCGCTGATATTTTGCAAATAACCCAGAGCTTGGCAGGATTTGCTGCGAACAGGGGCGTATTTGTCGTAAGTGAGCGCATCGAGCAACACGGGGACGGCATCGGGGTGCTGCAACCGCCCGAGAGCTTCGGCGGCACTCCACCGCACACTCGGGTCGAGATCAGCGCGCGCCGCTTCCAACAACGCGGGCAATGCGCTAAATGCCTTAATTTGTCCGAGAGCCTGCGCCGCACTCCAGCGAACCGCATTATCCGTATCATTTTTAAGGACTTGGATCAAAATTGTCACCGCGCCGTCATCTTGTAAATAACCTAACGCTTGGGCGGCGCGCCATCGAACCGCCGGAAACGCATCGGTTTGCAGCGCGTCCAGCAACGCCACCACCACGTCTTCGGATTTGAAAAACCCCAACGCTTCGGCAGCTCGACCCCGCACAACAGGATCAATTTCGCGTTGTAACGTTTCTAATAACACATTGATCGCTTGAGGATTTTTAAGCATTCCAAGCGATTCCGCCGCGCGCCATCGAACCGACGCTTGACTGTCCGTTTGCAAACGTTCCAACAACGGCAAAACCGCCTGCGCATCGCCCATTTGCCCCAACGCCTCAACCACCCGCGCCCGCACAAACGCATCAGGATTTTTAATGTCGTGCAATAAAGTTGGCAAACTCCGCGCGTGTTTCAAATTGACCAAACTTTGCGCCGCAAATTGCCGAACATAAAAGGATTTATCATCACGCAACGCCCGCAATAATTCGTTAATAATTGTTTCATGATTGTCGGTTTTGAAATACCCCAATCCTTCGGCGGCGCGCCCACGAACCAGCGCGTGGGTGTCTTTTTGCAATAATTGTAATAAATAAGGCACTGCCTGCACATCACGCAAATTACCCAATAATTCCGCAGTTTTCGCCCGCACTGCCGGTTCAACGTGTTGAATTGCCTCAAATAATGGCACAATCGCTTGCGGGTGATAATACAATTTATCGGTATTTTTCAACAAACGATTTAAAGCCGGTTGCAATACAGGTTGGGTTAAATACAAATGCACCGCCGTTTGAAACATCACATCGGCAATTTCTAAAGAAACCGGCATATCTCGCAAACATTGGAACGCCAATCGAAAACTATAATGCAAATCGATTTCACGCGCGTGCGGATAACGTTGCAATAAACCCACAAACGCATTACCTTGTGTCAAATCCACTTCGGCTAAATGCGCAGCGGCTAATTTGAGAATATTTTGCCAATGCGGATTATATAAATAGAGTTTCAAATAATGGGCTAATCGTTGAGGATTTTTAGTAATTGCCCGCGCCGCTAAATATTCTTGAAAAGCCAAATGAAAAAAACCATAAGTTTCTTCACCATAATGCACTAATAATCCCATTTCTAGCTTTAATAATTCTATGAATTGTTGGGATTTTTGTTGTGCGACAGGATTGGGTAAAAAGTCGCTCAAAATGCTTTGAACAACGGCTTGAATATTATTAATAGCGGCGTGATTTTCATTGCAATGTTCTTGTAAATACAGACCCATTTCTTCTAAAATCGTTTGGATTTCTGGCAAGGTTAAATCGTGGTCGTTATTTTTTAAGGAACTTAACCAATGTTCGATAAAGGTTTCGATGTAACGTCGATAGAGTTCAATTTGGCTTGATGGAAGCCCGCCGGTTTGACGTTGAATAAGACCTAATAATGTGCATAACAACGGGCTGCGCAAATAATCACACAAGGCGGGTTTTTGCTCTAATTCACCCATTAGCGCGGCGGCTTGACGAAAGGTATTTGTGCCAAAACGGCGTTTTTGTTTTTCGAGCACGCGCAACCATTGTTGAAAAAATTGGCGAATTTGTTGTCCGTTGAAGGGTTCGAGTTGTGCGATGTGGAATTGGGGGTTGAGCACGCCCGCTTGACAACTCACGGGACGCGCGGTGATCAAACAGCGATTGCCGGGAAATTGCTGCAAAAAAGCCTGAATTGCTGCAATGCAGCGTCGTCGCACGTCGGCGGTGTGAATGGTGTCCAGACTGTCAAACAACAACAGCCCGCGACGGTCTTGAAGGGTGGTTTGGAAACGATCCCAGAGTTGATGATTCGACCGCGCCGACTCAAATCCGCCGACCGCCCCGCGTTCGCTCAAAAAATAAATCAACGCTTTGTGCAATTGCCAATCGGGGTGTTCCTGCCAAATGCGCCCAAACCGTTCTAAATTCACATAAATGGGCAGTCGCACATTCAATCCATTGCGCAAGGCGTGGGCGTGCGTGAGGGCTAAATGTTGCAGTAAAGTGGTTTTTCCTGCGCCCGGCGATCCCAATAAAACCCACGTGTCGGCGTATTTCCACAGGGTTTCGATGTTCACGCCGCTGGTGGTTTGCATTGAATAGGGTTTGCGGGTGTCGTCGCTAAGGTCTTGACCGCGAAAGACTTGTTGTAAATCGCTGCTGTGCTGGAGGCTTTCGACATCGTCGTGCGCGCTCACCTCAATGTGCAACGTGAGTGGCACGTAAATGTCTTCGAGCCGCAAATTCGGCAAATGGTGCAACCGCAGCAGACCCCGATCTAAAGTCTGAAAACAATCCACTAAACGGTGAAGATAAGTTTTGAGAATATTCATTGGTATAGAATACGTTATTTCTGGGATTTGTGAACCACTGCATAAATGATGCACAGCGCGGGCGGGCGGGGATTTCCCCCGATTCAATGTAGGGTATCTAAAACCTTTTTCAACGCATTTGGGTAGTGATCAAAAGCAAGAGATATTTTTGACTATTTTAGATTTATTTTCAGTAAATTATAATTTTAACTAACATCTCAATTTGATCACTACCCCTTATTTCTCTATTTTCCTCTGTTTTTCTCAAAATTACATTACACTCTATCTGGAATTGATTTGTAATTTCTCCCATTCTCCATAAAAAAAGCCTTTTCTCCATTCAAGAGAAAGGGCTTTTTCTTTTAGATCAAATCGCCTGCATTGGCGGGGTTTCTGTCATGTTATTGCAACCTGAGATGATGATTTCACAACTTGAAAGAAATTGCAAGTCCAAACCCAATAAACCGCAGATGATAGATTCGTGCATTTTAGCCTATTTTCAATTGGGAAATCGGGCATTCGGTATGAATTAAATTACCACTTCGTTGTAAAATAAAATAACCCTGTTCTAAGGCTTCTCTTTTCGTATCATCGTTGATATAAAAACTCGCCAATGCGCCGTATAATTTGTAATCTTTATACATTGGAAATAATAATTTAAAATTCCCCATTTTTCTCTCTAATTTCTTTAAATCATTAGTGTGCGCTTTATATTTGACTTCAATGATTGCAATCGCATCACCATTGGTTAAAAATAGATCAAATTCTTCTTGAATATTGCCGCGATGTTTTTGCATATTTTTGGTAATATAGTAAGATTCCTATAAAGATAGTATTTGCTATAGTTTTATAAGTGAAGAAGGAAGAAGAGATGAGTTACAGTATAGATTTGAGGAAAAAAGTAATAGTTTTTATAGAGAGAACGGGAAACATGCGAGAAGCAAGTAGGGTATTT
>JBEAVE010000019.1:0-24309 GCA_041161065.1 Pseudomonadota bacterium | reverse complement strand
AAGAAAACCCTTTCATTCAAACGAGTGGAAGGGTTTTCTGGTTTTGGGATTTGAAAGAAGCCGCCCGCCGCATAATTATGAAAGGCGTTTGAAGACCAGCGTTCCGTTCGTGCCACCAAATCCAAACGAGTTTGAAATCACCACGTCGATTTTCATGGGGCGCGCGGTGTTTGGGACATAATCTAAATCGCATTCTGGATCGGGAGTGAATAGATTGATGGTCGGCGGGGCAACCTGATCGCGCAACGACAACAAACTAAACACCGCTTCAATGCCGCCCGCCGCGCCCAATAAATGACCTGTCATCGATTTTGTCGAACTAATCGCTACTTTAGAAGCCTGATTTTGCAGAGCATTTTTGATGGCGGCGGTTTCGGCTTTGTCGCCGGCGGGAGTCGATGTGCCGTGCGCGTTGATGTAATCGACTTGATCGGGGTTGATTCGCGCATTGCGTAACGCATTGATCATACAGCGTACCGCGCCTTCACCGGTTTCGGCGGGGGCTGTCATGTGATACGCATCGCTGCTCATGCCATAACCGATTAATTCGCCGTAAATTTTCGCGCCGCGCCGTTTGGCGTGTTCAAACTCTTCCAACACGAGGATTCCCGCGCCATCGCCCAACACAAATCCGTCGCGGTCTTTATCCCAAGGACGGCTGGCGGTTTCAGGGGATTCGTTGCGGGTCGATAAGGCGCGCGCTGCGCCAAATCCCCCTAATCCCAGCGGACTGGTCGCCATTTCTGCGCCGCCCGCAAACATTACATCGGCATCTCCGTATTCAATCAACCGCGCCGCATCGCCAATGCTGTGGGTTGCCGACGCGCACGCCGTGACAATCGAAAAATTAGGTCCTTTGAAACCCAACCGAATCGATAATTGTCCCGAAATCATGTTGATAATGCTGCCCGGCACGAAAAATGGGGAAATTTTCCGCGCGCCGCCTTTGAGATAGGCATCGTAATTTTTTTCGATGGACGGCAATCCGCCGATGCCCGACCCGATCACAGCACCGATCCGTTCGGCGTTGGCTTCGGTAATTTCCAAGCCCGCGTCCGCCATCGCATCGACCGCCGCCGCGATGCCGTAATGGATAAAAGTGTCCATTTTTTTCAGGTCTTTAGAAGGAAAATAGCGGTCGGGATTAAAATCGGGGACGCTGCCGCTAAAACGGGTGGCGAAAGCACTCGCGTCAAAAAACGTGACGGGGCGTATCCCACTGTTGCCGTTGGTAATATTGTCCCATGCCCTGTTAAGGGTCGAGCCGACGGGCGATACGATGCCTAAACCCGTTACCACCACGCGACGTCTGTTTGTTGAAGCCATCATCACAATTACATTCCAAATGAAGACAAACAAAAAGCCGGCGACACACCGGCTTTGAGGTTTTATTAATCAGTCACAGCGGAAGAACTCTACGCTATGCGTCTGGCAAGTGCCCACGAATGTAGTCGATCGCTGCTTGCACCGTTGTGATTTTTTCGGCTTCTTCGTCGGGGATTTCGCACTCAAACTCTTCTTCCAACGCCATTACCAACTCAACGGTGTCTAGGGAATCTGCGCCTAAGTCGTCCACGAAGGAAGCGGCATCAACGACTTCTTCTTCCTTCACTCCAAGCTGATCAACCACAATTTTCTTGACGCGTTCCTCAATTGTACTCATAAAACAAGAATCCTCCCGGATAATTGACTCATCTAAAAAATAAAAAAAGTCGGGCTTTGCCTCATCCAAATGTTGGTCAGTGTGTGCTTGTTCTTGTTTTCCCGCAAAGGTAAAGAGGGAATACCGTTACAGAGGGCTTTCCTCAGCATAGTCACAGCTGCCGTTGCCGCCAAAACAGCAATGGGAAAATTATAATGCAATTTTGGCTTTTTCGTTGCTTTTTTTGTAATCTCGAGGCAATTAAATATTTTTTAACCTTAAATATCAAGGCGTTATAACACTCAGCCCCACCGTTTCCCACGCTTGCATTCCCCCGCGATACCATTTTAATTTCTGCGGCGGATAACCATATTTCAATAACGTCTTGATATTTAAAGCAGATTGTCCACACCAAACGCCATTACAGAATAAAATCAAAGTCTTAGCGCGACTAAAATCCCATAACCCCTCCAAATCCTGCGCGCCAAACTGATTCAAATGCTCCTTCACCGTCATCGGATCAGCCCCGCCCACACTCGTACTCAATTGATCCCACGGGATATTAATTGATCCCGGAATCGTACCTTTTTTAACCCAATCGGTCGTGCGCGAATCAATCACTAGAATAGTTTGATCGCCTTCTTTAATTTTTTTAAGATAATCAAGCAGTTCCAATTCGCCAACCGTCTCAACCCCTTCCGCCAATTGCATCGGTTGAAGACAAAACGGCGGACACGGACGTGAGGTTAAAATGAAATCTGGGTTCATTAAATTAAACGTGTCTTGATTGCGTTGAATTGTAAAGGGTTTTTCTTGATGTAAAACGTCGACTTTTTCTAATTGAGAAGTGATTTTGACGGGGGTTTCTGCAAAACAACTAGCGGATAATATTAAGCAACTTAAAATACAATATTTCTTCACGGGTTCTCTCCTTTTTATAGAGATAAAAAAGCCCGACTTTGATCGGGCAGTTTCTCTAATTAAAAAAATATCTAAGCCGATTTCTCGCATTCCTCAATTAAAACATCTAAGGATTTCACGGCGGATTTAGCTTCGGCTTTAATTTCTTTTAAGAAATCCAGTTCACTTTTAGAAACTTTGTTATCCGCAAAAATTTCCGCACGTAAAATAGAAACTTCTTTTTCACTTATGTGCCCGTCTGCTAATGCAAAGGCTTTAGCCACTTTACGCCATTCTGCCATAGTAAAATACTCCTTTAGTTTGGTAGAAAAAATAAGAAAGAAATCTTAAGCCCAACGAGAGGAAGGGGGCGGCAACGGATCACGATTGCTATCCAATGTCCATCGACTATTATCTCTAGTTTGTTCTTTTTCTAAACAATCGCGAAGGCTTTGAAAATCGACATAATGCATACCAGCCACTTCCCGAATTTCTTTAGCGACAAATCCCTGACTTGACATGACAATAAACTTTCTTCCTCTTGCTTTTAGGAGTTTCAACGGGCGTTCAAAATCCCCATCTCCACTAACTAAAATTGCCATATCGTAATTCTCAATAGTATTAAACATATCTAATACGATTTCAATATCTAAATTTGCTTTTTTCTTTTCAGTGCCATCTTCTTGAATAATCGTTTTCAAATCTTTGCGTTCAATAGAAAAACCGATATTCATAAGAAACTTCAAATAGTCATCTTGGTTTTTAGTAGAATCTACGCCGACGTAATAAGTTGCATCAACGACATCTCCTCTGGTTGCAATATGGTCTAATAGTTTTTTAGAATCAATCCACCATTTCAAGCAATTTTTTTGCAAATAAAAGAAATTTGCCCCGTCTACAAATACAGCAATACGCATAATATTTACCTCAATAAAAAAAGAAAATTTAAGTTTTCCAATTAAAAAGTTGATTGTGCCACGCCAACGGTTTGATTACAATAGGGTTGCGAAAAATTCTTTTAACAACACTGCGGTTGATAATCACATGGAAGAGGTTCTCATCAATGTAACTCCCCGCGAAACTCGCGTGGCAATGGTGGAAAACGGTGTTTTGCAAGAAGTTCTTATCGAACGGGCAAGCAAACGCGGTTTGGTGGGCAATATCTATAAAGGGAGAGTTTGCCGTGTTTTACCCGGTATGCAAGCCGCATTTGTCGATATTGGATTAGAACGCGCTGCATTCCTCCACATTGGAGATATCAATAATAATGTAGCAAACAATATCAGTCAAGTATTACATGACGGACAAAATTTATTAGTGCAAGTGATTAAAAATCCCTTAGGAACAAAAGGCGCACGATTAACAACTCAAATTTCAATTCCTTCCCGTTATTTGGTTTTAATTCCTGAAATTACCACTAATGTTGGCGTTTCTCAGCGCATTATTGGTGAAGAACGCGGACGTTTATTAGGCATCGTGAACAATTATTTGAATGACAACCCCGTTTTTAATTGTGGAAGATTAGATGAAAATTCCAATAAACCCCGCTGTGGATTTATCATTAGAACTGCCGCCGACGGTATTTCTGAACCCACCTTGCAATCTGATATGGAGTTTCTCTGTCGAGTTTGGCATTCAATTTTAGAAAAATACCAACAAACACCAACCATGTCATTAGTTTATGAGGATTTTCCACTCAAAATAAGAGTCATGAGAGATTTGGTGGGCATGACCGTAGAAAAAATTAAAATTGATTCTCGAGAAACCTATACAGAAATGTGTAAGTTTTCTGAAGAATTCGTCCCTGAATTGCTCCCTTTATTAGAGCATTATGTGGGAGAAAGACCTATTTTTGAATTGTATAATATTGAGGAAGAAATTGATCGAGCATTAAATCAACGAGTCGATTTGAAATCAGGGGGGTATTTAGTCATTGATCAAACCGAAGCAATGACCACCATTGATGTGAACACCGGAAAGTTTGTCGGACATCGTAATTTGGAAGAAACTATTTTCAAAACAAACTTGGAAGCAACTCAAGCCATTGCTCGACAAATTCGTTTGAGAAACTTGGGAGGAATTATTATTGTTGATTTTATTGATATGATTGATGCAGAACATCGTCGACAAGTCATTCGTTCCTTAGAAAAATACTTAGAGAAAGACCACGCAAAAACTTATATTAGCGACATTTCTCAACTTGGTTTAGTTCAAATGACCAGAAAGCGAACCCGTGAAAGCCTTGAACAAATGCTTTGCGAACCTTGTCCGCTTTGTCATGGTCGAGGAACAATCAAAAGTCCAGAAACCATTTGTTATGAAATTTTTAGAGAAATTATGCGGGAAGCAAAACAGTTTGAAGCACAGCAGTTTCTCGTTTATGCGTCCCAATCCGTTGTGGAATTATTAATTGAGGAATCAGAAACCGTCGATCAATTAGAAAAATTCATCGGTTGTAATATCAAATTTCAAGTAGAAAATTTCTATCCCCAAGAGCAATACGATATTGTTTTAATTTGATCAAATTTTCTCTGGTTTATAACGCTCAAACAAATAACTTAACCAAAGGTTACTCAAATGCTCTTGAACGTTATTTTGTTTTAAGCGTTCCTCCAAATGATGCCAATCAACAATTTCAATCGGTTGATTGTGCCAAGAACACGCAAAAACCGCTTTGGTTCTTTCGCCAGAAATCGGATCAACTTGCCATTGCAAACATTGCGCACAAACCCCTTTTAAAGTACATTGCATTGAACTATGTACCGATGCAATGATTTGGGGTTTTTTAATAAGATATTGTTCTAAAAAAGTCTGTTGTGCTTGCTTAAACTTGCTCACCAATCGAGAACTACCTACAATTAAAACTCGATCAACTGTTTGTAATGGAATTGGGGGTTCGCCGTCGTGTAATTCACCTTTCGCATAACTTTCTAATATGTCATTGAAATCACCCGTTATTGATCGATCTTGTGGACGAGTTGCTTTAACAGGTTTGCCATTTTCTGTAATCCAAATAATTACATCGGCAGCCATTTCTAAATCAGTTTGACAATACACTTCTTCTGCATTTCTAAAACCCGCTAAATATAAAACTTTGCAACCCGCTTTTCTTAATGCTAAACCGACCGTTTTAATATCGGCTGCACCTAATCTTCCTCCCAAAAATAAAACCGTTTCAGAAACATTAGAATCAGGAATTTTTGTTTTCACTCCTGTTGGACCCATTAGAGCAATCGGATCACCCTTTTTCAATAGCGCACACAAACGGCTACTCGCGCCCTGTTCCAATACCATAATTGAAACAATTCCTTCCTCTTTATTAACACCCGCACCTAACACTGCCATTGGTTCAGTTTGTAACAATGTACGGTGGAGTTGTAATGCGTTTTGCTCATAAGTTTGTAATCTAAAAAACTGTCCAGCTCTAAATTGTTCTGCCGCCATCGGTGCATGAATAGTTAGCTCCAAAACAGAAGACGTATGACGCTTTATATCTACCACATAAGTCGACAACTTTTCTTTTAATTTCTTATGAAAAAGTTGATATTCAATTTGATCTCCTTTTTGAAATAATTGATTACCAAAAAGTTCTAATATTTGTGGATAGGTTTTCTTTGCAGAAGCAACCGCTTTAACCACATTCCCATGAAATATTGGGTGTGTATCACCCAGAAAAGTTACCTTTTTGTTACCCTTATTATAAGAAGTAAAAGCTCCAATTTGAGACGCTTTGCAATGGGTAATTTGTGAAGAAAGTTGCAAAGTTTGTTCTGAAGTTAAATGGTAGAATTGATATTGCATTTTTTCTTGATTAAACGTCCCGCGATGCTCAAATTCATAAGCAATATTTGGACGCGCGCCTGTTGCAACAAAAATGGCTTTACAAGGTAACGTAATAATTTCTTTCGTATTTGAATGCTGACAAACCAATCCAGAAACGTGTTCAAAGCGATCTAATTTTACTTCTGTTGGACTATAATTTTCTAAATAAAAAATGCCTTCTTCAAATGCTTTAATCAGTTCTTCGTGATTACTTAAATAAGCAGGCGATGCTTCAATGTTTTTTCTATATACAATGGTGACTCCTCCCCATTGCTGAATGAGTTGCTGGCAATTAGGCTTTTCTTTTAATTTTTCCTCACGAATGGCTCTTCCATGTTCTAAAAATTCTTCCAAAATTAGTTTAGCTTCTTCATCTAATAGGCTTAAAACAAAATTTTCACCCTGTTGTTCAACAAGTTCTTCATAGCGATTTAATATTTTTTCTACCTGCATAATGTAATAGGCTTGTACTTCAGTGGCTGTATCAACACCGGTTAAGCCGCCACCAATCACAATTGCAGGCAATCTAATTTGTAAATTAGCTAAACTATTTGCTTTATATGCACCGGTTAATTGCAATGCCATTAAGAAATCATTTGCTTGACGCATTCCTCTCGCCAAAGAATGAGGAATATTTAAGGCTTGTGGCAAACCTGCTCCAACCGCAATGGCAACATGATCAAACCCTAATTTCCAAGCATCTTCTACAGTAATTGTTCCACCAAAACGCACACTGCCATAGATTTGAAAATAAGGTCGTCGTAGTAAAGATAAATAAATCAATTTGAGAAAGTTCTTATCCCAGCGAACAGTAATACCATATTCCGCCACTCCTCCAAATCCGGTGGTTATACGTTGCTCTAATTTTTCTTCCAATTCATGATAAGAAATAATCGGTTTTTCTAATAAATTTTTAGGCAAGGGTTCTATCTTTAATCCTTCAATGCCAACCACCGCAAATCCTTCCATTAACAAATGATGCGCCAAACTAAAACCCGATGGTCCCATGCCCGCAATTAACACTTTCAAACCATTGTATGGCTTTATAAGAAATTGTTTTTTTCTTAAGGGATTCCAGCGTGTGAACAAATCATAAATTTCTACCCCATAAGGTAGTTCTAAACTATCACTTAAAATGCGCGTTTCAATTTGAGGAATATTAACTGGTGTTTGTTTCTGATAAATACAACTTTTCATACAATCATTACAAATCCTATGTCCTGTAACTGGACACATTGGATTTTCTAACATAATCATTGCAAGTGCCGCAATATTAAAGCCATCACGTTTTAAAAGGTGCATTTCAGAAATATTTTCTTCTAAAGGACAACCCGTCAAAGTTATCCCCAAAGGATTTGTTTTGAAACCCAAGTTTGGCTCATCTTTTTTGAGTGGAAATCCTTTTGAACAGAAATCTCCTGCTTTATCATGACAAAACACACAATAATCAATTTCACTTGCAATTTCTCGCGCCCGCATTCTTTGATCTGTTAGATTAAAACCTTCACGCCTTTTTAGAGGAAGTGTGCCTTGTTTTCTTCCAATAACATCATTTTCTACCAATTTCAAAGGAACTAACTGTTGATAATCCAAATGTTCAGGTAATCTAAAACTCACCCATTCATTGAATGTTTCTTTAATTTTGTTATCTGTTAAAATACGGATACACCACTGTGTTAGTTGCTCTATTTCATTGGCGTATGTTGTTTGATCGGATAACCAAATTTGCCCCAATTGTGCAATAGCAAATTCTTTATCCTTATTATCAATATTAAAAAGCGAAATTTGTTGATTGATCCAATGATCTAGAACTGAAAATTCAGCAAGATTTTCTAATTTAGTTAAACGCCGCCGTGCTCGACGTTGCACAAACCATTTTTTAAAATGAAAAATAACCTGATCAGAAAGCGTATTTTCTTGCAATTTTTTACAATGACCTTGAATAGAAAATAATTCAGCCACAAATGTTTCTAGGTATTTTGCACATTCAATCAAAAAATCGCTGAGAAAAGGAGGTTCAAAAATATCACCCGCTCGATATTTTTGTAATGTTTCATAACAGAAAGGATTGCTCGATTTCAGATATTCTAAAAAGAGCAAATCTAATATAGAAAGCTGTTGAGGATTAAACAAATCTTGAAAGGAAAATTGAGTATTTTGTATAGAGAAAGTGTGCATTGTCGACATCATAAGTTAGAGAGTTGTTCGATTAACTAATTGTAATAGATAAATACCAATTTCTTGTAATGGTAAAATTTTATCAACTTGTGTATTTGAAATGGCGGCGGTTGGCATTGCATCGGCTTCGGCTGTTTTAGGGTCTTGAACAATGGTAAAACCGCCCATTTCTTTTATTTTTTTCAAACCCTGACTTCCATCATGATTTGCTCCCGTTAAAATGATTCCAATTAGATGCTGATGATAAGCATAAACCGCACTTTCAAATAACACATCAATTGAAGGACGAGAATAATTCACCGCCGCCTCCAAAGAAAGAGAAAAAGTGAAATCTTCCTCAATAAGCAAATGATAACTCGGCGGAGCAAGATAAACCCAACCTTTTTCTATACTTTCTTTCTCATCAGCTTGTTTAATTTTCAATGCAGATTTTGCTCCCAAAATGGAGGGTAAATGATTCCCGCCTTCTGGGTGTAAATGTTGAACAATAACAATGGGTAACGGAAAATCAGCGGGCAAAACAGAAAGCACTTTTATTAAAGCATTGATACCCCCCGCAGAAGAACCAATAACAACTGCTTTATAATAGTGCTTCATGAGAGGTATTTTTACCATAAATCTTTTCATCTCGATCAATGTCGACAAAGGTATTTGAATAGGTAGAAAAACGGATACTTTCTTTGCTGCCTAAACACAAAACACCCCGATTAATTAAGCTATCATTAAATAAGCCCAATGCTCTATTTTGTAAATCCCGATTGAAATAAATTAATACATTTCTACAAAAGATAACGTGCATTTCACCAAATACGCCATCAGTTGCTAAATTATGATCGGAAAATAAAATATTTTCTTTTAAGGATTTGTTCATAACAACATGATCATAATGCGCCATATAATAATCACTAAAACTTTCTTTTCCTCCCGCTTTTTGATAATTTTCAGTGTACAATTTCAAACGATTAATTGGATAAATTCCTTCCTTTGCTTGATTCAAAATCACTTGATTCATATCTGTTGCATAAATTTGTGTTTTGTTATACAAACCGGCTTCTTTTAATAAAATCGCAATAGAATAAACTTCCTCACCACTTGCACAGCCTGCGTGCCAAATTTTTAGAAAAGGCTGTGTTTTAAGATAAGGAACAACTTTTTGAGAAAAAGATCGGTAGAAACTGGGGTCACGAAACATTTCTGTGACATTCACACTGAGCTCTAATAAAAGCCGCTCGAAGAAATCCACTTCATATAAAACTCTAGATTGCATTTCCGCAAAACCCGTTAAGTTTTCTTTCTTCATAAAATGATCAACGCGGCGGCGGATCGATGCTTTTGCGTAATTACGAAAATCATAACCATATTTCAAATAAATGGCTTGTAATAATAATTGCAGTTCAATATGTTGAATATCAATATCATCTTGCATGAAGTTTTCCTTGCACTAATTTATAATGTTTATTACATTGATTTGCAAGCATTTCATCGTGTGTAACTAATACCAATGTAGTGCCTTGTTGTTTTTGTAAATTAAACAATAATTCGATAATATTGCTACCTGTTTTTTGATCTAAATTTCCCGTTGGTTCATCTGCGAATAAAATTTGTGGACGAGTAACAAATGCTCTCGCAATAGCCACCCGCTGTTGTTCACCACCGGATAATTGATTTGGGGTATGATACAAACGGTTTTTCAAACCCACTGAGGTTAAACTTTCAATCGCAAGTTCTTTGGGATTTTTCATACCAATTAACTCCGCTGACAACATCACATTTTCTAATGCAGTTAAAGCCGTTAATAATTGAAAAGATTGAAAGACAAATCCGATATGTCCTGCGCGGAGTTGTGCTCGTTGATCTTCATTTAAGTTTTGCAAAGATTGCTCAAATAAAGTGATTTCTCCTTTGCTCGGTTGATCTAAGCCTGCTAATAAACTTAATAATGTCGATTTTCCAGAACCAGAAGCACCCACAATGGCAACCGCTTCTCCTTTGAGAATTTCTAAAGAAATGTTTTCTAAAATATGCAAGTTTCCATCGACGGTAGAAACCGTTTTAGATACCGATTGAGTTGAAATAATGGGTTTTAACATGGTGGTAAATCAGCCAACGCCCAACGCGGACGCACTTGAAAGGTTAAGTTGTTTTGTTGAAGTTGTTTCAAACGTAATGCACCTGCGTAGGCGATCATTGCGCCATTATCTGTACAAAAAGTTAGGCGGGGATAATACACGTTGCAACCACTTTTTTCTAATGTTAAAAAGGTTTCTCTCAAATGATGATTGGCACTCACGCCGCCCGCTACAATTAAACGTTTCAAACCCGTTTGTTGTAAAGCACGTTTGCATTTGATTAGCAAGGTATCGACCACTGCTTCTTGAAAGGCGTATGCAATATCGGCTTTTAATTGAGTTTCTTCACCGTTGTTTTGATTTTTTTGCCATGTTGTTAAAGCAAAAGTTTTTAATCCACTGAAACTAAAATCTAATCCACTTCTTTGGGTCATGGGTCGAGGAAATTGAAAGATATTTGCTCGACCTTTCTTTGCCAATTCCGCTAATGCTGCGCCGCCCGGATAACCCAAACCTAATAATTTTGCAGTTTTATCAAAGGCTTCGCCGGCTGCGTCGTCGATGGATTCGCCTAATAATTCGTAGTGTCCCACGCCTAAGACCTTGAATAATTGGGTATGTCCGCCCGACACTAACAACGCAACGAAAGGAAAATCGGGAGGATTTTCTTCTAACATGGGGGCGAGCAAGTGTCCTTCTAAATGATGCACTGCTAATGCGGGAATGCGCCACGCCCACGCCAAACTACGTCCGACCGCCGCCCCAACCAACAATGCACCAATCAATCCGGGTCCCGCTGTGTACGCGATGCCGTCGGTTTTTTTTAAGCCGCATTGTTGCAGAAGTTGTTGAATTAAGGGAATTAATTTGCGGACATGATCGCGCGATGCTAATTCCGGCACAACCCCCCCGAACGGGGCATGAAGTCCAATTTGACTATAAAGCGTGTGGGCTAATAACCCTTGTTCAGTGTCGTAAATTGCCACGCCCGTTTCGTCGCACGACGTTTCTATCCCTAAAACCCGCATGATTTCTCACTCAAACAAATCAGTCCATTCTACCAAATAAAATCATTATCGGTGAAAAGACATTGATTTTTAGATTATCCAATAAAAATTCAAGAAAAACCAATGACCTCATTCGCCATTTTGTGTCACTAATTGATGATGCGAGAGAAGGTGAGCAAGTCCGGTGGTTAAATGAGGAAATTGCGGATTGAAACCCAATTCTGAGCGGGCTTTTTGAATATTTAAACGCTTGGATTCGGCTAAATAACTGCGCATTTCAGGGGAAAGTTGATCTTTTGCGGTGTTTGCGCGGATTTCGGGCGGACGCGGCAATTTCAACGCATCAGCAACCTGATTGAAATAGTCGGTCATGGTGGTTGGATTGCCGTCGCTCAGGTGGTAAATCGTCCGCGCTGCCGCTTTTTCAGCAGCCACCCCGCAAACCGTCACCAAATCTTCAAGGTAAATCCGATTGCTAAAAGGCGATTGATCTTCCGCCAATACCGGCACGCCCTTTTGTAACCGTTCAATGGGCAATTTTCCCGCGCCATAAATCCCCGCGACCCGTAAAATCGTCCAATTTAACGCACTGTTTTTTAAGGTATTTTCCGCATCGACACGACGTTTTGCTCGATCGGCTTGCGGGTTTAACGGTTGATCTTCCGTAATCCACGCGCCTTGACAATCACCATACACCCCCGTTGTGCTGATTAAGATAAGTTTTTCAGGCAGTTGCGTTAAAGCTCCCAAGAAATTGGGTAATCGCGGATCGGTCACGCCTTGATTGGGTGGCGGCGCAAAATAAAATACCAATGTATCTCGTTGAATAGGAAGGTTTTTTAGGGTTTCTGGCTTATCCAAATCCCCCATCACGGTTTGAATGCCAAGTTGTTGTAATAGCGCAGCATTTCCCCGCGTCAAAGCCCAAACCGGCATCTCCCGATCTAAAAAATATCGCACCACCGATTGTCCAACATATCCGCAGCCCACGATAAAAATATTTGTTGGCATATATATTGATCCCTTAAAGAAAAACGAGGAGATAAACCATGAACTTAGCAGAAGATTTGACTTTGACGCAAACCTTGCCGACCGTAAAAATACAGATCGAACGCCTGCAACGCGACCGCAAACGTCCACACAGTTTGGTGAGTTTGGACATCGGCTTTTTGCTGATGACCGCCAACCTAAAATACCACGACACCACCGAATGGTTGGATTTTTTGGGCACGCTCGGCATGACCCCAGAAATCGGCGATGCGTATATGAATTTTAGCGGCGCATATTTGGAATTAGAAGCCGCCTGCCGATTACAAATTGATTGAACTTTTTGTTTTGTTTTTCAATCAACACAAAGAACCTCCGTTTTTAAAGCGGAGGTTTTCTTTTTAGCGCAGTTTTAAGGGAGCAAGTTCGGCGGTGATTGGAGAGGTTTCTTTAACTTCCTCGACTACTTCAGGATAATTAGAGTGGTTTAATTTCAAGACTTTAAGGGTATCTTCTGCCAAATCTTCATAACCCATTTTCTTATAGGCTTTTGCTAAAATAGTGAGGGCTTGTGGAACAACAGGCGTTTGATCAAAACGTTGCGCGACATATTGAGCTCGATTAGCGGCTGCCAAATATGCACCTCTTCTCATGTAGAAATCCGCGACATTTAATTCGTATTGAGCAAGTTGATTTCTCAAATAGATCATACGTTGTTTAGAATCTTCGGCATAAACACTTTCTGGAAAGAGCTTAATTAACTCCGCAAAATTTTGAAAAGAACGGCGCGTAGCGGCTTGATCGCGTTCACTTAAATTCAACGGTAAATAACGTTCAATCAATCCAAAATTCTCATTAAAATGCGCTAATCCCCGCATATAATACGCATAATCCACTTTGGGGTGGCGCGGATACAATTTAATGAACCGATCGGCGGCGGCAATGGCTGATTCGGCTTCCTCAAATTTGTAATACGCATAAATCATATCTAATTGAGCTTGTTGCGCGAAAGTGCCCAGCGGATAACGCGCTTCCAATATCTCATAATATTTGATCGCGGTTTCATAATCGCCCTCACTCAACGCGTTTTTTGCCGCCGTTTGAATTTGTTGGGGTGTCCAATTTTTGGTTTCATCGCGCGGCTCTTTAAACAACGCACACCCACTCAATTGCAGTGCAATAACCCAAAAAACCAATGTTCTCAATAACATATTCCAAATCCCTCTCTTTATTGTCGGCGTAATTTTAACACGAAAGTGTGTTTAATGCAGAACGAAAAAGAGAGGATTAAAAGTCGGGTTGTGATCAACAAAATACCATTAAAAACAAGACTCTTTTTTCTAACCTAAAATAAGCTGATAAGCGCGCCGCAGCAATTCTAACTCCGGGCGCGACAAATCCCGCGATTGCGCCAATTCCACGAATCGCCCCCCTTGTTTTTCCGCCATTTCAAATGGGGGATCAATCGCTGTGAAATGCGCTAAGTAAATGTTTATCATCATATTTTGCGCATCAACATATTCATGATATTCCCCATCAATTCGTAAATCTGTCGCTAGCAATCCCAGTCGTTGCTGAATATCACTCAATAACGCCGCTGGGTGTGTGATAATGGAAGATAACGTTTTTTCTTGATGCACATCAACGACTTGCGATAATGTCGGCAATCCCACAAAACCACACACGCCCCCGTGCGCAAACCTAAAAAATCGCGTTCTTCCACTCGTTGATTGTTTGTGATAAAGAATAAAACGTAAATCTTTCATTATCACGCCATGATTTCATGAGAAAGACATTTCTTCGGACATACTTTTGAACAAGCCATGCAGCCAATGCAATCCATTGAATCAACTAATTTCATTACCATCGACGTATCATCAGAGAAACCATCGTCCATATCATCATCATATCCATCATCGCGGTCATCATCGTCATCAAAATCTTCATCACGTTCAACCAATTCAAATACATTTCTCGGACATACTTTGTAACAACGACCACAACCAATACATTTGCGTTCATCTAATGCCACAATAAACTCAGGAGTCCACGCTTTTCCTCCCCTTGTTAAACCCGTAATGCTCGCCATTTTCTTACCCCTTATTTCTGTTCAGCCAATGCCGTCTGATAACGTTGATTTGCTTCCGCCCATGCTTTGCACGCTTCGTAAGTACTTTGTGCAACCATTGGGATTTGTTCATAACCTGCCGGTAATTTATCCTCGACCAAATCATGTAATTCACCGGCTTTCTCACTTGCAATCCGCTTTGCAACTTTAACCGCTTTCTCTAAGGCTTTCAATTCTTCAGACATAAAAAATACCTTATAAACCCGCTACTTCACTGTGTTTTCCAATCAATTCCATCGCAACAGATAAAATCTTATCGGCTTCAGTTTTCATTTTCGCTAAACTCAAAAATCCAAACCGATGAATATCACGCAATGTTTTATCCATGACAATCAATTTTCCAACACTAATTAACGCCCGTCCAAACCCTTCATGGGTTAAATTAATTAAAGGAACTGCCATTAAATTACATTCTTTTTCTATCATTGATGCAATCGCATTATAAAACACTTTTACTCGTGCAATAACCTCTTCATCGGGATCACCAATTACAGGAATTTCTTGCTTACGTTCCTTTGTTAAAATAAACGGGTCAAGAATCCGATTTGCTGTCCATTTATCATAAGTTCCATACGAATCAATCGCGCGCATTTGGCGAATCATTTCCTTTGCAAAATCTGACTCCAAAACAGGATCATCAATTGCAATCACTAAATTATTGGACGGAATGCTCGCTTTCAATCTATCCATAGAAATACCTGTACTAACCATAATAAAACTCCTTTTCAAATAAAATTACAACGAATTAGAAATGCGTAAAGGAACAGGGTTTAAATTCGCTAAAGTGGGTGCTAAAAACCAATAACTTGCAATGCCTCCAATCCCTAAACCGATTAACGCACTTAAAACAATACTTATTTCATTTAATTCAATCAAATTTCCTATCACAGAAAAAAGAATCATTGAAATGATCGGCAACAAATACAATAAAGCAGTTGAACGCAATAAATCTGTTTCATTAATCCCAACAATAATCCAATCGCCTGTTTGTGCTTTAATTGAATTAACGAGTGGCAAAGGTTTCTTTTGATTAGTGAAAGCATTTTCAAAGGTTGTTGCACTACATCGTTTGCGCTGCTGACAACTACCACAAGCCGATTGAGATGTGGTGTCTATCCACATGATATTATTTTCTATTTTTAATACTTTAACCCGCTGTTCAAACATTATTCCTCCCAATTTTCATTTGCAAGTTTCTCAAAGCGTTCGGCATTTGGTTGTTTTATCAAACGGCTAATTAAAGGATCGGGTTCTTTGAGCTTAATTTGTAAAGATTGAACTAAATTTGAAATGCTTTCTTTCTCATCAAGGCGCATGGGTTGTATTCCACATTTGATGAGTTGTGCAACGGCTGACGGTCCAATCGCTTGACAATAAACCAATTGGCAACCTGTCAAGGCTTTTAATTTAGCCATGAGTTTGCTTTCATTACCGTCTTGGATTTCATCGGCAAATTGTAGGTTTTCTAACAATTGACTCGAATGCGGCGTAATTTCGTAGATTAAAAACATCTTTGCCGATCCAAAATGTTGATCAACGTGTTTTCGATCGCCGCTCGCAAAAGCCACTTTGAGCACGGGTTCACTTAAATTAGCTTTATTATTCATAACCTTGAGATGTCGTGCCAACCGCATGGTGTGCCTCCCGCTTTTGGCTGTAAATGGCGTGATAGGGTTCAATGTCGCCTTTGTGACAAGTGAGCATTAAATTCGCTAAATCAAATAAAGTTTGTCGAATGCCTCGATAACCCACCCAATTGCGTTGAAAACCTCCCACTAAATCGTATTGCGGAAAGCCCGCCCGTAAAATCGGAATGCCCAATCTATCAGCACTTTGCACTGCATGAGAATTACCGATCAAGATTTCTGCGTGATTTCTTTTTGAGAGCAACTCTACATCTTCTAAATCCCCAATTTTGATTTCTGAAATAGACAATTTCTTCAAAATCGGTGCATTTGATGGCGCAACGGCGGCGACAATTTCTCCGCCCATACTAGAAACTAACGCATTGAATGCAAAGAGTAAATCCGCCTCACTCGCAATTGCCACCCGCATTTGACCCAGCATAAAATGCGTATCGAGCATCGCATCTTGCAACTGTGCCCGCTGACGTTCATATTTTGCCGACACTGCTTTACCCGACAAACGCTGCAAAGTTAAAAGAAATTCATCTACTTGCTCTAATGTCATCAAATGTGGAAAGAAATGATTTTCTACCCCTGTTTTTTCTTTCAAAACATCTGCCGCATCATGCAATGAACTTCCAATCACGAAAGTTGCAATCGATTGACCGAGTTTTTGAAGATTTGAAATAGGTGTTCCTCCAATCGTTAAGGGAGAAAAATCTTGGTCTATTACATGACCATCTAATGAATCACTCAAATCAGGCAGCACGATTGCGTCCAATTGAAATGATTCAACCATTTCCTTAATGGTTTCAATATCCGTTGGCGTTAAAAATGATCCGCATAATATATTGATTTGACGTTTATTTTGTTCCTGTTGTTTAGATTCTACTAATTGCTGAAAGATGTTTTTTATTGTCAATGCAAAGCCACTTTCAAAACAACCCACATAATCGGGTGTACTCACAGTTACGATAGGAATTTGATTGAATTGTGGATATTGTTCACGAAAGGTTTTCAAACCCATCACAATATCACTTCCTTGGGTTTCAGAAAGCCCCGTTGAACATAAACCCAACAAATCAGGTTTGCTTTTTTCACAAATGGCTTTCAACCCTTCAACAATATTGTCTAATGCGCCCATTACGGTGCTAATTTGATCCATTGCAGTGGTTTGTAATGGGATTGGTTCTCTGAAATGTCTAACAAAGAAAACTTTTCCGAATGCTGTGCAACCTTGTGAACCATGCAACATTGGAATTGCTCGTCGAAACCCCAAAAACGCCAACGCTGCCCCGATCGTTTGGCTAGATTTGAGTGGTAATACCGACAACGCTTTGTTGCGTTTGATAATGTTAGCCATAAGAACCTCGCGTCGTGTTTATATCCCACAACGCAACCCATGTTCCAATTTGTTAATCATTTGATTTATAAGATATTATGGAAAAATATTTTTGTCGCAAAAACTACAAACCACTTATTTCTAGTTGTTTTTGTGACAATCTATAAGGGGAATTTCAACAAACAACGACATTGGAAGGTTTTTTTGAAAAGAGGGTTATTTTTCTTATTTGTGGTGAGCGCATTATTATCGTTATAATTTAGCTTTATCGTAGAAAAAGGATTTTTTAATGATGTTAAGGATCGTATTGAGTTTGTTATGTTTCTCAACGGTGGTAAAAGCAGACGATGCTGTTCCTCAACCTGTTCGAGCGATGCAAGCGCAAGTTTCTACCCTTCGCCAACCTTTGCGTTATGCAGGTGTGGTGAAACCGCGTTATGTTGTTGAAGTGGGTTTTCGAGTGGCAGGAAAAATTAAGCAACGTGTTGTTAATGTGGGAGAAATGGTAAAGCAAGGACAAACATTGGCGGTTTTAGATTCGACGGATTTTGATTTGGCGATTCAAAACAACCGTGCGCAAGTTGCTGCCGCGCAAGCCGATGTCGACAAAGCCGCAATTGATTTGAAACGGGCGAAAGATTTGTTTTCTAAAAATACCATCAGCAAAGATAATTATGAAAGCGCGTTAAATCATTATAATGTTTCTCAAGCGCATTTGAAACAAACGAAAGTGGCTTTGAATATTGCTGAAAACCAAGCGACTTATGCGACGTTGCAAGCGGATTTTAAGGGGGTTGTTTTAGAAACGCTGGCAGAAAGCGGACAAGTGGTTAATATTGGGCAACCCGTTCTCAAAGTTGCGCGCCCCGACGAAACCGAAGTCGTGATTCAAATTCCAGAACAACGGTTGAGCCATATAACACCGCAACTTGAAATGCAAATTACGTTGTCGAATTCTGCGCCAAAAACCTATCAAGGCAGCGTTCGAGAAATATCGCCGCAAGCCGATCCCCTCACGCGCACCTATCCGATTAAAATTCGCGTGCTTAACGCCGACGGTGGGTTACAATGGGGCAACAGTGTGACCGTGACATGGGCGCAAAATGCGTCGGAAATTATCCCCGTGCCGCTCGGTGCGCTGGTCAAACAACAGGGGCAGCCTGCCGTGTGGGTGATTGATTCTCAACATAAAACTCGATTGTTGCCGGTTCAAGTGGGCGAATTTTTGGACGATAAAGTGGCGATTACGGGCGGTTTGCAGGCGGGGCAGTGGATTGTCACCGCCGGCACACATAAATTACATGAAAATCAAAGTGTTAAAATTTTACAGGAGTGAAAACCGATGAAAAACTGGTTTATGTTGGCGTTGGTCGGGCAAGATCGCGTCGGGATCGTGGGGCAAATCACCAATGCGTTGTATCGCGGCGGCTGCAATTTGGGCGAAGCGTCGATGCTAAGATTGGGCACAAATTTTACCATGATGATGATGGTCAATACGCAACTTGATGAATCTGCACTCATTTCATTGATAAAGCCCGCCGCCGATCAATTGGGTTTGCACTTACATCTCGACCAAATTGAAGGGGAATTGCACCCGCACCCCGAACCTGACGTGAAAATTGTCGTGCACGGCGCGGATCGAGCGGGCATCGTCGCGCAAGTCACCGGAGAATTGGCAACGGCAGGTCTGAATATTTTGGATTTAGAAACTGGCGTTGGCGGTTCAAATGAAAAACCTTTCTACTTTATGCACATCGAAGGGAGTGCAACCTTGGGAATGGAAACTTTGCAACGGGCTTTAGAAAAATTGAAAGAAACTCTGCAAGGAAATATCGAAATTAACCTTTCTCCGCTAGAAACTTTTGATTTATGATTTTATCGCTTTTAACTTACCCCGATCCACTTTTAAAACAGATTTCACAACCCGTTGAAAATTTCGATGATGAATTGAGAAACTTCCTCTCGCATTTAGAAGAAACCATGCGCGCAGGACCCGGCGGTGTAGGGATTGCTGCTCCCCAAGTTGGACGATTTCAACGCATCGCAATTATTGATGTTTCTGGCGGCAAAAAAGTCACTAAACATCATGGGCGTTTGATGTTAATTAACCCTGAAATTACCGATTGGGAAGGCTTTGAAATTGCACGAGAAGGTTGTATGTCAGTCCCCGATTATACGGGAAATGTCATTCGAGCAACCCATATCAAATTAACCGCTCAAAATGAAAGGGGTGAACTGCAACAATTTGAAATGGAAGGTTACGAAGCCCGTGCCGTTCAACACGAATTAGATCACTTAGATGGTTTATTATTTCTGGATCGATTAGTCAGTCGTCGTCACGATTTATTTCAACGCAAAACTTATCAGCAGAAAAAATAATGTGGTATTTTATTTCATTTTTGATGGGTTTTGTTTTAATAGGCTATGTTTCTCATCAAACCCAATGGGAGCATTTCTGGTTAAAGGTAGTTGATGGTTGGGTTCGGTTGTGGTGTCGGTTTTATCATCGGTTTCAAAGTGAGCAAGTTTCTCTCCCGCAACAGGGAGCAGCCATTTTAGCCGCCAATCATATTTCTGGACTCGATCCGTTGTTATTGGTTTGCGCCACTAATAGACCCTTAAGATTTTTGATTGCAATTGAGGAATATCGTCACCCAATTTTGAAATATTTGTATAAGAGCATGGGGTGTATTCCAGTTGATAGAAGTAGTCGCCCTGAAGTGGCTTTGAGAGCGGCTTTGCGGGCATTACAACAGGGTGAAATTATTGCTCTGTTTCCACAAGGACGAATTGTTTTACCCAGTGAAACAAATAAACCCTTAAAAGCAGGTATCAAATGGTTAGCGCAGCAAGCGAATTGTACCATTTATCCAGTGCATTTGAAAGGTATTACAGGAGTAGGAAAAGTCTTAGAAGCGGTATTTCTACGCAGTCACGCCCAATTGATTGCACACACCCCGCTTATTTGCAATGAAAATACTGATTGTTTAACGACATTAAAAGAATTATTGCGCTAAGAAAAACGCCTAATTTTCTTTAAGGAATGTCGTTGTAACATTAAAAGGATAGCTATGTATGTTACGATTTTTCCATAAAATTCCGTTGCGCGTCACGCTCGTTGTACCGTTTGTTTTGCAGTTAATGATAGTCGCGGGGTTGATTGGTTTTTTATCTTGGCAAAGCAGTAGTAAAGCGGTTAAGGAAGTTGCTAGCCAATTACGAGAAGAAATTACAGCCAAAGTCAGCGGACATTTATCTAATTTTTTATCACAACCACACTTAACAAATCGTTTAACGAGCAATGCGTTATTATCAGGTAATTTAAAAATAGAAGATTCGATGGAAAGAGAAACCTATTTTTGGGGTTTGTTGCGTAGTTTTGATGCTTTAAATAATACCTTTTTTGGAACACCCTTAGGGGATTTGTATGGTGCGCGACGAATTAAAGGAAAATTAGAATTAACACTTAAAGACGCAGAAACCGGTGGCGCATTAAATTACTACGCGAGCAACGAGATAGGAAGACGCGCCGAGTTAATTGAGCAAATTCCGGGTTATGCCGCCCAACAACGCCCTTGGTTTCAATCCGCAATTCAGAAAGGACGCGCAGGTTGGAGCGGCGTGTACGCCGACGTGAGCGGGCGCGGCTTGGCAATCACCGCCGTAGAACCCATTTATAAAGAAAACCGATTACAAGGTGTGGTAGGAAGTGCATTATTATTAACAGGAATTGAGAGTTTCTTAAATAGTTTGAAAGTTGGAAAAACTGGGCAAGTATTTATTATAGAACCGTCGGGTTTATTGTTAGCAACTTCTAAAGGAGATTTACTGGTTTCTGATGGTTATAATTTACCGTCACATCGGATTACCGCGCACGAATCCAATAATCCTTTAGTTGTAAGCACTGCGCAATTTCTAGAAGAAAGATTTGGTGATTTGATCGCAATAGAAAAAACGTATCAACTGGATTTCACTTTTCAGGGTGAAAAGCAATTTCTACAAGTTACGCCCTTAAATGATGAATGGGGATTGAGATTGTTAGTGGTTGTTGTAGTGCCGCAAGCGGATTTTCTCGGCGATATTACGGCTAATTTACATTTAACATTATGGTTAGTTGGGATTGCACTTTTCTTAGCATTAGGCGCAGGTTTATTAACCTCACAATGGATTACAAAACCATTACTGCACTTAAACAAATCAGCTAAAGAACTTGCTTTAGGACGTTGGGAGAAACATGAGTGTATTCCGCTTGCTAGAGAAGATGAAGTCGGTCAATTATCACATTCTTTTTGTAGTATGGCAGAGCAATTAAAAGAATACTTTTTAACCTTAGAAGATAAAGTTGAACGTAGAACCCGCGATATTGCTGAGAAAAATGTTCAATTAGAACGCTTAAATCAAGATAAAAATGAATTTCTAGGGATTGCCGCGCATGATTTGAAAAATCCATTATCCGCTATTAAAGGATTATCTGAAGAAATTAGCGAATACGGCAGTGATATGGATAGAAAAGAAATCATTGATTATGCAAAGAAAATTCAACGCGCCTCACATAAAATATTTCAATTAATTATAACGTTATTAGATGTTAATGCAATTGAAGCAGGTAAAATGAATATTGAACCTAAAATAGGGGATTTATTACCGATTGTTAAAGCGGTTGTTGAGGATTATCAAAGTCGGGCGGAAGTAAAACAAATTCAGTTGTATTTTGAATCGGAACAACGCCCTTATTTGTCGTGGATTGATAATAATGTTGCTCACCAAATTTTAGAGAATCTGATTTCAAATGCGGTGAAGTATTCTCCTTTTGGGCGACAAGCGTGGGTTCGATTGCGAGAGGAACAGGATTTGATTTATTGTGAAGTACAAGATCAAGGACCGGGTTTGTCAGTAGAAGATCAACAAAAATTGTTTGGTAAATTTACCCGTTTAAGTCCTCGACCAACAGGCGATGAACATTCAACTGGTTTGGGTTTATTTATTGTGAAGAAACTTGCTGAAACGATGCACGCAAAGATTGGTTGTCATAGTGAGCAAGGAAAGGGTTCAACTTTTTTTGTTGCCTTTCGTAAAGATGCCGTTTAATTTGATACATTTTAATGGGAAGAAAGAGTCTTATGCCTAAAATAACTTTTTTACCGCACGCAACGTTATGTCCAAACGGTGTAGAAATAGAAGTTGAAAGAGGAACAACTATTTGTGAGGCTGCATTGGAAAATGGGATTGAAATTGAGCACGCCTGTGAGAAATCTTGTAGTTGTACGACTTGTCATGTGATTATTCGGCGGGGATTAGATTCTTTGAATGAAGCCAGCGATTTAGAAATGGATATGCTCGATAAAGCGTGGGGGTTAGAAATGGAATCGCGGCTTTCTTGTCAAAGCGTGGTGGGCGAGGAAGATTTGACCGTTGAAATCCCCAAATACACGCTCAATTTGGCTTCTGAACATCATTAAGATATTGTTTGTACAGAGAATTGCAAGAGAGTGCCATCAGTTAGCTATAAACTTTACTCGCATTTGTACCACTATCAACCAAGAAACCCTTCCACTCGTTTGAATGAAAGGGTTTTCTTTTAGTTAGGCTTTGCGCGCTTTTCGTAATTTAAACGCGGCGATTAACACAATCCCCAAGAAAGTCAACGCAAAAGCCAGATCGCTTTCCACGCTCGCCGATATTGGAGGAGGTGTTGCGGGCGGCGCACCTGCCTGACAATCAATATTAGTAATCCCGCCATTGCTTGCGCACCAATACGAAGTCACAGAATTGGTAATGTTACTGTTTGCATGACCTTTGGCAAAGCTCACCATCGCGCTTGCACTTGAGCCGCTGATAAAATTACCGTTGACCTGAAAGATCGCTTCGCAACTAGTATGCCCCAAAGTGACTGTTCTTGGTGCAGTAATGGGTCCCATAATCAGGTTGGGTATCGTATGCGCCGCTGATTGACAGCCACCACTTATTTCAATATCAGCATCACCGATTAGCTTTATCGTGCCAGTTCCACCTATTGAGCTATAAATATCAAAAGGTTTGGTCGTTGAAGTGAGTGTCAGCGTGTAACTGCCTAAGTTGAGGGTACTAGACGAACCAACCACGATTGAGTTCACCGTGACCGATCCGTCTAGGGTAAGGTTAATGCTGACGAAGGGTGAAAGAAAAACATCATCAGCAGTCGTCGGCACATGACTGCAGCTCCAAGAAACGCTACTCCAATTGCCGCTTGAAGTAGGAGAGCATGTAGCCATTATTTGTTACCTCCCTCTTGAGTTTTTTCGCAATACCAAGAATAAGGGTCATTTTCGTCCTTAAACTTGGCAATTAAGCCTGCGCCATGTTGAGCGTTGCAGGCATCTTGGATACTTACGTTTCTAGAAAGTTGGGCTTTATCAACACACACCCAACCATTCACACCACGCTCTTTAATGACGGCGACAAAAGTCTCACCATATTGGGCTTGACACTGCTTTTCAACGCTCACGCCATTATAGTAAGATTCCTATAAAGATAGAATTTGCTATAGTTTTATAAGTGAAGAAGGAAGAAGAGATGAGTTACAGTATAGATTTGAGGAAAAAAGTAATAGTTTTTATAGAGAGAACGGGA
>JBEAVE010000015.1:0-51690 GCA_041161065.1 Pseudomonadota bacterium | reverse complement strand
TCCCGTTCTCTCTATAAAAACTATTACTTTTTTCCTCAAATCTATACTGTAACTCATCTCTTCTTCCTTCTTCACTTATAAAACTATAGCAAATTCTATCTTTATAGGAATCTTACTATAGCTTATTTGAGAAAAGCAAAGATTCTGCAATTCGTTTCGCAGCCATTTCTGCAGTCGACTCTAGTAATCTAAATGAAACAGAAAAACAATCCTTTGAAAACAGTTTATTAAACAACTTTACGGTTGAATCCGATGATTTTATTAAGATTGCAACCTTAGATTATTTTTCAAATCATAATCGTGAGCAATTACAATCGGTTATTAATAAACTAAACCCCCAAGAGATTTCTCCCCAATTACAACAACATATCCAATTTTTAACCACCCCAACCCAAGAAAACCCAAAAAATTCAGATTAGCTACTCAAACGATTTATCTAATTCAAAAATCTATAGATTATTGAGGATAATCGCCCCATCACCCAAAAACTCAAACATCTGCTCGATAAGGCGTACAACGCATTCGCAAATTAAAGATTGGCGATAGTTTTGCGGTACATGGTTTTTATTCGGACGGGCGACACAACGTTTTTTATCAACGTTATAAAGATTTTGCGCAGCCTTGGAATGATTTGCCCAAAGCGCGATTGGCGGGCATGGAAGGGCGGTTTTCGACGCGATTGGGTGCGACGGTGCGTCATGCGACTTATCATTTAACGCAAATTCGGGCAACTAAAAAATTATTGATGGTCATCACCGACGGCGAACCTGCGGACGTTGATGCGCGTGATCCGCAATATTTGCGTTTTGATGCGAAAAAATCGGTCGAAGAAGCCAAAAAAGTCGGGATTATGCCGTTTTGTTTAACGCTCGATCCGCGTGCTGATCAATATGTTTCTCGGATGTTTGGACAACGCAATTATTTCATTTTAGATCACGTCGAACGCCTCCCCGAACGTCTACCACAATTATACGCGGGCTTAACTCGTTGAAATCAGGAATGGCGCATTGATAGAAAAACCAATGCGTCATTTTTTGTCACAAAACTTGGCATTTTGAGAAATAAAATTACTTAAGGACGAATGTAACTGTAACCTTGCTCTTGCAATTCAACGATTCTCGCCACACCCGAGGGAACAACTTGCACGCCTTCCTCTAATTTAGGTTCAACGCCGTTGTTTTGTTTTGTTGCTCGATCGATAGTGTTTTTACACATTGAAAAATGGATATTTTGCAGCACTAAATTCGGAATCCGTTTTGATTCAGAACTATCACCCGCCATCAAACTTAACCCCTTGTTAAACGCCACAATTTCAATTTCAACATTATCCATGCCCCACGCTTTTTGCATATTTAACGCATTGCCCAACGCCATTTGATGCAAAGCGGGATCATCGGAATTAACCTGAATAACAACTTTATGCTTTTTGGGCGCAGTTTCTTCCGCAAACACCGCGCCTTGCAACAAAACAAATCCTAATAATAAACTACTCACAAAACGCATCTTTCTTCTCCTCTAAATAAAAAAACAAATGGAATATAATTTATTTCAAGGCATCATACCTAGAAATCGTGGAAAGGCGAGAGAAATGGCGGGAATATAAGTCACCATCAATAAGAAAACAAGCATCGTTACTAACCAAGGAAAAACCGCAATTGTTAATTCAGTAATCCCCATTTTTGTAATGCCACTTGCAACATACAAATTCAAACCCACCGGCGGATGACACATACCCACTTCCATATTCACCACCATTATAATTCCAAAATGCACCGGATCAATGCCTAATTTGATTGCAACAGGGAACAACAATGGTGCCATAATTAGAACAATTGACGACGGCTCCATAACATTTCCAGCAAGCAATAATAAAATATTCACCACTAATAAAAATGCAACCACTCCTAAACCCGTATCAATCATCCAAGTTGCCATTTGTTGAGGAATATTTTCGTGGGTCATTAAGAACGAGAAAAGCACCGCATTTGTGATAATATACAATAACATAGCACTCATGTTTGCAGAGGAAAGTAAGACTTTTGGAACGTCTTTTATTTTCATGTCTTTATAAACAAAAACCGCCACTACAAACGCATACACGGCACTCATTGCTGCCGCTTCGGTGGGCGTGAACATTCCCGAATAAATCCCACCAATCACCACGATTATTAGAAATAAACCCCAAATACTTTCTCTAAAAGTTTTCCAACGTTCTTTCCAACTCGCTTTCTCTAAACGCGGATAATTAAATTTCTTTGCACGATGCCAAGTTGTAATCCCCAACATCATTGCTAACATAATCCCCGGTACAACCCCCGCCATAAACAATTGTCCTACCGAAGTATTAGTAGAAACTGAATACATCACCATCACAATTGAGGGAGGAATTAAAATGCCTAATGCACCCGACGTTGTAATCACGCCAGCACCAAATCTTGCTGGAAAACCTTGTTTGGTCATGGCGGGCAATAAAATCGCGCCAATGGCGACAACGGTTGCGGGGCTTGATCCGGATACCGCCGCGAACAATGCGCACGCCACCACGCCTGCTAAGCCCAATCCGCCATGAAAATGCCCGACCATCGAGGTCGCAAAATTGATCATTCTTTTGGCAACGCCGCCGTGCGTTAAAAAGTTCCCCGCTAAAATAAAAAACGGAATCGCCATGATTTCAAATTTCTCAATTCCCGTGAATAGTTTTAAAGCCACCGATTCGATAGGAACTTGCGTCATCGTGAAAAGAAAAGTTAAAACCGTTAAACCTAAAGAAATTGAAATCGGCATTCCCGTCAGCATTAACGCCAATAACAATCCAAAAATAATCGCCGTGCTCATGATTTTTTCTCTCCGTTGTTATGGTGATGATGCTTAATATCTTGGGGGTGCAAATTATCGTCCATTTCAAACCAATTTAAATCTTCAACGGGCTCTTCTTTTTCTACCCCTTCAACGTGAGAATGATCATGACGCGGCAATTCCCCTGTTCTTATAAAACTCCACGCCACTTGCATAAAACGAAAACACATTAAATACGAACCCAACGGCACAGCTAAATACACGATCCACGTTGATAATTCTAAGTCTGGTGTAACAGGACCTTCGGGAATATTGCTCACGTCCATTCCAATGGTTTTGAAAACAAAATAGTGCATACCGTTCTCCCACACTAATTGCGCGCCCAATGTGCCCACAATCCCCGTGAAAACAACCCCCGCTAACAAACTAAATGTAATCATTTTGAAACGGTTATTATCGGATAAACGGTTCACTAATACATCAACCCCAACATGAATACCGGTTCTTACCCCATACGCTGCACCAAATTTCGCCATCCACACAAACATAATAATGCACAATTCTTGCGCCCAACTCATATTAAGTTGCAATAGATAATCTTGAACAACAGGAATTGAGAAACCAGAAATATAACGGTGCAAAACAGCCACAAAAATAATTAATGTCGCTGCACCCATTAGAAAGGTAATTAACCATTCTTCCAAATGGTCTAAAATTTTTAACATGAAATGTCCTCCTTATTGATGTAATTTATTGAATTAGTTGAAAATTTTATTTTGAGTAATATTTGACGATTTCCTCCACTGCTGCTGGGTAAGTTTTTTCTTTTAAAGCTTTTACAAGATTTTGATCAACTGAATTGCGAGTAGTATAAGAACTGTAACTACTGTCTAAAAATCCCTTTGAAGAAATAAGTTCCCATTTACCTGTTTTAACATCAATTATTGCAACTTTTAAGCGAATATTCATACGTTTTTCTTCATCTGGAACAAAATTACCCAAAATAGGAATCCAAGAAATAGTTTTTGAGAAAGAAGGGTCAGTTTCTGTATCAATAACTCCCCAATAAACTATAATAGTTTCAATGCCTGCCGTTGCCGCAGCATAACGCAAAGACTTTGAATACACTGGAGCATTTTTATCTTTTTCTTTATTATGTTGGGGAATTCCCGTAAAAGGAGTTACAACATAATATTTTGAAATTGCATTGACCATAATTTCATCAGGAATCATAGCCCCCGATTGAATTAGCAAAACTTTATCACCTTCTTTTAGTTTAATTGAACCTGTTTGGCTTCTTGTTTCTAATATTTTTGAAATTTCATCGTCAGATATTTCAGCATACACGTTTACTCCCAATACATCTAAATCATTTAATTCTCCACCATACAAACTAGAGTAACGATTATTGGCATCAGAAATTGATCTTGAACATCCTGAAATTAGTAAAACACTAATAATAAACAAAAGTTGTGATTTAACCACAATTATAACTCCTTGAAATAATTGAAATTCCCATGCAATTTAAAATACATGGGAATCGGGGAATTAAAAGAAATTATTTCTTGAAATCAGTGGCTTTGTGGATACTTTCAATCAAGGTTTTGGGAATACGATCTTGTTTGTCGTGAACAACGATCATCGCTTTTTTCAAAGCGGCTTTTTCTTCTGGAGAAAGCTCAATAATTTCAGTTTTTCCAGAGGCTTTAACTTGAGCAAGTGCGTCATCATTTTCTTTCTTAGCAATGTCATTTGCTAAGCTCGTTGCTTCGGTCATTGCTTTCTCTAAGGCGGTGCGAATATCCGCAGGCAAACCTTCCCAGAATTTCTTATTTACAATGACCGCATAACCCAAATAACCATGATTTGTTAACGTCATGAATTTTTGGACTTCGTGCATTTTCTGCGTATAGAAATTAGAAACAGGATTCTCTGTGCCGTCGACCACACCGGTTTGTAAGGCTTGATACACTTCAGAAAACGCCATCACTTGAGGATTTGCTCCCAACGAACGCATTTGTAAATCGAGGATTTTTGAAGACTGAATGCGCATTTTTAAACCTTTGAAATCTTCAGGTTGTTTTAAGGGTTTGTTCGCACTCATTTGCTTAAAACCATTATCCCAAAAAGCTAATCCTAAAATGCCTTTTGTTTCAAGTTTTTTGAGCAAATCTTTACCGATTTTTCCTTGCGTAACATTATGCAAATCTTTATAGTCATCAAAGATATACGGCAAATCAAAAATTTCAAATTCACGCACACCCAACGGTCCAAACTTCGCCAAAGAAGGTGCTAACATTTGAACCGCCCCAATTTGCAAGGCTTCTAACTCTTCTTTGTCTTTATAAAGTTGGCTGTTTGGATACACTTCAACTTTAACTTTTCCTTGGGTGTATTCTTCGGCGAGTTTCTTAAAATGTTCTGCCGCTTTTCCTTTGGGTGTATCCGCAGCAACTACGTCGCTAAATTTAATCATAATCGGTTCTTCCGCGTGAACCGTTAAAATCAATCCAGCCACTAATAACCCGCTTAAAACATGATGTAGTTTCATTATAATATCCTCCAATTTGAGATAGAAAATTCTAGGCTAGCCCTTTGTTTTAGAAATGTCAAGTTCCATTAGCATTTTTGACCACAAAGCCACCAACGGAGAAACGATTTGGGAATAATATCTTGCTTATCGTGAGAAATGATCATTACCTTTTTCAAATTAGCTTTTTCTTCAGGCGTTAATTCAATCACTTCGGTTTTCCCAGAGGCTTTGACTTTAGCTAATGCTTCATCGTTTTCTTTCTTCGCGATGTCATTTGCAAATTGGGTCGCTTCTTCCATCGCTTTTTCTAAAGGAAGTTGAATAGCATTTGGTAATTCGTCCCAAAACTTTTTGTTCACAATCACCGCATATCCTAAATAACCATGATTTGTTAATGTCATAACCTTTTGAACTTCGTAGATTTTTTGGGTGTAGAAATTAGAAATCGAATTTTCAGTGCCATCAGCGGCATTTGTTTTGAGTGCTTCATAGGTTTTAGAAAAGGGAATTTCTTGAGGAATTGCACCCAAAACTTCCATTTGTAGCTCTAAGGTTTTTGAAGATTGAACGCGCATTTTTAGCCCTTTAAAATCATCGGGTGTTTTGAGTGGTTTGTTTGCGCTCATTTGTTTAAATCCATTATCCCAAAAAGCCAACCCTTGAATACCTTTAAACTCTAGTTTATTAAACAAGTTTTTACCGATTTGACCTTGCGTAACATTATGTAAATCATCATAATTATCAAACAAATAGGGCAAATCAAAAATTTCAAAATCGCGCACACCAAATGGACTCAATTTTGAAATCGACGGTGCGAGCATTTGTACTTTGCCATTTTGTAACGCATCTAACTCGTCGGCATCTTTAAATAATGAGCTGTTAGGATACACTTCTACTTTCACTTTTCCATTGGTGTATTTCTCGGCAAGTTTCTTAAATTGTTCTGCCGCTTTTCCTTTAGGCGTATCGACGGCGACAATATGACTAAATTTAATCACGATGGGTTCTTTGGCGTGCACGGTTAAAACCAAACTTGCGACAACTAAACCGCCTAATAATTTGTACCATTTCATTGAAATATACTCCTGAGTTAAAACCAAGAAAACGCTAGCAACCTAGACCTTTTGATTATGCTAAGTGTAAGCGATGAAAACTTAAACTGCAAAACAAGTTTTTGACGGAGTAGCTGCAAACCGCCGCGTTTTCAGGTAAAGTGGGCACTTTTAAACCATAACAAATGCTTTAAGGAGACAATATGAAATTTGAAAATTGGATTGCGCCTTCAATTTTGTCGGCGAATTTCGCAAAATTAGGAGAAGAAGTCGATAATGTGCTCGCGTCCGGCGCGGATATTGTCCACTTTGATGTGATGGATAATCATTATGTCCCCAACTTAACCATCGGTCCGTTGGTGTGCGAAGCCCTTAGAAAACATGGCGTTACCGCTCCCATCGACGTGCATTTGATGGTCAAACCCGTCGACCGCATCATTCCCGATTTCGCCAAAGCCGGCGCGACTTATATCACGTTTCACCCCGAAGGCAGCGAACACATCGATCGCACCTTGCAATTGATTCGTGAATGCGGCTGCAAATCCGGCTTAGTTTTCAACCCCGCGACCCCGCTCGATTGCCTAAAATACGTCATGGACAAAATCGACATGATATTATTGATGTCGGTCAATCCGGGGTTCGGCGGGCAATCGTTCATCAAATCCGCGTTGCCCAAATTGCGCGAAGCCCGCAAACTCATCGATGAAAGTGGATTCCCAATCCGTTTAGAAATCGACGGTGGCGTAAAAGGTAGTAATATCAGAGAGATAGCCGAAGCAGGCGCGGATACATTTGTCGCGGGATCAGCGATTTTTAATACCGCCGATTACCAAGCCACCATCGCAGAAATGCGTGCAGAACTCGCAAAAGTGGCAAAATAATGCTGAAAAAACCGCAACTTATTTTGATTGATTTAGATGGCACGTTAGTGGATAGCGTGCCCGATTTGGCGTTCTGTGTTGATGAAATGTTGAAACAACTGGGGATTTCTCCGCGTGGAGAAAATGCCGTCCGTCAATGGGTTGGAAATGGCGTGCAACGTTTAATTGAACGCGCCATTACCAATGATTTGAACGGCACGATTTCAACGGAACAATATGCGCAAGCCTTGCCAATTTTTGAGAAACTTTACGCTGAAAATACTTGCAATAAAAGTTGTTTGTACGACGGCGTTTTGGACGGTTTGAATTGGTTGAAACAACAAGGCTGGCATTTGGGTTGCATTACGAATAAACCCGCCCAATTTACTTTGCCGTTGTTAGAAACCTTAAACGTGAGAAACTTTTTTGAAATCGTGATTTCTGGCGATACCTTACCCGAAAAGAAACCGCACCCAATGCCGTTATTGCACGCGGCGGATTTTTTCAAAGTAAAACCAGAGCAATCGTTAATGATTGGTGATTCAAAAAATGACGTTCAAGCTGCTCGAGCAGCGGGATTTCAAGTGGTTTGTGTGCCTTACGGTTATAATCACGGCGAAAACATTGAACTTGCTCAACCCGACGCAGTCATTCAAACCTTAGCTGAACTTTCGGAAGTATTTGAATAATATGGCAATTTTAAGATGCAAGAGTTGTAACTTTTTGAGAGAAGTTCCCAATGAACACATTGGAAAAAACGTGAAATGTCCCAAATGTTCACAACCTGCATCTATTTTTGATGTAGTAGTTTTAGTTCAAGCCTTATTCAAAAACTTATCGCAAGCACAAACTAATCTTTCAACCTTTCAAAAGGGAATGCAAGAACAAGAAACTTTAAAATTAAAATTGAAAGAAATGGCACAATCTATTGTTTTATTTAAGCAAAAAGAAAAAACGTTAGAAAATAAAATTGCTGAATTAAATATAACATTGGAAAACATTCAATTAAAAAATGCTAAATTAAAGCAACAAGAAAATAATGTTTCTTCAAAGGATATTAGTTTTCAAAATCGTCATATTAATGAATTAAAAAAAGAATTGGCGACGGTTAAACTAGAAAATGAAAAGCTGAAACAACAAACTAATTTTGCAACTAATAAAAAATTAAATAAAGAACAAAATGGTTATGCGTTTGCGAATCAAACCTTTGCCCCAGAATTGCTTAATTTTGACGGCGTTGTGAATTATTTAAATGTTAGAAAAGTAAGAGTAGAATTTAAAGAAAAACAAATGGATATTAGCGGTTTCTATGATGAAATTGCGGTAAAATTAGGTGATAATTATGCTATTTTATTTCCGCTTTTAGATAAAATTAGATGGGCATATCGCAAAAACTATAATGCAATCAATTTTGATTTCACCGATAATCAAAAAACCGATCAATTTATAATGCAATTTTGTAAAGAATTATATGAATATGGTTTTGTCGTAAGACAATTTAAAAAACGTGATAAAAATCAAATACATTTAGAACTTCAAACCAGTACAAAAATAATGAATTTCTTTAATGGCGAATGGTTAGAATGGTATGCGTTTATGAAAACAGCGTCATTATTAACCAGTAAAAAGATCGCTTTTTCTAGTTTAAAGAACTTTATTTTTAATTTTGAAAATGGTGAAAAACATGAAGCAGATTTATTTTTTGTGCTTCCTAAAAACAAACCTTTGTGGATTGAATGTAAAAGCGGTGAATTTCGCCAAGATATTCAAAAATATACCAAAATTTGCAAAGCCTTAAATATTCCTAAAGAAAACTTTTTGTTATTGGTTTTAGATGAAAGTGATGAGAAAATGATCGGACTTTCAAATACCTTTGATATTACATTTGTAAGTGAGAAAAACTTTCTAAATTACATTGAAAAATTACTGTAAAGGCGTTTAATTGTGAATACTGAACAATTTCAAAGATATAGCAACGCTGGATTCAATAGAATTCCAGTGGTAAAAAAGATTTTAGCGGATTTGGATACGCCTTTAAGTGCGTATTTGAAATTGGCGAAAGGTGCTTATTCTTATTTATTGGAATCTGTGCAAGGTGGCGAGAAATGGGGACGTTATTCTATTATCGGTTTGCCAGCGCAAGAAATGATTAAAGTATTTGGTCACACAATTGAACGCTGGCAGCATAACAAAATTATAGAAACTATTGAAACATCTGATCCCTTACAATGGATTGCAACTTATCAAAAAAACTTTAACGTTGCACCATTAGATGAAGATGAAAAACTACCTCGCTTTACCGGTGGTTTAACGGGATATTTTGGTTATGATACAATACGTTACGTTGAATCACGTTTAGCTAAAACTCAATTGCCTGATGCGTTGAAAACACCCGATATTTTGTTGATGCTTTCTGAAGAAGTGGTAGTCTTTGATAATTTAGGCGGACGGTTGTTTTTAATTGTCCATGCAAATCCAGCCGAAGAAAATGCGTTAGAAAAAGCACAGCAACGTTTGGATGAATTATCGGCACAACTAAAGAAACCACTTGAAGAACAACATAATATTATTGAAGGAAGTACACAAAAAATCCAAGAACAAGATTTTATTTCTGGATTTACGAAAAAAGCCTTTGAAGAAGCCGTTGAAAAATCTAAACAATATATTTTAGATGGCGATATTATGCAGGTGGTTTTATCGCAACGTTTATCCGTACCAATTTCTGCTGAACCTTTAGATATTTATCGGGTTTTACGTTGTTTAAATCCGTCGCCTTATATGTATTATTTGGATTTGGGTGATTTTCATATTGTAGGTTCTTCTCCAGAAATCTTAGTACGTTTAGAGCAAAATGAAATCACGGTGCGTCCAATTGCGGGTACTCGTCCGAGAGGAAAAACGCTTTCTGAAGATATTATTTTAGAGGTTGATTTATTAGATGATCCCAAAGAACGTGCAGAGCATTTAATGTTGATTGATTTGGGAAGAAATGATATTGGAAGGGTTGCAAAAATAGGTACAGTTAAATTAACTGATCAAATGGTTGTTGAACGTTATTCTCATGTCATGCACATTGTTTCAAATGTGGTGGGTGATTTAAATGATGGTTTGAGCAACTTAGATGTGTTAAAAGTCACTTTCCCTGCTGGAACATTAAGTGGTGCACCCAAAATTCGCGCAATGGAAATTATTGATGAACTTGAACCTGTCAAACGGGGTATTTATGGGGGAGCAATTGGTTATTTAGCATGGAATGGAGATATGGATTTAGCGATTGCCATTCGAACGGCGGTGATTAAAAATAAAACCCTTCATATTCAAGCGGGTGCAGGAATTGTGGCGGATTCAATTCCAGAGAAAGAATGGGAAGAAACTATGAACAAAGCACGCGCCATGATCCGTGCGGTAGAAATCGCTCAAGCTGGTGTAGAATAAGGAATAAAAATAATGATTTTAATGATTGATAATTACGATTCTTTTACCTATAACTTGGTGCAATATTTGGGTGAATTAGGCGCGGAAGTTAAAACGGTAAGAAACGATCAAATTACATTGGAAGAAATAGAACAACTTGCTCCCTCGCATATTGTTATTTCGCCGGGTCCTTGCACACCCAATGAAGCGGGGATTTCGATTTCTACAATTGAGCATTTTGCGGGTAAAATTCCGATTTTAGGGGTTTGTTTGGGACATCAAAGTATTGGTCAAGCCTTTGGAGGAAAAATTGTCCATGCAAAAGCGGTAATGCACGGTAAAGTTTCCTCCGTTTATCATCATAACAAAGGCGTTTTTAAGGATTTGTATAATCCATTGCAAGCGACGCGCTATCATTCGTTGGTGATTGAGCAACGTTCTTTACCCGATTGTTTAGAAATAACGGCGTGGACAGAGCATAAAGATGGTAGTATAGAAGAAATCATGGGCGTGAAACACAAAACTTTATTAGTAGAAGGGGTGCAATTTCACCCTGAATCTATTTTAACAGAATGTGGTCATTCATTATTAGAAAACTTTTTGAAAATGTAGTGGAAAGTTTAGTTTGACGGGAAGCATTATTTATGACAGCAACTGCACCCAAAATTGCGTTAGGCGGTTTAGCACGGCGGTTGGTAGGTGAAGGTTTATTAACAGAGGAAGCCGCCCAAGAAGCCTTCCAAAAAGCGCGCGCCAAAAACAAATCCTTTATACGTTATATCACGAGCGAGAAATTAGTTAGTCCACATGAAGTGGCTCATGTAGCAGCGCATGAATTTGCTGTGCCGTTGCTCGATATCAACACGATTGAACTTGACCCTGATTTGCTCGAATTAGTTAAATTAGAACTCATTAAAAAATACAATGTTTTACCTCTATTTAAACGGGGTAAGAAGTTATTTGTTGCAACGGCTGATCCGACAAACTTTCATGCGTTAGATGATATTCGGTTTCAAGTTAATATGATCACCGAACCTGTGATGGTTGATGAGGATAAATTACTTAAAATCGTTGAAAGAACTGTTGAAAGTTTGGAAGCACCGCCGCAATCAGAAGATGAAGACGGGGCATTTGGTGAAATAGATGAAGCAGCAGAAAGTGCTAAAGTTAATGCGTCTGAATCTAATGAAGAATCTGCTGATGATGCGCCGGTTGTTAAATTTGTGAGAAAAATGTTATTAGATGCAATTAAAATTGGTGCGTCGGATTTGCATTTTGAACCGTATGAAAAGTTTTATCGGGTGCGGTATCGGATTGACGGTATGTTGCGGCAGGTGTCGCGCGCGCCGCTGAATATGGCGGGGAAAATCTCGGCGCGGATCAAAGTGTTATCGCGCATGGACGTGTCTGAACGGCGAGTTCCACAAGATGGGCGGATCAAAATGCGTTTAGCGGGCGGCAAAGCCATCGATTTTCGCGTCAGCACGTGTCCAACCCTCTTTGGCGAAAAAGTCGTGATGCGGATTTTAAACTCCGATGCCGCGATGTTGAATATCGACCAATTGGGGTATGAACCCGAACAAAAACGCCTGTATTTAGAAGCACTTGAGAAACCTTACGGCATGGTTTTGGTGACAGGTCCAACGGGTTCTGGTAAAACCGTTTCTCTTTATACCGGAATTAATATTTTAAATCGCCCCGAAGTGAACATTTCTACCGCCGAAGACCCCGTCGAAATCAACTTGCCCGGCATCAATCAGGTGCAAATCGACGATCGAACGGGTATGACCTTTGAGAAAGCCCTGAAAGCCTTTTTACGCCAAGACCCCGATATTATTTTGGTGGGGGAGATTCGGGATTTGACCACCGCCAGCATCGCCATTAAAGCCGCGAGCACCGGACACATGGTGATGTCGACGCTGCACACCAACGACGCGCCCCAAACCTTAACGCGGATGGTCGATATGGGCGTGCCGACCTTTGCGCTGGCATCGGCGGTGAACCTGATTATGGCGCAACGGCTGACGCGGCGGTTGTGCCCAAAATGCAAAATAAAAGTCACCGTCACCACCGATATTGCGAAGGTTGGTCCCAACGTGGTGCACAAAAACTCGCTGCTTTCTGACGGGTTTTCTGAAGAGGTTGTGAACGAATTTATGTCGACCGATTCGCAAGCGCGTAAGTTGTTCGCGCCGAATCCTCAAGGCTGCGACCATTGCTCAAGCGGTTACAAAGGGCGGGTCGGGATTTATCAAGTGATGCCGATTTCTGAAGAAATGAAACGCCTCATTATGACCGGTAAAAACGCATTAGAACTCGCGCAACAAGCTCGCCGCGAAGGTATCCCAGATTTACGTCAATCGGGATTAAAAAAAGTCGCCGACGGTCTAACCAGTATCTCTGAATTAAACCGCGTGACCCAAGAGTAACATAGGAGAAATAAAATGGCTGAAGCTGTCCCAAAATCCAAAGCCGTCAGAGACGCTAAACTCAAAAAACAATTAGAGGAACGCGCCAAACTCATTAAAGAAAAAGCCCTGAAAGAAATTGATTTCGTCTGGGAAGGAAAAAAAGGTAACAACAAAGTTAAAGGTGAAAAGAAAGCCGCCAGTGAAGCCGTCGTTCGCGCATTGTTGAGAAAAGACGGCGTGATGATCACCAAAATTAAAAAGAAACCTAAACCCCTCTGGGAAAGCAAACCCCCCATTACAACCGCCGATATTTCCATTTTCGCCCGACAATTAGCCACCATGATGTCATCGGGCGTTCCGCTCGTCCAATCCTTTGAAATCGTTGGAAATGGTCACGATAATGCCTCGATGCGCGACCTCATTATGACCATCAAATCCGATGTCGAAGCGGGCGGCACATTAGCCGAAGCCTTGAGAAAACACCCCGACCAATTTGACACTTTGTTTTGTAATTTAGTGGAAGCCGGTGAGCAAGCAGGTATTTTAGAATCCTTGCTAGGCAAAGTCGCTTCCTATAAAGAAAAAAGCGAAGCCATTAAGAAAAAAGTCAAGAAAGCCGTCACTTATCCCATTGCAGTTTTAATCGTTGCATTCATTATTACCGCGATTTTGATGATCTTCGTTGTACCGGTTTTCAGTGATATGTTCAAAAGTTTTGGTGGACAATTACCCGGTCCCACACAATTCGTGGTGAATGTTTCTAATATTTTTGTGAATTATTGGTATATTATTTTCGGTGCAGTTATTGGCTTTGTAATGACGTTCAAATTTGCAAACAAACACTCAAAAGCATTTAACGAAGCCATGCAGCGACTTTCTCTCAAACTTCCTCTGTTTGGCGACCTTTTAACAAAATCTGCTTTAGCCCGTTTCTCAAGAACACTTGCAACCATGTTTGCCGCTGGAACACCTTTAGTAGAAGCAATGGATTCTGTCGCGGGTGCAACCGGTAATATTGTTTATTACGAAGCCGTGATGAAAATGAAACAAGAGATTTCTATCGGGACAGCATTGGCGGTAACAATGAAAGACGTGGGCGTATTTCCCAACATGGCAATTCAAATGGTTTCAATCGGTGAAGAATCGGGTGCAATTGATGCCATGTTAAATAAAGTTGCGGATTTCTACGAAGAGGAAGTTGAAAACTTAGTCGACGCATTAAGTAGTTTAATGGAGCCCATGATTATGGCATTTCTAGGGGTGGTCATTGGGGGCTTAGTGGTTGCAATGTATTTACCGATCTTCAAAATGGGTTCGGTGGTTTAAATGGATATTATTTCAACTTTTCAAAACAACTTCGCTTTCTTTATTATAACAACGGCGGTGTTTGGTTTAGTGGTTGGTAGCTTTCTCAATGTCGTGATTTATCGGTTGCCCAAAATATTAGAAAATAGTTGGCGATCCGAGTGTGCAGAAATGTTTGAATGTCCTCAAATTGTGAACACCGAAAAATTCACTTTATCTCACCCAAATTCGCATTGTCCCCATTGCAAAAATCCCATTCGTTGGTATCAAAATATTCCTGTATTCAGCTATTTATTCCAACATGGAAAGTGTGCGCATTGCCAAACAGCGATTTCACTTCGTTATCCAATTGTTGAAATAGCGAGTGCCTTTTTAGCGGTTTTAATGGCGTGGAAATTTGGTGTGAGTTGGGCATTTGTTGGCGCGTTAATTTTTGGGTGGGTTTTACTGGTTTTGAGTTTGATTGACTTTGATACGCAATTGTTACCCGACAATCTTACTTTACCATTACTCTGGTTGGGTTTGTTGTTTAATTTGTACGGCGTTTATACCAATTTGAATAATGCAATCATTGGCGCGATGATTGGGTATTTGTCGCTGTGGTCAATTTATTGGATTTTCAAATTATTGACGGATAAAGAAGGCATGGGATATGGGGATTTCAAACTCTTTGCGGCATTTGGGGCGTGGTTTGGTTGGAAAATGCTGTTGCCTATTTTGTTATTATCCTCTTTAGTTGGCGCGGCAATTGGCATTGCAATGATGCTTATTTTAGGGCATGATAAAAACATTCCCATTCCATTTGGACCTTATTTGGCGGGAGCGGGTTTAATCGCGTTGTTTTTTGGGCAAAGTATTTTGAAAGCCATGGCGTTATAAAATGATTGGAATTGTGGGTTTGACGGGTGGAATTGCATCGGGTAAAACAACGGTTGCAAATTTATTTCAAAAACTAGGTGTGCCGATTGTAGATGCTGATGTAATTTCGCGTGAATTAGTTGTTCCAAAAATGCCGGCGTGGAAAATGATTGTTGAGCGGTTTGGTAAAAATATTTTAGAAAGCGATCAAACTTTAGATCGGGCTAAATTAAAAAAGATTATTTTTGAAGATAGAAAAGCGCGCGACGATTTGGAGCAAATTCTTCACCCGTTGATTTATAAAACGATGAAAGAACGGGCGGTTAAATTGAAAGAAAGTTATTGTTTGTTTGTTGTGCCATTATTGATTGAAACTCGCCAAACGCATTTAGTGAAACGGGTTTTAGTGGTTGATTGTGAAGAAAGTGAGCAACGGCGGCGTTTGAAAATGCGCGATCAATCGAATGAAATTGAAATAGAACGGATATTAGCGGCGCAATGCGATCGACAAACACGGCTTGCACAAGCGCATGATGTGATTCACAATACCGCGCAAGAAAGCGATTTGATGTCGCAAGTGAGTGCGTTGCACAAGGTTTATTTGGCATGGTTTCGGACACCGCCTTGAAAGAGATTTATTCAGGAGAATCAAGGACTAAAAATGGCTGAGGAGTGGGCTGCCGACGAGCAGGAAAACATGGAAAGCCGTAGCGAAAGCCGATTGAAAACTGAACAATTGTTGGCAAAACAAAAAGTTATATATGAACAACCGCTCAATGAACGCACGCGCGTGTGGTTGCGATTGGAGTATTTGTTCGAGGAAATGCAGTATCGGCTGCGCGGTCCGTCGCAATGGGATAGCCGCGCGGCGATGGCAGCGTTGGTGGATATTTTGGAATTTACCGCCCGCAATGATTGCAAACCCGATTTAATCAAAGACTTAGAGCGTCATGCGCAAGATTTACAGCGTTGGAAACAAAGCCCCAAAGTCGACGATCATCGGCTGAATTCGCTGCTAAATAAAATTAATACGCTGATCGACCAATTGGGAACGCCCGAACAACGCCTAAGTCGTTTATTTGATGAGCATTATTTGATTGCGAACGTTCGACAACGCAGCAATATTCCGGGTGGCACGTCACGAATTGATGTTCCTGCGTATCATCATTGGTTACAATGCAGCCCCAAACAGCGGCAGCAAGAACTCGGCGAGTGGCTGAGCCATTTAAATCCCCTGCGCGAGGGAATTGAATTGAATCTATACTTGACGCGGCAGAATACGCTGCCAACGCACGAAGTGGCGCACGGCGGGTTTTTTCAGACTAAACTGGACAGCAAAACCGAAGTGCAATTGGTGCGGGTGAGTTTATCGGGCGACCATCCGTGTTATCCCGAAATGAGCGGCGGTAGACACCGATTTACATTACGTTTTTTTGAACACCCGCACCCGCCGGAACGTCCGATTGCCACCGATCAGGACGTGCATTTTGAGTTGGCTTGTTGCAGCAATGCCAATTAGCTATACCGTCAAATTGATGAATGTGATATAACATAGCGATGTGCAGGCGCGACCCTATTTTAAGAACAGGAATGCAAAGCAATGGATAAAGTTTTCAAAGTAACCCTGTTTGGCTTAGCCCCCAATGAACACAACACGTTGGGAAGCATCTTCAAGCTGGCAGCTTCTCGCAACCGCAAATACACGGTGGTGAGCGAAGCCGAGCGCAATACGGCAGAAATCGCCATCGTCGATGCCGATGATCCTAAAGCTATCGAGGCGTGGAAAGCCTTTAGTGTGCATCACAGCAAACTTCCGCTGGTGCGCGCCACTAAAGCAACAGCCCCCGCGCCGGCGGATGCGTTTGTGATTCGTCGCCCGATGACGCTGAAACGGGTGCTCGATGTGCTAGACGAAGTGACCATCAAAGTTTTCAATTATGTCCCTGAAAACAAAGTGGGCGGCGAAGGCGAACTCGACGAAGAAGGCAAAAAAGCCCTCGACACCGCCCTCAAAAGCGTACAGTCAAAAGCCAAAACCGACATCAAAGCCTTAGTGGTCGACGATAGCGAAATGGTGCGCAAATCGATGGGCTTGCAATTAGGTCTGTTCGGATTGCAAATCGAATACGCCGAAACAGGTGAAGAAGCCCTTGAAATGACTAAAAAAACGACCGATTACGATATTGTTTTTTTAGATATTATGATGCCCGGCATCGACGGCTACAAAGTGTGCAAAACCTTGCGCGCCGACAAACATTTCAAAAATACCCCCATCATCATGCTCACCGGCAAAGACTCGCGCTTCGATAAACTCAAAGGCACGATGGCGGGCGCAAGTTTGTATTTGACAAAACCCGTCGAGAAAAGTCTGCTCGATGAAGTTATTCAAAAATTCCTCCCCCAATTGGAAGGAAAATAACCGTTTTTTATCTTTTAACCCATTGATTACATAGTGAGGAGCTCTCAACATGGCGATTAGCAAAATTATGGTAGTGGACGATTCCCCTGTCGATTTATTGAACTTAAAAAATATCGTTTCAGACGCAGGTTACACCGTCGTCACCGCCTCGTCAGGCAAGGAAGCCATCGATAAATCCGCCACCGAAATGCCCGATTTGATTTTTATGGACGTGGTGATGCAGCAAATGGACGGCTACCAAGCCTGCCGCGATATTACCCACAACGCCGCCACCAAACATATTCCCATCGTGTTTGTCACCAGCAAAGGGCAAAAAGCCGACCGGATGTGGGCGGAAATGCAAGGCGGTAAGTCGTTAGTCCAAAAACCTTACACCTCCGCACAAATTATCGAACAGATCAATGCGTTCAAATAACGCTTAACAGAATGATAAAAGAAAACAGCAGGTTATCCGATTTTTGGAAAAGCCTGCTGTTTTTATTCTGGTAATCTGGCGCATGAGTAGTTAAACTAATACATGAATTTAACGATGTAACTTGTTATTTGGTAAAAAATTTACTACCCTATTTCAGAATTTGAGAATGGTCACGATAGGAAAAAGCGCAATGCACCCAATAGTGAGAATATTAGCGATAGGCTGGTTGAGTATGTCGTTGGTATCGTGCGGCTGGATCGAAGCCTGGTGGAACGGCGGCAACGCTGACGACTCCGAAGAAACTAGCAGCGAATCGGGCACCCCCGACGGCGCAGAATTGACCTTCATGGTCGCAAAGTCTTTGCCCACTTTACCTTGGTTCTTTGCAGAAAAAGAAGAATTATTCAAAGGATACAGCGAAGAATACGGTGTCAATATCGCCTTCAAAGAAAGCGACTACGAAACCGCCATCAACAAATTCATCGCCCACGAAGCCGATGCAATCGTCGCAACCAATATCGATGCCATCTCCAAAATCGCCACCCGCGATATTACCGCTGATGTCGTGTTAATCACCGGCTACAGCGTCGGAAACGAAGCCGTCTTAGTTCCCGCCAATTCCAACGCCGAAATTTCAAACCAAAAAATCGCGTTGCCCGAATTTTCAGTTATGCACTATCTGCTCGACCGCTACTTATTGAGAAACCAAATCGACCTCAATTTAGTGACCATCGAAAATACCAAAGAAACCGCACTACAAGATGCAGTGGGTAAAGAAGGTGTTTTTGGCATCGCAGCAAGTAATCCGCTGGTCAGCCAATTAACCAAAAGTGGCATTGCCAAACCTTTATTTTCCAGTCGTGATATTCCCAATGAAATCAGTTATTTAGTGGTTATTCATCGTGAAGTCCTCGAGAAAAATCCGACCTTTGCTAAAGCCTTATTGGCGATCTGGTTCAGTACGATGGAACGCCTGCAAGGGGGGAAACGTAACGCCACGTTGGAAGGATTGGCTGCCCTCGATAACGTCGAGCGCACGGAATTTGAGCAACGTTTCTCGATGGTCAATTTCATTGAAGGTCCCATCAGAGGATTATCCGCTATTCGTGATCGAAGCATTCGTAAAACCATGCGGCATATTCGTTTATTCATGAAAAATCATAATCGGACAATTGAAGGCGACGTGAGCACGTTGGTGTCCTATCCCGGTCGAACGCCCGCTGTGTTGCACTTTAACGCTGAGCCTTTACAAGAATTTATCGCACCTGTTCAAGGTGAAACACAATAATATGGGTGAATGATCATGAAAACCAAATGGTTGCGACCTAGCGAAGCACTGAGTCGGTTTTTCATTCACCCCGAGGCGGACAAAAAAGCCGCTGATCAAGAAACGATTATTCGGCGGTTGGGGTTTCGCATCGGTGATTTAGGATTGCTGATTGCCGAAAATACCTTCAGCGAATTAAGCGATTACAACGCAGTTTGCAGCATTCCCAATACGTCATCGTGGTTTTTAGGATTGGTCAATTTGCGCGGTAATTTAGTCCCAGTATTTGAATTGAAAATGTTGCTCGGCTTGGAACGTGGTGGAGAAAAAAAGCGTATGTTATTGATTTTAGAGCAGGGTGATGCAGCAGCGGGAATTCCTATCGACGAATTGCCCGCCCATCAATACCTAAATGTAGAGGATAAATTACACAATTTGCCCGCGCTACCGTCGGCAATTCAACCCTTTATCCCAAGTGGTTTTGAACGCAACGGCGAAATGTGGTTTAACTTCGACCACAAAGCCTTCTTTGAATCTTTAGGACATCGGGTGGCTACTTAGTTAGCGTTGCTAATCATCTGATTTGCTACGGAGAAAAGCGATATGAAAATTAGAACAAAAATGCTCGTCGGTTCAGCGGTTTTATCGGTTATTCCAGTACTTATTACCGCTTACCTTGTAAATAACATTGCCGCATCTATTGCGCAACAGGCTTTGCAATCTCAAGCGCAAAGTCACATCACCTCGATTCGAGATTCCAAAAAACAACAAATTGAAGACTACTTCAAACTAGTCACCAATCAATTGCAATATTTGGTAAAAGACCCGAATACCGTGAAAATGCTCAGGGAATTCTCAAGCGCGTTCCAAACCTTCACCAGCGAAGCCGGCAAATCCACGCCCGCCGCGCAGGAAGGTCCGCCCGACCCCGACGCACAACACGACAATGCCGGACTTCCCATCGATGAATTCCGTGAATCATTGGATAATTACTATGCCTCTGATTTCGCACAGGAATATGAATTGCTCAACCCCGATCAATCCCCTAATTTGTCCTCAAAAGTCGAAGGATTCAGCGAAACCACCGTCGCGCTGCAACACTTTTACATCGTTAAAAACCCCAACCCTTTAGGGACAAAAGAAGAGTTCTTGGCTTCCAAAGACAGCTCAACCTACAGCGAACTTCACCGTCGTTACCACCCCGTGTTATTGGAATTCATGAACCGTTTTACATTCCAAGACATTTTATTGGTCAATAAAAACGGCGACATCGTCTATTCTGCAACCAAAGATATTGATTTTGCGACCAATTTAAAAGAGGGTGGCGCGTTTGCGGATACGGGATTAGGTCAAGTGTACGCCAAGCTCGCCGACGCGAAACAAGGGCAAACCGCGCTGGTTGATTTTATGCCCTATCTACCTTCTTACCAAACCCAAGCCGCGTTCATCGGCGTGCCTATTTTTGAGGGCGCAGAACAAACGGGTATGGCGATTTTGCAGTTGCCCATCGACAAAATTAACGACATTATGACGTATGACCGTTCGTGGCGGTTGGACGAATCAGGCAAAACCGGTGAAACCGTGATCGTCGGTGAAGACAAAACCATGCGGAACGATAGTCGGGCATTCGTGGAAAACAAAGAAGACTATTTGGCAACCATCGACGGCAAAGAAGGCGTGACTCCTGAATTAATTTCTAATATGGATCAAAAGGATACCACCGTAGGTTTGCAGATAGTTGATAACTTTGGAACGCAATCTGCGCTCAACGGGGTGACAGGTTACGACGTGTTGGAAGATTACAAGGGCGAACCAGTGTTGTCCGCTTTCGCGCCAATTAACGTGCCCGGTTTGAATTGGGCGATTTTCTCTAACCTTTCGGAAGAAGAATCGTTGGCGCAGTTGAAAACCTTGCAATCAGGGATTCAAAGCGGGTCGGTCTACATCGGTTTAGGGGTGTTGGCAGGCGGAGGTTTGCTCGGTTTCTTATTCTCAATCTTGTTCGCGCGTCCCATCAATCACTTAGAAAAAACCGTGACCAAAGTCGCCGAAGGGGATTTTACCGCCCGCGCCATCATCAAAACTAACGACGAGTTAGAAACTTTATCTAAAGCCTTCAACGGATTGTTAGATGACCGCTTAAGTCAGTTAGCAAAAGCTGAGAAAGAAAATGAAATGCTCAACAACTCAATTATTGAATTGTTAAAAGCATCATTCCAATTATCTCAACGGGATTTGACGGTTCAAGTACCTGTAACCGAAGACGTAACGGGTCCGTTGGCGGACGCTATTAACCAAATGGCGACAGAAACTTCTAAGGTTTTATTAAACGTAAGAAAAATTAGTGACGAAGTCGGCGAAGCATCAAACCGCGTAAAAATTCAAGCGCACAGCGTTGTAAAAGTGGCGGAAGCCGAACGCGAAGTGGTGGCGACCACCATGACCGAACTTGCCGCTGCATCCGAAGCGATGAATAAAATTGCGGAAGTTGCGCAATCTTGTAACGAAATCGCGGCAGAAGCGACACGTTCCACACAGGTCGCGCTCGAAACGGTAACCAGTACGATTAACGGGATGAGCGAAATTCGCGAAACCATTCACGAAACGGAAAAACGGATTAAGCGACTCGGTGAACGTTCGCAAGAAATTTCGGGGATCGTTGATATTATTAACAATATTGCTGAACGTACCCACGTACTTGCGTTAAACGCATCGATGCAAGCGGCGGCGGCAGGGGAAGCCGGTCGCGGATTCTCGGTGGTTGCGGACGAAGTTCAACGGCTCGCTGAAAGCTCTCGGAACGCGACTTCACAGATTTCGGCGTTAGTTAAAAACATTCAGGTTGAAACCAACGACACCATTGCAACGATGGATAAAACCATTGAGCAAGTAGTGGACGGTTCACGGCTTGCAGAACGTGCCGGTGAGCAGATGAAAGATACACAGGACACCACTGCAAACCTCGTAAAAGTGGTAGAACAAATTGCAATGGCATCTCAACAACAAGCACGCATTTCAAATGAATTACGCGAACACGCCCTTTCAATTCAAAGTAGCTCTGAAGAAACAGGTCGTCAATTAGAGGAACAGGTGGAAGAAACTGATCGTTTGGTAGAATACGCCAGACAGTTAATTGAATCCGTGCGTGTGTTCACCTTACCAAGCGCATAATGAGGGGGTAAGATGTGTAATCCCCAAGCTCTCGCATTATTAGAGGAAAAAATCGCTAATAATGCGCATTTGTTGCACGAAGCCTTGCGCGCCGCTGTCATAGAAGAAAATACTCAATATACCATTTCAATGGTGAAACAGGGTATCCTCTATTTGCAGGAGATTTCTAGCGCGGCGGGTGAAGCAGAATTACAAGGCTTGCAAACGGTTTGCATTTTAACCAATCAACATTTGTTGCAAACCCTTCAACAACCCGATTTCTCCCGCAAACAAGCCGCTTGCGCTGCGTTAGAACGTGTCCCTAAATTAGTTGCTAATTATTTGCAATCGCCCAATGATGAATTCAATCGCCATGCGTTAATTGAGCATTTGCAACGCGGCGAATGGGATTCTCCTCTATCCCCAGAAAGCGCAATCATCTTGGCTGACTTATTAGCAAATGATATTTCAAATTCATTAGAAAATTCCATTCAAATGCCCTCAGAAGAACCCGCAATGATACACGAGGATTTCAAAGATTTCAAAACAGAAGAACCTAATGAACTTGATCTCGCATTAGCGGCAGAACTCGACGCGGCTTTTAATCCAATGCAACCCGATGATATTGATAGCTTTTTAACTGAAGAACCTTTGGAACACGAAAGTTTTATAGAGGAAGAACCTTTTGAACTAAATGACGAATTATTGATAGAAGATAGTCAAGAAAATTTAGCAGTGGTTTCTGTAGAACCCGATGAAAATAATGAAAATATTGATGATGCATTAAATGAGTTGTCGTGGGACGATTTAGCGCAAGAAATCATTGGTGACACAGAAGAAAAAATAGAAACCCAAGAAATACTAAAATCTAACGAAGAAAATGAAATAGAAGAGCCTTTTTTTGATCTTGAATCTGAAACACCCATTGAAGAAAAAATTGAAGAAGAACTCGCAGAGCAAAGTTTTGAACAATTAACCCGCGAATTTGATTTCAACATTGAACAAGAAGAAAGCAACCCTGTATTTGAACCCGACAATATTGATAATTTTTCGGTAGAACAACTTAGCGACGAATACAGTGCTGCCGATAGTTTATTAATGGATTTGGCAGATAATGCACAAACAGAAGAAATAACTGAACAACTAGAAGAAGAACAAGCCTTATTTCAAGATAATGTTTTTGATGATCAACCTTATACTTTTTTAGAAACTGAGCCCGTTTTAGCAGAGGAAAACACCGAACAACAAATAGAAGAAAATATTGCATTTGATGATGATGTTTTTGCACTAAATTTAGATGAAACGGCTGACTCCTCTTTGCAAAGTATCGCGGACGATTATACTTCAGAAGTTTTATTGGAAGAAACCGCTCTGTCTCATATAACGGAAGAAAATGTTTTTGAGCAAATGGAAGAACAACTTCCTAATATTGCGCTTTCACAAACAGAACAAAATATAAATAATGGGGATTCGTTAGTTTCTCTAGAAGAAATACTGTCAAACGTTGCACCACAATTAAAAAATGCACTAGAAGTTGTTTGTTCAACAAATGATAATGCTGAATTGATAGCTAATGTATTTAGTTATCTTCAACATTTAAATACAATTTCTAAAGCCATAAAACAAACCCACTCTTCTGGGTTGGAGGAATTTGTTTTATTCATTAGAGAAAACTTTAATATTTTAGCAATGTCTTCTCTAGAAGAACGTCAGCAAGCAAAGATAGTATTTGAAACGTGGGTTGAATTGCTAACTGATTATTTAATCGCGGATTATGTAAATGAATCTGAGGAACACGCACTCAATTTAGTGACTTTTCTGCAAAATCCAAATTGGTTTGCGCCATTATTTGAACAAGAGGCATCTCTTTTATTAGAAAAATTAGCTCCAGATATGCAATTAGATGTTGCAGAAAACCCGCAGCAAACAGCATTTGTACCTACGATAGAGAATCCAAATCTATTTAAAGGTAATTTGTTAGAATCGGACGATCAATTACTAGAAAACGAAACCTTAGAAGAAAATTTTGAAGAAACCGCGCAACTCGATCCGTTTGAAGATTTTTCAGAGCAACCTTTAGAAAATGCAGAAAGCGGTGAAGAACTTGCGGCAATTGATCCGTTTGATGACAATGCTGAAATAGAGAACATTCAAGAAAGTAATTTAGAAGAAAGTGAATTATTAGAAGCACAAGAAACCGTGCAACTTGATCCGTTTGGAGATTTTTCAGAACAACCTTTAGAAAATGTAGAAAGTAGTGAAGAACTTGCGGCAATTGATCCGTTTGATGACGATGTTGAAATAGAGAATATTCAGGAAAGTAATTTAGAAGAAAGTGAATTATTAGAAGAGCAAGAAACCGCACAACTTGATCCGTTTGGAGATTTTTCAGAGCAACCTTTAGAAAATGTAGAAAGTAGTGAAGAACTTGCGGCAATTGATCCGTTTGATGACGATGTTGAAATAGAGAATACTCAAGAAAGTAATTTAGAAGAAAATGAATTATTAGAAGCACAAGAAACCGCGCAACTTGATCCGTTTGCAGATTTTTCAGAACAACCTTTAGAAAGTGAAGAAAGCAGTGAAGAACTTGCGGCAATTGATCCGTTTGATGACGCTGTTGAAATAGAAAACATTCAAGAAAATAATTTAGAAGAAAATGAATTATTAGAAGCACAAGAAACCGCGCAACTTGATCCGTTTGGAGATTTTTCAGAACAACCTTTAGAAAATGTAGAAAGTAGTGAAGAACTTGCGGCAATTGATCCGTTTAATGACGATGTTGAAATAGAGAACATTCAAGAAAGTAATTTAGAAGAAAATGAATTATTAGAAGAGCAAGAAACCGCGCAACTTGATCCGTTTGCAGATTTTTCAGAACAACCTTTAGAAAGTGAAGAAAGCAGTGAAGAACTTGCGGCAATTGATCCGTTTAATGACGATGTTGAAATTGAGAACATTCAAGAAAGTAATTTAGAAGAAAATGAATTATTAGAAGAGCAAGAAACCGCACAACTTGATCCGTTTGGAGATTTTTCAGAGCAGCCTTTAGAAAGTGAAGAAAAAGTTGATCCTGCGATATTATTAGAACCGGTTAATAATGCTTTGATGGAGGCATTTGATGGTTTGTCGGCGGCGGTTAATCGTTTGGTTTCTGCAGACGATGAAAGTGAAGAATTATTAGAGGCGGTTGGAAATTACACGGAAGTATTGCAACCCGTTTTAGATAGCGCAGAAGAAAATGGTTTGGTAGGAATTTTAGAAGTTGGCAATTTTGTTAATGAAAATGTGTTAGCATTAGGTATGCTGCCCAAAGCGGAACGCCAAAGCGCGCAAGAAAATTTGGATTTGTTGCCTGCGTTGTTGTTGGATTATTTGTTAGCTCCGCAAGAAAGCACCGACGGATTGGTCGATCATTTGAAAAACCCGCAATGGTCTGCGCCGTTGTCAGAAGAAAAAGCTGAAGAACTTAAAACAACTTTATTGCAAATTGCTCCTCCGCAATCTGTTGAAGAAAACAATACTTTTGAACCTCTATTGGGGTTTGAAGAAGAAATAAATGCACCTGTAGAATTGGAAAGTTTGTCGAGTGAAACTTATTTAGGAACACCCGAGCAACTTGAACACGTTAATGCTGCCCTCACTGAGTCCGCAGAAGCCTTATCAACCTCGCTTGAGAACTTTGTGTCTATGCAAAACGATAACGAACTTTTTTTAGAAGCGGTAGATACTTATACCACCCACGTTCAAAACATTTGGGACGCTGCCGAGCAAGCGGGTTTGAATGGCTTGCAAGATGTTTGTAATTTCGTTAATGAAAACATCATGGCATTAAGTGCCGAAGATCAAGAAAAACGCCAAGCCGCCCATGAATTATTAGAAATGTGGCCAATGTTGGTGTTGAACTATTTGACTTCGCCCGCCGACAATATCGCCCCTTTAGCTGAGCATTTGCAAAATCCTAATTGGATCATGCCGTTAGATGATGGTCAGGCGCAGCTTTTAGTGGAATCCTTAAAACAAGGTTCAACGAAAACTCCTGAACTTCAAACCGAAGAAATGGATTCGTTTGGGGATTCATTTACCGAACAAACAACGTCTGAAGAAATTGAGGAAATAGAAATCGATTCTGGCAGTTCAGATGGTGAGATTTCGTTGGGCAATTCTGAAATGTTGGAAATGCTCAGCGGTGAAATCGAATCCGCCCAAGCAGAATTAGAGGAATTCTTAGAGAAATTTGTTAATACGCCCAATAATAAACCTGAATTTGCAGAAATCGCGTCCAATTACAATGAATTGGTTGGAAGATTGGCGATGGCTTCGGAAATGGTGGGTTTGACAGGTTTGCAAGATGTTTGCGAATTTGTGATGAGCAACGTGGGCATTTTAACCGAGAAATCTCAGGCGGATCGTCAGAAATCAAAAGAGGCTTTGCAGAAATGGCCTTCTTTGGTTCTCGCGTATTTGAAAGCCCCGTCAAATAATATCGTTGCTCTATTAAACCATTTCCGAGAAAACGATTGGCCCTCGCCGCTGCCCGACGAGAAAGCCCACGCGCTATTGAATAATTTGCGCAGTTCTTCTTCCGTGCCCGAAGACGACAGTTCCGAGCCAAGCCGCGCGACCCAAGCTAAACCCGAAGATGTCGCGCTGCAAATCCCTGCCGATGTCAATCCTGATTTGTTGGCGGCGTATCTACAAGAAGCCCCGCAAAATGCCGCCGATTTCACCGCTTGTTTGCAACGGATCGTCAAAAATCCCGCCCCCGACGATGTCAAATTGGGACAACGGATCGCGCATACTTTGAAGGGTTCGTCGAATATTATCGGCATCAAAGGTGTCGCAACGCTCGCGCACAATCTCGAAGATATTTTGGAATATTTGTTCGAGAATTCTGTGCCGCCGCCCGCGCCATTGACCAAAACCATGATCGAGGCGGCAGATACCCTCGAGGTGATGATCGACTCGCTGCAAGGCAAAGAAGACCCGCCCGCCAACGCACAAGCGATTTTGCAGGAAGTCCTCGACTGGGCTAACCGCATCGACCGCAATCAACTTAATGTTTCTGAAGAAGAAATCGCCAAACGCAAAGCCGAAATTGCCGCGCAAACCGCCAACGCACCTAAACCCGCCGCGCCAACTGGTGCTGTTGCCGCTGCCGCTGGGGGGGCTGCTGCGCCTCAAGAAGCGGGCGAAACCGAACAGTTCTTGCGCGTCCCGACCCGAACCATCGATAATTTATTGCGTTTAATCGGGGAAATGTCGATTTCGGTCGGGCAGATTCAAGAACGCTTGAAACATGTGATCGGCAGCACGAAGTCGTTGAATTCTCAAGGTTTAACCGTTCAACACAAAGGCTACGAATTAGAAACCCTCGTGGTGGTACGCGACGTGACGAATCGCCGCAAACACCGTTTGGATTCAGGCAACAACATTATCGCCGAAGATCAAGAGCAAGCCTTTGATTCGCTTGAATTTGAGCAATACAATGAATTACACAGTTTGACGCACAGCTTTATTGAATCGATTGCGGATTCGCGCGAATTGGGCGGATCGATTTTGGAAGATTTGACCGCGCTCGACGGGATGTTTATCCACCAAGAACGCCTCAACAAAGAATTCCAACAAATCGTGATGACCACCCGCATGGTGCCGATTAAATCGATCATTGCGCGCCTCGAGCGGATTGTCCGTCAAACCTGCCGATCAACCGAAAAACTTGCCGATTTAGTGATGGTTGGCGGCGATATTTTGATCGATGGCGACGTTTTAACCAAACTCCTCGATCCATTAATGCACATTTTGCGGAACTCCATCGATCACGGCATGGAACTCCCCGCCGATCGCGTCGCCGCCGGAAAACCCGAAACCGGCACCGTCACCATTCGTTGCTATCGTCAAGGAAATAACATCGTCGTGAAGTGCGAAGATGACGGTAAAGGTTTGAATTTTGAACGAATTCGGTCGATTGCGGTCGAACGCGGCTTAGTCACTGAAAATCAAGAACTTTCTCCGCGCGAGTTGAGCCGTTTGATTTTAATTCCGGGCTTTTCGACCAAAGGCGCAGTCACCCAAGTGTCGGGGCGCGGGGTCGGCATGGACGTGGTGCACACCAGCATTTTAGAATTGAAAGGCGCGCTCGAAATCGAATCCGAACCCGGGCGCGGATCAGCGATGATCTTGATTCTGCCGATGACCCTCGTCACCGAACACGTTTTATTGGTTGGCGTGGCGACTCAAAAATTTGCATTGCCCACCCACCACTTAGCGCAGGCTTTAACCCCCGATTCAGGCGAATTCCGCCGCATCGGCGATGCCATCAATTTCCACATGGACAAAAACGCTTATCCCGTTACAACTTTGGGGGATTTATTGAATGTGTCGGGATCGTCGCCTGTCACTGAAAATGAAAATCGACCGCTCGTTTTAGTGAAAGGCGAAGGCAGCGTGACGGCGGTGATTGTTGATTATTTGTACGACAGTCGTCACCTCGTATCGAAAACGATGGGGCGTTATATCAAAAAAGTGCGCGGAGTGGCGGGCGCGTCCATTTTGGGGGACGGGAGCGTGGTGGCGATGTTGGATTTGCCCGAATTATTGCGCCAACCCGCGAAAACTTTAATGCCGCTGGGCAGCAGCGCAGGTGAAGGCGAATCGACCGCCGATGTGTTGGGTGTGCCGCACATTATGATTGTCGACGATTCACTGAGTGTGCGCAAAGTGTTATCGCAACTCATTGAAGATAATGGCTTTCAAACGATGTTGGCAAAAGACGGGCTCGAAGCAGTCGAACAAGTCTCTCAACGCAAACCCGACGTGATGTTGGTCGATATGGAAATGCCGCGCATGAACGGCATCGAACTCACCGCCCACATTCGCGCCAACGACGCAACCAAACATATCCCCATTTTTATGATTACCTCGCGAACCACCGAAAAACATCGGCAACTCGCTAAAGAAGCGGGGGTTTCGGCTTATTTAACCAAGCCTTATCAAGATACTGAATTGTTGGCGTTAATTAATGACGCGCTGCGTAATAAACGCTAAACCCCAACCAGCAGGGAGTCTCAGAAATGGTAAATTTCTATGTCCTGCTGGGATTTGACGGTCTGAGTCTTTTAATTCCCCAGCACGAAGTTCGCGTCGTAGAAATCATTGAAGATGTTGAATTGCACGTCGAACCCGAAGAAGCCGCCGCAGGTGTGATGGGGTGGATTTCTCAAAGCGATCAACAATTTCCCGTCTTCACCTTGAACGCCCGCATGGATTTGTGCAGTTTTTTACCAGAAACCCGCCAATATTGCGTGTTGCTCGAAACCGAAGAAGAAGCCGTTCTCGGAATTACTTGCGATGAAGTGATTTCTCTCGATGATTTCAAAGGCGATCTACATTTGCAACCCATTCCTCCCTCAATGCACCTTGATTTTTCTCCATTGAGCGGATTAGGTTTATATGAAGAACGCATGGTTTGTACCACGGACGCTTCCTCTCTAATGGGCTATTTGACCGCGCACGCCGAAGAACAAATCGCTCAAATGGAAGAAGAAACTTACGATGATCCTCCAGATTATTTAGAAGAACTACCCGCTATTATCGATACGCCACCAGAAGAAGAGTTGCTCTCGGATTAGTTATGTCATCATCTACTTGGGATAAAAAACCCGTCACAATTGAAACTTACCGCGCTTGGGTCTTAAATTTTGGGCGCGGATTGCGGGCGGCTGTTTCTTTCAATGAAATGTCCCAAGTATTATTAGAACCATCTTTATTTGTTTTACCACATTCTCCTCGATATTGTTCTCAATTATATTTAAGAAATCACCAGCTTTTACCTGTTATACATATTCCAGCCTTGCTCACCGCTGGCAAAGAACCACCCGCAAATACAACTTATTTCTTGGGATTAGCCGTTTATCAAACCGAACCTTACGCCCCGTTGAAATACGGTTGCTTACATTTAGATAGCCTGCCCGTTGCCGTAGAAATTACCAATACGCAATCTTGCACCTTACCCGAAGATCAACCATTGTGGCAAATGATTGCAATCTCTGCTTTCTCACATGAAAATCAAAAAATTCCTGTGTTAGATTTAGCTGCGTTGTTTTCTGCTGAATTACGTCAAGAAGTCTCATAAAAATTATAAAATTCAATACATTAGGAGGAAATATGACGGGTTTATCTCCCCCCCTTAGAATTGCGCTCACCTATGCGTTTTTTGGGATTTTATGGATTTTATTTTCCGACAACGTCTTAAGTTTTCTTGTGAAAGATATTGAAACGCTCGTTTTAATACAAACTTTCAAAGGCGCGCTTTATGTTTTAATAACGACAATATTATTGTATTTTCTTATCCGTCGTGATTACCAAAAACTACTCGCCAAAGAAACTGAAAAAAATAAGATTTTTCAAGCAACCATTCGCGTTGTTCATCATATTTTGAATAACTTTCTAAACAACATGACATTATTCAAACTTGAAGCAGAAAATTGTGACGAATTTGATAAACAAGTTTTAGGTTTGTACGATGAAGTAATTAGTTCTGCACAAACCCAACTTCAAACGCTCAGTTCAGTTCATGATTTAACCGAAGAAAAGATTAAAAACACCGTTTTTTACCAATAAATACATTATGCAAATTCGTTTAATTTGTGTCGGTCAAAAGATGCCGCAATGGGTTTCTCAAGGCTTTCAAGAATATAACAAACGCTTGCCCGCGCATTTGAAATTAGATGTCGTTGAAATCGCCCTTCCTCACCGTTCTAAAAACGCAGATATTAGCCGTTTGATCGTTGAGGAAGGTGATAGAATGCTCACCCACATTTCCTCTCAAACAACCGTTGTGGCATTAGATGAACGCGGGCAATCTTGGACAACGCCGCAATTAGCCGCGCAATTACAACAATGGTTAAATGAAAGTGCGCAACTTGCTCTATTGGTGGGCGGACCGGATGGTTTGTCACAATCTTGTTTGAAAAGAGCGCGCCAGAAATGGTCACTTTCTCCCCTGACATTACCCCACCCCTTAGTAAGAATTGTAATCGCCGAACAAATCTATCGCGCATGGAGTTTGCTCAATCATCATCCTTACCATCGTGATTAAATTAAACGCATTTCTTGTTTTAATCTTTCAGTAAGCCATGTTCTAATAATTGATTGCCTTGTCACACCTTTTTTACGGGCTTCTTGATCAAGCAAACTGAGCATCCATTCAGGAAAATCAACCAGAACTTGCTCATGTTGGTGTGCAAGTCTTTGCAATGTTGTTAAATCAAGATGTTCTATAATATCTTCCTCTCCTTGATCAAAGAGTTGATCTAATTCTTCAGCATTCATAATATAGTTTCCTCTCACTATCGCGTGAACGTCGAACTGAAATAAGTCTAATACAGGACTGGCGATAAGTATAAAACGCACTCCATAATTTGCCATTGTAGTATGCAATCAATGCAAATCTTTTCTCTGTATCACTTTTTGCTTGAATTTGAACGCCATTTTTATCTAACCAAAGATTTCTAGCTTCATCAAAATCAATGCCGTGTTTTTGTTTATTTAGCATACTTTTGTTTTGATCGTATTCAAACGCTCTTTCCATTGCAATTAGGCTTTAGAATGATAGGCTTTCCACAACATTAAACTTCCCGCAATTAACATAGGAATTGTTAAAAGATGACCCATCGTGAACCAATCCCCCATCAAATATCCAATTTGCACATCGGGCAATCGCACAAATTCCACTAAAAATCTAAAGCAACCATAACCCACTAGAAATAACCCAGAAATCGCCATTGTTGGGCGTTGTTTTCTCGCAAAAAACCATAAAATGACAAATAAAACTAAACCCTCTAAAAAGGCTTCGTATAATTGCGAAGGGTGATGAGGAATGTTATCTTTCAAATAGGGCACAATCATACCAACAGGCAAATCCGTTGGCGCACCCCATAATTCTCCATTAATAAAATTCCCAATTCTTCCAAAAAACAATCCTAATGGCACTAAAGGCGCAATAAAATCAGTAGTTTCGAAGAACGTTTTACCTTGATGTTTGCCGTATAAATACATTGCAATTAACACCCCAATTAACCCGCCGTGAAATGACATTCCTCCCATCCAAATTTTGAAAATATCTAATGGGTGTGCAATATAAACAGGTAAGTTATAAAATAGCACATAACCTAAGCGTCCTCCCACAATTACGCCGATGGCTGCATAAAAGATTAAATCGCTCACTTGCTCTGAAGAACGATAAGCCGCCCATTCACGTTTTGTTTGAACAATTCCTAACCACCATGCACTACTAAATCCTAACAAATACATTACGCCGTACCAATGAATTTTGAAACTCCCAATTTGCACTAAAACGGGATCAATGTTGGGATAAGTTAGCATTGCTGTCACCTTGTTTGTTTAGAAAAGCCTATTATAAAACATTTCAAATGAGAGAGTTGCTCTTGATAGGCGTTGATGTTAAGATCGCGAAACAAGAACGGGATCGAAACAAATAAAAATGCAAACAATTCAATTAAATACAGAAATCCCATTTGAAATGGCGGGCAAGCGTTTAGATCAAGTGTTGGTCGCGTTATTTCCCGATTATTCGCGCGCGCGCTGGCAAGAATGGATTAAAAATGGCTTCGTTCAAGTCAATTCTCAAACCGGCAAACCTAAAGATAAAGTGCACGGCGGAGAAATCATCGACGTTAAAACAACCTTAAAAGAAATATCAGCGTGGGAAGCCCAAGAATTACCGCTCAATATTTTATTTGAAGATGAAGAATTGCTCGTTATCGACAAACCCGCTGGATTGGTGGTTCACCCGGGAGCTGGAAATCCCGATCAAACCCTTTTAAATGCAATTTTGCACCACGCGCCCGCCCTTTCACAAATCCCTCGCGCGGGGATTATTCATCGTTTGGATAAAGATACCAGCGGCGTATTGGTTATCGCTAAAACCTTGTTTTCACATAATTTTTTGGTCGCACAATTGCAGGATCGGGCGTTTATTCGGGAATATCACACAGTCGTGACGGGGCTTTTTACGGCGGGCGGAACGATTGACGCGCCCATCGGACGACACCCCACGCAGCGCGTTCAAATGGCGGTGGTCAATAATGGCAAACCCGCGATTACGCATTATCGGCTGCTTGAGCGTTTTCGGGCGCACACTTACGTCCAAGTCCGCCTCGAAACCGGCAGAACCCACCAAATTCGCGTGCATTTCGCGCATATTCGTTTTCCAGTGGTGGGCGATCCCGTGTATGGCGGTCATATTCGTTTTCCTCCCAAATGTTCAGATAACTTACGGAATACATTAGAAAATTTTCCGCGTCAGGCTTTGCACGCCGCCCGTTTAGGTATCGTTCACCCGCGCACGCAAACGCCATTAGAATGGTTATCGCCGATTCCCGACGATATGTCTAATTTAATCAAGGTCTTACGCGATGATCGTGACGCTCATTCAACCTAATTGGGCTGCGCCGTCTAATGTGCAAGCCTTTGTTACAACTCGTTTTTATCAAGGGCGTGATTTCAATTTAGCCACTCACGTCGGCGATGATTTAAACAAAGTTCTTCACAATCGACAAATCTTGCGAGAAATCCTTTCTTTACCCGCTGAACCCGCTTGGTTAGAACAAATTCACGGCTGCGATGCGTGTGAAATTCCTCTTCAAAATCAAGCTATTGCTGATGCTTCTTATACGAGTCAAAAAGGGCAAGTTTGTGCAATTTTAACCGCCGATTGTTTGCCAATTTTGCTTTGTGATTTGAAAGGAGAAATGGTCGCCGCTATTCATGCGGGTTGGCGCGGATTAGTGAACGGGGTCATTGAAAATTGTTTCAAACAAGCCGGTTTTCTTCCAAACAAAACGTTGGCTTATTTAGGACCCGCTATTAGCCAAAAAGCATTTGAAGTGGGTGAAGAAGTGCGGGAGGAATTCCTCAAATATGATCCGAGAGCAACGGCGGCTTTTATGCCTAAACAAGAGAAATGGTTGGCGGATTTGTATGTATTAGCCACGCAGCGTTTGAATGCGCTGGGAGTTTCTCAAATTTTTGGTGGACAATTTTGTACTTTTTCGCAACCTGAGTTGTTTTATTCGTATCGCCGCGACAAACAAACAGGGCGCATGGCAAGTTTAATTTGGTTGAAATAAAATGAATCTTGTTGATAAAAACGCTTTAGTACCTTACAGTGTTGAGCAAATGTTCAATTTAGTGAATGACATAGCAAGTTATCCGTCTTTTCTTCCTTGGTGTAAAAAGATAGAAATTCACCAACAAACTGAAAGCGAAATTATTGCATCATTAACGTTAGCGGTGCATAGTTTAGAAAAAACTTTTACCACTAAAAATCCTATTCAAAAAAACCAATCGATTGAAATGCACTTAGTGGAAGGACCGTTTAGCCATTTGTATGGACGTTGGGAGTTTCAACCATTGGGAGAAATGGGTTGCAAAATTACGCTGAAAATGGAGTTTGATTTTTCGAGCATTATTTTGAAGAAAACCTTAGGTCCTATTTTTAGCAAAATTGTCAATACGTTAGTGGACGCATTTATTCAACGCGCAGGAGAATTGTATGGAAAATCCTGATGTAATCACCGTTGAAATTGCGTATGCAAAACCACTCGAACAGGTTTTATTAAGCATTCAAACGTCGACAAAAAGCACCTTAAAACAAGCACTTGAAGAATCTGGCATTTTAGAACGGTTTCCTGAAATTGATTTAGAAAAAACGAACAAAGTGGGTTTGTTTGGAAAGGTTGTTCCTCTAACGCAAACCTTACGCGAGGGTGATCGAATTGAAATCTACCGTCCTTTAATTGCTGATCCTAAAGAAGTTCGCAAACAACGCGCCGCTGAAGGCAAGAAACTCAAGAAAGGTGATTTGTAATTTCTTTTCATTTGGGTGAAGAAAAAGTTAAAACAACGCCGCGTGTAATCCAGAAGAACGTTGAATGCGAGTAGAAATCGCTAAACGGAGGATTTCTTCCCCGCCGACTAAGATAAGTCGTTGTTTTGTACGGGTTATGCCAGTGTAAAGCAATTCGCGGGTCAAAATAGGCGAGGGTTTGTCGGGCAATAATAATAAAACTTCTTCAAATTCAGAGCCTTGACTTTTATGAATGGTCATCACAAACGCCGTTTCGTGAACCGGCAGCCGCGCGGCGGGTAATTGTCGATAGCCCCCGTCCGTATTTTCAAACCACGCCCATAGCTTTGATTTATCAGCTAAAATTATCCCCGTATCCCCATTAAACAATCGTAATCCATACGAATTTTGTGTGATCATCACCGGACGATGCGCATAATGTTGATATTGCTTAGAAAAACCTAATAATTGCTCTATTTGTTGATTCAAATACGACACCCCCCAATGCCCTTGTCGATGCGCACATAACACTCGAAATCGTTGAAAAGCCTCTAAGGTTTGTTGTGGATTATCAATGGGTTGCAAATACGGTTGATAACCTTGCTGGGCGTAATGTTGCCAGTCGTCCGCTTTTTCTAGCCAAATCACTTCGTTACCTGTTTCTTTCAGAATATCAATGGCTTGGTCGGCATTGCCTTGATTAACCGCTTGCGCCAATCGCCCAATTTTATTTTGTGAATCAAAACGATAGCTATGTTTTAATAAAACAGCGGCATCTTGCATGGGAATTGTGGTTGATAAAACGGGTAAGTGATTGATTTCAGGGATAAATGGGCTCAATTGATGTTGAAAATGGGCGGAGAAACCGTGCGCGACCCCTTCGCACAAATCACCCAACACTGCACCCGCTTCGACGGAAGCCAATTGATCTTTATCTCCTAATAAAATCAATCGACTAGACGACGGCAACGCCTGTACTAATTTGCTCATCAACGCCAAATCAACCATCGATGCTTCATCGACCACCACCACATCGACCTGAATTTTCCTCGCTTCATTGAAATGAAAATACGGCGAATCGGGCAAAGGATGCAAAAAACGATGAATAGTTGAGGTTTCTTCGGGAACGTTTTGTGCGCTAGGTAGTTGTTTTTTCGCAGAAATAATCGATTGGCGCAATCGCATCGCGGCTTTTCCCGTCGGCGCAACTAATGCGATTTGTAATGCTTTTTCTGATTGCATTTGTAATAACGCGAGTATTTTAACGACAGTGGAAGTTTTACCAGTTCCCGGACCGCCTGCTATTACACAAAAGGATTTCAAAATTGCAACTAATGCTGCTATTTTCTGCCAATCTACGGTTTCTAGGCTGTGAGGAAAAAGGCTTTCTAATTGTTCTTTTAATCGGTGAGGAAAATGGATTTCAACGGGCTTTTCTAAACGGGATTGCAACGCTTGAGCAAGTTTATGCTGATATTCCCAATAACGATACAAATACAAACGATTTTTTTGATCTAAAATAAGGGGAGCAAATTCGCCTTCTTTTCCAATCACAGTGGCTTGCAATGCGCTTTTCCAAGCGTCTAAAGAAGGGCAAGGTGACATAATTATATCTGTATCAATGGGTAATGGTTTGTCGGCTAATTGGGGTAAATCAACACAAATGTGTCCGCGCGCTGTCCAATTGCTAACTAACGCGGCACTCCACGCAAACAACGGGTCATTATTTTTTGATAAAGTCGCCATAAATCGCGCAAAATGCACGTCCAAACTCGATAAAATGCCTTGTTCCTTTAAAGCATTCAAATCAAAATGACTCATTTTTCTTTCAACCATGCTAAAGAAAAATCGGCAACTTGTTTCCAATCTTTTTCTAACATCATCGCGTGTGCAACATCTTGAAAAAGATGATAATTTGCATTGTAACAAAACGCTGTCCACATAGCGGTTAAAGGGTGTAAAAAGGCATCTTTTTCTGCGCCTAAAACTAACAGAGGGATTTTTGAATGGCGCGGAAAAAACGGAACATTTCCTATCGTTAAATCCCACAAAATTCGCCACGATTCGTTTTGAATGTGAGCGGCGTAACGTGTTGTTTCTTCAGTGGTTAAATCACGCGAAAACAACGCTTGTTGTAATGTTTGCGCCGACGCATAACCTGTTCCAAACATCATCCCCAATTGCCACACCAAAAAAGGTTGTGTGAGCGTTAAGTAGCTGATTGAACTCATTAATCCAGATGGCGGCGGCGATGCCATTAAAATTGCGGCGCGCGCAGGGTATTGACGGGCAAGGTATTTTTGAACAACCATGCCGCCCATCGAATGTCCGATTAAAATCGGCGGAACTTTAAATTGTTCAACGACTTGCAAAATATCGTGCAAATAATCGTCCAAACTTGCCGTCAATAAATCGCCCTTACTTTTGCCGTGTCCGCGCAAACTCAACGCAAACGACGGATAACCCTGCGCCGCAAAATACGGCAAAAAATGTTCAGACCAACACCACGCATCAGTGAACGCGCCATGCACAAATAAAATCGGTGGTAATTCAGAGGGTTGCGAAGGCAGTTGCGAAATAATTTCTAAATCCATAAGCTATGAACAAATCCTTTTTTTGTGGGGAACATGAAATGTCGCAATCTAGTCAATTAACGCTCTTAAAACAACGGCGGTTTCTACCTTATTTCATTACGCAATTTCTAGGAGCGTTTAATGATAATGTGTACAAAAACGCGCTGGTGATTTTAATTGCCTTTCAAGCAACACAACAACAGTTTGATACAAATACATTAGTTAATTTGAGTGCAGGGTTGTTTATTTTACCGTTCTTTTTGTTTTCTGCAACCGCTGGACAACTTGCTGATAAATATGAAAAATCTCACCTCATGCAATGGATTAAAATCCTCGAAATAAGTATTATGCTTTTTGCCGCATTAGGCTTTTATTATCATGATTTGAAAATATTATTTGTCGCTTTATTTTTCATGGGGTTTCATTCAACGTTATTTGATCCTGCAAAATACGGTATTTTACCTCAACATTTACGTTCAGAAGAACTGATGGGAGGAAATGGACTCCTTGAAATGGGTACTTTTTTAGCTATTTTATTAGGCACTTTATTAGGTGGTATTTTAATTAGTTTGCCAAACGGCGGTTTGTGGGTTTCTAGCATTACCGTTTCTATTGCAATATTAGGTTATATTTCAACGCGCTTTATTCCCTTTTCACCCCCTGCGGATCAAAATATAACAATTAACTGGAATATTGTAACTGAAACATGGCGGATTTTGAAATTCACTCGCCAGAATTATACGGTATTTCAATCTATATTGGCAATTTCGTGGTTTTGGTTTTTTGGCGCACTATTTCTAGCGCAGTTCCCCAATTATAGCAAACTCTATTTGCACGGTGATGAACATGTCGTGACTTTTTTATTGGCATTATTTTCATTAGGCGTTGGCACAGGTTCTTTATTATGTGAACGCTTATCCGGACATCGAGTGGATATAGGATTAGTGCCTTTTGGGGCAATCGGTTTAACGTTATTTAGTTTTGATTTGTCATTTGCGCAACTTTCTCAAACTCATGATGTATTAAATATCCAACATTTTTTAGTAACTAGCGGAAGTTTAAGAATTATTTTAGACATTACGCTCATTGGATTATTTGGAGGAATTTTTATTGTTCCTCTTTATACTTTAGTACAACAACGCAGTGAACCAAGCCATTTGTCGAGGATAATTGCGGGTAATAATATCATTAATGCAGTGTTCATGGTTGCTTCTGCTATTCTAGCAATAGTTTTGCTCAATGCCGGTTTAACTATTCCTCAATTATTTTTGGTTTGTGCATTGATGAACGCAGCGGTTGCAATTTATATTTTTAGTTTAGTGCCTGAGTTTTTAATGCGGTTTCTAGTGTGGATTGTGATTCATTTAATTTATCGGATAGAAAAAGAAGGTTTAGAGCATATCCCAGAAAAGGGTGCAGCGATTTTAACTTGTAATCATGTCAGTTATTTTGATCCATTGGTAATTGCGGGTTGTGTATTTCGTCCGGTTCGATTTGTGGCGTATTACAAATTATTTGACGTGCCGATATTAAAGTTTGTATTAAAAACAGCGGGAGCAATTCCTATTGCAGGAATTAAAGAAAACCCTCAAATTTTAGAGGCGGCGTGGCACAGCATGAACGATGCGTTGAAAAATGGCGAATTGGTGTGTATTTTTCCCGAAGGTTCGATTACTAGAAATGGAGAAATGCAACCTTTTCGTAAAGGAATTGAAATCATGTTGAAAGACAATCCTGTGCCTGTTGTTCCAATGGCATTATGTGGTTTGTGGGGAACTTTCTTTAGTCGATTTGGCGGGAAAGCAATGTCGCATTTTCCTCGCCATTTGTGGTCAAAGATTGCATTAAGAGTTTCTAACCCACTTCCTCCCGAACAAGTGAAAGCAACTTGGCTTTTTGATAAAACCTTAGAACTGCGTGGCGATTGGCATTAAATTAAAGCTGTGCAAAGAAAAGCAAGTTCCTCCGTTGTGAAACCCGCTTGCAATCTAACTTCTTGATTAAAAGGTAATTTTAAGCCGCTTTTCAAATGTTTGTGGATTAAATCCAGAAATGTGGTTTGCGGATTCAAATGGCGTTGTTCGCACACATAATGAAACCATTTCGATCCGCGCGCCACGTGTCCAATTTCATCGCGGTAAATGATATTTAAAATTTCAACCGCGTTTATATCATTGATTTGTTTGAGTTTATTTATCATTGGCGGTGTCACGTCGAGACCGCGCGCCTCCATCACTCGCGGCACTAACGCCATGCGCGCCAACACATCGTCCGCCGTGTCGACCGCCAATTCCCACAACCCGTTGTGCGCAGGAAAGTCCCCATAATCAAAGCCTAAGCTCTGCAAATGCCCGCGCAACAGCTCAAAATGCAACGCTTCCTCGACCGCGACTTGCAACCAATCTCCATAAAAATCAATCGGTAAGCCGCGAAACCGATACGCTGCGTCCCATGCCAGATTAATCGCATTAAATTCGATATGAACCACTGCGTGAATGAGGGCGGCGTGCCCTTCTTTGGTGGTTAATTTTCGTGAAATCAATTGCTTAGGCGCAACTAAAAGCGGTTTTTCAGGACGACCTGCGCTTAAAATAGGTTGCGGCGGCGTGCAATCACTCATATTAAATTGCCTCGCTTTCCACTGCTGTTCGGCAGCGCGAGTGAGGCAAATTTTTTGATTTATATCGTTATTAATCAAACAGTTATATGCCGTTTCAAAAAAATTGGCAGTCATTCATTAAACCCCTATTAAACCCTTTTGAAATAAACATTGTTATCTTAACATAATCTTAAATAGTTATATTTAAACCGTTTGTCTTGTTTCAAATACCGTTTATCCTTTATTCTCCCATTTGCTCAAGATTGCTTCTATACTTGGAACCAAGTTTGACACTTATCAGATTTAATTTTCTTAACACGGGAGAAATACCATGAAAGCACGTTTCAAAATGCACGTTTCTATGTTGTCTGTTGCGATTGCAAGTATTGTTGCCGCATCATCGCCTGTTTGGGCTGATTCTAATGAACGACCAGAAACCACGTCGAGCCGTCCAACCAACGACGCGCGTCCTCCTGAACAACGCTCGAGAGAACAAGAAAAGGATAAAGATGATGCGCGCACCGTTCCTCAAACCAAACCGGCGGTTGCGGGCGCGGGCTACGTGCAAACCGACAAGACTGTACATTATCCGGGCGATAAGTTTTCATTGAAAGCGGTTGTGCCTAAAAGTTTGAAAGACGTGTGGGCGGGCAAGGCAGTCGTTAAAATTGTTATTACGATGCCGGGTGATCTTGGCGCAGTCGTTGTGGACGTACCCACGCCCGCCGCTGACCAAAATACGCAAGGCGATAACCCCCGCCAAGTGGCTGCACTTCCGCCCGATGTGATGGCAACGTTGCCCGCCGGCGATTACCAAATGGCAATGATCGTCACTAAATTAGGTGGTAACCCATTGAATTTGAACGATTGGTATGGTGGATTTAGAGCGATGTTGGGGGTGAAGCGCGTCAAAGTTTCCGCAACCAATTCCGACGCGGAAGACCCCAATGGAACAGGTCAGGTGGCAGGTGATGGCGACGGTGATGGCTATCCCGACTCCGACGCAAATATGCCGCCTCCACCTCCTCCAACCGGTGGCACAACCACCCCTCCAACCGGTGGCACAACCACACCTCCAACTGGTGGCACAACCATACCTCCAACCGGTGGTACAACCACACCTCCAACCGGTGGCACAACCACCGCCGCCGGGAAAACGGCTTTTGATTCAAATTGCGCGGGTTGCCACACTTCGCCCGCTCGGATTGCGGCGGCATCAAACGCAACCGCCATTCGCTCAGCCATTAACAGCAATCGTGGCGGCATGGGTTCGTTATCTTTGACAGATCAACAACTTAATGAAATTGCGGCGTATGTCAAGGGCTCAACGACCGCGACCGCGCCAACAACAGGTGGAACGACCACACCTCCAACAGGCGATGCGACAGATTTTGCTAATAATGGTTAATAAACAATGAATTAAGATGACATTTTCTCTCCCTCCTTTTGGGTCTTGTGTGTAGACCTCAAATTTCCTGCCCGCCGCGCAAAACGGTGGGTTTTTTTATTTCTTTTAAGAAAAAGCATTATGTTTTATACTTAAATCCATTGGTTTCTTTAGTTTAATGTTATGACACAACCCAATATTCGCCATTCTCCAAGTGAAATTTACGATCCAAAACAACGCGCGGTCGGTGCTATTGTTTTGTTTTCATTGATGTTTTTGTTATACTTGCTATTGAAAGCATTGCTGGGCGTTTCGGGCGGAACAGCCTATGTTTTGCGCGCGCCGTTGCCCGATGAAATCAAAAATAACGCCCAACCCACTGATAATAATGATGTTAATGCAAAATTCAAATACCCATTAATCAACCATTTTGTTTTTCTGGATTTGAACGGCAAACCTATGTCAGGCAACACCGAAACCGCCGCCGAAACAATGGACGATGAAGATGAAGAAGAAACGGTTGATGACGGTAAGAACAAAAACAAATCAACCGACAAAAATGGCGATAAGAAATGGTATGTTCAAGTTGCGAGTGGAAAAGATAAAAAACGCGCCGAAGAATTAGCTAACGAATTGACGGATAAGAAATTACCCGCCGAAGTCGTAAAATCAGGGGATTGGTACAGAATTCAATTAAAACCCCAAGAAACGGAAGAAGCCGCTAAACAACAATTAAAACAACTCCGTAAAGAAAAAGGTTTGAAAGGACAACTCCGCAAACTGGACTAGAGGCAGTGATGCAACTTGAAATATAAAACCCCTATTTTCCTTTAATTCACGACCTCGCCAATAAACGCAATGCTTGCGGATAAATTTTGTGTTCTTCCTTTAAAACTCTCTCCGCTAAAATTTCAGGTGTATCGGTTTCTAAAATGGGTACTTTTGCTTGCAAAATGATTTGTCCCGCGTCAAGTTCAGAAATCACAAAATGCACCGTTGCTCCATGTTCAGAAACCCCCGCTTCAAGGGCTCTTTGATGCGTATGCAATCCCGTAAAATTAGGCAATAAAGACGGATGAATATTGACCAAACGACCTTGAAAATATTCAACAAAATCATTGGTTAAGATGCGCATAAAACCCGCTAAAGCAACAAAATCAGGTTGAAATTGATCAATTAACTTCATTAACGCCAGATCAAATGATTCACGACTTTCAAATGCCTTATGATCTAAAATAGCTGTTGTAAGATGATTATTTTTAGCCAATTCTAACCCTTCTGCGAGAGGATTATTACTAATTACAGCTACCACTTGATAGGGGCAATCTTCATTTCTGGTATCCTTTATAATTGCTTGCAGATTGCTTCCCCGACCAGAAATCAATACAACAACTCTTTTTCTTAACATTTCTAATACCTTATTCAACGGTTTGATACACATCAAGCACTACCAAATTCTAAATATATAAAACCCACATTCTACTCCCGCAAAAACCCTAATTCAAATACCATTGGGCGTAATTTTTCAGACAATATTTTGTAAGCGGTTTCAAATGTATTGAAATTAACAGGTTTGAAATCATCAGGGTTTTCATTGCGTTTCTTTAAAGCATGACGAATTTGATACCAACCCACATCTGCGCGATTTAATTTCAATTCTTCACGAATTTTATAATCATCTTTCTCTGCAAAATAGGCTTTCCACAAATCCCGACCCGCATCTAAAACAGCTTGTGCTTCTTTTGAGAGTTTCTTCTTCTTTAAATATTGCACCATGAAATCCGATTCAAATCGACTGGGTGCATTAACTTCTTTTTCTGTGAAAGGAATAAAATGATTTGTAATTGACCATTTTTTTCCATTCCATTCTAAGTCATTTGCACTCGCGGTTAAATTACTCCCATTAAATAACATCCAAATCAAACAATCGTGTTTAAACTTATCAGTAATCTCTTGATTTGGTTGTAAAAATTGATCGCGATCATTAATCCACGTTGGCTTTATAATTCGACGAACTGTAAAAATAATTGCCGCCTGCCAAAGGTTTTCTGGCGTTATATAGAAACCATGCCCTTTAAAATAAGTTGATGAAAATATTACAGTTGATTGCGCAGAATTTTGAATATCATTGCTATCACAAAAGAAATAACCAATAGCATTCTCTGACCATTTCGATAATACAACAGTATTTTGTGCTGTAGAAACTGAAACTGCATTTTTAAGTGGCACAACGGAAAATTGATTAGCTTTTGGGCGTTCTATCCACGCGCTTAAAAATGTACTATTTGGTAAATTATAGAAACGTTTTTCTCCAATCGGTTGAACATTTTTATCAAGGATTTCTGTTGCAATTTCAGTAATCGGTGTTCTATGTTTTGCATGGTGGTTTGTTTGCCAAATTAGAAATCCAATTGGAAAATTTCCTTTCAAGCCATCAAATAATTTACTGTGCACAATAAAACCACCTAAATATTTCGCGTTCCACTGTGTTCTAAATTGTTCGAAGTTAGGTGCATTAACATATTTTAATTTGCTAAATATTGCAATGGTTGCTGTAGGCATTTCTTGAGCAATTCTTGCAATAAATTGCGTAAAAAGTTCATTACTTGCTTTACCATAATTCACCATTGCTGTTTTAGCAAATTTGGTTTTTGCAACCCCAGTTTTATTTCCACTAGTGAAACCTTTCCCAGATTCCGCATAAGGGGGATTAATTAAAACCAGTATTTTTTTATTTTCAGAAATAGCTTTTTGAAGTTTTTCGGGCACTTTTTGGGTTAAGTTGTAATCAATTTTTCCATCATCAGAAATATCATCATTCAAATAGTCATATTGAAAATAACACGCCGCCGCACACGTTTTATTTGCTTGAATAATATTTATATCCGCTTGATCTAATGTACTCATAAAAACATTACGCGGATTGCTATGTTTTATTTCTAAATTTCCTACGCCGCAACACATATCCCAAATAATATATTCTTCTTGCCAATATTCTCCTAAAACTTCACTCAGTTTATCGTAGGCTTTATCAACGATATTTAAAGGCGTATAAAACGCACCTTTGAAACTCCGTTCATTTAGAGGAATTAAACTATCGCGTCGTTCCAATAAATAATGGCGATGCTCTAATTTAGGTGGACGATGATAAATTGCCCAAAACTTTCTATAATTTGATCGACTTCCTAACTCATAACGTTCGCCATTTAAAACAAAAATCGGCAGATTATTTTTATATAATAATTCGGCGGGTAAATCATCATAAATAGCACAACCGTCCTCATTCATAATATCGGTCATAAATAATAAGTTGTAATCTTTTTCATTTGCACCGATTAATTCACGCCCCACCATTTCTACCCATTTATCAAAGACTTGTTTTAGATTATCAGGGGTAATTTGTCGAGAAAGAATTTCACCTGTTTTAATAGCTTCTTTAACGGTGCTAATAAATTCTTCTTCATGCGTAGAAATCTTAAAAGGAACAAAATGTGCGCCGATATAAGCAGAAACTTCATCTAAGGTTTCTTTAGGATATTGACTGGCAGACTTTCCCCATTTAATGGCTTTTCTCTCTAATAAAGGAAAAATATCCTTTGTTTTCATTAAAGCCGCTTTTTCGGTATCAATAACGGCTAAAAAAGGAGGAAGTTCCTCTCCTTTGTTAAAGGCTTGTTGCACATAATGTAATAATTGTGTGAACATTGCGTAACTTGAATATTTACCCGTATTTTTTGCTTCAAACCAAACCTCTTTTGTTCGAATATCAATTAAGCCTTCTGTGTAGCCTTTTAAACCCAATGCTTTAATATAAATATCCTTAACATCTTCTTCACTTTTTGCGTGTTGAAGTTTCTCGTAAAGGCTGCTCATGTTTTTTTGTATTCCTTTTTTGAATGCTGCATAATTCCCATGTAAGTAAAAATACATGGGATTAGAAATCAAACCACCGCCAAATCGCCTTTGGTTTCGAGCCATGATTTGCGATCAGAAGAACGTTTCTTGGCGAGCAACATATCTAATAATTGCGCAGTTTCTTCAGGTTGATCTAAAGTAAGTTGCACTAATCGACGGGTATCTGGATTCATGGTCGTTTCTCTAAGTTGCAAGGGGTTCATTTCACCCAATCCTTTGAAACGTTGAATAGAAATTTTGCCGCGTTTTTTCTCTGCATTGATGATTTCTAGGCGCGCATTTTTCTCATCATCATTTAACGCATAAAAAACCTCATTTCCTATATCAATTCGATATAACGGCGGCATTGCAATATATATGTGACCCGTAGAAACTAACGCTTTGAAATGCTTAACAAATAACGCACACAACAAGGTTGCAATATGCGCCCCGTCCGAATCCGCATCGGCTAAAATACAGATTTTTCCATAACGCAAATTTTTAATGTCATCGCTGCCCGGATCAACGCCGATCGCCACTGCAATATCATGAATTTCCTGCGATCCTAACACGGCGTTCGATTCAATTTCCCATGTATTCAATATCTTACCGCGCAACGGCATAATAGCTTGAAAGGTTTTGTCGCGCGCTTGTTTTGCCGAACCGCCTGCCGAATCGCCCTCGACTAAAAAAAGTTCCGTTCTTTTAACATCTTGCAGCGTGCAGTCGGCTAATTTTCCGGGCAATGCGGGACCCGATCCCACTTTTTTGCGAATGACTTGTCGATCGGCTTTCAAGCGTTTTTGGGCGCGGGCGATAATCCAATCGGCAATTTTTTCTCCTAAATCAACGTGTTGGTTTAACCACAAACTCAACGCATCGCGCACGACCCCGCTCACAAACGCCGCGCATTCTCTCGACGACAACCGTTCTTTGGTTTGACCCGCAAATTGGGGATCGGGCAATTTCACCGACAACACATACGCGCAACCGCTCCACACATCGTCGGGAGCTAATTTTACCCCGCGCGGCAATAAGTTACGATAATCGCAAAACTCGCGAAACGCCTCCAAAAGCCCCGCTCGCAATCCATTGACGTGCGTGCCCCCTTGCGGCGTGGGAATTAAATTCACGTAACTTTCATTCACTAAATCCAGCGGTTCTTCCAACCAAACCAACGCCCAATCTGCGGTTTCATGTTCGCCTTCAAAATGTCCCTCAAAAGGGATTTCTGGCAAGTAAATACGTTCAAATAATTGCCTTTGTAAATAAGCAATTAGCCCATTTTCATAATACCAACGATGGGTTTCATGGGTGTTTTCATCGAGTAAGGTAATTTCTAATCCCGAACAGAGAACCGCTTTTGCTCGAAGAATTTGCATCAATTTGAGAACAGAAAAGGTGGGCGAATCAAAATATTTCGGATCGGGTTGAAAGGTAACGGTTGTACCGGTTTCTTTTGCGGAACGGGTTTTTCCAATGACGGTTAAATCGCTCTTTTTCTCACCATTTTCGAAGACAATTTCGTAAATTTTACCGTCACGTTTTATTTTAGTAATCAATTGTTTAGATAAAGCATTGACCACTGAAACACCCACGCCGTGTAATCCGCCGGAGAATTGGTAGTTCTTTTGAGAAAATTTTGCGCCTGCGTGCAAACGGGTTAAAATCAATTCCACGCCGCTGATGCCTTCGTCGGGGTGAAGGTCGACGGGCATTCCGCGCCCATTGTCGCTGACGGTAATTGAGTTGTCGGCGTGCAAAATCACATCAATACGGGTGGCAAAACCCGCTAAGGCTTCGTCGACGCTATTGTCGATCACTTCTTGCGCTAAATGGTTGGGGCGCGACGTGTCGGTGTACATACCCGGTCGCCGTTGAACAGGCGCAAGTCCGCTCAAAACTTCGATCGCTGAGGCTTGATATTGTGTGTCCATGCCCATTATTGTACACATCTCAACTCAAGAAAAATAATCTTGGTTATTTTTTGGATCGTGAGTTATTTGTGCGTTAAATCTCTTTCTTTTAATTTTCTGAAACCCAAAGTTTGTATGCGAAAAGTGCAGGCATTTTTACTCCAGCGGGATCAATTCCCATTTGGGCTAATTTGAAATACGTTCCTCAAAATGGACAACAAACACCTCTGTCAAAAATTTAAGAATTGCTGTTATGGGCTGTATTTGAGATAATGGCGGGGTTTTATTTTGCGCAGACAAAAGGGGAAGGAAATGGCACAGGTTTTAATGTATGCAACGAAACAATGTCCTTATTGTGTGCGGGCGGAAAGGTTGTTGCAACGCAAAGGGGTGTCGGTGGAAAAGATTTTACTCGATGATAAACCCGAATTAATGCAAGAGGTTATCCAAAAAACCCATCGTTACACCGTGCCGCAAATTTTTATTGGCGCAACGCACGTGGGCGGATACGATGATTTGGCGGAATTGGACAGCGCGGGAGAATTGGACGCATTATTGGCTGCTTAATGAACGAGTTATCGGCAGACTGTAGCATTCATGCGACACTTTGTTGTAATCAAATACAAAAACCTAGACGACAGGCAATCTTTGTTGGTAGAATAGGGCGTTAAGGCTGGTATGCAATTTTTGCGTATCGGCAACATTGGTCAGAGCCCCTCGGCAAAATAACCCCCTCAAGCTGAAGCCTGTATCATTATGGTCGTTAAGTCTTAATTAACTTTACAGGAAGGAATGTAGATATGCCAAAATTTCATGGTCGTCACTTTTTGTTGGGTGTCGCAGTTGCTGCGCTGCTTAACAATCCAGTGCTTGCAGATGAAGCTAAGCCCCAAGTGCTTTTTGATGCGGACAACGTCCCCGTTAAAGCCACCGATGATTCTTGCGTTATTACGCCCGCTTTCGACAGAACCAACAAGTTGAAAGAATGCGGCGATCAAATTTGTAAATTCGAAGCCCCCAAAGGCACTGATGCTAAGTTCCTCGACAAAGACGGTTGTGCCCTCGATAGCGACAACGACGGCGTGCCCGATTATCAAGACAAGTGCCCGCACAACACCCCCGAAGAAATCTCTAAAGGCGTGTACAAAGACGGCGCGAAAATGGGTTGCCCCATCGACAGCGATGGCGACGGCGTGCCAGACTACAAAGATCGTTGCCCCAACACACCACCCAATACCGAAGTCGACGAGTTTGGTTGTCCGCCAGAAGTCGTTGAATACCGCACCGTGTTAAGCTCTCAAGAAGGCATGGTTAATTTTGACTTCGACAAAGCAAACTTACGTCCAAAAGGTATGGAAGTACTTGATAAATTAGCCTTATTTATCAACGATCACCCCGGTCAGTTAAAAGAAGTTGTCGTTGAAGGTCACACCGATTACAAAGGTTCTGACGCTTACAACATGAAACTTTCTCAAAAACGTGCACAATCCGTTGTGGACTATTTGGTAGGAAGAGGCGTACCGAAAGATAAAATTCGTGCGGACGGCAAAGGTAAACGTATGCCTATCGCAGGAACTGTGGATAAACAAACCACCGAAGAAATGGCGAAAAACCGTCGTGTTGAAGTGATTATTCGTAAATCCACCAAACAACAATAATCATCGTTTTATTTAACGATAATCTGTGTTAAAAATGCGATACTGTCAAAGGTGTCGCATTTTTTTATGGATTTTTTTCAGAGGAGACATCAACCCATGCAAATTCAAACCATCAAAACCTCACCCTTTGCGGGACAAAAACCCGGCACTTCCGGTCTGCGCAAATCCGTCAAAACCTTTCAACAACCCCATTATTTAGAAAATTTCGTCCAAGCGATTTTTGACACTGTCCATAATTTTCAAGGCAGTACTTTAGTATTAGGCGGCGACGGTCGCTATTACAACCAAACCGCCATTCAAATCATTCTTAAAATGGCAGCCGCCAATGGTTTTGGTAAAGTATTGGTGGGTAGAAACGGCATTTTATCAACCCCCGCCGCGTCCGCAATCATTCGCAAATACAACGCCTTTGGTGGCATCATTTTATCCGCCAGCCACAATATGGGAGGAATTGACGGCGATTTTGGCATTAAATACAACAGTGGAAATGGTGGACCCGCACCTGAGAAACTCACCGAGCAAATTTATAGCAACACCCGAAGCATTGAGTGGTACAAAATATTGCAAACACCTAATGTCGATATAAGTCAATTAGGCACATTTCAAATCGGCGATTTAATGGTTGAAATTATCGACCCCGTTTCTGATTACGCAGAATTGATGCAACAGCTATTTGATTTTGAGGAAATTACAAACCTGTTCAAATCCAAAAATGTGAGCATTTGTTATGATGCCATGCACGCGGTGACAGGTATCTACGCGCAAAGAATTTTAGAGGAAATACTCGGTGCAAAACCAAACATGGTGATTAATGCCATTCCATTAGAAGATTTTGGTGGTGGACACCCCGATCCCAACCTAACTTACGCGCACGATTTAGTTGAGAAAATGTATGGTGAAAATGCCCCAGATTTTGGTGCAGCTTCCGATGGTGATGGCGATAGAAATATGATTTTAGGGAAGAATTTTTTTGTCACCCCTTCAGATAGTTTAGCCATTTTAGCCGCCAATGCACATTTAATCAAAGGTTACAAAAAAGGTTTGAAAGGCGTTGCGCGTTCTATGCCGACCAGTGGTGCAGTGGATCGCGTGGCGGCATTTCTAGGTATTGAATGTTTTGAAACCCCAACGGGTTGGAAGTTCTTTGGTAATTTGCTCGATGCCGATAAAATCACTTTATGCGGTGAGGAAAGTTTTGGAACGGGCTCGGATCATATTAGAGAAAAAGATGGTTTGTGGGCGGTGTTGTTTTGGTTGAATATTTTAGCGATTAGAAAGCAATCCGTAGAAACCATTGTGCGTGAGCATTGGGCTAAGTTTGGACGTAATGTTTATAGTCGCCACGATTATGAAAATATCAATGCGGATTCAGCGAATTATTTGATGGAAGAACTGCGCAAACAATTTCCTCAATTAGTGGGTAAGAAATGGGGAGGTTATGAGATTGCATTTGCTGATGATTTTTCTTATCTTGATCCGATTGATCAAAGTTTGAGCAAAAATCAAGGATTACGCATTGGATTTACCGATGGTTCGCGGTTAATTTTTCGTTTGTCGGGAACAGGAACAGCGGGCGCAACGTTGCGTATTTATTTGGAATCTTTTGAACCCGACGTTTCAAAACACCATTTGGACGCGCAAGTTGCTTTAAAATCGCTACTTGAAATTGCGGAACAACTCGCCCATATTAAACATTTCACAGGAATGGAAAAACCTACCGTTATTACCTAACTTTTAGGAGAACAAAATGTATCATTTTAACGTGGTTGTTGATTTACCTTTTGAAGAAGCCAAAGCGAAATTATTGTCTGCATTACAAGCAGAGAAACTAGGTATTGTAAGTGAAGTGAATGTTCAAGCCATTATGCAAAACAAAATGGGGGTTTCAATTCCTCCATATTTGATCTTAGGCGCGTGTGCACCGTCTTTAGCAAAACAGGTTTTAGATGCGGATTTGAACGCGGGTGCGTTGCTACCTTGTAATGTGGTTTTATTTCAAAACAACGAGGGTAAAGTAGAAATCGCTTTTATGAATCCTGAACCCGTATTAGGTTTAGCCAATAATCCTCAAATTAATCAAGTCGCAGAAACCGCTAAAGTCATTTTAGATCGGGTTTGTAATTCCTTGAAATAATTTAAATATTGCTCTCATAAAGATCATTTGGGAGCAATAATTTCGAGATATTTATAAGTTTAACTTATTTAAAATATTGAACTTATATAGTCGGATTCCTATTAAATTATTAACTAGATGAAAATGAAAATAATGGATTAAAAATATAATCGATGGTTTGTTGAAGAGATTTAAATAG
>JBEAVE010000007.1:0-68651 GCA_041161065.1 Pseudomonadota bacterium | reverse complement strand
AAATACCCTACTTGCTTCTCGCATGTTTCCCGTTCTCTCTATAAAAACTATTACTTTTTTCCTCAAATCTATACTGTAACTCATCTCTTCTTCCTTCTTCACTTATAAAACTATAGCAAATTCTATCTTTATAGGAATCTTACTATATCACAATTGCCCTTATTTGCTTGCCATTGAAATAGAGCAACAGGTGTTGCTGATGGCATATCTGTGCGCGAGTGTAGAATGGTTGTATCTTCTTTTATGCCAAATGGATACTCCGAATCACCACTATTAGCTGGAGCAGCTATCCCATGGTAATTTATAATTGAACCATTGCCAGTCCAAAAATTAGCAGAAGAAACAGGTGTTTCTGAGGATTTGCAATACCAAGAGTATGGATCATTAAAATTTCTGTATCCAATTTCGTAAGTATTACCGTATTGTGTTTTGCAAGCACTGTTTAAATCGGACATCCCAGAATAGTTACCATTTGTTAAGCATGCCCAACCATTTACATCATTTCTTGTTAAAACCGCTACAGAAGAACTACCATTTACCGAACGGCAATAGGCAGTTAAATCTACCCCTAGTTCATTATTTGGAGTAGTTACTAATGTTGCCGCTCTTTCTAAAATTAGACGAGCTTCTGTTTCAGAAAGTTTTATTCCTGGTAATAAGTAGCCTTCATTAGTACCTTGAATGATCTTATAGTTATAAGCAGCCTTAACATATTTATAAAACCAATCACTACCATAGTTCATATCAGGAAAGTATTGTCCAAATACATTAACTGGTTCTTGGAAAGAGGGATTTTCAATCGCTACCCCAAAAGCTCTATTCAATGTTTCCATGACCATTTTAATAAACTCTGCTCTATTTACAGTGTTTAACGGTCTATATGTCCCATCACTATAGCCATTCAAGATACCTTTAGCATAGCCGTAAGCAATATCTGAATAAAACGGTGTGCTTGAGTTAATATCAGAAGGTTGATTTCCTGAAAAATTAACTCCCGATGAACTAACTGAAAATGCCGATAAAATTTTATTAATAGCAGATGAACGAGTAATCATTCTTGCGTCAGGATTATTTGGCGGAATTACAACTACAGCCTGTTGCAACATACCCGAATTAGAACGCTCTAAAACAATATTTTTATAAGCATTTGACTGAGTAGATGACCAGCCAGACAAAAGGTCTACTCTAACGTTAGTTGTGCTTGGTCCAGAATAACCACTATAACCATACACTAATACAGCATGATTACGCTTACCTCCAAAATCAGGATCGTTAGGAGAATTAAATTTATTTGCATCTAGCATAAAAATCATTGGCATACCTCGATCAATGGTAGCCACTAAATCTTCAATGCCAAAACTACCATTCGATCCACCTAGCAGTACCTGCCATGAATCAGTTCCGCCTGTATTAACTTTGTATCCGTAACTTTGAAGTGTGCTAGATATGCCAGAAACAAAGTCATTATCATAAACACCATAATCGGAACACGTTAATGAGTATCTCCCAGTCGAACTTCGTGTGCTATTGGCAAATAAATTCGCTATATCTCCACGGATAATCGCATTTGGGCAACCAGAATAAGAGGTTGTATTTGCATTACCACTAAGGTTAGAATAACCATGCTGCCCGAACCAATCTAATAACATACTGGTTGCTGTAGTCGTACAACCCCTATACCATTCCATCGGAGTTGGATAATCCACCCAATGAGATTCTTGAGCGTGTAAGGCAAGCGATATACTTGCTGATAAAACAGCTGATGCTATTCGGTATTTCATAAACCAACCTCCCCACTTTAGAATTTGCAAAATTGTGGTGGGATCGTAAATAATCCCCCAGAGAAAAAACAGCTATTTGCAAGGTGCAAATAAACCTTCGTAGCTATTATTACTACTGCCACATAAATTATGGATATTGAGAGATGATGGATTGTCAAGATATTTACAAGAAAATCAAAGCGATGCGTGTACTCAAAGGATGATCACAAGAAGATGTGGCGGAAAAATTAGGCATTGCGGTGGGTAGTTACGCCAAAATTGAACGCGGCGAAACCGATGTGCATACCTCTCGTTTGGTACAAATCGCCAAAACAATGGAAGTGGATTTATCTCAATTATTAGAATTAAGCGGTAAAAATTTTGTTAAAGTATTAGAAAATAGTACAAATTATGGTAAATATATTGGTAATCATAATATATTTCTCACAGAAACCGAATGCGCCCACGAATTAGAAAAAGCCCTTTTAACCCAACAATCCTTAGAAAAAGAAAACGAACTTCTAAGAAAACAAGTTTCACAACTAGAAGAAATCAACCGCTTAAAAGAAAATAAATGAAATTATTTCTATATGATAAAACTTTACCTTGATTCGTGCAGTCTACAACGTCCATTAGATGATCAGCAACAAGCTCGTCTTCGTTTAGAAACCGAAGTGATTTTAGCCTTGTTAGACCAAATAGAAAATAAAGAAATAGTACTTTTAAACTCTGAAGTTTTACTTTATGAAATTAATCGGATTCCTAATTTACAACGTCGCCATCATGCGTTAGAAATACTTGCTTTGAGTGACATTAAAATTAAATTAGATACTTTTATAGAATAACGTGCGAATGAATTACAGCAATATGGCATTAAACCATTAGATGCGCTACATTTAGCCACAGCAGAGCAAGCAAATGCAGATTATTTTTGTACCTGTGACGATCGCTTCTTAAAACGAGCACAAACCTTAAAATTAAATACTTGTGCCATTTCTCCTTTACAATTATTAATGGAATTAGGCTTATGAATGCTCCTCACCGTTCTTTACATGATGTTACCTACCAAGCTATTACTATTCTTAACCGAGAATTAGGGGTGGTGGATACGTTACGCTTTTTATCTCAATTCAATACGGGTCAAGGAAACTATACCAAAGATCGTGAAAATCTATTTGCTAATTTGACATTAGAAGAAATTATCACAGATATTAAGAAAATACGAAATACGCAACTTTCTTAAAAAAGATTATCTGTCAAACATTAAATACATAGGTGAGACATGGATGAGGAAGCATTGAAAAAGCAAGTTGGCTTTAAAATCAGACAATTACGACAAATTAAAAATTGGTCACGTCCTTAAGTTGCGGATAAATTAGAAATGTCAGAAAACAATTACGGTTGCATAGAACGCGGTGAAATCAATATTTCTTTAACGCATCTTGCTCAACTTGCAGAAATATTTGGTAGTTATATGAACATATATGGTATTTCAATCCCTGAATTAGTCGACTCAAATACGAATGAAAAAAATGTTTTTAATTTAACTGGAAAAGGTAAGAATCACAAAAATTTTAATAATTTGACAATAGGAAATTCAGATATAGAAACCCTTAATTTAAAACACGAATTAGAAAAAGCCCTTTTAACCCAACAATCCTTAGAAAAAGAAGTTAATTATTTAAAAGAAGAAAGTGCTCGCCTTAAAGAAATGTTGAACTGGTTAAAACCTCAAATTAAACCTACTGAGTAATAAAATTATGGCAACATTAATACAATTCCTACCTGAAGAACAAGCGTTATTAGAAACCACTGCTCAACGTTTAGGTTGCAGTCAAAGTGATTTGATTCGTCAAGCGGTGTTAGGCTTGTGCCAAAAAATGTTACAAAAAACTCCTACGCCTTATAGCTTAGGAGAAGATTTATTTGAAATGGGAGATTTTGCATTACCTCCTACTGATCAATTAAAATATCAAATTTGGGAAAAGTTACGTGTCAAACATCAAATCATGGGTTGATACAGGATTTTTAGTTGCTTTGTTTGCGCGTAGTGATAAATATCACGTTTCTGCCTGCCAATTCTTAAAACAATTAGAACAAGTTGAGTTACATTCAATTTGCCCAGTTATTGTCGAGGCTTGTTTCTTTCTGGATATGCAAGGAAAAATTGCTCTATTACAATGGATAGAGCGTGGGGCAATAGTATTACATAACGTTACACCCCTAGATTTTCCTAATATTTGCGCAATATTGGGAAAATATCACAATCTTTTAACCCAGATTTCACGGATGCAGCCTTAGTTGCATTAGCGGGTTCTCTTAAAATTAATTATATTTTAACAGTTGATCAACGTGATTTTTCTATTTACCGTTTACCAGACGGCAGTTCCTTTGAACGCTTATGGATATAAAAAAAGCTGAATTAACCCAACAATCCTTAGAAAAAGAAGTTGAACTTTTAAGAAAACAAGTTTCACAATTAGAACAAATCAACCAATTACTAAAAGGAGAAAAATAAAATGGATGTTTTGTTACACCTAAATAACGAGTTAAGTTCTCAGGTTAAGTCTATTGCAAAATATAATGGAAACTCTATTGATACTTTTATTTTAAAAGTATTGGAAAATTGTGTATCAAATATTGAAAATAAAACATGGAAACAAGAAATTGTTGATTTTCAAGGATTTCCTAATTTAATACCCTTTGAAAATTACCGCAATGAATTATTAGAACCTAAAGACGATCCTTTTGTATGAAATACTTATTAGATACCTGTATTATCAGTCATTTTGTAAAAGGAACACCTCATGTTTTAAGAAAAATAAAATCAATCTCGCCAAATCTTCTTTGTGTTTCAAGCATTAGCTATATGGAAATAGAATATGGCTTAAATATCAACCCTCAACGAGCAATTAAAATCCGTCCAATTATTGATATCTTATTAAATTCTATACATAAATTACCTTATACAGAAGAAGATGCGATTGTAACTGCAAACATTCGTTCTTTCTTAAAAAAACAAGGAACGCCTATTGGTCATTATGATGTTATGTTAGCAGGCTGTACATAAAATAGAGAATTAATTATGGTAACAGATAATGTTCGAGAGTTTCAAAGAGTTGATGATCTAATTATTGAAAATTGGGTTATAGAAAAGAGTTAGTCTTCAATTAGAAAAAGAAGTTGAACTGTTAAGAAAACAAGTTTCACAATTAGAACAAATCAACCAACTATTAAAAGGTAAAACACTATGACCGACGAAGAATTGAAAACATTAGTGGCAAGTTTAGCCATCGCTCAAAAAGAAACTGATGAGCAAATCACAAGTTTGTTTGTTGCTCAAAAAGAAACTAATGAGCAAATGAAGCGTACTGATGAAAAATTGGAACGTATAGGTATCACGCTTGGAAATATTTCACGCAATCAAGGTGATGTGGCAGAAGAGTTTTTTTATAATAGCCTTTCAGAAAACCCGCACTTAGGCTCTATTTGTTTTGATGATATTGCTAATAATCAACGAAAACGGCGGGGTAAAATAGAGGAAGAATATGATATTGTAATGACTAATGGTGAAATCATTGGCATTGTTGAAGTTAAATACAAAGCCCATCAAAATGATTTAGATAAACTCGACCGTAAAATGCGCAATTTTAAGAAGTTATTTCCCATTTATGAGAAATACAAAATTTATGGTGCAATTGCTTCGTTTCACATTAACGATGAGGCAAAGGAATCAGCCTTACAACGAGGTTTCTTTGTATTACAACGAAAGGGTGATTTAGTGCATAGTGAATATGGACAAAACTTAACAGTCTTATAATTACAGATTGGACTAATATTAAAACACGGGTAGTGGTGCAAAGCATGGTGATATAATAGAGAAGGTAAATGAAAAAAAGGAGATAAAGAATCATGAGATGTCGTTATTGTAACAGTTTAGAAGTGGTGAAAAATGGCTCAACGGGTTGCTGGCAAACAAAAATACCAATGTAAAGCGTGCAAGCGTCAATTTGTGCTGTGCCCAAAATCCAATAAAATATCAGAGGAAATCAAACCATTAATTGATAAATTGTTGTTAGAGAAAATATCCTTGGCAGGGATTGCACGAAATGCCCAAGTTTCTAAAAGATGGGGGTGGAGCAACACCCCGTAGCTACAAGATTATGTGAACAACAAGTATGCAGAACGGGTGAAGAAACATGAAGAAACTAGAGAATTAGATATAAAAAAAAGCCTCCACAACCTTTAATAGTAGAAGCAGATGAATTATGTAGTTTTGTTCAAAAAAGCAAGTAAAATCATGGATTTAGTTAGCAATGGATAGGAAAACAAGAGAAATTATTGGGGTATATGTTGGGGATAGAAGCAAAGACAGTGCTAAAGAATGATGGAAAACTTTACCTCCTATTTATCGTTCGGGGTGTTGCTCCACCCCCAATGTGCCGTTATTTGTACAGATAAATGGAAAGCCTATCAGGGTATTTTACCGAGCAAACGTCATCGTATCACTGAGAAAAATAAGCGAGAAACGAATCATATTGAGAGGTTTAATAATACGTTAAGACAGAGCGTTTCTAGATTAGGAAGAAAAACTCTCTTTTAGTTCCTAAGAAACTTATCAATCACATCGCTTCTCTCGTTCATTTTATCCAACATTACAATTTTTCTCTTTTATTTTCATCTTAATTTGATCACTACCTAGTAATCATTTTAAGCCTGAATTCGACACACCTACTTATTTCCTTCAATTAAGTCGTAAAAAATAATTGAAAATTGGGCAAAATTTTTTTACACTGACTTTTTAATAGGGAGGATTTTGTAATGTGGAAATATAGTGTTATTGCTCTGAGTTTGATATGTAATGCCGTGCTCGCAGAAACCTTTGTTGTTTTAGGGACTGGGCAAGATACTTATTATGTTTATGATGAGTTTAAGCGTAATTATAAGGTTTCTACTGTGACAAATAAGGAAGTTCAATTATCGGTTGGAAATTATTTAGTTTGTTTGAGAGATTTTTGCCAATCATTTACCATTCAAGCAGGTCAAAAAACTACTTTTCAAGCGGGAACAATTACGGTTTCTGGAATTGGTTTAGATTCATTTTACGTTTATGATGAATTTGCAAGGGCTTACCTTGGTAATACTTACACAAACAAAGAAATGGAGTTTCTACCCGCCAAGTATGTAGTAAAACTAAATAATGTTCCACAAGAAGTTGTAGTGGAATCTGGTAAGAAAACGATAGTACAAGCTGGTTTATTAAGTGTGGCTGGAATTGGATTAGATGAGTTTCAAGTTTATGACAATTTTGATAAAAATCTTTCAAAAAGCAATTATACAAATAAATGGGTTGAACTTTTGCCAGCAGATTACTCTATTTATTTGAATGGAACAAAACAAAAAGCAACCATTAAAGCTGGAGAAAAAACAGTTTTAAAAGCTGGAACTATTATGGTTTTAGGTGTTGGTTTAGATTATTTCTATGTAAATGATGCTTTAACTGAAAAACGTTTAAGCAGTGGACGTTATACAGGCAAAGATGCTGAAGTTTTCCCAGATACATATAGCATTGTTTTAAATATTGGAAAAATGCCCGCGACTGTTAAAGTAGGTGAAAGAACTTTATTACAATCAGGTGTTTTAAAACTTCCAAATGGTTCAGGTAGTTTTTCTGTAGTTGATGCAGAGGATAAAGTTATTGGTTATGGTTCTCCAAATGGACAATATGAAGAATTTTTAGGAACTTACCATATTAAAGGAAATGGACTTGATTTGATGATGACTGTAACACCAAGCGTTGCAACTTTACCAACACCAATTACACCGAGCACGCCGTTAATTCCAAATACCGCCACGTCGACGGTTTTACCAACTTATAATGACGGGGTTTCTGCGGGGATTGCAAAATGTAAAGCTGATCCCGTTTCTTGTGGGATTTCTATCACGACAAATAATGATGGTTCAACGGTTGAAGGCATTGCGCAATGCAAAGCAAATCCTGCATCGTGTGGCATTACGGTTAATTTGAATAATGATGGTTCAACAGCAGACGGCATTGCACAATGTAAAGCAAATCCGAGTGCTTATGGGATTTCTACAACCGGAACAACAACCCAAACAACCACTGTTCAAGCGTCTTATAATCCAAGCAATGGAGAACTTTATATTCCTAAATTAGGGGTGGCGGATTTGTTTGGAACAACCCATTTCTACGAAGTGTATTTGACGCAAAAGAATCAAACCTTAGATTTTGCTGTTGATCTATCGCGTTTGAAACCTCTCGTTCCTTAAAAATACCTCAAAAGAAAACCCCACTATTTTTTAGAAGGAAATAGCGGGGTTTTGAAATAATTTGAAACTAAAAGAGAAAATTACTCGGCGTGATGAACGGCTTTCATGCTGAGGCGAATGCGTCCTTGTTTGTCGACTTCGAGGACTTTGACGCGGACGATGTCGCCTTCGGTGAGTTTGTCGGTGACTTTTTCGACGCGCTCTTCAGAAATCTGTGAAATGTGCACCAAGCCGTCTTTGCCGGGCATTAAGGTCACAAACGCGCCAAAATCCATCAATTTGGTGACGCGCCCTTCGCAAATCATGCCGACTTCGATGTCAGTGGTGATCATTTCAATGCGGCGACGGGCTTCTTGACTCGCAGCCATGTCCGCAGACGCGATTTTCACCGTGCCATCGTCAGAAATATCCACTTGAACGCCGGTTTCTTCGGTAATGCCCCGAATCACTGCGCCCCCTTTGCCGATCACATCGCGGATTTTTTCAGGGCGAATACGAAATGTCAAAATGCGCGGCGCGTACATTGAAATTTCAGTGCGCGGTTTGGGCAGCGATTGCGACATAATCCCCAAAATATGCAGTCTGCCCGCTTTGGCTTGTTCAAGAGCTTGTGCCATGATTTCGCGGGTAATGCCGTCGATTTTGATGTCCATTTGCAGTGCAGTCACGCCTTCTTCCGTGCCCGCAACTTTGAAATCCATGTCGCCCAAATGGTCTTCATCACCCATAATGTCCGTCAAAACCACGAATTGATCGCTTTCTTTGATCAAACCCATCGCAATGCCCGCGACCGGTGCTTTCAACGGCACGCCCGCGTCCATCAACGCCAAACACGCCCCGCACACCGATGCCATCGAGCTTGAACCGTTCGATTCGGTGATTTCGGAAACCACCCGCACCGTGTAAGGAAAAGTCGCTAAATTCGGCATGACTGCATACACGCCGCGTTTTGCCAAGCGTCCGTGCCCGATTTCACGGCGTTTCGGACTGCCGACGCGCCCAATTTCTCCCACACAATACGGCGGGAAATTATAATGGAACATAAAGGGGTCGCGATGTTCGCCTTCGAGTGCATCGATGATTTGAGAATCGCGTTCAGTGCCTAACGTGGCGACCGCTAAAGCCTGCGTTTCGCCGCGCGTGAAGAGGGCTGATCCGTGCGTTCTCGGCAACACGCCCGTGCGAATGGTGATTGGGCGAACGGTTTTGGTGTCGCGTCCGTCGATGCGGGGTTCGCCTCGAATGATGCTGCTTCGAACAGTAACTTTTTCAAGTTTTTCAAACGCATGCAAAATGGCTGCTTCATCATATTGCGCGTCGACGGTTAATGTGGCAACGGCATTTTTGCGCAATTCGGATAAACGGTTTTGGCGGGCGAGTTTGTCATGAATTCGATAGGCTTCCGCGACATCTTTTTCAGCTAATTCAGCGACTTTTGTGTGTAAAGCGTCGTCGGTGGGGGCGGGTTGCCAATCCCAAGCGGGGGTGGCGACATCGGCGGCGAATTCTTTGATGGCTTGGATCGCGGTTTGGAATTGTTGATGTCCGAATAAAACCGCGTCGAGCATGATTTGTTCGGGGAGTTCTTTCGCTTCAGATTCAACCATTAAGACTGCGCCTTCCGTGCCCGCGACGACTAAATCGAGGGTGGACTGCGCCATGTCCGCGACGGTGGGGCTCAAAATGAACTGCCCATTGCAATAGCCCACGCGCGCCGCGCCAACGGGACCCTTAAAGGGCAAACCCGAGATCGCCAACGCCGCCGATGCGCCTAAAATGGTGGGCACATCGGGGTCGATGTTGGGATCGAGGGATAAGACGGTGGCGATAATTTGGACTTCGTTGGTGAAGCCTTTGGGAAATAGGGGACGTAAGGGTCGGTCGATCAAGCGGGAGGTCAGGGTTTCTTTATCGCTGGGTTTGCCTTCACGCTTCATGAAGCTGCCCGGAATTCGACCTGCGGCGTAGGTACGCTCTTGATAATCTACCGTTAAGGGGAAAAAATCCGTTCCTGGACGGGTTTCTTGGGTGGCGACCACCGTCACTAACACGACGGTATCCGCCATACTAACCATCACGGCGGCGGTGGCTTGGCGGGCGATTTCGCCGGTTTCCAAACTCACTTGATATTGACCGTATTGAAACTGTTTTTTATGTACGCTCATCAGGCATCCTAAAAGCACAAACCCATTAAAAAAACCAACAAAATTAACGACGTAGACCTAAACGACCGATAACTTCACGATAACGACCATGATCTGTCGATTTGAGGTAATCCAACAACTTACGGCGGCGGTTCACCATCGTCAATAAACCCCGACGCGAATGGTTATCGTGCGGGTGGGCTTTGAAGTGTTCAGATAACGCATTGATATTACGGGTTAATAACGCAACTTGCACCTCGGAAGACCCCGTGTCATTGGGGGCGCGTTGAAAATCTTGAACCGTTTGCGCTTTGTATTCGGCTGTCAACATAGGGAAAAATTCTCCAAAAACTAAAATAAACTCACAGTAATCAGGGTTTAACTACCCGACCTAAAACGATCATTATACCCATTATTATCTTATTTCGACAAGCATTTATCTCACGACACGCCCTTGAAACGACATAACGTTGCGATAATGTCACGGTTTCTCTATTTTGAAAAGCCCAATTGCTCAAGGATTTCCTCTGAAATATCCGCATTGGAATATACCTCCTGAACATCATCTAAATCGTCGAGCATTTCTTGCAATTTGAGCATTTTTGCCGCGTCTTCTGCATTGAGAGAAACCACCGTTGCAGGACGCATTGTAATATCGGCTTGATCGGGTTTGAATCCAGCGGTTTCTAAAGCGGTTTTAACCTCTAAAAAATGTGTTGGTGAAACAAGGATTTCTAGCGTATTATCCTCATTAGAAATCAGATCATCCGCCCCGTTTTCTAAAGCGATTTCTAGGATTTGTTCTTCGTGGGATTTGTCGGGATAAGTAATCACGCCCATTTTCTCAAACAAATACGCCACCGATCCGTCCGTGCCCAAATTGCCGCCGCATTTTGTGAAAGCGTGGCGCACATCGGCAACCGTCCGCACGCGATTGTCCGTCATGCAATCGACCATCACCGCCACGCCGCCCATCGCATAACCTTCGTAACGAATTTCTTCATAATTATCCGCATCTTGCGCACCTGTTCCGCGTTTAATAGCGCGCTCGATGGTATCTTTGGTCATATTTGCGCCGATGGCTTTGTCGATCGCCAACCGCAAGCGCGGATTCGTATTGGCATCGCCGCCGCCCATTCGCGCCGACACCGTGATTTCACGAATAAATTTAGTGAATAATTTGCTGCGTTTCGCATCTTGCACACCTTTACGATGCTGAATATTCGCCCATTTACTATGTCCAGCCATTGTTTCTCCGATATTTTTTTACAAATTTGTTTATTATAGCCGATGCGCTATGATAAGAAAAAGGACAATCCTCATGAAACAACTCGTTTTAATTCGCCACGCCAAAGCCAGCCATAACTCATTGTATTCACACGATTTCGATCGACCTTTAACCGATCGCGGCAACCAAGATGCCTTTCTAATGGCAGAACACTTCGCCAAGAAAAAACTCAGCATCGATAAAATCATTTCAAGCCCTGCATTTAGAGCAAAATCGACCGCCGAATGGTTTGCAAAATCCTTAACAATTCCTTTCAACCAAATCGTATTTCAACCCCTTATTTACGAAGCCAGCACCCGCACGTTATTTGAAATCATTTGTAACCTAGAAAATCATTGGAAAACCGTCATGTTAGTCGGTCATAATCCTGCCTTTCAAGATATTGCAAATACCTTAATCGGTAAGCGTTTCTTCGATTTCCCAACGTGCGCAATGTGTGGCTTAACATTCGATATAGAAAACTGGGCTGATCTTCAAATCAATTCAGCAAATCTGGTTTTCTTTGAAACACCTAAAGAGGTTATTCCCTAATGCTGCATTATATTTTGAAACGACTATTGTTAATGATTCCAACCCTGTTGGGTATTTTAATTGTGACCTTCGTAATCATTCAGTTTGTTCCGGGCGGACCCGTTGAACAAATCATTAGTCAGTTGGAAGGAAAAAATATAGGAAGCGGAGAAGTCAGTATCTCTGGAAAAACAGGGATTTATCAAGGTGCAAAAGGCTTAGAACCCGAACAAATTGCTCAATTAAAAGCCTTTTATGGATTTGACAAACCCGCTTCTGAACGCTTTTGGCAAATGATGAAGAGATACTTGGTTTTTGATTTAGGAGATAGTTACTTTCAAAGTCGTTCTGTTTCTTCCCTTATTTTATCAAAATTACCGGTTTCAATTAGTTTAGGCATTTGGACATTTTTGCTCACTTATTTGATTTGTATTCCTCTCGGCATTCAGAAAGCGATTAAAGAAGGAACTCCCTTTGACATTATCACGAGCACGATTATTTTAATTGGCTATGCAATACCTGGTTTCATGTTGGGGATTTTTTTGTTAGTTTTATTGGGAGGAGGGAGTTTCTGGGACGTATTTCCTTTGCGGGGTTTAACGTCGGATAATTGGCAATCACTTTCTTTATTTCAAAAAGTGACCGATTACCTTTGGCATATTACGTTGCCGATCATTACAATGGTGATAGGAAATTTCGCGGTGATGACATTATTAACGAAAAATAGTTTTTTAGAGGAAATTCGCAAACAATACGTTTATACAGCGCGTGCAAAAGGGTTAAGTGAAAAAGCGGTTTTCTACAAACACGTTTTCCGTAATGCGTTAATCCCTTTAATTACGGGTTTTCCAGCGGCTTTTATTGGTGCGTTCTTTACGGGAAGTTTATTAGTAGAAACCGTGTTTTCTTTAGATGGATTAGGGTTACTTTCTTATGAATCCATTATCAAACGAGATTACCCAATTGTATTAGGTAGTTTGTACATTTTTACTTTAATCGGATTGATTGGAAAATTGCTCTCCGATTTAAGCTATGTATTAGTTGATCCGCGCATTCAATTTGAAAGCATTAAATAACGGGTTCTAAAGAATGTCGCCAGAAATGGGTTTCTTTCTCAAAAATACGGCGACTTTCTTCTGCGCCCCAACTCCCCGCAGGATACGTTGTAATGTAATCTCTTTCGGTTGCCCACACATTCAAAATCGGTTCAACAATTTGCCACGCATATTCCACTTCATCATAACGTAGAAATAGAGAACGGTCGCCTTTAATTACATCTAATAACAAATCTTCATACGCATCATGGGCGATTTCTCCGTCTAATCTCAAACCCGCATCTAAACTAATCTGTCTAATGTTCATATCTAATCCGGGTTCTTTTGAAGTCATTTCAATACGCAAACATTCTTCAGGCTGAATACCTAATAAAATCCAATTAGGTCGCATTTGTTGAAATTGATTGGTTTTGAAAAACTGTTGTGGAGGCGTTTTGAAAGCAATTGAAATTAAAGAACGGTTCTCAGCTAATCTTTTGCCCGTTCTCAAATAAAACGGCACACCCGCCCATCGCCAATTATCAATAAAAATTTTCATCGCTGCATAGGTTTCGGTAACGCTATTTGAAGGGACTTTTTCCTCTTGCAAATAACCCTTCACTTTTTTTCCATTAACGATACCTTCTTTATATTGTGCTCGAAAAGCCTGCGCGTGGACGGCGTTAGGTGTAATTTTTCTAATGGATTTCAAGACTTTAACTTTCTCGTCGCGCAAAGATTCGGCTTCCATAGAAACCGGTGCTTCCATTGCAACTAAGGTTAATAATTGGAGCAAATGGCTTTGAATCATATCGCGTAATGCCCCCGCGCCATCGTAATAATCTGCTCGACTTCCTACCCCTTGTTTCTCAGAATGAGTGATTTGAACATAATCGATATAATTACGATTCCACAACGGCTCCATTAACAGATTTGCAAAGCGAAAAACCAGCACATTTCTAACGGTACTTTTACCCAAATAATGATCAATTCGGTAAATTTGGTCTTCACGCAAACATTTCATTAAACGGGTTTGTAATGCTCTCGCACTTTCTAAATCGTAACCAAAAGGTTTTTCAATCACAATGCGCCGCCAACCGTGCGTTTCGTCAAATAAACTGGCATCACTTAAATGCTGCACGACAAAACCAAACTCGGCGGGGCGAATCGACAAATAAAAAGCAATGTTTTGAGGAAAATTTTTCTCTATAATAAAACTGTGCAATTGTTGATACATAATTTCTTCGGACAAATCGCCTTTGAAATAAGTACATTTTTGTTGAAAACGCGGATAAATTTCTTCATCAATTGTTCCAAATTTATCGATGAGCATTTGATGAACTTCTTTCCACCAAAACTCGGTGTTCCAATCGCGCCGTCCAATCGCTAAAATACGGGTTTCCTCAGCTAAACGATTGCCACTTTCTAATTGAAATAAGGCGGGAATTAATTTAGTTTTGGCGAGATTGCCTGTCGCGCCAAAAATAATGTAAGTACAGGGATTTGACATGGTTTTTTCCTCAAAAAATCGTTTAGTTGTGGGTTTTGCGGGCATTGAGATTTTTGACGATGGGTTCGGGGACGGTCGCCATTTCCATTTTATAGGCTAAAAACCACATCATATATACGCCAATTCCCCACCACAAAATTTGCCACGCCCAAATCGACGGAATAAAAAACACCCACGTTTGCGGTTGATGCGGGTGTCCAAACAACGCATTTCCAAACATCGCGCCCGGTCCGATCGAAAAACTAAACCACACCGCCACAAATAACCACGCCCATATTTTAAGCCTTTGTTTATCTTCAGATAATTTGGTATTATCGCGCAAAAACTGATGAAATGTTAAACGATGGGCGTGTTGTGAAGGGTGTTGGGTAAATGCCGAAACTATCAATGTGAACAAGATGTTAAAAAATATTCCCCAACCGGCAGAATGAATGGTGAGGGGCCAGCGTCCCCAAGGTAAATTCAAGAAAAATTCCCCCGGGCTGTCGGTTAAGGTGACTGCCAAAATCCCTGCCATCAATCCCGCGACGATCCCCGCGCCCGTCAGCCAAGGAAAATAACACACGCCCAATAATGCGGGCCACATTTGGCAACCATACGCGACCGCTAATCCCCCTAATAAAACCAGTGAATCTTGCGAAACCGTTGCAACCCATAACGCAATAAATAACACAATCACAATGCCAAAACGTCCGGCAAGTTTTTGTTTTTCATCACTTAAATTAGGAAAATAACGTTGAAAGAAATCCGCCGCTAAAATACTGCTCGATGTGGATAAATACGCCGCGCCGGTCGCTTGCATTGCCGCCAACGCGCAAATCGCCAACAATCCCGCCAACCACGCCCAACTCTGCCCAAACAAATAAATCAATTGCGGTACTAATACATCACCTTCACCAACGGTTTCTAATAAATCTTTGTTTTCTAAGCCTTTTGCCATCACGTTTTTGACCAATTCAGGGTGCGCGTGCATAAAAGCGACATTTCCACCCAAAAAATGCCCGCTCATGCCTTGCATTGCCGAGAAAAAAATCATAATAAAACCAATCACTAACGCGGAAGCCCAGACTTGTTGCGGCGCGAACGAACGCGGACTTTCTGCCGAAAACGCCCACATCGAAAATGTCGGCGCGGCTTGAATCCCCATCATTCCAAATAGATACGTCATCACCATCAAAGTCGTCCACGATCCGCCCGCCGCTTTTGAACCGTCCGCCGTCCATTCGCCAAACCCCGGGATCGCAAAATAGTGGCTAAATCCTTCCGATGTGCGTTTCAAATCAAAGTCGGCAAGGGCTGCTAAACTCAATTGGAATTTGTGCCAACCCCCTAAATAATCCACTGATAACCAACCTAATAAAACCATTCCAATGACTAAAAGAACCACTTGAAACACTTCGATGTAAGCAACCGCTTTCAAACCACCGACGACAACATTAAATAAAATAATTCCCGCAAGCAACCACATTCCAACTTCTAAAGGGAGCAAATTATCGGTTAATGCTGAAAACAAAAAGCCCGCCGCGCGCATCTGTAACGCTAAGTAAGGAATTGCAAAACACAGTGCAATTACAACCACTAAAAAACGAATCACATTGGATTGGAAATAGGTGGCAAGCATTTCACCCGGGGTTGTAAAGTTAAAACGTTTGCCGAGAAGCCATTGGCGTTTGAGAAACACTACGCCGGTGAGAGGAATTAAAATCGCGTAAAATGAAATAAAAGCGTATTGGAAACCTTCTTGATAAATCAACCCCGGGTGTCCGACAAATGTCCAGCCAGAAAACGAAGTCGCGGTCGCCGCCAACACGTACACCCAGACGGGTAAATTGCCGCCGGCGGTGAAAAAATCGCTCGCGGTTTTCGTCGCCAACGCCCCCTTCAAGCCCCAAAAAATGCAATAAGACCAATACAATGACACAAAAATAAACAACCAAACAATTTTCGGCTCCATGCGCTCCTCCTCGAGAAATTTATCGTTTTAGGGTTAATGCCTTAACAACAACTATCATAGCGCAAAATCTTTTGGTTAAGCCAACAATCTCACTGCTGCAATCTATTCAACGACTTCAAAATAAGTGAGCAATGTTTTTTGAAAGAAATTGTTATTATCATCGCTCACCATCAAAAAGAAATTTCCATGATGGCGCGTCAAGCCTTCAAAATTATCAATATCCCACCCTTGGCTATTATCAAATAAGGCGAGTTGCTCTGTTTTACAAATCGCTTTTCCACTCTCACATTGCTCATCAATCCACACCCGCCGCAAACTAATAATTAACGGCTCTGTCAAACCCGTAAAACTCCTTTCTAATACCAAAAGAGAACCATCTTCAAAGGTTTCCATTTCAGTAACACCGCTTTTCGGTGCATGATAATGAGGAATTTGCCAAGTTTTTCCACTCATTGCATAAATTTTCAACGTATTAATATCGGTTATTTCTAATGGGCGTTCGGGCGCAGTTAAAACCCCAAATATCGGATGAATAACAACCGATTCCAACATTCGATTGTTATGTCGATAATTCTCTGGATAACGCAAATCTTCTGGTAAGGTAATTTCTCCCAACCACTTCCCCTCTAAAGAATAACGAACAATACGCGGAATTTGCTCAAATGAAATCAATAATTCTGTTTCTCCACTTTGACTTTCTTTCGCCGACATTAACGCAATACCTTCGCTATCAATGTATTCCCATTTTAGTTTCTTTTGGCGCGCATTCAGCAATGGAAATGATTTTAAGAAAATTACATCAGTTAAAATACCTTTCTCAAATATTGGACGTAAATAATACAATATCCCTTTATCATTTATTGCATAAAGCAAGTTGCTCTCATTATCCCACGCTAAACCCGATAAGCCCGTGATAGGAATTCCAATCCCCATTTCTCGAGGAATCACGACCGTTCCGTGCAAACGAATTTTCATGAATTGCTCACCGTTTGCATATTTTGTTGAAAACGTGTGCGGTAATGTCGCAGCACAAGCATTTAAACTAAACAACAAACACAAAAATATCAACTTTTGCACTACTGTTTTCTCCGATTTTCTAAGCGCATAATTAGACTTGATGTATCCCAACGATTTCCACCCATTGCTTGAATATCTGCATAAAATTGCTCAATTAAAGTTGTAATAGGCAAATCCGCTCCATTTCTTATCGCTTCTTCTAACACAATACCTAAATCTTTTCTTACCCATTCAACGGCAAATCCAAAATCAAATTTTCCTTCAATCATGGTTTGTGCACGATTATCCATTTGCCACGATTGCGCCGCCCCTTTTGAAATCGTTTCAATGACTGCATTCAAATCCAAATTAGCAGCTTTTGCAAAATGTAACCCTTCCGCCAATCCTTGAAGCAAACCCACCACACAAATTTGATTCACCATTTTAGTTAATTGCCCATTTCCAATCGTGCCAAGATGTTTAATTTTCTTTGCATAGCAACGCATAATGGGTTCAACTTGTTGAAATGCAGTTTCTTCACCACCAACCATAATCGTTAAAACACCATTTTCTGCCCCAATTTGTCCGCCAGAAACCGGCGCATCTAATAAAGAAAAACCACGTTGTTTTGCAATATCAAATAATTCACGTTCAACATGAGCAGAAGCGGTTGTATGATCAACAAAAATGGCATTTTCCTTCATACCATAAAATGCACCGTTCTCCCCAATAGTAATGTGTTTCAAATCTTGATCATTACCTACACATGAAAAAACAACATCTGTATTATCAGCTAGTTGTTTAGGTGTTTCCGCAATTAATCCTCCAAACTTTTCTACCCATTGTTCAGCCTTAGAACGAGTGCGATTAAAAACGGTCACTTGATACCCTGCTGTCGCCAAATGCCCAGCCATTGGAAAACCCATCACACCTAAACCAATAAAGCCTATTTTTTTTGACATTTTTTCCTCTCATTTTTTATTTAGAAAACTATCGATAATAAAAGATATTGATCGATAGTTTTTAATTGCCCATTACAAATCCAAATACAAATCTTTTTTCAGCGTTTCGACTTCAGATTTCAAACGCCGTTCTTCGGCTTGTAAATGTTGTAATTTATCTGGTGCAGGTTTTTGAGAAATTGTTTTGCGTAATTGTTGAGTTTTTCCGCGCAAGTTGCTCACTTTTTTCTTCAAACTATTTTTACGTTGTTCTGCCTTTTTAGTCGTGGCTTGTTTTGCGTTTAATTCCCGAGAAAGTTTCGTAATTTCCTCGTCTATTACGTCCATTTGATTATGTAATCGAATCAACTCATTTTGTGCCAAAGTTTTTTCTTGTGACAAACCCGATTGAGTATTTTCAGCAGAAACCTGCAATTGGCGGATATTTTCTAAATTTTGCTGTTGTTCAGAAAGCCGCTGATCATAACAACCAGAATGAATCCCTTGCAATCCTCCCAACAACCCCCCTTGCGAAGGATCGCATTCATACGTTGAAATGGCACAACTTGTTACAAAAAATAATCCGCCACAGATAGAAATAAATTTGAGCATTTGAAATCTCCCTTTATAAAGAAATTGTATTACTAACGCTTTGCAATTGCTGGGTATTTTTTTCTAGTTTGACTTTCTCTGATCGCAAACTATTAATTTTATTTTCCCAATGGCGCAATTCATTGACATTTTTCTTAGCGGCTTGTTTCTTAGTATCGGCGTGCAATGTTTCTGCAGTTTTGAGTTCATTTTCCACTGCTTGCAAACTCTTTTTTGCTTGCTGATAGCGTTTGTCAATTTTAGATTTTTGTTGGCGCAGTTGCTCTCGTTTGCTACTATCGCGTTGCATTTGTGCTTTTAAGCTACTAATTTGCGCGTTATAGGAAGCAATATCCTGTCTTAAAATGGCGTTAGTGTTTTCAATTTCTTGCACCAAATTAGCGACTCGTTGGGTTTCTCCAGAAATCAAAGCCTCTTGAGAACTATAAGATTGTTTTCTTTTAGCAACTTCATTACCTACGAGAAATCCAACACCTGCGCCGGCTGCTGCGCCCCACAAAGCTCCATCTCTTCCATTAATCAAACCACCTAAAGCCGCGCCCAAACCTGCGCCAAGTAATGAGCCTTCCATTTGAGTTGAACTCTGATCATCAAACCCCATTTGCGCACAACTTGCTAAAACAGTTGTTAGAGCAACTACGGCGGTTGTTTTTAAGAAAGTTGTTTTCATTATAACAGTCCTCTTGTTATGTCAATTAAAGCCAATTACCCATTAAAATAAAAGCCCCCCAATAATAAGGGTGTGCAAAATCTAGCGGGTAATTCTGATTCACTGCTTGAATAAAAGCCTGTTGCGTTTGTTGTAATGCGTGTCCTTTCGTTAATTTTTGCTGGGTTTTGATTTGATAAAAATGTTTCATAAACACGCCCGTGCTTTGATCATCAACTGACCATAAAGTTGCAATTACGCTTTTCGCACCTTGTTTCTGTGCTAATGCGCCAAAACCCTCTACTTCTTTACCTTTATGTTGATTTCCAACCGCCGTTTGACAAGCCGATAATGTCAATAAATCCACCGAGTTAAAATCATAATTGTTACGAATTTGTGCTAAGGTTAAAATATCTGCATTTCCTAACAATAAATAAGCATCTTGATCGGTTTGAGGTTGAAAAACAAAATGGCTTGCAATATGTAGAACTGGGAAACCTTTTTCTAACACAGTTGTTAAAGCATTTTGATTAAATTGTTCATCTAATTTAATAATCCCAGATAAAATCCCATCTTTCTCAGTTGGATTTTCTCGAATAATGCTATGTAATTCTTTTTCAACCGCCGGCAAAGGATTAAAGTTTCTCAACGCTTTTGTAACCCCTAAACCAGCTAAAGTCCAATCCGTTTTAGGCTGATCTTTTAATTTGTCGCGGGCAGCTTCATTATACAATGCAAAACTAAAGCGTTCTGCTAAGTATTTCTCTCCATCAAATAACGCTGAAATCGGCAAATAACGCAATTGACCGTCTAATGAAAGCATTAACACTTTTGCATTGGCTTGTTTTAGATCATTTATGACAGGTTGAAATAGCCAATTATAAAGAATATTAGCCTCTTTTTGCAAATCATTTGTAACCTGTTTCATTCGACGACTATTGGGTGGATTTTTAAAGAACGCTCTAAATTTAGAAATCTGTTGTTCCAAATTTTTTTCACTGACATTTGCTTCTCGACATAATTGAATCGTGGGTGTCGTTAAAATAATGCGGATTTTCTCTGGCAAAATCAAATAATGTAATAAGACAACCCCGTCACCCAATGATTGCAATGTGCTTTGTAAAGATTGCAAGGTATCTAAATTATATTCTTCAAACAGTTCCTTTGTTTTATATTCACCAATACAAGCGTTAAATTCCCGCCGATTTTGATTCAATACATTTCGCAATTCTTCCTTACGTTTGATTTCAGAATCCGTTAAATCTGTGCGCTGTTTTAGCATTTGATATTCTTTTGCTAAAGTTACCTGATTATCATTGCCTATTTTAAGAAATTTTTGTAATGATCGTTCTTCAGAAGCAGTTTTAAGTTCCTGAAAATAATTTTCGACGGGTTTCTTTTGTTTAACGATTTCTCCTCGCAATTGTTCTTTTTGAGGAATATTATTAGCCATTAAACGTAAGTTTTTCAGTTTTTCTCCAATCGTTTGAAAATGAGAAAAAAGTTGGGTAGATTTCTCAACAAAGGGTTTCTCAAAATCATTAAAAGAGGCTTTTACAATTCGGGTTGTTCCATTATCATTGAAATCCCGCCGCACAAAATCATAATATTCCTCTTCCTTAAGCATGGTTTCAATTTGTTGTGCTTCAGCCGTTCTTCCTTGTTCTAATAATAAAGAAGCCACACCTTTATACACCATTGCTTTATCATTTAGAAATAATTGTTGTAATTCTTTATTTAAATTAGCCAAATTAACGCGCAAACTTTGCAATGTATTAACCGCTTGTTTTCCCATTAGAATTGCTGCGTCGATATGCCCTTGACAAGCTAAAGTTTGGCTCAAATTATCTTGAATTGCCCAAAGAAATTCGGGTTGCATAGCGGTTTGAACAATGATGAGTGCTTCTTCTAAAAGTTGTTCTGCTTTCTTACAATTTCCTTGCGCTCGAAATAACTTTGCTTGGTTGTGCAAAACCACCGCTACTTGCGAATGTTCTTTACCCAGTTTCTTTTCAAAAATAGCCAAAGCACGTTGATATAAAGGCAAGGCTTCTTCAAAATGTTGTTGGCGCGTTAAAAGTAAAGCTAGATTATTCAAATTTATTGCTATATCAGGGTGTTCTTTACCGTAAATTTTCTCCTGAATTGTTAAGGCTTGGCGAAAGAGTTTCTCGGCTTCTTTGGGTTTGTCTAATGCTTGATAAATCCACCCCAGATTATTCAAACCAATAGCATATAATGCGGCATTTTTTCCACTGGTTTTTTCAAAAATTTGCAAGGCTTGTTGATAATATTGTTCTGCTTTTTCAAAATCGCCAATTGTACGATAAACTTGCCCCAAATTATTAAAGCGAATACCTATATTTTCAGGCGCAGTTTCCTCCTTATTTTTTTGTTCAATATCTAATGCAATTTCTAATAATTCAATTGCTTTGGCATAATCGCCCATTTGACGATAAAGTTCTGCTAAATTGTTAAATCGAATAGCGACTCTGGGGTGTTCTGAACCAAAGGAAATTTTATCTAATTCTAAGGCTCTTTTGAAAAGTGGTTCAGCATCAGTAAAATGTCCCATTGTTCGATATAATTCGGCTAAGTTGTTTAGTGCAATTGCGAGCTGACGTTGAGGATCATTTTGTTTTTCAGTAATGGCTAATGCGCGTTTGTAAAATTCTTCGGCTTTTTTATAATCTGCAACCGCCATATAAACACTTGCCAAACCATTTAAACTAACAGCCACTGCGCCATGATTTTCTCCTAATTGTTGTTCACGTAATTGTAATGATTCTTCAAAAGATTGTTTCGCGTCGGCAAACCGTTGTTGTTCTTTTAATAAACTGGCTTGTGCGTAAAGAATGGCTGCCGTATCTTTGAGAGAAACTTGGCGGCTTTGTTTAATAGCTTGTTCATAAAGCGACAACGCCTGCGATATTTGACCCTTTATTTCTGCATCGCGGGCTTGTTGATAAAGGTTCTTATGCGGTTCGGCGGCGTTAATTGAGCAACTTAAAAATGCCACCAATCCATACCAAAAAATTTTCATATCAAATTCCTCTTAAAATACAATTGCACTCGTGCTATGCTAAGTATAAACAAATCTCAAGCAAGGCGGTTGCCAAAATTGAGTGAATGCCCTAACCTGATGATCATAACATGATGACTACGATACGAATTTCTACAAAATTGTTTTTAACCTCACTATTTGTGGTGAGCGCGTTGATTTTAGTGGGTGGATACGGTATCTACGCGAATCAATTGACTTTTTCTTGGTTAAAAGAAGTCAATACTACCTCAACAAATGTGAGCAGCTTTATCCGTGATATTATTATTCCAATGCGTAATATGCGCAACCTTTCTCTCGCAATGGTGGTTTCTCCAACTAAAGAAAAACAAACCGAATTTAACGCCAAACAACTTGCGATTTTGAAACATTTAGAAACCGCAATTCCTCTATGGAAAGAGCGGCTATCTAAATCGTTACAACAGGAGAAAATTACTCAACAGTTGTTTGCCGCTTGGGAAGAATACAAAACCGCTAATCGTGAAACCGCTAACAAATTCTTGAAAAATAAACATACGGAAGCCGCTATCAATTCAACGGGCATTGAAAATGAAAAGTTTGAAACGCTTTCTAGTTTGCTCGGGCAATGGATTAGCAATGAACTAAAAAACTCTGAAAGCCATTTCCTTCACGCAGAAACCAATTATCACCAAAGTTATTTGATTTATATGATTGTGGTAAGTTTCTTTACTTTAGCGGCTTTATTTATAAGTTATTGGGTAGGAAAAAATATCACTTTTTCTCTCAGCGAAGCAACCAAAATTATGCAGGCAATTAGTCAAGGTCATCTCGGCATTCAAATCAAAGTTAAAACCCAAGATGAAATCGGTTTTTTATTTCAAACGATGCAAAATATGGTGAAACAATGGTTAGAAGTTGTGCGTAATGTTCGAGAAACCGCCAAACATTTGACCGCCAGCAGCCAGCAAATCGGGATTACTTCTCAAGATATTGCTCAAGATGCTAACCTTCAAGCAACCAACGTGAACCGCGTTAGTATGGCGATTGATGATATTAGTTCCTCTACTATTCAAAATGCTAGAAATGCTCGACAAACCGATTTAATTGCAAGCCAAACTGCTCAACAAATGCAAATCGGTGATAAGGTCGTTACAAATACCGTTTCAGCCATGCAAGAAATCGCTGGAAAGGTTGAATTAATTGAAAATATTGCGTATAAAACAAATATTCTTGCTCTAAATGCTGCCATCGAAGCGGCGCGGGTTGGAGAACAAGGTCGGGGATTTGCAGTGGTCGCATTAGAAGTGAGAAAATTAGCCGAAAATAGTCGTCAAGTTGCTCAAGAAATTGGCTCTTTAACTCAAACCAGTGTTCAAATCGCAGAACGCGCTGGACAACTCTTTCAAGAAATCCTCCCAAACATTGCAAGTACCACTAATTTAGTGCAGGAAATTTCTAGTTCTTCTGAACAACAAGCCAGTGCAGTTCATGAAATGACAACAAATATGAATCGTTTAGATCAAACAGCTCAAAAAAATGCGGCATCGGCAGAAGAACTTGCAACAACCGCTCAAGAAATGAACAAATACGCCGAACAATTACAATATACAATGGCTTTCTTTAAAGAAAATTAAGGGGTAATTTAAAGTTGGGTCGTGATCAAAGAAATGTTAGTAAATTAGAGTTGTTGTTTAGTATGAAACTTGGTTATAATATAGAAAGAAAAAAGAGATAAGAAATGAGAAATTTGGGCAATTATTATTCTAATTTATCGAGGAAAATTATTTCATTTTCTCTATTTTCAAATAGGGTGGCGATGGAGTCTTTGGTGGTGACCAAAAATAAAATCCTTTAAAATGAGGAGGAATAATCAAATGGAACTCGCTTCGGAACTTATGAGTGAAAGCGCGTATTTAGCATTTGAAAAAGTGAGCAAAATCAAGCATGAATATGTGTGCGGGCGTATTTTTACAATGGCTGGAACAAGTAAAAAGCATAATAAAATTGCTTTAAATGTTGGCTTTCAATGTCGACAAGCCGCTAGAAATACAAATTGTGAAGTATATATTGCTGATATTAAATTAAAAATTGAGCATCGGGAGAGTTATTATTATCCAGATGTGATGGTGAGTTGTGAAGAAGAAAAGGATGCGTATTTTTTAGAGAAACCCTGTATTTTAGTTGAGGTAACTTCTAAATCAACAGAAACTATTGATCGACGAGAAAAATTAAGCTCCTATAAAAGCATTGAATCATTACAAACTTATTTAATTATTTCTCAAGAAACAATGTTTGTAGAAGCATATCAACGATACCAACAAACTTGGATGATAACGCATTACACTCAACCCAATGAATTAATTGAATTGTTGTGTTTAAATACAAATATCTCTCTTGAAGAAATTTATGAATCAGTAATAATTTCAGAACACCAATTTAGCAGTGAATAACATTTACTAGGAGATATAAAAATGATAAATCAAACAACTCACGATATTATTTGTGGAAATGCGATTGAGTGCTTAAAAAAAATAGCGACATCTGTTGATTTTACCTTTCTCGATCCACCTTTTAATCAGCAAAAAGATTACAGCTTACATAACGATAATATGCCTGAGGAAAAGTATTGGAAAATGATGACAGAAATTAGCCAATGTTGTTATGATTTAACAAATGATGGTGGAAGCATTTATTTTATGCAACGTGAAAAGAATACTGAGTTTGTTTTGAGGGCGTTAAGAGAAACCGGCTGGACATTTCAAAATTTAATTATTTGGAAGAAAAAAACATCAGCAGTACCTGTGAAAGGAAAATATAGCAAACAATATCAAATTATTGCCTATGCAACAAAGGGAGAAAAAGCCGCAACTTTTCATAGATTACGCATAAACCCAGAATTACCCGCTCATTACAAACAAAAGCGTGAGAATGGCGTTTTTGTAACCGATGTTTGGGATGACATAAGAGAACTTACAGCGGGCTATTTTGCGGGAAAAGAAGCGATTAGAAATGAAGATGGCTCACGATTTCACAAACAGCAAGCACCTATTGAACTCCTATTAAGAATGTTGCTGACTTCTACTAAACTAAAGTCTACTGTTTTAGACCCTTTTTCGGGTACAGGAACAACAGCAGTTATTGCTAAACAGTTACAAAGAAATTCTGTTAGTATTGAAATCGACCCAATTAATGTAAATTATATTAAAAAGCGTTTAGAAAATATCAGAGAAGAAGATTTAATAAATCAATATTATCAAAACTATATCTGTACGGAAAAACTCTCTGAAATTTGGGGCGAAAAATTAAAGGAACAAAATAAACAATCTATCCCCATTAATGCCTTATTTTAACATCGGAAAACAAATGTGTTATTCTATTTATCACTTTTTTAAATATCTTATTACAAATAAGCAGCATTTTAGTGAAGTAGAAAAACTCGAAAATTTTCCTTTTGATGACACGATGTTTTCTTGTAAAAATAAAGGACAATTTCCTGATTTAATTATTAAAATAAATAAAGACAGTTCTTTATTTACAGGTGGAGAGTTGATTGAATTGAAAGACAGCAAAAGCTATACAGTTTCTTCATTTAATTCAACGATTCCATCAGGTCAAAAATACATCGATAAAATTATTAAAAGTGATAATAGCAATATTAAAAAGCAAATGGAAGAAATTGGAGAAAATATCGACTCTTTACCTATCAGAGAAATTTTCTATTTAGTAAGAGGTAAAAATAAAGAAAAGACTAAAGTTATTTTAGTGCACGGTAGTTTTTTTGAAACCGTTAAAATAAACCAACTTATTGGTCAATCTTTTGAACAAGTTTTAGAAGAAAGATTGCAAGAAAAAGATTTAAACATTGATTCCAAAATTAAAGAAACATTGGTTAATATTCTTTCTGAGCAAGAAAATTTCAGTAAAGTGCGCAATGTAGAAAACGCATCGGTTAAATTACGATTTAGAATTATGACGGAGGTAAAGCCAGCAGGAAATATTTTAAATTCAAAGCAATATCCTGAAATAAAAGATAATACCATTAGTTTGGTAATTCCTTGTCATAAAGAAAAAGATGAGAAATCAATAATCGAACGTTTTTCTACTCTAAATTTAACACAGATTGAACGTTTTAAGATAAAACATCATTTAAATGGTTATTTTTTAGTTTTTCAAGCCGATTTAGGAGAGTAAAAGAAGTGGCAATATTGACAAAGCAAGACCCGACGAATTTGGAAGAATATCTGGGGTTAATTGAGCAAGCATTATTTGAGGTCAGCGATTTGCGGGCAGCAGTTGAATTTGATATGGAAGGTATGGAAAGTTCATTGGAAATAGTGGGCGAACTTGAACGCGATTTGCAAACCTTAAAAACCCATTTAACTAATGGTTCACACATCTATGCAAACGGTGATTTGCCTTATATGTCAAAGATAAAGAAACTGAATTATAAAACCTTGCCATTCAAATCGTTATTAGAAGATATTAACCGCGTCCATCGAAATGGTATGCGCATTAATGATGATTAAAGAATATGTCTAGTGAACCGTTAGTTTTAATTGTTGATGATGATGAGAATGGTCGTGATTTGTTGGGAACATTATTGCGGAGAGAAAATTGTCGTTTTTTGACTGCGCGAGATGGATTAGAAGCCCTGCAATTAACGATTGAGCATCAGCCCGATTTAATTTTATTGGACGTGATGATGCCAGAAATGGACGGTTATGCGGTTTGTGAGGCGATTCGTTCTAATCCCCAATTAGCAGAAATTCCTATCCTGTTGCTCACTGCGTTGAACGATAAAGAATCCCGATTGCAAGGGTTAGAATCGGGCGCAGATGATTTCATTACAAAACCCTTTGACCGATTAGAATTACGCACGCGCGTGCGGTCAATTTTGCGGTTGAATCGCTATCGACGGCTGATGGGAGAACGCCAGAAATTTGAATGGGTTGCGCAACATACGCAAGAGGGGTATTTGTTGCTCGACGCAAAAGAAACCATTTGTTATGCAAACCCTAAAGCTGCCGATTATTTGACTATTCGCGCGCAAGATATTGAAAATTCATCTATTTCATTTCTCAATGCGGTCGATAAAAATTATCGTCGAGTCCCTTGTGAATGGGAAAACTGGTTGTTTAATTCTCAAACCCGTCATTTGGTGCGTCCAGAAACCACCGAAGCGCGAGAATTATGGTTGCAAGTTGATGTTTTTCATGCCATAAATCAACATTTAGTGCGTTTGACCAATGTCAGTGAACAGGTTAAAACCATTCGACAAACCTGGATTTTTCAAGATTTGATCGCGCACAAATTATTGACGCCTGTCAATGGGTTAGCGTTGATTGAACACCCGCCGTCGCTTGATACGCTTCCCGACGAATGGCAGGAATACTGGGAAATCGCCGCGTTTAGTGCAAAAAGATTGCGCCAACAAGTGAGCGAAGTTATCCATTATATGCAACACGTTCCTAAACTCTTGAAACCTGATAGCAAATGCACGGTTGCCGATTTGAAAACTCCTCTCGTTTCTCTCGCCGACGAAACCAAAATTCTTTTGCGCATTGCTCTCAATCCTTCTTTTGATTCCGTTGTACTTGCTGCCGACTTAGAATTACTTACTTGGATATTTCGTGAATTATTCACCAATTCCAAAAAGTTTCACCCCTCTAAATTACCAGAAGTTACGGTTTCTATTGAACAATCGATGCCAGATAAACTCACTTTTGTTATTAGCGATAATGGAAGAACATTAGCGCAAGATGAGCTTTCAAAAGTGCTCAAACCTTATTATCAAAGTGAAAAGTATATTACGGGTGAAATCGCAGGTATGGGATTAGGATTAACCGCCATTAATTCTTTAGTTCGCGGATTAGGTGGTTATTGCCAGATTCTCAACAATTTTGAAAGCATCGGCGTGCGTGTAGAAATCATTTTGCCCTTAGGAAAATAGTGAGGTAAAAAAGATGCTAGTTTTGATGTTATTCAATCATTTGTTATGAAACGATCAACACAACGAGGGGCGGTGTTGATTTTGGTGTTGTGGACAATTGCACTGGCTATTTTATTGGTTTCAACGATTGCATCGGAAGTGCGTTTGTCGGCGAAAGCGGTGTTTTATCATCGAGCGGGTGTCGATAAGCGAGCAATTTTGCTGAAAGCCGCACAATATGCGATGTTTGAAATCATGTTGCAGCGAATGCCAATAGAGGAAGAGGATAAGAATAAATCAAACAACTTGCAAACAATTTTTAGTGAAATAGATACACCGTTATTGCATTTCAATGGGCAGGTTTTAGAAATGTCGCATCAAATGCCAGAAGGTGTAAAAGTACGTATTTATGATCATGCAGGTTTGTTTAATATTCGGCGTTTAACTATTCCACAATGGCGCGATTTGTTCAAACAAAAACTCGGTGAAGATAATCCAGAGAAACTCGATGCGCTAACGCAATGCTGGGAAGATTGGTTGGATAGCGATGATTTGAGCCGTTTGAATGGGGCAGAAAAAGATTATTATTTAACCTTAGAACCGCCTTACGAACCGCGTAATGGATTACCCGAAACGGTCGAGGAACTGCGTTTAATTAAAGGCTTTGATGAGTTGTTTAAAGAGGTTGAATTATCAGCAGTTTTTACGATTTATGGCGCATTAAGTGGCGTAAATCCTAATTATGCAACGGCTGAAGCATTGTTAATGATTCCGGGAATGAATGAAGAGAATGTTGAAAAGATTATTGCGTTGAGAAAAGTGCAAGAAATTAAATCTAATTCTGATTTGCAAGCATACATTTTACCTAATGATTTACAGAAAGCCACGCCTTGGTTTCATTATGTTAAAACGGGGAGCAATTTTTATACGATTGCGATTCAAATGACATCAGAAGAAAAACCCGCTTTAAATGTGAACAAAAAAACCGAAGAAACGGCTAAAGAAAGAGTCGATAAAAAGAAACGAGAGTATGCTTATTTAATGACAGTTGAATCAAAAGGTTATGCGTTGCCGCCGCGTATTTTGCGAATTGATCCGCATGGCGTGTTGCCGACCACCCGTTTTGAGAATGCCCCGCCGCCCAAAAAATTGATTGGGGATTTTTCTGATTCCAGTTCAAAACCCTCGCCGACCGATCAAAATGCACCTAACCCGTTGTTATCTATCCCGATTTCCAAATAAAAAATCCTGTTTAACTATTTTTTTAGCTTAAATTATCATCAATGATTAAACTGTTGATTTTTTTAGATTTATTAAAAATTGGTTTTTGGTTTATGATTGTTCTAGAATGTCGCTTTTTTTTTCAACCAATTTGGAGATATTTTATGAAAACTTCTGTTTTTTCAACGAGTTACCCCACCCCATTTTACTTTAATTAAATCAATAGTTTGTGGATTGGCTTTATTGGCAAGCGGACAGGCGTTAGCAAGCAGTTATTTCAGTGCGAACAACATCACAGGTGCAGACTTAACTGATGGAACTAAATGGTCGTCAATAGGTTGTGGTGGTGCGATAGGCTCAGGGACAATTAGTATGGGAAGCGGGGATATTATGGGGATATGTAGTGGAAAATATCTAGCTTTAAGCGCAACTGATACAGTTACAGCAGGAACGCTTATGTTCGGCGGATGGAACGGAAGCGTGCTTAAATTTAATTCAGGCAATAAAACTATAGTGAATCGTAATTCATCTTTGGCTTCAATTGCTTTGAATGTTTCAAGCATGACAACAGGAAACACTATTACGATTTCGGCTTCTATGGGGGGACAAAATGTAACATTTAGCAGCGTAACGGGTGGAAGTTTAGCTTGCCCAACAGGCACGCCTTACACTGCTGGAACTGCAATTACTGCTGGAACAACTTGCACTGTCACAGTTACACCACCCACACCCGCCCCGATTGATTTCTCTTTTAATAAACAAGTTGAAACCTTTGCAACTGAGATTGAAATTAACAAATAAAAAAAATCCTGTTCCAATGAGGTCGTCAGGAACAGGACTTAAAGTTAAGCACACAATTTGGAGATGCCGAGTGCAGAATATCCAAATTTACTGATGGCGTATTGCAAAAAGTGCTGTACGGTCAAATTTACCAGATAAACGGTGCGACGCACAAAATAAAGCCAACATCGATTAGTTAATTCAGGTAAAATTACGGACTTAACAATCATGTCCCCAAAAGTCCTTTTGTAAAGAGAGGATTTTATCACTCAGGTTTTCTATGTCCACAGAAATAATCAGCCAATTTTCGCAACTGGCACTTGCACCCGAAATTCTCCAAGCCGTCAATGAAATAGGTTACGAAACTCCCTCGCCCATTCAAGCGCAAAGCATTCCTCCCTTATTGGAAGGGCGCGATTTGTTGGGTCAAGCGCAAACAGGGACGGGTAAAACCGCCGCGTTTGCACTGCCGCTGTTGAGCAAAATAAATATTCAGAAAACCCACACGCAATTGTTGGTTTTAACGCCGACCCGCGAACTCGCGATCCAAGTCGCCGAAGCGATGCAAAAATACGCGCGCCATTTGCAAGGTTTTCACATTTTACCTGTCTACGGCGGTCAAGGCATGAGCACCCAATTGCGTCAATTAAAACGCGGGGTTCACGCGGTGGTTGGCACGCCCGGGCGGATTTTGGATCATTTAGGGCGCGGCACGTTGGTTTTAGATCAATTGTCGTGTTTAGTGCTCGACGAAGCCGATGAAATGCTGCGCATGGGTTTTATCGACGACGTGAACGATATTCTCGATCACACCCCCAAAAATCGCCAAATCGCGCTATTTTCCGCGACCATGCCCGACGAAATTCGCCATATCGCCCGCAAACATTTACGCGATCCCGTTGAAATCCGCATTCAAACTAAAACCGTCACCGTCGCCAGCATCAATCAACGTTATTGGCAAGTCACCGGCACGCACAAAATCGACGCGCTCACCCGTATTTTAGAAATTGAAGATTTTGACGCAATCATTATTTTTGTGCGCACTAAAACGGAAACCGTTGAATTAGCTGATAAATTAGAAGCGCGCGGCTATGCGTGTTCTCCCTTAAATGGCGATATGAATCAACCCGTTCGTGAGAAAACCATTGAAAATTTGCGTAATGGTTCTTTAGATATTGTTATTGCAACTGATGTCGCCGCGCGGGGTTTGAATGTTGAAAGAATTTCTCACGTTATTAATTACGATATTCCAACCGACACCGAAGCCTATGTTCATCGCATTGGTAGAACAGGTCGGGCGGGTAAGAAAGGCGAGGCGATTTTGTTTGTTTCTCCGCGTGAGCAACGTATGCTTCGGGCGATAGAAAAAGCGACACGCCAACCTATTACTCCGATGCAATTACCTAGTCATGATGATATTGTTGATCGACGTATTACACAGTTTAAACAAACCATTTCAAAAACCTTAGAATCAGAAGAGCTCAGTTTCTTTGAAAATTTGATGACAGGTTATCAAGAAGAACATAACACGGGTATGAGTGAAATTGCGGCGGCATTAGCGTTTCTCGTTCAAAAAGAACGTCCTTTAATGATCAAGAAGAAAACGCCTAAAGAAAAAGCCATCGACGATCAAATCTACGAGAGAGAAAGAGAACGCGCAGAACGGTCAGAAAGACCCGACAGATCACGCCGCGAACGTCCGCCCCGCGACGATCAACCGCCGGTTTTTCAAAGCCACGAAGCGGGCATGGTGCGTTATAGAATTGAAGTCGGGCGCGCACACGGCGTTCAACCCAAACATATTGTCGGCGCAATTGCAAACGAAGCCGGCATCGATAGCAAAAACATTGGTCAAATTAAATTATTCGATGATTTTAGTACCATTGATTTGCCCGACGGACTGCCTAAAGAACTGATTAAACAGTTGCATAAAGTTTGGGTGTGTGGTCAGCAATTACAAATGAGTGTTGCAAGTGGTCATGAAATGGGCGAAGAAAGATCGAGCAAACCACGCTCGCCAACTCCCCGTTCACGGCGGCTTTCTACAGAACGTCCAGAAAGAGGAGAAAGAGGAGAACGCGGTGATCGTTCCTCTAGTTCTAAATCCAGAGCAACTTCCTCGCGTCCACCTAAGAAACGCTCATAACAAACAACAGTGGTATAATTTCAATTGATCATTTGTAAAATGTGTAGATCATTCAAAACTATACCACTCAATTTTATTCTTGGTATTCTGCGATGGCGGCTTTGACGGCTGCGCCGGCGGGAACAGGAATGCCCTCGGTTAATAAAACCGACTCCAAACTATTCAAGCAATACAAGACATTACGTTGATTTGCGCTGTGCCCCATCAGCCCGATCCGCCAAATTTTACCCGCTAACGGACCCAAACCCGCCCCGATTTCCAAGTGATATTCGTTCAATAACCGCTCCCGCACCCGCGCTTCGTTCACGCCGTCGGGGATTTTCACGGCATTCAATTGCGGCAAACGGTGCGCTTCTTTGACCACCAAACTCAAGCCCATTGCTTCCAAACCTGCTTTCAAGGCTTCATGGTGCAATTCGTGGCGTTTCCAAGCATTTTCTAATCCTTCTTCCTCTAAAATAACTAAGGCTTCATGTAATGCGTACAAAGGATTAATGGGCGCGGTATGATGATAAGCTCGTTTCGTGTTGCTCCCCCAATAACCCATGATCAAATTCATATCTAAAAACCAACTTTGCACTTGCGTTTTTCTTCCCACAATAACCGCTTGTGCCGCTTCACTAAAACTCACAGGCGACAAACCCGGGACACAAGATAAACATTTCTGCGTGCCAGAATACACGGCGTCAATTCCCCAGTCGTCAATTTGAACGGGCGTTCCTCCCAAAGAAGTGACCGCGTCCATAATCGTTAAAGCAGTGTATTTACAAGCAATTTCAGCGATTTCTTTAGCATCTGATTGCACACCCGTTGAAGTTTCTGCATGAACAAATGCAACCGCTTTAATATCGCTATTTCTTTTGAAAGCGTCTTCAACTTTGTTTAGATCAATGGGGTTTCCCCAGCTATCTTCGACCATAATCGGTTTTGCACCACAACGCATAACATTTTCTTTCATGCGTCCTCCAAAAACCCCGTTTTGACAAACAATCACTTTATCATTAGGTTCAATTAAATTGACAAAACAGGCTTCCATTCCCGCAGAACCGGGTCCAGAAATCGGTAAAGTTAAAGCATTGGTGGTTTGAAAAGCGTATTGTAATTTGCTTTTAATTTCATCCATCATTTGTACAAATAACGGGTCTAAATGTCCAATGATCGGACGGCTCAACGCTAAATTCACGCGCGGATTCATATCCGACGGACCCGGTCCCATTAGCGTGCGTTGCGGGGGATAAAATGAACCAGCCATAATTGTTCTCCTTTTGAGGTGTGGGTTATAAAATGCTCTAATGTAATCACAACGGCGGGACTTTGCAATTGTTTATCTTAATCGGGTGTCAATTCCTCTAAAATCCGTTGAAATAAAATTTCTAATTCAGCGGTTTTCTCGGGCGATTTCTGGGCGATTTGACAACGATAACGAAAAATGTCTAATGGGGTTAATTCTTCTAATTGTTGATGGGGGATTTCAACGGGTGCATTTTCTATATAGGAAGGGATTTCAAAAACTACCCGTAAAATCTCTAATGCTGAGGTTTTAACTTGTTGTTGCAACTCGGCGTGCAAATAGGGTAATGCGGGGGTTTCAGTTAAAACCACTTCCGCCCATGTTGGTTTCTCACTTTGATATGCCCCAATTTGAGCATAAACTTCCGCCCATTTTCCTCGAAATGTCTTGAATTGACGGGCTTGTGGGACGTTTAAAGATCGAACAGTTTCTAGTTCTCGCCCATTAAATTCAACGATTAATACTTGTTTAGGATTAGCGGCTTCTTGAAAACTCAATGGAATCAACGATCCCGAATAACGAATGTGATATTTTGAAGCGACGGGTTGCGAACGATGCAAATGCCCTAATGCAATATAATCAAAGCGTTGGGGAAATGCTGCCGCGCTAATTTGCCCTAAATTACCAACGTGAATGGATTTTTCAGATTCTCCCAGCGTTGAACCCGCCGCAAATAAATGCCCCATTGCAATCATGGGTATCGATTGCGTTTCATATTGTTCTAATAATTCAGCGACTTGCGCATAATGCTCGATAATTCCCTGTTGTAATTGGGCTTGACGTTCGGAGATGGAATCGCTGAGATTTTTGGCGCGCAAATCCCGATCCCGCAAAAAAGGCACGGCGGCAATCACCGCTAAATGTTCAATTAAAACAATTTCTTGGGATAAATTCTGCCGCCCACCTTCCCATTGAACACTCCCAATCACATGAATATTGAGGTTTTGTAAAAGATTTTTGGGCGCATTCAACAATGCGGGCGAATCGTGATTGCCGCCGATTATAACTACTTGTTTGCAATGGGTTTTTCGCACCGCCGTCAAAAATTCATAATAACGCCGCAGCGCACTGTGCGGGGGATTGGCACTGTCAAAAATATCGCCTGCAATCAATAAGATGTCAATCGATTCTTGATCCAAAACCCCCAATAACCAATCCAAAGCCACTTGATGTTCAACATCGCGCTCGGCTTGATTTAACAAACGATGCCCTAAATGCCAATCCGATGTGTGTAATAACTTCATGAAAAATCTGTTGTTTATAAGATAAGTTGAGGAGGTATTTTATAGCAAATGGAAATTTTTTAATGGCAAAAGTGGTATTAAATTATTTTTGGTTGTTTTCGATTAGAGGTTTAGCAGCGGTTAATAGTATAATACACTGTTATCGAAATGATTTTAATTTTAACCTATTGATTTATAGAGGAATTAACGAATGCTCGTATTAGCCGTACCCAAAGAGTGTACTGTCGGGGAACGACGCATCGCTTTAGTGCCGGAAATCGCTAAACGCTTGATTAAATTAGGAGTCGACCTCCGCATCGAGCGAAACATGGGAGAATCCGCTTTCTTCAAAGATGAAGCCTTCGAGGGCGCAACAATCATCGACCAACCCGCTGATTTATATAAAGATGCGGACTTAATCTTCAAAGTTCAACCGCCCACCGAAGAAGAAATCGCTCAAATGAAACCCAACGCCGTCGTCATGGGTTTTATGGCGGCGCATCAATTTCCTAATCGAGTCAAAGCCTTACGCGATGCCAAAATCACCAGTTTGGCAATGGAACTCGTCCCTCGCATTTCTCGCGCGCAATCAATGGACGCATTGTCCTCCCAAGCCGCCGTCGCGGGCTACAAAGGCGTGTTGATGGGCGCAGAATTGGCGAGCGTCTTTTTCCCAATGCTGACCACCGCTGCCGGCACGATTCGACCTGCAAAAGTCCTTGTAATCGGCGCGGGAGTCGCGGGTTTGCAAGCCATCGCCACCGCCCGACGTTTAGGCGCAATGGTCGAGGCGTATGACGTGCGCTCGGCAACCAAAGAACAATGCGAATCGCTCGGCGCGAAATTCATCGATACGGGCGTAAAAGCAGACGGATCAGGCGGTTACGCACGCGAACTCACCGACGACGAAAAAGCCCAACAACAAGCTGTTTTAGCCAAACATATCGCCGCTGCGCATGTGGTTATTACGACTGCAGCGTTGCCAGGGCGTGCATCTCCAAAAATCATTTCAAAACAAATGGTTGAAGCGATGAACGCGGGTTCGGTGATTGTTGATTTAGCGGCGGAAGGCGGCGGAAATTGCGAACTTTCTCAACCCAATCAAACCATTACACATACCAATGGCGTAATTATTCACGCACCTTTAAATGTTGCTTCACAAATGTCCGTTCATGCGAGTGAAATGTATAGCAAAAACCTCTTTAATTTGATTTCTCCAATGATTAAAGACGGCACATTACAACTCGATTGGAATGATGAAGTAATTGTGGGTTCAACTTTGACGCACGATGGCGAAATTAAACATCAAGCAACTAAAACCGCAATTGAAAACGCTGGGAGCTAAAGAAAATGATTGAAGGATTTATTGCATTATATATTTTTATGTTGGCGGGTTTTACGGGATATGAAATCATTTCAAAAGTCCCCGTTATTTTACATACCCCCTTAATGTCCGGTTCTAACTTTGTTCACGGGATTGTTTTAATCGGAGCAATGATTGCATTAGCCCATGCCGAAACAGGATTAGAACAATTGATTGGTTTCTTAGGCGTTGTGTTAGGAGCTGGAAATGCGGTCGGCGGTTATGTCGTTACCGAAAGAATGTTAGAAATGTTCAAAAGTAGCAAAGGAGGTAAATAATGGAATTCCTCATTAGTACCAGTTATTTTGCGGCGGCGGTGTTGTTCATTTTAGGCTTAAAGAAAATGAGTTCTCCCGTTACTGCACGCAAAGGGATTATGTGGGCGGGCGCGGGAATGTTGGTCGCAACCATTGCAACGTTCTTCAAACCAGAAATGAATAATTACGTTTTAATGGTTTTAGCGGTTGGGATGGGTTCAGCGGTGGCGTACATTTCTGCAAAAAAGGTTGCAATGACCGATATGCCGCAAATGATCGCGCTTTACAACGGAATGGGCGGTGGAGCAGCGGCGGCAATTGCGGCGGTTGAATTGCTCAAAATTAGCCCAAAACACGCCATGGGATCAACGGCTTTAACCTTAGCAGTGATCGGAGCAATTATTGGAGCAGTTTCTTTATCGGGTTCTTTAATTGCGTTTGCAAAATTGCAAGAATTAATGAAGAAATCTTTTGTTTTTGAGGGACAGCAAAAAATCAACTTTGGGGTATTAGGAGCGACCTTAATGTTGGGTTTGGTCATTATTTTACAAGGCAGCGGTATTTCGATTACAGGATTTGCGGTTTTATTTGCATTACTGTTAATCCTCATTATGTTAAGTGCTGCATTGAGCAACTATACTTTGCCAGATTACTTAAAACCCATTTCAAGATTACAAACGTTAGTTAAAAATACGGGTTTATTTGATCATCACCCACAAATCGCTTTTGGGGTTTTAAGCGCATTATTGTTGCTCACTTTTGCTATTATTCAACAAGGTAATGAATTGAGTGGATTTACGCTGTTATTTTTCTTTGCATTAGCGTTAGGATTTGGGGTTTTAATGACTTTGCCAATTGGTGGTGCAGATATGCCAGTGGTGATTTCACTTTATAATGCTTTAACGGGTTTGGCGGTGGCTTTTGAAGGATTTGTACTCGGTAATCCAGCAATGATTATCGCGGGAACAGTGGTGGGTTCTGCGGGGACGCTGTTAACCCAGTTAATGGCGAAAGCAATGAACCGTTCATTATCAAATGTTTTATTTAGTGGATTTGGTAGTGCACCGGTTGAAAGTTCCACTGAAGTCACGGGCAGCATGAAACCCATTGATGCGCCCGACGTGGCGGTGATGATGGCGTATGCGGCGAAAGTGATTATCGTGCCCGGATATGGCATGGCGGTTGCCCAAGCGCAGCACAAAGTTTGGGAACTTACAAAACAACTTATGGATCATGGCGTTACGGTTAAATTTGCGATTCACCCTGTTGCGGGACGGATGCCCGGTCACATGAATGTTTTATTAGCGGAAGCGGGTGTTCCTTACGATTTGATTTTTGATTTAGAAGAAATCAACGCGGAGTTTCCTCAAGCGGATGTTGCTTTAATTATTGGAGCAAATGACGTGGTAAATCCGGTTGCTAGAATTGATAAGAGCAGTCCGATTTATGGCATGCCGATTTTAGATGCGGACAAAGCCAAAAATGTGATTGTCATCAAACGTGGAAAAGGTGCAGGTTTCTCTGGTGTAGAAAATCATTTGTTCTATGCTGACAATACCCGAATGCTCTACGGTGATGGTCAAAAAATGGTCGCCGAACTCATTTCTGGCGTGAAATCCTTAGATAGTTAGTTTCCTTTCACTACCCGTATTGATATTGAATTACCTCAACATCAATACGGGATAGTGATCAAAAACAAGAGATGATTTTTCATATTTTGTGTTTATTTTCAGTAGATTATAGATTTAACTAACATCTCAATTTAATCACTACCATTTTCTCTAACAAGAGTTTATCAATTAATTGTTTGGTTTCCTCTGATATTTTATTGGATTTTGGGTTCTGCACAAATTGACGCTTGCACTCTTTACATTTGTATTTTTGTTTGCCAGCAACCCGTTGAGCCATTTTTCACTACTTCTAAACTGTTACAATAACGACATCTCATTTCTTTTCTCCTCTACTTTTTCTCTAAATTCTTACATTATATCACCCATCTTTATATCACTACCAAAAAATAGTATGTTATACTTTCCTACCCTAATAAAAGAGAGAAACTGGTTTGCATCTTAAACTATTTTTAATGGGCATTTTGCTTTGTATTAATGCACCGATTTTTGCCGCCACCGTGACAAATTGGCGATGGTTGCAATCCGCCGATCAAATGCCGCAATTAAGCATTGATTTGAATGAACGCACGACGTTTAGATTGTTTTCGCTGTCAAATCCGTCACGAATTGTCGTCGATTTGCTGAATACCAATACGAATTTAAGCCCTATTTCTCCGCCAAATACTTTATGGATCAAACAGATGCGCGTTGGCGATCATCAAAATCATTTTCGAATTGTATTGGATATGGCGCGTCCCGCAACTCCGCAGGCTTTTTGGCTAACCACGCAAAATCAACCCCGTTTGGTGATCACACTAAATAACGCCACCCCAATTGTTGAATCAAAACCTGTTGATTTACCTCAAAAAAAACCAGAAACCGTTCCACCGCCACCCATTTCAAAATTCACCCCAAAAGGTCGAGAATTTGTGATCGCCATCGATGCCGGACACGGCGGCATGGATTCCGGAACGGTCGGCGTGAAAGGCGCGCATGAAAAAAATATCGCCCTTGCAATCGCCCAAGAATTGAAATATTTAATCAATAAAAACAACGCATTAAAAGCCGTCATGACTCGAGAAAAAGATGAGTTTTTGCGATTGCGGGAGCGTTTGGATCGAGCTCGACAAGCCCAAGCCGATGTGTTTGTTTCAATTCATGCGGATTCAAATCGTGAGAGTAATCAAGTACATGGCGCATCAGTGTATATGTTATCGCCAAAAGGGGCGAGTTCGGAAGCAGCTAAGTGGTTGGCAGAAAAGGAAAATTCCGCAGATTTAATTGGCGGCGTGAGTTTGAGCGACAAAGACGACGTGTTAGCATCTATTTTATTGGATTTATCTCAAACGGGCACATTAGAATTATCGAGCAAATTAGCCCAACAGGTTTTAAGTTCTTTAAGCGGCACAACTACATTAGTTCATCAAGATGTACAACAGGCAGCTTTCTTAGTGTTGAAATCCCCCGATGTTCCCTCTATTTTAATTGAAACGGGGTTTCTGTCTAATCGTAGCGATGAACAAAAATTAAACGACCCAAATTACCGCCGACAACTCGCAGTTGCAATCTTTAAGGGAATTCAAAATTATTTGTCACAACACGCATTGGTGAAACCTTAATTTATTTGAACCGTTTGGGCGGCAAATATACGCTAAAAACAGAGCCTTTACCGATTTCGCTTTCTACTCTAATATCGCCACCCATTAGACGACAGAAATACCGACTAATACTTAAACCTAAGCCAGTTCCTCCATAACTGTGTGCAATTTTGATATTCGCTTGCTCAAATTCATTAAAGATTTTGCTCATTTCTTCAGCCGTCATACCTTTACCCGTATCCGTTACCTTAAAAACAATCCATTCGTGCCCTTGTTCTTCAACATCAAAGGTTTCTAGTTTAACCGAACCGTGATGGGTAAATTTGGCAGCGTTGCTCAATAAATTAAATAAAACTTGTCGCAATCTCAAAACATCTATTTCAATGCTTTTAATTCGATATTCATAATGCGCTTGAAATAAATTGTTATTTTTTTTCATTAAAGGCACAGCAACATCTTGTACACCTTTTAATAATTTAGGAATATCGCAATTTTCGTAATGAAAATCTATTTTACCTGCTTTAATTTTTGACAAATCAAGTACATCATTAATTAAAGATAATAAATACTCACCCGATGAATGAATTCTTCCCAAATCTTTTAATAAATAATCTTCCTCATTTTCTTCTGCTTCTTCTAACATTAATGCACTGTAACCAATAATTGCATTCAAAGGGGTTCTTAATTCGTGAGACATATTTGCAAGAAACTTTGATTGGGCTTGATTAGCTTGCTCGGCTTGTTCTTTTGCTAATTGTAAATCTCGGGTGCGTTCCTCGACTTGTTTCCTCAATTCATGCTCAACTCGTTGGCGTTCTTGTTCTTTGAAATTGAAATAAGCCTGTGTCATAGCTGCATGAAAATAAAGCGTGAGCAAAGCCGTTGCTAACAAACCCAAAAATAACACGCTCCACGATTGCCAACCCCGACTTGTAATACCAAATCCGGGCGACGGCATACAAACCACCATTCCTACCCGTCCTGCAAAAGAAAATTTCTTACTAAAAATACCATTTTCCTCAATGAAATCTTCAACATTATCAATCGCAATTGTTTCTTTATCAGATAAGCCAGGGTGGAAATAAATAAAATGCGGGGTTTCTTCATCAGTTACATCATAAATTTTCAAATCAATCGGGCGCGGTTCTAATGCCGACATTGCATCAAGAATAATATTACCAATATGAAATACCCCCACCACAAAACCCCGCAACGCCGCGTAACGTTGTTCAATGGTTTCTGTTGGCATATCTAGATAATACACTGGGTGAAATACAAACATACCGTGTTGTCCCATATCTGGCAATCCCAATGTTGCGTGAGGAACAACCAATGTTTGTCCACTGCTTCGAGCTTTATTAATGATTTCTGAAAATTCAGGAATAGCCGCTAAATCTAAACCTAAAATATTTTCATTACTATCAAAGGGTTCTAAAAAATAAGTAGGAAAATGATCGTTGTTATGTTTAACAGGTTGTAACTCTTTATTCTCATCGATTTCACTGATTTGAAAGTCAGGTAAATATTTAGGTAAAGAGTTTGTTGCTCTCATTTGAAATTCGTCTTTCATATCATTAGGAACACGCGGAATCCAATCTAAGGCTTGCAATCCCAATTCAGAATCTAAAAAGTTGCTGACAAAAAGACGATACTCTCCTCTTCCGATTTCTACAGTTGCTTGAAAAAAGCCTTCGATAGATTTCAAGATTTTCAATTTATTTTTAAGGGTTCTTTCAACGGCAATTACTCGATCTTGGGCATCACGTTTGAAATTAATTTCTCTCTGATTTTGCTCCCAATCTCCAACCACCCAAAACAAAAGCATAGAAACCGCTATTCCAACGATAACAGTTAAAATTAGAGGGAAATAACTTAACCATTTTGATGCTACCCAATTTTTTAGTTGAGTAGTTACCTTATTTTGAGAAAATGCCATAAGGTATGAAATCCTCCTTTAGTGTTTTTATTTTAATGTTTTATTAAGTTGTGTTGCACAATCTCTCGGACATCATTCGACAAATGAGATTGTTGATACATTCGCTGCAATTGTTTCTCAATTAATGTTTGACGATGTTCATCTAATTTTCGCCAATTATTAAAATGGGAAGCCAAACGGGCAGCAATTTGAGGATTTATTTCATCTAATGCTAACACTTGATCCACTAAAAATTGATAGGTTTTTCCCGTTGCATCGTGAAATCTCACAACATTTCTGCCAAAGGTTGCAAGCAATGATCGAACGCGATTGGGGTTTCTCAAATTAAAATCGGGGTGTTTTACCAGCGATTGCACTTTTTCAAATGTTTCAGTTGCTTTTGATTGCGCTTGAAAGACAAACCATTTATCCAAAACTAACGGATCGTGCTGCCATTTGTTATAAAATGCTTGCAAGGCTTTTTCGCTGGCTGTTCCACCGATTTCAACTAAACATTCTAATGCCATTTGTGCATCGGTCATGTTTTGCGCTGTTTCAAATTGATGCAATGCCAATGCCGTAACGTTTGGATTTGAGAGCGCGGTCAAATATTGCAATGCGCGCTTTTTCAAACGCCGTTTTGCAACCGATGCTTTGTCGTTGTAATAAGTCGGCATCATTTGCGCATAATACAGGTTTCTCAAATCAGTTTCAAAATGTTCTGCAATCGTGCAGCGCACAAATTCCCTAGCAAAATAAAGGGCTTGGTAATCTGCAATCGGTTGCGATTGTGCTAACAAACGTTCCTCTGGCAAATCTAACATCATTGCACGAATTGAACCATCTAAACGATCATCATGTAATATTTCACCAAAACTCTTTACAAATACCGCATCTAAACGTAATGTTTCTCCCGCTTGATAATGCTCTGCTAAATTCAAAAGGATTTCTTGTGCAAGTGTTTGCGCCGCGTCCCAACGATTAAACGCATCACTATCATACGCCATTAGAAATGCTAAATCTTCTCGACGACGATGGATTTGTAATTTCACCGGCGCGGAGAAATGTCTTAAAACCGATGGAATCGGCATTTCTTTAATGTCGACAAATCGAAAAGTTCGTTGCTCTTCCTTTAATTCTAAAATATGATTTGCTTGCTTTTCAATCTCATTTTCTAAACGACAATTCATGTCTTGACCGTTTGAATCTATTAAACCTACTTTGATAGGAATATGCCAAGGTTTCCACTGTTCAACCAATCCTTGTTTGTTCTCTTTTTGAGAAATATTTAATTCAAAGGTTTGTTTTGTTTGATCATAAGCGGTTTCTACCGTTATTAAGGGTGTTCCTGCCTGATCATACCAACGTTCAAATTGCGTTAAATCTTTACCATTTGCATCTGCCATTGCTCGACGAAAATCATCACAAGTAACGGCTTGTCCATCATGGCGTTTGAAATATAAGTTCATACCTTTTAAAAAACCTTCTTTTCCTAACAAAGTATGATATAAACCTATGATTTCTGCACCTTTATTATAGACTGTGGTCGTATAAAAGTTATTCATTTGAATATAGGATTCAGGGCGAATAGGGTGCGCCATTGCACTCGCATCTTCTGCAAACTGTGCTGTTCTCAAACCATTCACATCTAAAATACGTTTTACAGATTGAGAAGTCATATCTGCGGTGAACTGTTGATCTCTAAAAACTGTTAAACCTTCTTTTAATGTCAGTTGAAACCAATCCCGACACGTCACGCGATTACCCGTCCAATTATGAAAATATTCATGCGCAATAACCGCCTCAATGTTTTCATAATCCTCATCGGTGGCGGTTTGTGGACTTGCAAGGACATATTTCGCATTAAAAACGTTTAATCCTTTGTTTTCCATTGCACCCGCGTTGAAATCACTGACGGCAACGATCATATACAAATCTAAATCATATTCTAAATTGTAATTTTCCTCGTCCCATTTCATCGCTTTTTGCAAAGAAACTAACGCATGTTCACATTTGTCGATGTTATGTGGTTCAACCCAAATTTCTAAACGAATATTTCTACCCGATTTTGTAATAAATTCTCCCGCGTGACAAGCCAAATTTCCAGCCACTAATGCAAACAAATAACTGGGTTTTAAAAAGGGGTCTTCCCATTTCACGAGATGCTTGCCGTTCTCTAGTTCTTGGGTTTCAATTCTATTTCCATTTGAAAGCAATACGGGGTAGCGTTGTTTATCGGCAATAATCGTTGTGGAGAAACGCGCCATTACATCGGGGCGATCTAAATAGTAAGTAATTCTTCTAAAACCTTCGGCTTCACATTGGGTACAAAAGTTATTTGAAGAGGTGTATAAACCTGATAATGCGGTGTTTAATTTGGGTTGCAAACGGACGGTGGTTTGTAAAATGAAATTATCGGGTACGTTTGGGATTTTTAACGTGTCGACATCGATCTGATAGCTATCTTCAGATAAAGTCTTATAATTCAAAGAGATATTTTGAAGTTGGATCGCTTCACCATTCAAAATAAGGGGGGCATTTTTGGGTGCATCGACGCGGCGATTAATGCTTAATGTACTGTGAACAAGCGTGTTATCTTCGTCTAATTCAAACGTTAAATCAACTTGGTCAATCCAGAAATCGGGTTGTTGATAATCTTTGCGGTAATGTGTGATAGGGTTTGTCATAGTTGTTTCGTCAATTAAAAATGAAAAATAGGATATAGTATAAAGACCTAGCGTTATGCTCACAACGTCAAGCGGACAAATTATTACGTTTATGATTGAGAAAATGCGCTAAATCTGTTAGGTTTATACGTTTTTTGTGGGCAGGAAAACTTGCATGACCCGATTCATTTTCGTGACCGGCGGCGTGGTGTCGTCTTTGGGCAAAGGGATTGCCGCCGCGTCGTTGGCATCGTTGCTGGAAGCGCGCGGGCTTAAAATTACCTTAGTAAAATTAGACCCTTACATCAATGTCGACCCCGGCACGATGAGCCCTTTTCAACACGGCGAAGTTTTTGTCACCGATGACGGCGCAGAAACCGATTTGGATTTGGGACATTACGAACGCTTTGTGCGCGCCAAAATGACCCGCCTCAACAATTGCACCACCGGACGCATTTACGCCGAAGTCATCAAAAAAGAACGGCGTGGCGACTACTTAGGCGCAACCGTTCAAGTGATTCCCCACATCACCGACGAAATCAAATCCCACATTTACAAAGCCGCCAACGGATTTGATGTCGCTTTAATTGAAATCGGCGGCACGGTCGGCGACATTGAATCATTACCCTTTCTAGAAACCATTCGACAAATCGGTTTAGAGTTTGGTCATCAAAGAACTTTGTTTATTCATTTGACCTTAGTTCCTTATATCAAAACGTCGGGCGAAATGAAAACAAAACCGACGCAACATTCCGTTAAAGAACTCCGTTCAATTGGAATTCAACCGGATATTTTATTGTGTCGTTCTGAACAGGTTGTGCCTGAAAATGAACGCCGTAAAGTTGCTCTCTTTACTAATGTAGAAGAACGCGCGGTTTTTTCTGTCCCCGATGCCGATACCATTTACCGTATTCCACAAATGTTGCACGCACAAGGATTAGATGACATTGCTTGTGAGAAACTCTGTTTGAAAACTAACCCCGCTGATTTGAGCGAATGGGAGAAAGTTCTTTATGCTTTAGATAATCCTCAGCATGAAGTACACATTGCAATGGTTGGCAAATACATGGAACTCACCGATGCGTATAAATCTTTAACGGAATCCTTAGTTCATGCGGGAATTCAAAATACTTGCAAAGTAAAAATTGATTACATTGATTCTGAATATTTGGTTTCTCACGGCACAGATTGCCTAAAACAAACGGACGCGATTTTAGTGCCCGGCGGATTTGGAGAACGGGGGATTGATGGAAAGATTGCAGCCGTTCAATTTGCGCGAGAGCAAAATGTCCCTTATTTGGGTATTTGTCTGGGTATGCAAGTTGCCGTGATTGAATTTGCGAGAAACGTTGCAAATTTGAAAGATGCGCACAGCACTGAATTTAATCAACAAACGCCTCACCCCGTCATTGCATTAATTACCGAATGGACAGATCATCAAGGCGCAATTGAACGCCGTAATGAAAACTCCGATTTAGGGGGAACAATGCGTTTAGGTGGACAGGTTTGTCATTTGAAAGAAAATACCCAAGCAAAAGCCATTTATCAAGCAGAGCAAATCCTTGAACGTCATCGCCATCGTTATGAATTCAATAATGCGTATGCAGAAACATTACAACAAGCGGGTTTGTGTTTCTCTGGAAAATCTGCCGATGATAAATTAGTTGAAATGATTGAATTACCTCATCACCCTTGGTTTGTCGCGTGTCAATTTCACCCCGAATTTACTTCAACGCCCCGCGATGGTCATCCTTTGTTTTCTAGCTTTGTTAAAGCCGCTATAAAACATCAACAAAAAGGATAGAAAAATGAATATATGTGGATTTGAAATTGGATTAGAAAAACCGTTTTTTTTGATTGCAGGAACATGTGTCATTGAATCAGAACAATTGGCATTAGATACCGCAGGCACTTTAAAAGAAATTACCGAAGAATTAGAAATTCCTTTTATTTACAAATCCTCATTTGATAAGGCGAATCGTTCTTCATTGCAAAGTTTTCGAGGATTGGGATTAGAAAAAGGCTTACAAATTTTAGAAAAAGTAAAACAACAAATCGGCGTACCCATTTTGACTGATGTGCATGAAGATTCACCATTAAATGAGGTTTCAAAAGTGGTTGATGTTTTTCAAACGCCGGCGTTTCTGTGTCGTCAAACTAATTTTATTCAAAAAGTATGCAAACAGGGTTTGCCGGTTAATATTAAAAAAGGTCAATTTTTATCGCCTTGGGAAATGAAAAATGTTTCAGAGAAAGCCAAAGCAACTGGCAATCAAAATATTATGGTTTGTGAACGCGGATTTTCCTTTGGATATAATAATTTGATTTCGGACATGCGTTCTTTAGTGGTTATGAGAGAAACCAATTGTCCGGTAGTTTTTGATGCGACCCATTCGGTGCAACTCCCAGGCGGACAAGGCACTTCTTCTGGTGGACAACGAGAATTTGTTTCTGTTTTAGCACGCGCAGCAATGGCGGTGGGGATTTCTGGCTTGTTTCTGGAAACTCACCCAACGCCCGAGAAAGCATTAAGTGATGGTGCAAATTCTCTCGCACTCTCTGAAGTGAAAAATTTATTAGAAATCCTCAAAAAGATTGATAATCTTATCAAAGAGAATAACTAATGAAACGTGGTTATCAACATCATTTCTCCGAATTACATCAAGATGCAATGTATAATAAAGAAATTCGTGAGAGAAAAGCGATTACAATGGTTGAAATCTTAGGAGAGTTTTTCTCAAGTGAAAAATTGCCCGAATTAACGGTTTTAGATGTGGGGAGTTCAACAGGTATTATTGATCATTATTTGTCGTTACATTTCAAACATGTTGATGGTATTGATATTGATGATAAAGCGATTAGCTATGCAGAAGAAACTTTGAGTAATGAAAAGTTAAGTTTCAAAGTGGGCGATGCAATGAATATTACATTTCCTGATAATTCTTTTGATGTGGTGATTTGTGCGCAGATTTATGAACACGTTCCAGATGCTCAAAAAATGGTGGAAGAAATTTATCGAGTTTTGAAACCTCAGGGTGTTTGTTATTTTGCGGCGGGCAATCGTTTTAATATTCAAGAACCTCATTACAATTTACCTTTCTTATCTGTTATACCTAAACCACTTGCACATTTGTATTTGCGGTTAATGAAACGAGGGGATTTTTATTATGAGCAACACTTGAGCTATTGGGGTTTGAAAAAATTAGTAAAATCATTTCAAATAGTCGATTTCACACCAAAAATGTTGAATAATCCTGAGAAATATAAAATAGAATATATGTTGAAACCCAATTCTCTTAAACATCAAATTGCAACATTTGTAGTCAATAATATGTATTGGCTTTGTCCGGGTTATGTTTGGTTATTACAAAAACCGTAATTAAGTCTTTTAACAAAGGAGTTTTTAGATGTCAAAAATTATTGATGTAGCAGGTAGAGAAATTATTGATTCTCGTGGTAATCCAACAGTGGAAGTGGATGTAAGAACTGAAACAGGAAAGTTGGGAAGAGCAGCAGTGCCTTCAGGCGCATCAACGGGAAGTCGTGAAGCATTAGAACTGCGCGATGGCGACAAAAGCCGTTACTTAGGAAAAGGTGTTAAAAAAGCGGTGCAATTTGTTAATACCGTCTTGCGTGAAGCGGTAATGGATAAAGAGGTTTTATTACCTACCGCAGAATTAGATCAAATTTTGATTGATTTAGATGGAACACCTAATAAGAGCAAATATGGAGCAAATTCGATTTTAGGGGTTTCTCTGGCGATTGCAAAAGCGGCGGCTTTAGAAGCTGATGTTCCTCTGTATCGTTATATTCGTGGAAAAGGCGAAGTTGTTATGCCAGTTCCTATGATGAACATTATAAATGGCGGCGCACACGCAGATAATAATGTGGATTTACAAGAGTTTATGATTATCCCAGCCGGTGCACCCAGTTTGAAAGAAGCGGTGCGTTATGGGGCAGAAGTCTTTCATGCGTTGAAAGGTGTTTTGAAGAACAAAGGTTTGAACACAGCGGTAGGAGATGAGGGTGGATTTGCCCCTAATTTATCTTCTAATGAAGAAGCCATTGAAGTTATTTTACAAGCGATAGAAAAAGCGGGTTTCAAAGCGGGTCAAGATATATTTCTAGGTTTAGATGTGGCGAGTTCTGAATTTTATGAAAATGGGGTTTATAACATTGCTTCTGAAGGTAAGAAACTCGATGCTGCACAATTCACCGATTACTTAGCAAATTGGGTGGATAAATATCCGATTATTTCAATTGAAGATGGAATGGCAGAGGGTGATTGGGAGGGTTGGAAATTGCTCACCGACAAGTTAGCAAAACGAGTGCAATTAGTGGGCGACGATTTATTTGTCACGAATACCGCAATTTTGAAAGAAGGCATTGAGAAAGGCATCGCTAATTCGATTTTAATTAAATTAAATCAAATTGGCACATTGTCAGAAACGATGGCGGCAATTGAAATGGCAAAACAAGCGGGTTACACCAATATTATTTCTCACCGTTCTGGAGAAACCGAAGACACCACTATTGCGGATTTAGCGGTAGGAAGTTGTGCAGGTCAAATCAAAACGGGTTCTTTATCACGCAGCGACCGTGTTGCAAAATATAACCGTTTGATTCGCATTGAAGAACGCTTAGGAAGTACCGCAAAATACTTAGGATTAAACGCCTTTCCTAAGAAATAAAATTTCATCATTTGGCAGGAAAGAAAAACCTGCCAAACTTTCCTCTAAAATTCTCCCGTCGCTTCTTTCACAATGCCATGTAGAAAATTGTTAATTTCTTGCGTAATTTCTTGGCTTTCTCCCGCTAATTGTGGCTTACGAAATGCTAAATAAACGACATTAGTTTCTTCGGGTTTCACAAAAAAAGCAATGGTGAAAGGACACGCGGTTAAATTCAAAGGATTTACTTGAATCATTTTGTGAGAAATAACCGCACTACAAAACTCAAATGCTTCCGCTTTCTGATAAACATTTTTAGAAATCCCCAAATCCTTTGCAGTGCGATTGAGCATTTCGCTAACGTGCAATGTCCCGCTAATAATCAAACCCTTATTTGTAATGGCTTGTTGAATGTTTTCTTTAACGGTTTCAAAATTATCATTGCTTCGATAAGTTACAATCATCTTATCTTCTGAAACAAATTCAGCCTTTGTTACAAATGAGCTGGACATTAAAACTAGAAATAAAAGAGATATTTTTTTCATTACAAAGTTCCTCAAACAAGATATTCACGAATCCACGTTGCAAAAACGGGTATGGTTAATTGGTCATGTTCGTTAATTAACAATCGGCGGCGTAACCAATATTTGTCTTTTCTTTCAAGTTCCACTATTTTTTGGTAAGCAAGTTGTTCTAAAATAGGTTTCAAATGCTTAGGAGTTGTTTGATAAAGATTACGAAAATAATAAGTCACTTCTTCCAATGCCCGATCTTCCACTTTTTCTATATCTTTTAGCGTTGCTTCACGACGGTTTTGCTCATTTAGAATTTGAACTAAACGCGACCCATAAAATTGTAACAAAAGAGGTTGTCCGGCGGTGCGTTCAAAAATCGTTTCTGCTATTGTTTCAGAAATCGCTTGGCTAGGAAAACCAATTACGGGACGCATGAGCAACTCAAGTGCATTTTTCTTAGGTAAGAAACCGATTTTTACTTCGCGCACGTTAATGAAATGATCTGTCCAAATGGAATCTAATTCATCAAAGGGTGCAACGCCTGCTAATAATAAACAAATGTTTCTCCGATGTTGAACAATTGAACGAAAAATACCCATGAGCTGTAGAAACTCTAATTGATTACCCGGAAAAACACTTTCTAATCGTTCAAATTCATCAATAGAAATTAACAATTGTTGATCGCCCAAGCTATGATCTAATTCTCTTAACCATTCTGACGCATTTTCTAATGTTGCATTGATTGGTAAAATAGGTAACTTAATCTTTCTATCTTTAGGAATTTGCTCTTTTATTCTTCTGGATAATGCTTGAAAAAAATGCGTGGGTTTATCAATAGGATTATCTTGTAAATCAAAGAAAATACAAATACTATGCGGTATTAAAGAGGGTAGCATATACAATAGCGATGTTTTACCGACTCTTCTTGGTCCTAGCAAAGCAATAGAAAGGCGTTGTTGGGTATCTGCAAGCAAGCCTTCTATTTGCATAATCAAATCCGTTCTTCCTCGAAAAACTTCCGAACCTCGCTCGGGCGTTAATGGTTCTCCAGCACGAAAAGGATTGGGCACTTCTTTACTAACAATTTGCTCAGTTTCTATGCGCCAAGTTTCTAACCAATTTTTCCACGTTGCAAGTTGGGCGTTCATCATTTTTCCTAAAGGTGAATGCTGTCGATGTAATTGCGTTTCTAATTTTTTTAATTGTATTTCTGCATCTTTCAAATTTTGCAATCGATGATAAGCAAATACAACATGAGAAGCGGCTTGCAAATAACGTCCAAATTCTTTGACAATTAAAAGCGGTGAATCAACCTCTTGGTGAGGAATAGATAACCATTGTCCCCGTAATTCTGCTAATTGCTTAAAGTTTTGTGTTTTAATCAAATAGTTTATTTCGTCAATCTGCAAAGAAGCCAGTATTTTCTGAAAGTTAGATTTTTGTCCATTTGTCAAGACACTTATATCTAAAACCTTTTTCAATATAATAGGGTTATTTTCTTTTGAAAGCAAGCAATGTTTTGCCAAATACGGGTAAGAAAAGTAAGACAAATTATGATATAAAATAGGAGACAAATGCAATGTTTCTATACCTGTAAAAAGCTGGCGATAGTAAATAATCGTTTGCCAAATACTTTCTAATAAATACAGAGGAATTCTCAAATACATTATAACAAACATAATAGAAGAAGGAACAAATAAAATAGCATATAATTGACTAAAGCGTTCAAATAGCGATTTCCAATCGGGATATGTAAAGTATTCGTGAAACATAATTGCACCACTAAAAACCCCCATAATCCACACAAGATGCAATAAAGTTGTTAAGATATTACTTCTCTCTCGGATATAACCATTTGCAAGGGTAAATGTAATGTTATCTATAAATCCCCAAATCCCCCCCATGAAACCGGTAATAACGATAATTGCATCGGCATTTTTAAGTATATCTTGTTTGTATTCATAAAATACGGCAAAAAAGCCAATTAAAATACCTGCAATTGAACTAGCGGTGAAACCATTTACTGCACCAATAAGCAATCCAATTAAACCACCAATTAACATACCCATTAAAACACCAAAAATGATATTTATAAAGTTTAAGGGGTGAGCAATAACTATTATTTTAGAAAAAAAGACCACGCCACAAAAACTGAGCAACGGTACAACTACTAATGTAATTTTTATTAGTTGAAGAACATAATCTCTTTTGATTTCACACAACTCATCGTGATAGCACCATAAATTAAAGATAGGCGCATCAGGTTGTTCTACGCCACAGTGGTTCAAATATTGATAAAGTTGAACGGGTTGCATAAAAAATAACCAACTAAATGTTGCAAAGTTAGGTAATGTATTTGTTAGGTTTCTTGTTCTATCCATTCTTGTAAAATCCTACCAAATAATTGACCTTCATTTGTAAGCAACCCGCGTATTTTTAGAATACGATAGCGCGTTGTAATCGCTTTTCCTTGACTTAAATTACGCAACGTGATTTTATCCACATCAGGTAACGTACTCCAAATGCGGCGTAATTTGGGCGCAGCTTCGGTGTAGAAACGATCAATTGCAATATCATTAGACTGACCTTGCAACCGCGCATTAAACAAATGTGCGCCGAACAAATGCACATAAAAAGGGTGATGTCCCGCCCATTCTTTTATGAGATTTTGATCCGCCCGCGACAAAAGAGGAGAACCCCCTTGAATGATTGTTTCAACAGCAGTTTCTTCTAATAATGTTAAACGCAAAATCTTTAGGCGATTTTCTAACCCAGACGTGCGCGATATTTCTTCAATAATTAAATCTAAATCTCGCTGCGTTGAAAAGATAAAAGAAATCCGTCCTAACATACCGCGTAATCTTTCTAAAAAACGTACAGGAAACCGCTCAAATAAAATTTCAGCATCATCAATAATAATTAGAGGAATAAAACGATTTTGTGTGTTTCTTGCAACCCATTCATCTAATTTGTCAGCCACCCGATCGGGTTCTTCACTTTCTATACTTTCTTCTGTAATATGTTCCACTAAATTTTTGATAGATTGACTAATACTATCCAATCCACTAAATAACAAAACTTTCTTTTCTGGAATATGCTGCATGAAGTGATCTTGTATTTTATGTAAAAATGAGGTTTTTCCCATCAATTGTTCTGCAACCAATGAAACACTTTGCCCCTCTTCTAAAATACTAAAAACTTCATTAAGTTCATGAATACGCCCAATAAAACGTTGGGGAGAAATATGTTGAGATGGATTAAAAGGATTTCCCTGCGGTTTTGAGAAAGTCTGCGAACGTTGCAATAACCGTTCTACTGTTTGGCGAATCCCTTTTGCAATGTCGACAAATGCAGCATCTTGATTTGTCCACAACGTCACGGGTTCTCGATTGCTGGGTAATGCTGACAAATGAATAAAAGGCAACCTTGACATATCCGTTGGACGTAACAAAATGGGGATAACTTTTGCTCGATCTTCGGCATGGCGTTCTAATGCCCGTATTGCCATTTGATAACATTCATCTGAAGCGAGAAAATCAGGGCTAATTAATAACAAAATCAATTGCGCTTTATTCAAATAATCATTAACAAGGTTTTCTCGATAATCGCCCGCTTCAATTTTTCGATCATGCCAACCCTCAATAATGCCCTGATATTGTAATGCTGACAAATGCTTTTCTAATGTTTGTTGTAATAATTCGTCGGCGTGAGCATAAGCATAGAAAACTTTAACAGGAGAATGGGACATATTTGCTTAGATTATTCTGATTTTTCTTTACGAACGGGTAAATCATCGTCCATTAAAATATGGTGAGAAGGACCTTCCAAATCTTCAAATTGACCACTTTTAATTGACCACAAAAATGCACTCACAATACCAATGACCAAAATTAAAGAAACTGCAATCAACAAATAGAGAATATCCATTACTTTCTTATCCCTTCTTCTAAAGGAGAATGAAATCCAGAAATGCTTTGTTGTAGAAAGGTGTTGGTTGTTTTGCCTGTTCCACCTAATCCTTTGAATTCAAACTGCAAATAAATCCCGTTGCTATAATCATTTTGCGCATTTTGTAAATAGCGTCGACCAACTAAACGTAATGCCCAACAACAGCTTTCATATTCAAATCCAGCAAAGGTTTCTAAATGTTTGTGATTTTCTAATGAATAATTCCAGCGTCCTAAAACCCGCCAATAATTAGTCACGGGTAAGAACCAAGAAATATCAGTTTGATTCATTTTCTCTGCTAAATCTTTACGCATTCGATGCGCCACATTGATTACCGAATTTTGCCCAGAAGGTTGATAACTTAAACGAGCGGTACTTTTAATAGTTTCTCTCTGTTGAGGATTCCATTGTACGCTTTGACTAACCGTGAAATCTTTAGACAAACGCAAAGAAACTTCTTCCAATAAATCAGAAATATTATCTTTAATAAAATGGGTTTGTGTGGGTAAAGTAACTTGTGGTTTCTCAAAATAATAAATCTGCCCGACACTTGCTCTCAAATATTCCTCACCATTTCCTTGATCCAAAAAGCGAGTTGTAAGGCTTGTTGCAATCCTATTTTCATCACTCAACCGATCAGTTCCACTAAAACGATTATCTCTAAACAATTGATTAAAAGAAAAGTCGGTTTCTGCGGTATCATAAATCGGTAAGTTCTTTTGATCTTTATAAGGGCGATACAAATAAAACAAACGCGGTTCTAAGGTTTGTAATAATGGGGTATTATTGAAATCCATGCTCCGTTCAAAAAACAAACCACCATCAATACTTGTACTATATAAAAAACGGTTTTCAGTCGGTGCGTTTTCTAATTGATAATTCGTGTAGTCAAGACGCAATTTGGGTTCAAAAAAACCCGCGAGTTTCTTAAAAGGATAGCTAATTGCAGACGTAAAGTTGCTCCGTTGTCCATTAATCGCTTCTTTATCATCACGATTAAAATGTACATATTCTGCATTCGTTTGAAAATATAATTGATTATTACGTTTTGTTTGCACGGTTTCAGCGAGCAACTGTGGCAAACGTTCATAAGGTTTTGTATTTAGGTTTTCCAATAAAGTTTGGTAACGCTGTGCTCTCCCCGTGAAACGCCACAAATTGTTTTGAAATTTCAAATCTCCGCGCTGTTCCAAATGCGTAATATTATTGACTTCTGGGGTTGTCCCAAAATGCTCAAAATAATGCGCATCAGAGGTTTTATTGTAATAAATTTCACCTGTCCATTGCGGATTAAATTTAGTGGTATTTTTTAATTGCCAGAAATAACGGTTGCTATGATTTATTTCCTCACGATCATTAGACAAATATTCACTGATTATTTTACCGCGAGAGGTTTCTGTCAAATACCGAAATTCGCTTTCTAGCATTAAGCCCCGTTTGGTCATTAAACGCGGGGTTAATGTTGCATCATAATTAGGTGCAAGATTGAAATAATAAGGCGTATTGATTTCAATTCCTCTATTTTTAGAATAACCACCCGATGGCATAAGAAACCCACTTTTTCTTTTGTCACTTAAAGGAAAACTCAAATAAGGTAGATAAAGAACAGGTACATTTTTAATGCGCAATGAAACATCTCTTGCTACCCCTTGATCTTCTTTGAAATTCAAATCAATTTCTTTACCTTGCAATCGCCATGTTTCCTCATTTGGATCACAGGTTGTGTAACGGGTATCTTGCAATCTAATTTGTTCTGAATTCAAACGCTCCGCAGAAAGGGCTTCTCCATGCCCTCGACGTTTGGGCAACCAATACTGCATATCGAAGGCTTCACCGGTGTGATCGGCGCGAATATTTGCTTTTTTTGCCTGTACAATCAATTGGTTATCCCACAAAGTAACATTTCCTTCTGCCGTTAATAATGCCGTATCTTCTCGATACGTTGCTTGATCGGCGCGGGCGGTACGTTGTTGATATTGCAGCAAAACATCATCACTAAACAAGTAATGTTTAGTACCATTTATTTCTTGAATATCGGCGTGATTAGCACTTAAGCGATAATTATCATCTTGAAATTTCGGCAAATTTGGGCGAGTTGGCATAAAACCTTCCATTGAACGACACAAAGGTGTGTTATCAGCCATTGCTTGCACACAGAAACCCATCATGATGAGTACAAGATAATCGTATTTCATAACAAGTTCCTCAAAAATTATTGTTCAAGTTTGATAACAGGTTGCGTATTGACAACCATAGGAATGGCATCTTCTTCCATTAGGCGTTTTACCTCACTCATTCTATCGCGAAATTGAAGTACATATTCACGATTATCATTATCGGGGTGAATAACCTGTGGCACAATGATAACAACCAATTCTGTGCGCGTTCGACTCTTACTTTGACTTTGGAACAACTTACCTAAAACAGGCACATCTTTTAAGAGAGGAATTCCTTCATTGCTATCATTTGTCGATGTTTGAATTAAGCCCCCCATTACAACCGCCGTTCCATCACGCACAACTAATGACGTATCAATAACGCGCTGCCTAAAAGAAGGTAACTTTTCTGCCGTCCGATCCGCACCCAATGCAGAAACCTCTTGTTTCACCGTCATATTAACAATTCCATCTTCATTAATTTGCGGTTTTACTTTCAAAATAATCCCCGTTTTTCTATATTGTACTTCATTAGAAGTTGTTACCCCTGTACTTATCCCTGTTTGGGTTTGATTCATACGGGTAATTGTCGGCTCATCTGAACCCACATTTATCGTCGCTTCTTGATTGTTTTTGACTAACAATGACGGGCGAGATAATAGTTCAACTCTTCCTTCCGTATTAAGCGCATTTAGAACCCCACTAATTGACCCCGTAATATAACTTACAACTAATCCATTATCACTTCGAGTTGGGAGACTATTTGTAACACCCGCTGAACCCGGAACTTTGAAATCAGTTCCAATAAATCCTTTCGTACCTTTATTAAATAAACTATACCAATCAATTCCAAACTGATTTCCTTCCGTTAGTTCTACTTCTGCAACAACGACATTAATCATTACTTCGCGCGGCAAATTATCCAACATTGCAATGGTACTTAATAAATGGCGATAATCTCTGGGAGTTGATCTAATCAACAAACTATTCGTTTCCTCATCAGCAACAATATTGATTTTCAAATTAGCAGCCGTCGCTGTTGATTGGGGATTATTGGGTTGAAAAGGTGTTGGTTGCTCAAGTTTATTTTCTAACGGTTTATCGGGTTGTTTTTCATCGGGTTTATTGGGGTCTTTAACGGGCGTTTTAGGGGTTTCTTTACCATCAGTTCGAAACACATCTTTCAACGTGGTTGCTAACGTTGTCGCTTTTAAGTTTCTCACCCGATAAATAAAGATTTGCTCACCGCCAGCTTCGTTACGTTCATCGACTATTTCAACCCATCTTGCAACCTCTTCAAATCCTCGTTGAGGTGGAGAAATAACCAATAACGCATTAATCCGATCCAATGCGATAATTTCAAACGCAGGCATTTTGCCTTCTACTGCTTGTAATATTTTATCTAAATCGGTTTTTGCTTCGCTAGATTTCGCATTTTGTAATCTAAATAAACGAATTCCACGATGAACAAAAGGATCGGCATCTAATAATGCTAATAATTTGTTAATTCGCCCGAGTTTCTCTGGTGACGTTACAATGCCTAAAACATTCAAATTTGAAATAACCAACAAACGTCCTTCGGGTTCAACCATTGGTTTCAACGCCGTCAATGCAGAATCCACCGTAATATAACGCAAAGGGGTAATTTGTAAGATTTCTGGAGAATTACTATTTGCTAACTTATCTTTTTTGCTACCAATCGCATCAGGTAAGGTATGTTTCTCTTTTTTCAAATGATAAACATTACCCTTTTTTTCCATTGTAACATTGTTTTCTGCCAATAAGATTTGCAATAAAGCCCACAAATCATCTTGCGTTAAGGATTTATCAGGCGCGGTTCTCACGGTTACTTTATCCGCAATCGACGAATCAATTGCAATGGTAATATTTAGTGCATCTGCTAATAATTCAAAGACTGCCCGCAGTTCAACTTGCTCAAGATTCAAACCAATTAAATCATCTGTTAATTTGGTTGTTTTTAAGGGAGGTTGTTTTGGACGATGGGGAGAAATTTCGGGGATTTTTCCTACGCTATCAATAACCTTTTTTTGTGAGGTCGTTGTTCCCGCATTTAAGGTTGGAATATTTTCCGCATTTTTAATCAAAGGCGGTGCGCTTGGAATATCTAAATCCATCAAATCATTTTCTTTAGGTGTTGTAATCGGTGCAACACAGGCTGTCAAACTACTAACAGCTAAGAAAATCCACAACTTTTCTAATCTACAATACATACAAAGATTCCAATACGTTAAAGTTTAACATCATTAAGGCTAAAAATCGCAGATAACATAATAATTACAACCGAACCGACAATGATGCCTAATGAAACAATCAGCAACGGTTCTACTAAAGAAACTAAACGACTTGTTTGACGACGAACATTGCTATCAAAAGACTCTGCGAGTTTGTCTAAAATAGTGGCTGTTTTGCCTGATTCTTCACCGACAATAACCAATTGCGGTAATAGAACGGGAAACTGCGCGGTGTTTAATAATGCTTTGCCCAAACTAATGCCGCGTCTTACCGATTCCTCAACTTGTTCTAAACTGTCTGCTAAGACTTGGTTCTCCATAACACCTCGAGCAATGTGTAAGGCTTTTAATAGAGGAATTCCAGACCCTAGCAATGCACCTAATGTTCTACAAAATCGCGAGCTTTCTGATTCGCGTAAAATGTTTCCAAAGATAGGAAGTTGTAATAAAAATTCATCGCGTTGTAATCGTAAATCTGGGGTGGTATCTAAGTATTTCCAAGCGTACCACAAAAAGGGCGGGACAAATAACAATGTCCATCCGTAATGTTTCAACCAAGCACTTAATCCTAACAAAATCGCCGCCGATTCAGGCATAGCTGAACCCATATCTTCAAATAAGGTTGCAAACTGTGGTACAACAAAAATCATTAACGCCATTACACTTAGAATGCCTACCACCAATAAAATCATGGGATAAACCATTGCAGAAATCAAAATGCGGCGAGATTCCTCTGCTTCTTCTAAGAATTTTGCCATACGGGGCAGGAGCTTTTCTAATATCCCACCTTCCTCACCTGCGTGAACAATGTTGATATACATTTTTGAAAAGATTTCGGGGCGATTTTGTAATGCGTCTGCTAAAGAATGTCCGTCCTTAATTTCTCTGCGCAAATCGGCAATTAATGTTTGCATCACGGGTTTCTCAGTGAGGTTTTCTAATAACCCCAATGCTCTATCCAAAGGAACGTGAGATTCTACAAGCGTACATAATCCCGTTGTAAATTCAATAACTTCTTTATTTGAAACCGTTTTCTTACCCCATGTAAAAGCATGAGTAGTATTGCTGGTGATTTCAATTTGAATAGGAATTAATTGACGCGCTTGCAACAAAGAAACAACCTCTTGTTCGGTTTCTGCATTAAGCTGTCCTTTATGCAATTTTCCTTGAACGTCGCAGGCTTGGTAATTAAATTGATGTGTAGCCATTATTTTTGTGAGTTGCTATGTAAATAGCGGTGATATTCTTGAACAACTTGTTCGGGTTTTCCTTCCATTTTACTTTCACCATTTTCTATCCACACTACTCGATCACAAAGTTTTTCAATTAATCGAGCATCATGAGAAATAAAAACGACGGTTTTGTTATCATTACGAATCCGCTCTTGCATAACGTGTGTTGATTTCGCGCGAAACTCTTCATCACCAACCCCTAAAACCTCGTCAATTAATAGAACATCGGGATCAACTTGAAATGCCACCGAGAAACCCAATCGCGCACTCATGCCTGAAGAATAAGTATTGATCGGTTTATCAAAGAAATCACCCAGTTCAGAAAAGGCATGAATCGCGGGTATTTTTGATTCAATTTCTTTACGTCTCAAACCCATCAACATACCGCCTAAAATCGCGTTTTCTCGCCCTGTTAAATAGGAAATGAAACCCAGTTGCAATGACAAAAGAGAAACCCGATAACCGTAATTGGTGAAATGCCCACAATCTGGTTTAACAATCCCCGACATAATCCGCATTAATGTGCTTTTGCCTGCGCCATTTCTTCCAATCACGCCGAGGGTTTCTCCTTGAAATAAATCAAAAGAAACTTTCTTTAGTGCCCAGAAAGGTTCACCAAAAATCCCACGTTTCTTACGATAACAAATGCCAACATCGCATAAAGAAATAATTTTTTTCATTAGGGTGTAATCTTTGGATAAATGTATTCAAAACGCCGAATCACGCGCATTGCTGTTAAAATACCCAATAGAGCAACTGCGTTAATGATCATTAAGCTCGACCAATCAGGAAATTCCCCATGTAACAAAATCTTACGATAATCTTCAATTAGATTTGCCATTGGATTCAAATAAAAGTAGAATTGCACGCCTTCGGTCATTTGTGCTGCGCTAAAGAAAACGCCTGAAATCATAAATACTGCTGTTAGAAGATTATCGATAACAAATCGTAAATCGGGCACGAAAGGAACGATTGCAGCAACCCAAAAGGTAATCGCCATTGTAAAAAGCAATTCTGTGAATAATACGACGGGTAAAGAAAGGTAAGCAATATTAATACTAAAACCGCTTGTCCACAAATAAATAAGTAACAAACTAAATACGAAGGCAAACTTAAAACTATCGGTTAAAATTAAAATAATGGGAAATAATATTTTAGGTAAATGAATGTGTTGCATCAATCCGTATTGACCGTAAATAACCGACGAACCGTGAGAAACGCAGGCTTTAAACCATTCCCAAGTGACTAATCCCACCAATAAGAAAGAAACGAAATTAGGGACGGGTTGTTTTTGTAATACGCCAAATACAAAATAGAACACGCTCATGAACAAAATCGGTTCAAAAATCCACCAAAGAAACCCTAAATAAGTGCGTTCGGTTTCGGCTTTGAGATCGGCGTAAGTTTTATATAAAATGAGTTCTAAGTAAGCGAGCATAACGTCCAAAGAGACGAATAAAAACGTTGCATATTAGCATATTTTAGCGGGATTCCAAACTATTAGAGGTTTTATAATGACGCATTCAAAAGAAGAAGCAACTATTCGTTTTAGTATTTCTTTGCCGCAAACGCTGTCAGAAATGCTAGATTTGCAAGTTTCTCAATTAGGTTATAGTTCTCGATCTGAATTTATTCGGGATTTAATTCGTGAGAAACTTATTGAAAATGAATGGCAAGATGAAACCGCTGACGTGTTTGGTGTTTTGACTTTGACTTACGATCATCATCAGCGCGAACTTGCTCAAAAAATCATGTCTATTCAACATGATAGCTACGTCCATATTTTATGCACAACCCATGTTCATTTATATCATGATTTGTGTTTAGAAACCATTATTTTGAAAGGAAAACCCCGAGAAATTGAACAATTAAGTGGAGAAATTAGCGGATTGCGTGGCGTGAAAGCAGCAAAACTCACCAAAACCACCAAATTACCCGTTTAGAAATGCAATTTTTCTCCCACCAACAAACGAATTTGCTCTAATAAATAATCTTTATCATACGCCCCTTTTTGCAAAATATTTTGAGCATCATTTGCCAGCGCATTACGTTCAGTTTCAGAAAGGTTTCTCGCCGTGAGCACCACAACAGGAATGGTTTGCCATTGCGTTTCTGTTCTCAATGTTTTGAGAAACTCAAACCCATCAACCTCCGGCATCATTAAATCTAATAAAATCAAATCGGGCGTAAGTTCTTTCACAGATTCTAATGCCTCTGCACCATTTACAGCAGTTCTAATATGCCAACCTTTCTTTGTTAATAATGCACTCAACATTGAACGGGTTAATTCATCATCTTCCACGATCAAAACCGTGAGCATTTCATTTGAAGTTAAACACTTTCTTACGGTATCTTCTAATGTTAAACGTTCTATGGGTTTATTTACAAATTCTGCCGCCCCCAACGCATAAGCTAAAGGACGATTTTCTACAATCGATGCCATAACAACAGGAATCGTAGATAAAATGGGATCGTTCTTTAATTGCGCCAATACGCCCCAACCATCTAAATCGGGCATTATAACATCTAAAATAATAACACTAGGTTTCTCACGATAAGCTATTGCCAAACCCGATACACCGTTCTCCGCTTCGAGGATTTCATAACCTAATCTCGACAAATGAATGCGAAATAGCTCTCGTGCATTTTTATCATCATCAATAATCAATACTTTTGGCTTATTATTCATTGCAGTAACTGTTTTAGGCTTTGTTAATAATGTGCGGGTTTTTATTTCTGAATTATCTCCTTTTTCTATCAGAGCAGGCAAACGAATAGTAAAGGTTGTTCCTCTATTCATTTGGCTTTCCATACTAATTTCACCGCCTAACATTTCACAAAACTTTTTCGTAATCGCTAATCCTAAACCTGTTCCTCCATATTTTCGAGTCGTAGAACCATCTGCTTGAACAAAATTTTGAAATAGTTTCTTTTGATGATCTTCAGGAATTCCAATGCCACTATCTTTAACGCTTAATACCAACATTCTATTATTTCCATCAATTTCAATATTTGAGCTTAACGTAATTGTACCTTGATCAGTAAATTTAGATGCGTTGCTCAATAAATTCAATAAAATTTGGCGCAGTTTTGTTATATCAGTACAAACCAATGGTTCTTGTTGTAATTGTGGCGAAGTTTCTACCACAAGTAGATTATTATTTTTGCGAACAAGTGGTTCAATACCAATACGGATTTCTTCTATCAATTCTGTTAGATCAAAATTTTCAGGCAATACTTCCATTTTTCCTGCTTCAATTTTTGCAATATCTAAAATGTCGTTAATTAAATTCAACAAATGTTTTCCAGCGATTTTAATTTTGTTCAAATCTGCCGTCCAACTGGGGTCGCCTGATTCAGCCGCTTCCTCTGCTAAAATTTCGCTGTAACCAATAATTGCATTCAAAGGTGTGCGTAATTCGTGGCTCATATTTGCAATGAATTGGCTTTTGGCGATGTTTGCCGATTCAGCTTGTTGTTTTGCAAGGCGAAGTTGTTCTGATTGGGTTAGAATATGACGATTTTGCTCAGTAATGGCGGCGGTTCTTTCTTTCACTTTGATTTCTAAATCTTGATTAATGCGTTGTTGCAATTGACGATATTCCTCTAATTGAACGATTAGTTTTTGCTGTGCTTGAATCTTTTCTTCTTCGGTTTGTTTAATGATTTCAATTTGTCGAGCAATGGCTTTAGCAGCGGGTCGAAAAATAAAGAAGGCTTCTAATAACAAAAGAAATAAAGTAACAAGCATTAAAGTCATTTCAATACGTTGAATAGAATTGACCCGTTGTTTTGCTTCATCGTCATATTGAAAAGTGATTTTATCCATCCATGTTAGAAACTGGTTTTCGTTTTCTAAAATGGTTTGAAATGCCTCTTCTGGAATGGTTTGATGGGCGTTATCTAAAATGATTTGAGCTGCTTGAATAATGGCTTCATAATGGGGTTGAATGCGTGAGAACATCGCCGTAATGGATTCACTATTTCTTCCGGGCAATTGCAAATCCGTATCGCTAAATTGCAAGCCTAAATGAGATTTTTGCCATAATGTAACAATCTTTTTGAATGTTTCTAAGAAATGAGCTTTTTGGGTTTCTTGTTGAGCATTTTTGATAAGCAAAGCGGTTTTTGTAATGCGTTGGCTGAGCATTCTTTGTCGCCCAGAAATATTAATAACGCGAGAATCATTTGCTTGAATTTCTAAGGTATGGTGAATTAACAACTGGCTTGCAATTGTTAGAATTGCCACTAAAGAAAGTGCTAGAATATAGGTGAATGTTAGCCGATGGTGAGAGTCTTGAAAAATCATTGAAAATCTCCTCGATTTTGTTATTTTGAATCGCTTTAATTGGCTTATTTTGTTGCATTTCAGACAACGTTGTCAAATCTAGCTGCATTTGTCCATATTTTTAGTTATTGTAACAAGGTATCTTATTGAAATGTCAAGAGAAATTCGTTTTTTATTTATCGGCGCGAGTGGCTTTTTTTTAGCAGCGGGGATACATTTTATTCCACCTGTTGTATTAACTTTATTGTGGAGCATCTTTGTTTTTTCGTTGGGGGTTCATTTGTATGCGCTAGAAAAAAAACTTCAACAAACACAATCCACTGCAGATTTCTTTCACAAGGTAGTTGATCATACGCCGTTGCTTATTTTTTGGAAGAACCGCCAGTCTGTTTATCAGGGTTGCAATACAGCTTTTTCTCAATGGATTGGCTTAGAAAATCCGACTTTTATTAAAGGTAAAACTGATTTTGACTTTTTTCAAGAAGCCCAAGCAACCTCTTTTTGTGATATTGATCAGCGGATTTTTGAAACAGGGCAATTAGAGCAAAAACTGATTGATCGTCCCATGTTAAAAAACGGGCAATATTTGTGGCGACAAACCCTTAAAATACCGCTTTATGATAAAGAACAAAACATTATCGGCGTGATTGGTTATAGTGAGGATATTACTCGCCGTCATCAATTAGAAATGCAACAATTTTCCTATCAACAAACCTTAGAACGCAAAGTAGAAGAACGTACCAAAGAACTAAGTGAAAAAGAAGCCTTTTTACGATCATTACTAGATAACATTCCATTATTGATTTTTTGGAAGAACAAACAATTACAATTTTTGGGTTGTAATTTACCGTTTGCTTGTACAGCAGGCGTGCAATCTCCACAACAACTTATTGGACGTTATAGCAAGGAATTAGCGTGGAGAGAAAATCCGGCGGCGATTGAATGTATAGAAACAACTGTTTTGGAGGAAGAAAAACCTGATTATCATCGTATTGAATCTTATATTCGAGTTGATGGAAAACGGGGTTGGTTGAGCACTACTCGTTTGCCTTTGTATGATGGTGAAAGAAAGGTTGTGGGGATTTTAGGAAGTTGTGAGGAAATAACAGAAAGAAAAGATGCAAATGATGCTCTAAAATTAGCGCATGAACGCTTTACTACCGTATTAGATAGTTTGGACGCTTTTATTTATGTTGTTGATATGTACAATTACAAAATTTTGTTTGCAAATCGAGCATCAAAAATAGTATTAGGAAGTGATTCTTTAGTTGGACAAACCTGTTGGAAAAGTATCTTTCCCGGACAAATAGAACGGTGCTCTTTTTGCACACCTTTAGAAATCCCCCTCACCAATAAATATTCGCATTCAAAAAACAAAGAATATTTCCACCCCCAATCAAAGCGTTGGTTACATTTCCAAGAACGTGCAATTATTTGGGACGAACAACGGATTGCACGCTTAATTGTTATTACGGATATTACCGCATTTAAAAACACCGAATTTTTATTACAAGAACATAAAGCACGCTTATTAGAAACGCAGCGTATTGCACAATTAGGTCAATGGGAATGGGCTTTAGAGCAACAAGATGTTGAATTATCACCAGAGGTCTTTCGTAGTTTTGGGCTCGAATCAACCCCCGAACAACGCATTTCAATAGAAACCTTTAATCAAGCCATTCATTCAAATGATCGAGCGTTATTAATGGTGGTTTTACAGCAAACAATTAATACTGGAAAATCCTTTGATATTGAATTTCGCGTGAAACATAGCAACGGAAACATTCATTATGTCCAATCCTTTGGAAGTGTTAAAAGAAATATTTATGGAAAAATCACCCATGTTTTTGGTACAATACAAGACATTTCTCAACGAAAAAAAGCCGAATTAGCGGTTTTAGAAAGTGAACGACGATTTCGGTTAATGGCTGATTCTGCACCGGTTATGATTTGGGTTAGTGATATAGATGGGCGAGCAACTTATTTCAATCGAGCGTGGTTAGAATTTACGGGTGTGCCGTTAGAAAATCAATTAGGTTTTGGGTGGAAAAACTATTTGTATCCAGAGGATTTAGACAAATACGTTGAAACCTATAGAAATGCAGCCACTGAACATAAAACATTTAGTATAGAATGCCGTGTGCGCCGTTATGATGGAGAATACCGTTGGATATTAGACAAAGGGGTTGCTCGTTATCGTGATGATCATCAGTTTGACGGCTATATTGGATCGAGCTGGGATATTACTGAGCAAAAGAATGCTTGGGACGCTTTGAGAGCGAGTGAAAGTCGTTTGAAAGCTATATTTGAACACGCCTCGATTGGGATTTTAACGGTTAGTAAAGAAGGGCACATTTTACAGGTGAACCGTTATTATTTGGAAATGACAGGTTTTTCTTTGTATGAAATTAAAGCAAAAAACTATTTGGATTGCCCTATTGAACAAACTAAACAAATTAGAGAATTTCATGAGGCTTTAACGCAAGGAAAAATTAATGGATACCGTTTAGAAAGTCGTATGTTTAATAAAGCTGGTGAAGTTCTGTGGGTGGATATTTCTGCAACGAGTTTGCTCTACAATGGAGTGGAACATTTGATTATTATTATTACCGATATTACTGAGCATAAACAAGCCGAATCGTTATTACAAATGGCTAAAGAACTGGCAGAACGCACCAATCAAGCAAAAAGTACTTTTATTGCGAGCATTAGTCATGAATTACGCACGCCATTAAATGGTATTTTGGGATATGCACAAATTTTATTATATGAAAATAATTTATTGCCAAAACAACGGGAAGGTATTCAAGTTATTCAACGCAGTGGAGAACATTTGTTGATGTTGATTAATGACGTATTAGATTTCTCAAAAATTGAAGCAAACAAATTGGAGCTTGTGCCTGTTGCATTTAACCTTTTAACTTTCTTACAAGATGTTACCGATTTCTTTAAACTGCGTGCAGAGAACAAGGGGTTGTTATTAAAGTTTGAACTACTAACACCTTTACCGCAAACGGTGAAAGCCGATGAGAAACGTTTGCGGCAAATATTGCTTAATTTGTTGAGCAATGCCATTAAATTTACGCAACAAGGTGAAGTTGTTTTGCAAGTTTCTTATCAAAATGATCAAGCAACGTTCACCGTAATTGATACCGGTTGTGGCATTCAAAAAAACCAATTAGAGTTGATTTTTGAGCCATTTCTACAGGTAGGAAATCCACAACGAAAAGCGGAAGGAACTGGATTAGGTCTGCCAATTAGTAAAAACTTAGTGCAACTTATGCAAGGTGAATTGCAAGTTGAAAGTACCATAAATAAAGGGAGCAAATTCTATTTCAAAATACCTTTATTATCTCTAAATAATACCTTAGTGGTGTTATCAGAAAATAATACGCCATTACCTATTAGTAAAAAAGAAAAAGAAACGGTAGATACCTTATCAAAAAATTTTGTTTTTCCTAAAGAAGAAGAGATTAAAAATCTTTTAACTTTAGTGAAGAAAGGAAGGGTTCAGCAAATTAATGAATTTGTAGAAAATCTGGCAAAACAAAATAGTGAATTAAGTGGGTTTTCTATAAAAGTAAAATTTTTAGCCAATAATTTCCAATTAGCTAAACTTAAAGAGTTGCTTTCACGTTACCATCATGGTTGAAAAAATGATAAGGAAAATTAGGATATGCCAGAAAAAATATTATTAGTCGATGATATTCATGAAAACCTGCAAGTATTATTTCAATTGCTTAGTCGACAAGGATTTGAAGTATTGATTGCAGAAGATGGAAAAACGGGATTGGATATTGCTGAGGACGAATTACCCGATTTGATTTTATTAGATATAATGATGCCTGATATCAATGGGTTTGATGTTTGTACGCAATTAAAAGCATCAGAACGCACGCGCGATATTCCAATCATTTTTATGACCGCGCTTGATGATATAAAAAATAAAATTACAGGATTTAATTTGGGAGCGGTTGATTATATTACCAAGCCTATTCAACATGAAGAATCATTGGCGAGAATTCGAACGCATTTAACCATGCAAAAATTGAAGAAAGCCTTACAAGAAAGCAATAAAAATTTATTAGATCGTCATCAAGAATTAGCAACTAAAAATGAAGAATTAGATGCGTTTTCTTATATGGTTGCGCATGATTTGAAAAATCCTTTGAATTTGATTTTAGGCATGACGGATATGGTATTGAAACGTCACCCCGAATTAGATCAAGAAAGTTCGCAGCAATTAAAATCCGTTATTCATGCGGGCAAACAGATGTTTGAAATTATAGAATCTTTATTATTACTTGCTCGAATTGGTCAGCAACAAATAGAAAGCAAACCTCTTAATATGAACGAGATTATTTTACAAGTGGAATATCGTTTGGCGCACTTATTTCAACAATATGGCGGTCAATTACAAAAAACAGAACAACTACCGATTGCATTGGGTTATGCACCATGGGTTGCAGAGATTTGGGCAAATTATTTGAGCAATGCGCTAAAATATGGAGGAAGACCACCTCAGGTTATGATTGGTGCGACAGTGCAAGATGATCAAAAAGTTCGTTTCTGGGTGCGAGATAATGGCAGTGGTTTAACAAAAGAAGCAAAAGCTAAATTATTTAATCCTTTTACTCGTTTATCAGAAACCATTGAAATGGAAGGACACGGATTAGGTTTGGCAATTGTGAAACGGATTACAAAAAAGTTAGGCGGCGAGGTGGGTGTAGAAAGCCATATTGGGGAAGGAAGTGTGTTTTATTTTACTTTGCCGATGGCGGAAATTTCTTTGAAACAGGAAGAAATTATGGATAGCCCTTTTATTTCCTCTTTGCACGATCAAAAAGTCATAGACACGACTCCATTGTCCAATAATACAC
>JBEAVE010000044.1:0-4669 GCA_041161065.1 Pseudomonadota bacterium | reverse complement strand
AGGCTAAGTTTTTTATGTCAAAATGTCATGTAAAAAAAGGCTTGCAATACTTTGAATCCTATGCGATTATTTCACTCACGGGGGGTTGCAACCTACCTCGCCAATGCAGGCGATTGAAACCGACTGACACCTAATACAGTATCATACGAATCTGGGTTGCAACCTACCTCGCCAATGCAGGCGATTGAAACACATTTATCACATGTTTTCATATTCCCTCCCAGTTGCAACCTACCTCGCCAATGCAGGCGATTTGATTTAAAAATGATCTAAAAGAAAAAGCCCTTTCTCTTGAATGGAGAAAAGGCTTTTTTTATGGAGAATGGGAGAAATTACAAATCAATTCCAGATAACAGAAATGCTATCGATATTTAAAAAGCGTTTGTCGCTGGATAAAATAGGGATTTCCAACCATTTTGCAGTGGCAAGAATTAATCTATCGTGTAATTCATAGAAAGGTAAATGAACTGCAATTTTTAAAATATCGGGATTTAAATCAATAACGGTATAATTATTTGTTTTTTCTATTAATTCTAATGTTTGATGCAAATCAACAGCAATTCTATTCTTTTCAGACAAATACATAATTTCTGCCAAACTGATCACTGAAATGATAAACTCATGGTGATTGTTTTCTAATATAGAACGGGCTTGTAATCCCAATGAACCTGTTTGAGCAAAATATCTGACGATGGTGACGGTATCTAAAAGGTATTTCACGAGAAATCCTTTTCTAAAATAGAAACCGACAAAGTTTGACGTAACGCATAAATATCTTGCTCTAAGTTGTTTAACTTTTCAAATCCCTGATCTTTCCAAATACCCGCCAGTGTTTGAACCCGCGAAGATGGCAGTTTTTGAAATAACAAAAAATCTACATATTGTTTCACTTGATCGATTTCTGTTTCAGATAGCGCATTTAATTCTTTCGTGATTTCAACTTTTTTAATCGCTAATGAGTTCATTAAGTTCTCCTTTATGATTTTCTTGGACGTAAAAGTGTAAGTTAAAACCTTTATTTTTTCAAACACTAAACGATCTTGAGAAAACCGATGAAACTTAAAAAATCCTTAAAAATCAAGTCGAGAGTACAACTTTTTCGGTTTGTCAAAAATGGGCTTTTTGGAGTAAGTCTAAAATATGAAGTGTTTGATTTTATTGAAATTTATTTTCGCAAACTGCGATGCAAGAGTATAATTTTTTTATGTCAAAATGTCATGCAAAAAATTACTTGCAATACCTTGAATCCTATGCGATTATTCTACTCACGGGGGGTTGCAACCTACCTCGCCAATGCAGGCGATTGAAACCCATTATTATCTTTTACTTCCATAAGTACATAATACACGGTTGCAACCTACCTCGCCAATGCAGGCGATTGAAACTTATCACAGTTCAGGTAGTAAGTTTTGTCCCCACAGTTGCAACCTACCTCGCCAATGCAGGCGATTGAAACTCTAAAGGCTACTATTGTTATTTGAAATAATATAGTTGCAACCTACCTCGCCAATGCAGGCGATTTGATTTGAAATGATCTAAAAAAGACCTCTCAAGATGAGATATACTTGAGGGGTCTTTTTTTGGTTGAGAAACGAGAGGAATGGAACTGTGCGTGCTTATTATGAAATTGAAACAGAAATCCCGATAAATCATCAACTTATGCTTAATTTGCCTGAGCATATTCCGAGTGGACGCGCTAAAATTGCGGTGATTTATGAATGGGTAGAAACCGAGAAATCAACGATGGCAGATTTTCTAAATAATTTACCTCTCAATACGGCGGGCGGGTTAACTCAATCTCAAATCCTTAACTATCTTAAATCAGAGCGAGATCAATGGGATAATTAAAACATGGCAAATATTTATCTCGATAGCTGTATGATTATTGGTTTGATCGAAGGCGATGAACATCAACAAACTTTGCTCAAAACAAATTTATTTCACCATCGGATTTATAGCAGTGAATTAGCCCGTTTAGAAACCCGCTTATTAGCCATTCGAAACGACAATCAACTTGCTCTAAAACAATTTGATAAGTTCTTTAATTGCTGTGAAATAATTTCATTAGATAAAACAGTATTTGAACAAGCAACCCATTTGAGAGCAACTACGCATTTGAAAACCCCTGATGCTCTCCATTTAGCTGCCGCATTGCACGCTCAATGTGCTCAATTCTGGACAAATGATAAACAATTGATTTCTATTGCAAATCAATATGTTACCGTTATTGATTTAACAACACTCCAAAATTAAACATAAGCCAAAAAAAGGCTTGCAATCCATTGAAAGCTATGCGATTATTTCACCAGTTGCAACCAACCGCGCCAATGCAGGCGATTTGATTTGAAATGATCTAAAAAACCTACTAGAAATAAAAAACTAGTAGGCTTTTTTATTGGAATTGTGTAGACTATTTAGAAGTAATCTTTGCGGAGAGAAACAACATGAAAAGCGCGATAAGTTTAAGATTGAATGATTTTACGTTGGTGTTGTTAAAAGATTTAAGCGACTTACAGCAAACCACGAAAACCGCTATTATTGAAAAGGCAGTTCAACTGTACGCACAGCAGCAAAATATCCTTCCTCATCCTTTAAAAGAATATGCGGGTACGTTATCCGAAAACGAAGCAAATGATTGGCTGAATGCTATTCAAGAATCGCGTTGCAATCAAACCCGAGAAACAACTTTATGAGTTATGTTTTAGATACAGATATTGTGATCTATTTTCTAAAAGGACATCGGATTGTCATGTCGGAGGTTTTTAATAAAGATATGCGTGATTTATTTATTACAAGAATTACTGCCACAGAATTACTTTTTGGTGCGTATAATTCTAAAAAACAACCACAAAATCTTAAATTAGTTTATAATTTGCTAAATGATTTTAATATACTTGAATTTGATGCAAATGCGTCAGAATGTTTTGCTCGACAAAAGGCGACGTTGAGAAAGAACGGTACGCCGATTGCCGATATGGATTTAATGATTGCAAGTATTTGTGTTGCTCAAAATAAAATATTAGTCACCAATAACTCCCGCCATTTCGATCGGATAACCGAATTGAAATTAGAAAACTGGACTTAATTACCTTTTTTAATTCATCAGTGTTTATCTGTGTTGCAAAAAAAGACTTGCAACCCGTTGAAAGCTATGCGATTATTTCACCAGTTGCAACCTACCTCGCCAATGCAGGCGATTGAAACAAACTATTTTTAAAAATATTCCAGACTGAGAAAAGTTGCAACCTACCTCGCCAATGCAGGCGATTGAAACCCATATGGCATCAACATAATCTCATTTGTACCCTCGTTGCAACCTACCTCGCCAATGCAGGCGATTTGATTCAAAAATGATCCAAAATAAAACCTTTTAAGCCTAAGAAACTTAGAAGGTTTTTTTGTGTTCGAATGACTTAATTTGACTTGCCAGCTAAAATAGCTATAATGGACTTATGCTTACGCTTGATATTAAACCACAACCTGCTAATTTCATTAAAGAATTGCCGTCCAAACAATGCAAACAGCTTTATGTTGCTATTTTAGAGCTGATGAAAAACCCGACCCCGCACGATTCTGCAAAACTTAAAGGATATGACAATCTTTATCGAAAAGATGTGGGAGAATTTAGAATTATCTATCGTTTTGATAATACTCATTTATTTGTTTCACTTGCGGGCAAACGCAACGATGATGACATTTATAAAAAATTAAGGAACTTACAATAATGAACGTTCAAGCAACTGAGTTAAAAACTCGTTTAGGCAAATATCTCGATGCGGCGATTAAAGAACCCGTTTTTGTTGAAAAAAATGGCAGAAATACCGCCGTGATTATTTCTTTTGAACAATACAATCATTTGTTAGAGTTAGAAGATTTTTATTGGGGAATCAAAGCCTTAGAATCCGAAAAACAACCTTCTATTGACAACGGGTTAGAATTCTTAAATCAAGTGCTCAAAGATAAAGATATTAACTTCGAAACTTAACCCGTGATCAAATCAGCGTTCATCTGTGTTGCAAAAATGTCATGCGAAAAAAGGCTTGCAATACTTTGAATCCTATGTGATTATTTCACCAGTTGCAACCAACCTCGCCAATGCAGGCGATTGAAGATTTAAAAGAGAACCTCTCAAGGTGATATACTTGAGGGGTCTTTTTTGTGCGTGGAGAAATCAAAATGGATATGACGATTAAAATTCCCGATGACGTGTATCAACAACTGCGGGGAATAACAAACTTAGAGGTAGTTATTACAAATTTTTTGAAGCAATCTAGCCTAAACAAATTACCGCTTTCTTCAAATACATCACGCCAATTGATTCAACAAATAAAGGAATTTCACGTTTCTCAACCCGTCACTCGCTTCGACATTAAAATGCTAATTGAGGAGGGACGTGAATAAATTAGTATTGGATAATTCAGTTGGGTAGTGGTGCATTTAGCGAATGATGGTCTTTATTTTTCAAGAAGTTAGAACAGGATTTCACACTGTTCTGCATCACTACCATATCTTATCACTATATTTTGCACCACTGCCAAATAAAAAAATTGGTAGTGGTGCATATAATAGTGATATAATGTAAGAATTTAGAGGAAAGTAGAGGAAAGAAAATGAGATGTCGTTATTGTAACAGTTTAAAAGTAGTGAAAAATGGCTCAACGGGTTCAGG
>JBEAVE010000041.1:0-47491 GCA_041161065.1 Pseudomonadota bacterium | reverse complement strand
GAAAACGATTAGCAATATATTTGTAAAGAGGCATTCCGCCTTTCAAAGCACCCACGCCTAAAATCCGAGAACCTAACACGCAATCAAACAACCCTTCTGCAATGAGAGAAACCATCGCCGTAATGAGTTTAGGTGTGTATTGGTAATCGGGGTGCAACATAATTACAATATCAGCCCCTTTTTCTAAAGCAACTTTATAACAAGTTTTTTGGTTTCCACCATAGCCTAAATTGTGTTCATGAGCAATAATTGAAATGCCTAATTCTTGAGCAATTTCAATGGTTTCATCGATGCTTTTATCATCGACCAAAATCACTTCATCGACGATATTGAGAGGAATTTCGCAATAAGTTTTTCTAACCGTTTTTGCCGCATTATAAGCAGGCATGACTACAATCACTTTCTTATCATTATACATAGAAACTCAAAAGATTAGATTTAAGAAATAGGTAGTTATCGACAATTTTAAAGAAAAAGAATAAAATGTTCAGAAATTACCCACTTTTATTTCTTCAAATGTCTAAAATTATACTACAATTAGAAAAAGTAACACAGTGTCCCATTTGTAAATCAACTGATAGAGAAACACTTTACGATAATTTAGTGGATACTTATCTTGGTGTCGCTCCCGACAAATGGCATTTGTATCGTTGTACTCATTGTGAAACGGTGTATCTTGATCCGCGCCCTACGAGAGAAAGTATTGGAGCAATTTACGCCCACAATTATTATACACACTCTGTTGCTAAACTTCCTCCAAAAGGTATAAAAAAAGCACTTTTTGCACTGCGTAATGGGTGGTTAAATCGTCGGGTAGGTTATCGTTTTTTTCCGGCATGGTCAATAGGTTATTATCTGTTTAATTTATTTCCCAACGCATTTTTAACCCATTGGATTTATCATGCTCGTGGTTTAATTCCACAGGTTTCTATTTCAAATCCCCTCATTTGGTTAGATGTGGGTTGTGGAAATGGAGAGTTTCTCGCTCGTATTCAAACAGCAGGTTGGTTAGTTGAAGGTATTGAACCCGATCAAAAAGCTGCGCATCTTGCAAAACAACAGGGTTTCAAAATTTATAATGAAACGTTAGAAAATGCTCAATTACAACCAAATTATTACGACGTAATTTCTTTAAGTCATGTAATAGAACATTTGCATGATCCAATTGCTGCTTTACAAATATGTTATGCGGCGTTGAAACCTAATGGACGTTTGTGGTTATCAACCCCCAACTTAAACTCATTTGGACATCAACTTTACAAACATCATTGGTTATCTCTTGAAACCCCTCGTCATTTAGTTTTGTTTAATCAAAAATCATTAGAAATAAGCCTAAAAGACGCGGGTTTTAGAAATATAGAATATTTACCCAGAGGATTTCATATTGCACTAGTTTATGCTCAAAGTGAAGCAACCCAAAAGGGAAATATTCCAACGGTTAATGTTTCTCCAACTTTCTTTCAACGTTTGAAATGGCTTCCTCAAGAAATGCGCCACGCAATTGTTCAATCAGATGCGGAGGAATTAATTATTAACGCATATAAACCATTGAATTGATTATGAAAATTGCTGCTATTATTTTAAATTACTTTGGTGAACAAAAAACTCGTAATTGCTTAATATCTTTACAAAAACAAGGATTAACGACGGTTTTAGTTTTGGATAATTCCGCCGATTTAGATGCTTTTAGAGCATTAGAGGAAATAACCGCTGATTTAATGAAAAAAAGTGATTTCAAATTAATCTTACAATCTAATAGTTCAAATGTTGGATTTGGGAAAGGAATGAATCAAGCATTGCAATGGTTTGAAACCCATTCTCCACATGATTTTTATTTGCTTATCAATAATGATGCAGAAGCAGATATTCAAATGGTTAATAAATTAGTTAATTGGTTAAATTTTTACCCAAAAACGATAATGGTTTCTCCTCAAATTTATGATAAAAATCAACATACTATAATAAATTGGTATCATGCTCCTTTGGGTTTATTGGTAAAACGTCCTATCATTGGTAGTTTTTTTTATTTATCGGGATGTTGTTTGCTTATTCGTAAAGAACTTGCTCAACAACCTTTATTTGATGAAGATTTCTTTATGTATGGTGAAGATACTGAATTATCATGGCGTTTGCAGAAACAAGGAAATACGATTGAAAGTGTAGAAAATGCCAAACTTTATCACGATGGAGTGGGTTCTAGTTCAAAAGGGGAGGCATTTTATGAATATCATATGACTTTTGCTCATTTGTTGTTGGCGCGTAAAGTTGCTCATAATTATTTGAATTATTTATTTTTTTTAGGATTACGTTCTATAACATTAACGGCAAGAGCTTTACTAAGATCATTACGTTACCGTTCTTTAATTCCTCTCAAAATGCTTTCAAAGGCATGGTTTCATTTTCTTTCAAATAAAAAATAGGATTTCTTATGAAATTTGTTTTGTTATGTAAGCGATATTATACAAATAAAGATTTAATTATTGATCAATTTGGCAGGCTTTTTTATTTGCCTGTTGAATTAAAGAAACTGGGATTAGAAAGTATGGTCATTGCTGCCGATTATAGAAATCCCGTTGCTACCCAGCAAGAAATAGAAGATATTACCTTTCATTCAATACCTCTTAATATTTCAAATTTGCGCTCTTTTTTATCCCAAACAAACAAACTTATCCAAAGTTATCAACCCGATTTTCTAATGGCAAGTGGCGATACACATTTCGGTTTTATTGCTTATCTAATAGCAAAGAAATTAAAAATCCCTTTTGTATTTGATATGTACGATTTCTATCCCGCTTTTGGAACACATAAATTACCTTTCATGAAAACAATTTATTATTTTCTATTGAAACGCGCTCATTTAGTTGTGTGTGCAAGTGAACCATTAAAGCAACTGACTAAAAAATATAACTCTTCAGTGATAACAATAGAAAACGGTGTTGATACCCAATTATTTAAACATTTAGATAAGAAAATTGCTCGACAAAACCTAAGGTTACCTTTGGATATTAAAATGGTGGGTTTCTTTGGTTCTTTAACGGAAAGAAGCGGTCCGCAATTAGTTCATGCTTGTGAAATTGTGAAAGAAAAATATCCGAATTTATTGCTTTTATTAGCGGGTAAATGTGATTTGGATTTTGAAATGCTTAATAAACCTTGGATCAAATATGCAGGCTTTGTTTCTCAACGCGAAGTTGTTATGATGATTAATGCTTGCGATGTTGTTACCTTACCTTATGAGCTTAGAAACAATGGTACAGCTAAACAAATTCAAATGTCTAATGCGTGCAAAATTGCAGAATATTTAGCTTGTGAAGTTCCTATCGTGAGCACGCGGGTTTCTAATTACATGGATTTCTTCAAACACGCGCCACAAAGTTTCTGTGAAGCGAATGATTCAAATGATATGGCAAATAGCATTATATTACAACTTGAAATGCCACAAATTGAGCCTTTTCCTCAAAATTTAACGTGGCAAAATCTTTCAAAAAAACTCTTTCAACGAATCACGCAGTTGTTTAGAAGTTCATCATAGCGGTTGGCAATTATTTTCCAATCATAATTAATTAAAACAAACGCGCGCCCATTTTTACCTAATGTTTTTTGTAACGGTGTATTATTAAGCAACTCATCTAATTTATTCGCAAGTTGTTCAACATTTTTTTGAGGAACAATGAGCGCATTTTCTCCATGAGTTAAAATGTCCTGCATTGCTAATAAATCCGTTGCAATAATAGCACATTCACAACCCAATGCTTCCACCAAAACCAACCCAAATCCTTCACGATCCCCGTCCTTTCCAATCACCGAAGGAAAAACAACAAGTTCGGTTTGTTGATATAAAACAGGTAATTGCGAATTTTCAATTGCGCCTAGAAACGATACATAACGCTCAATATCGAGTGTTTTTGCTTGCTGTTTTAAGGTTTGTTCTTCTGTGCCTGTTCCAACAATATTTAATTTTGCATGAGGATATTTTTCTATTATTTTAGCAAAGGCTTCTAATAAATAATTAACACCTTTTTTCTCGACTAATCTTCCTACAAATAAAATACTTTCTTTAGCTTTTTGAATTTGATTATTTGGAACAAATGTCTGTTGTAAATCAACACCCATAGAAATAACCTGTATTTTATCTTCAGAAATCCCCAGATTTAAAACTTCTTGCTTCATTGCTTGACTAACAACGGTTATTTTATCAACTTTATTTAGAACATAGCTTTTTAATTTCTTTAGAAATCTATTATTTAATCCGTACAAATCCCCGCCGTGAGAAGTACATAAAATAGGTACTTTTCGTTTCATTAAACGGGTAATTAAAACCGCAATTAAACCTTGAGGAATAATCCAATGTGCGTGAATAACCGCAAAGTTTTTCTCTTTTAAGAGTTTATATAATGCAATACTTTCTCCGATTAGAAAAAACGGAATCAAGAAATATAATCCAATATTTCTTTTTAAGTTGGCTAAAATGCCGCCGTTGTAAGCTAATGTTTGAAAATTTGTAAAGAAATATTTGAACCGTGTAATACTCAAATTTGCGAGGTTTTCTTTGTGTTTTGCGAGAGGAAAATGAGGGGTTAAAACGTGGACGTTAAAACCCTCGATTAAGCGTTTAGACAATTCAAAAACAAAAGGCGGTTCTTTATCACCTTCCCAACGAGGAAAGGTCGATGTTAGAACTAATAAATTAAGTTTATTTTCATTCATGGTGTTTTTGAATATACAAAAGCTGTGTGATTTGTTCAGAAACCAATCCAATTAAGAAAATTAACAGCGAGGTTACAAATAATAATGTGCCCATATTTGTAAAGCGTCCTGCCGTTAAAAACGTATAAGTATAATATCCCGTTCCTAAGCTAAAAAACAACATACTTAAAGGACCAAATAATTTAAGTGGCGCGTACAGCGTTCCTATCTTAAAAATAATCATTAGAAACCGTATTCCGTCTTTCAATAATTTAATGTGACTTTTACCAATTCTTTGATGCGCTTTAATTGGAAGATAACCCACACTATAACCCGCTCTAAAAAACGCCATCGTAATCGTTGTTGGATAAGAAAATGTATTAGGCAATAACGGCAAAAATTCTCTAAATTTCTTCGCATTGACAATCCGAAATCCGGAGGTTAAATCTAATATATTATGCCCTGTCATCCAACTCGCTAAGTTGTTATATAAACCATTGCCCAAACGGCGGGCGGTACTTGCTTGAGATTCTGCACCTCTTGCTCCCACAATCATATCGTAACCTTCTTGATATTTTTCTAAGAGTCTAGAAATATCTTTGGGATCATGTTGTCCATCAGCGTCCATAAAAACTAAAACTTCGCCAAGTGCTTGACGTGCACCGCTTTTTATTGCCGCACCATTGCCCATATTGTAACGATGTTGTACTACTTTTGCATATTGTTGTGCAATCGTTGCAGAATCATCTGTTGAAGCATCATCTACCACAATGATTTCGGCTTCTGGAAAGGCTATTTTCAACTGGGGTAATAACGATTTCAAACTCGCACTTTCATTTCTACAAGGTAAGATAATACTTAGCATTTTGTTCATGGTTGTTTATTCCCATTTTTAGAGATAATGAAATCAGTTGCGAGTTTCTCCATATTATCCAAATGTTCACGATGAATACTGTTCTGAATGAGAGAAAATTCATGTCGAAGTTGTTTAATATAGTTAAGTGCTTCTTCAAACGCATTTAATTCCATTAACCAACCCAATTTTTGTAATTTTGCAATATCTTTTTTGGGAACATTATATTGCAAGGCTTCGTCAATTTTTTGAAGTGCCGAAACGTATTCACCACGAAAGGCTTTCCAATTCGCATACCAAAGCGAAACAATCCCGTGACTATTACGAATTTTTGGGTTGTTCCACAACGAAGATAAAATGGTTTCAATGATTTCTGGAGAAAAGCGTGAACATTTCCCACTTGTATAGGTATCTAATAGGCTTTGTATGCCCGTTACAGCCCCATCATTATCTAATACATTATTGAAACGTTGATAAACAGCAGTTATTTCTGGCGCGGGGATTTCAGGATATTCACACGCGACATCTAACCAAAAAACATAAGGCGCAGCATCATTTGGAAAGACATCAATCATGTGTTTGTAATGCTCAACTGCCTTTTCAGGTTGTTTAATGTACAAATACATCGTTGAAACGTGTGATTGCGCATAACGAGAAAGCGGTTTTTGTTCTGCCCAATAAATTGATTGTAATACGGGTTCTCGCCACAAACTGAGTTCAAAAAGTGTTGCACTAGAAATCAATAATAACCAAACAATACTCAATGTCAAAAGGGCTTTGCGAAATAGAATAGTTAAACTGTCTTTTTGTAATAATGCAAATATACCCACAACAACACTAAAAACGGGTCCAAGTAAGGCGAGATAATTGCGGTGTTCAAAATAAAGTACGAGAGGAATAAAAGTCGATTCTAAAGCATGACCGGCAAAGAACCACAAAATACCAAATGCTAAAATCGGGGCAGTTTTTCTCAACCATAATGCTAATGAAAAACTACTTATTATTGTTATAACACTCCATAAAGTTGAAATGGGAGTTAATATATCTTTTGAAATCAGATAATCATCTTGGAAAAGATTAAATTTCATAAAATAACCGGGTAAGAAAATGTTTCCAAGATAGCTCAATAAAATTCGACTTTCTGACAATAGCCGTTCCGTTAAACTAAACAAACGGTAACTGTAATCTTTTTCGGGGTGAATTGTGATTGCAAAATAGCTGACAATTATAATGATTGGCAAATAAATAAATGCGGTTTTCCAATAAAGCCAGAAACGCGGTTTCGGTAAGTGTTGCAATAAAGTTGCTTCAAGCACCCACAAATATAAAATAATTAATACGCCATTTTCTTTGCTAAAAAGTGCCAATAACCCACACAAACTTATTCCCAAAGAAGCAGTTAAATAACCTTTTAAGTTCTTTTCTTGAACCAGCCATTCTCGGGCTTTCAAATAAAAGATCAAACCCAGCACAATAAAGAAAATTGAAAGCTGCGCCATGCGTTGCACTACATAAAGTGCGGTAGAAACTTGAATCGGAGAAATGAGCCAAATTAACGTGCTAAAGAAACTAATCCAAAAGGCTTTTTCTAATGACCATTTTAATAAGCGTCCAATCAACATCAACAAGCTATAAATTAAACCACCTATCAATAAATGAATTGCAATATTGATATATTTGAACGGGGTGGCATCTGGATACGCATCGGCTTGTAATGCAAAACTCAACAACGAAATCGGGCGACCTAACGGTCCAGCCGTTCCATCTTGAATAAACGCTAATACATTGTGATGTTGTTTAACTTGCGCGAGCCCCGACAAACTCGGTTCATCATCTAAAATAAAAAGCGGGCTTACCCCAAAACTATATAAGCCACCGCACAATGCTAGTAATAATAAAATAATAACAACACGAAACGTTTTTGATTGAATATTCATAATGATAGAAATAAACGTTGGACAAATAAAAACCCGCCCAAATTGTGAGCGGGTTTCGCTTTATAAAAGCATCAAGAATTATGGAGTTTTACAAGCGGTTGGTAAGTATTCAGGTTTAACTGTACTTCCATAGCAAGTCCATGTTTTCTTAGCAGAATCATAGCTCAATCTAACTTCACCCGTGATGGTCTTGTCTTTCATGGCTGCTTTATAGCCCATGCCGTTGATCGCGATGTCAGTGGTGTATTTACCGGCTAATTTACCGCCCAATTGGTTGGTAATGCTGGTGGGCCATGTGCCTTTGCTACCGAACCATTCTTCAGTTGGGGTTTTCAAACCCGCCAACAAGCCTAACGCTTCTGCTACTTGCGAACGTTTCAAGTAATCGCTGTAAGCTGGGATAGCAACGGCTGCTAAAATACCGATAATCGCAACAACGATCATCAATTCAATTAAGGTAAAACCTTTTTGCGTTTTCATGGTAATACTCCTTTCCTAGGAAATTAAAAACTTTTGAGAATACATCTCTTACGAATAAAGGTGAATCCGATAAGTCCGACTTTTTTGGTCTGGATCAAATCTCGCCGTTAAACGATGCAGGTCTTATACCAATTTATAACTGATTGATTTTTATCAAAAAATAATTTGCGCTTTTAAAAATTTGAAAAAACCGAACAGATTAAAAATCAATAACTCTTTGAATTTCAACAATAAAAAAGTGTTCAAAAGTGTTCAACGGGTGTTTTTTGAAAAAAATAACTCTTTGAATTACAATAAAAATATAAAATCCAAAAGTGTTCAAAAGTGTTCAAAAGTGTTCAAAAGTGTTCAAAAGTGTTCAAAAGTGTTCAAAAGTGTTCAAAAGTGTTCAAAAGTGTTCAAAAGAACATTAGGATAAACTCATATAACAAAAAGCCTCTCCCTCTGATATAAAAAGAGGGAGAAGAGGGTTTTAGATGTGAATGGCGCGCCCGTCGACGGCGAGAGCGGCTTCGTGCATGGCTTCGGAAAGCGTGGGGTGTGCGTGAATGGTGCGGGCTAAATCTTCGCTCGATGCTTGCATTTCCATCGCAAACACCGCTTCCGCCAACAATTCTGAGGCGTTATTTCCCAAAATATGCACACCTAAAATGCGGTCGGTATCGGCGTGGGCGAGCATTTTGATCATGCCGTCGCTGATGCCTTGTGCGCGGGCGCGTCCGATGGCTAAAAACGGGAAACTTCCTAATTTATAAGGAATATTTTCAGCTTTGAGTTCGGCTTCGGTTTTTCCAACCCACGCGATTTCAGGGGTGGTGTAAATCACCCAAGGCATCGTATCGAAATGAACGTGGGTTAATTGACCCGCGAGGCGTTCGGCAACCATCACGCCTTCTTCCGAGCCTTTGTGCGCCAACATCGGTCCGCGCACCACGTCGCCAATCGCATAGATATTGGGAATATTGGTTTGGCAGAATTCATTGACTTCGATTTGCCCTTTTGCGTTGATTTGCAAGCCAATTTCTGCCGCGCCCAAACCTTGTGCATTGGGTTTGCGCCCGACCGCGACGACCAATTTGTCGAACTGCGTGGTTTGTTCGCCAGAAGCGTTTTGATAAGTCACGGAAACTGCGCCATTTTCGACTTTGGCTGCGGTGACTTTGGTGCTCAATTGGATATTCAAACTTTGTTTATTGAAAATGCGCAAGGCGGTTTTGGCGATGTCGCGGTCGGCGGTGGCTAAAAAGTCGGGCAACGCTTCTAAAAGTGTGACTTGGCTGCCCAAACGCGACCACACGCTGCCCAATTCCAGCCCGATCACGCCCGCGCCAATAATCCCCAAACGCGCAGGGACTTTATCAAACGACAGCGCCCCCGTCGAATCCACAATAAATTCATGATCATAAGGCGCAAACGGCAATTCAAACGGCACTGAACCCGTTGCAATAATGATGGTGGTTGCGGAAACGACAGATTTTTGCCCATCGTGTGAAGTGAGCTCGACTTGATTTGCCGACACAAACCGAGCGTGTCCGCGTAAGTCTTTGATTTTGTTTTTCTTAAACAACATTTCGATGCCTTTTGTCAAGCTCGTGACCACGCCGGTTTTGCGCGCTTGCATGGTTGAAATGTCGATATTAAGATTTTCAAAGGAGATGCCGTGTTCTTTGGCGTGTTTTTGCAAGTCGCTGAAATGATGGGAAGAATCGAGCAACGCTTTGGAAGGAATGCACCCCACATTCAAACACGTTCCGCCCAACGAGCTGCGTCCGTCATGGGTGAGCCATTTTTCGACGCAGGCGGTTTTCATGCCCAATTGCGCACATCGAATCGCCGCCACATATCCCGCTGGTCCCGCGCCAATCACCAACACATCGTAATCCATAAAGACTCCTTATTTAGCTATAATAAAAATTGCCAACTGTAACAAGTTAGTGATTGACAATCAATCCGTCAAACGCACAAAAATCCCCCGTTTGTTTGAGAGCAGAGCATTATCGTTATAAACTAGGCTGGTTGTTGGTGTTTTTAAAAATAGCCTAACTGGATTAACGAGTATGTTATTGAGAGTATTTTTGTTATGGATCAATCTGTTGGCTATGGTTTGTAATGCCGCTGAAATAGACCATAAAGAAAAAGAAGAGGAAATCCGCAAATTATTGTCGCTGGATTTAGATCAATTGTTGGAAGTGACGATTGAAACCGCATCGGGCATCGAAGAAAGCCTGCGCGACGCACCCGCCGCCATGGTCGTCGTCACCAGCGAAGACATTCGACAACGCGGATACACCAGTTTACACGAGTTATTTGCCGATTTGCCCGGTTTCGACACCGTTCAAATGGGATCGCCACAACACATGATGGGCTATCAGCGCGGCTATCGAACACCCTTTATGCAGCGCACATTATTGATGATTAATGGGGTGGTCGATAACCATTTGTGGAGTCACGCCGCCGTCATTTCGCGCCAATATCCCATCAGCGGCATCAAACGGGTCGAGATTTTGTACGGTCCGACTAGCGCGGTGTATGGCGCAAATGCCTTTTTGGGGATCATCAACGTGATCACCGAAGACGGCGGATCATTGAAAGATGGCGAAGTGCGGGCGACCGTTTCTGCGCAATTGGGCAGTTTTCAGTCGCGCGGCGCGGAAACCAGTGTGCAAGGACGGCAAGGGCAATGGCATTACAATTTATCAGCAAAAACCTTTCGCAGCCATGAAGCAGGACTCGATGATCTTGCGCCTTGGGGATTTCTGACCTCGCAGCAATTAAACAATCCCAATACATGGGGCGCGGTGTTAGGGTTGGACAATGAAGGCGTGCGTTATGGCAATTATTTTGACCCGACCAAAGATTGGGGCGTGTTGGGAGAAGTGCATTTTCGACAGCTGACATTGGGGTTAATTGCGTGGGACACTCGAGAAGCGTACGGTCCTTATTACGCCGCCGACCGCGTTCAGCCCAATGTGTATTGGAAACACGACGCGCAGCAAATTTATCTCAAACACGATTATCACCCCGCCGACAACTTCACCGTCAAAAGCCAAGCGACTTATCATGCCAATCGAATTTGGGGAAATTGGGTCGAAGCCATTCAAGATTGGAACGAAAACCAATCGGCTTATTCTTATTTGAGCATTTCAGATTGGAACGCCCTAAACAACAGCGCATTATTCAAACAAGATTATGATTATCAATTTTCTAAACAACTGCGTTTCACGGGCGGTTTGAAATACGAAAGAAAAACTCTCACCAAAGCCTACGATTTATGTTCGTATTGGAGCGGAACTTTTTGTTCTTCGGATACGGGTGATCAAGGCAAATACGGACAAGGCGCGGGAATTTTCCATAGCACTGATTCTGCTGTAGTTATTGCGCCGCCGACGTTAGATTCTATGCCTGAAGAAAATCTCGCCCATACACGCGATGTCGGGGCGTATCTGCAAGTGTTGTGGAATCAAGACAAATGGCGATGGTTAGCGGGCGTGCGCTACGATCACAACAGTATGTACGGCGGCACGACCAATCCGCGTTTATCGGCAATTTATCAGTGGTCACCCGCCACAACTTTTAAGTTATTGTATGGAAAAGCCTTTCAAGAACCGTCGCCGATTCAATTGTGGGGCGGTTGGATCGGGCGCGCCGGCAATCCCAACCTAAAACCCGAAAAAGCCGAAAATTTAGAATTCGTCGTGATGCACCAACAACAACATTGGTTGCACGATTTATCTTTGTTCACCGCGCGCTATCATGATGTTATTAAAGAAGAAGCAGAAAATGCAGGCAGTCGAAACATTTGGGGCGCGGAATATCGCGGACGCTTTAGTTATCCCAATATTTTATTCAACAATGCGCCAAAAATTACCGGTTATTTGTACTACACTTACACGAAATCTTTGAGCAGCATTACCTATGATCAAACCAGTGCCACGTGGATTAATCAAACCTCTGAATTAGGCGATATTGCTCCCCATAAAATAAGTGTTGGTCTTAATGTTCCTCTTGATCAACATTGGCATCTCAATGCCCGCGCAAATTATGTAAATGATCGACTGTTATATTCACGTAACCCATTGCGTGAACAAGGAAAATCTGCAAATGCTTACACCGTTTTAAATGTGACGATGGGTTATAAGAAGAAACCATTTGATATAAGTTTTTCGATTAAAAATGCACTCAATAATGAATACTATTATCCGGGCGGAGAACAAGCGGATTCGGGCGATGATTTTTCTCAACGGAGTTTAGGATTTCGTAATTCACTTGTTCCCGCTGAAAAACGGAGTTTTTGGTTAAATCTGCGGTGGTTTAACTAATGTTTGCGGTTTAATGTTAAAATCCCCGCTGGATTTCTAAACTGTTTTTGAAAAAGAAAGGAGATTATTTATGCGTCCAAGTGGACGAACGCCCGATCAATTGCGTAACATTCAGATTACACGCGGTTTTTTGAAACACCCAGAAGGTTCGGTATTGATTGAATTTGGAAATACGCGGGTGATTTGTACGGCAACTATCGAAGAACGTGTGCCGTTTTTTCTAAAAGGCAAAGGGCAAGGCTGGGTGACGGCGGAATACGGTATGCTGCCGCGCGCCACTGGACAACGCACCTCCCGCGAAGCCGCTCAAGGCAAACAAAGCGGAAGAACGCAAGAAATTCAACGACTTATCGGGCGTTCGTTGCGCGCAGTGGTCGACTTAAAAGCCTTAGGTGAACGAACCATTACCCTCGATTGCGACGTGATTCAAGCCGATGGCGGGACAAGAACGGCTTCAATTACAGGGGCTTACGTTGCATTATGTGATGCGTGCGATGGGTTAATTAAAAATAAACTCTTAAAAAACAGTCCATTGCACGGATCGGTCGCAGCGGTTTCTGTGGGCATTTATCAGGGCGTTCCCGTCTTAGACCTTGATTATGCAGAAGATTCTGAAGCTGAAACCGACATGAATGTCATTATGAACGACGCGGGCGCATATATCGAAATTCAGGGCACTGCGGAAGGTCATGCGTTTCGTGAAGAGGAATTACAATCTTTGCTTTCTCTTGCAAAATCAGGCATTTCCACGCTCATCACCCACCAACGTAATACCCTTTCTCAAACCTAATTTCAAATCAAATAATCTGCTAGGTGTTAATTATCTAGCAAGTTATGATTTGTAATCAATGGGGATTTCAAAAACAGCACGATAGAAATCCCGCCGACTATTTAGTTGAGCATTTTTGCCATTTCTTCGGCGGCTTTTCGAGAATGCGCTAATAACATTCCCAGCGCGTTTTTGTGTAAAGTAACCGTGACCAACACTAATGAGGAATTGATGTGCATAAAAGTCACAATGCCGTTCTCATTTTCAGAAATAATATTTTTGCATCCGCCCATGCGTAATTCAGCGGTAATGGTGTCGCCTAACGACATTAAACTACTGCCCATCGTTGCTAAGCGATCCAACGGATAATTCTCGCGTTGGCGCATTGCACACAAATGTCCGTCCACTGTTGTAACTAATGCAGCAGAGATTTCTTCGCTGTTTTCTAAAAGGGTTTTAAGTTTATCGCTGAGAAGCTGTTTTTGTTCAGAAGAAAGCATTTCAAGTTCCTTTAATATTCGAGCATAGCCACTAAGGCTTGCACCATCATAACAACATTATGTTTGCGGCGTACATCGACTGAGAAAACGGGTAATTGTAAATTTTTGTTGCGCAAGAAATCATTATAAGCGGCTAAATTAGGTTTGTTTGCCAAATCCATTCGAGTAATGCCAATGACAGCCGTTGTTTTCTCAATATCTTCACGAAAATGCTTTAAGTACAAATCTAAATCACCTAATGGATTTTCTCCCGCATTATCCACTAAAATAATTAGCCCCAATGCACCCTGCATTAAAATCTTCCACATATAAGCAAAACGTTCTTGTCCGGGCGTGCCGTACAAACGCAATTTTTGCCCATCGGGTAACGTCATTTCTCCATAATCTAATGCAACCGTTGTTGTTGCCTTTCGAGCAATCACTTCATCGGTTGCATTAACATCGGTATTTATCACAGGAATTTCACTTAACGCGCTGATTGCAGTGGTTTTTCCTGCGCCCATGCTTCCCGTAAATACTAATTTAATTTCTTTCACGGTTGTTTTCTCCTACCTATCCCATCAAACGTTGGAAAATGTTTTTGAGTAAATTCTTTTTATCGGAAGATAATGTTTTCGTTGTTTCGGGTATTTCTTTAGCGGTTTTCTCTATCAACACCAACTCAAGCATTGCGCAAGCATTATAGAAATTAATAACCGCTGGCATCGATTGTCGGGTATTTGCCGCAATGCGAGGAATTGAGGCGGTGTTCTTTAACATAAAAGCCGCCAATTGCATTTGAAAAGATTCATAAGGCAGAATTGAAAAATTGGGATATTCTTTCAAACGCACGGGGGTAGGTAAATTGTGTCCAACTAATAAACTTCCGTTTGAAGAATTCAGCGTTGATAACCAGAGAAACGTATCTATTGGATAAGAAGTAAATTCCTCCCGAATTAATGTTAATCGAGCTGTTTCAATGGGTTGTTTTTGAAATTGATCGGCGGGGCTTTTGAACCACATTTTTTGAATCGGGTTGGGTTCAAATAAATCCATTTCAACGCTGTAACATTGTTTGTCTTCTGGGATAACGTGTAAGGGCGGTGTGCCTGCGAGTTGTAAGGTGTAAGGTTGTTCGACGGCGAGAATTTTTTTGAGCAACCCGCCTAAGAAATCATTAGGTTGATAATGCGCCAATCCCGCAGGATTATTTTGAGAAGAAGCGTTTGGAGAAACGGCGTTTGAAGCAGAAGCGGGACTGAGATTATCTGCTAATGATTTGAGTAATTCAGTGACCTGTTGAACTTTGAGCGGTTTTTCTAAGAAATAAGTTGCCCGATATGTGTTAGTTTGCGCATAAGCAATCAAGGTTTTATGGGCTTGATTGGTTTGCCAAAATGTTCGACCTTCGGGGGTTTCTACATCGACGACGGTTGCTTGTCCGTTGTTATCATCTAATCGCCATTGCAACCCGAACTTTTTGTTTGCCATGCCTAACATGGAATTGATAAAGAGTCGGTCACTTTTTTCTAATGCGTAAGTTGCGAGTATGTATTGCATAATAGAAATGTTTATCAAACCTCTGGTTGTTTTTAAGGTGGCAAAACAAATAAGCGTTGCCGATCGCCGTCGGGATAAATCAACACGATGTCCTGTGACCCGCCGACTAATTCAAGGCTAAATTGACCGCTGGCGGGGCTTTTCGTCACCACAAAATCCAACACGCCATGATAAGACTGTCCTTGATAGACAAAACTTAACACGCCTTGCGCCCATTGTAATTGATTTCTATCGCTGGCTAAATAGAGCACATCGGGCGACACGGGCGCGGGCAGGATTTTTTGGGCGTACAATTGCCCCGTCGCGTCGGCGGAAACGTTTGAAATCTCTAAAATTTCCGAACGGTTCGCTGAAACAGCAATTTGCAAGCCACGTGGACTATTGGCAGGCACTTTATTCAATATCCAATCGGGACGCACCGAAATCCACGTCGCTTGATCGGGTTTCTCCATGCGAATATTGCCATTGTCCAAAATTTGCCAATTCCAATCGCTAAACTGTTGAACTAATTGACAAATATTTTCTAAAACCGGTTGCGTTGCAATCGCCAAATAATTCCCCGTTAAAAACTGAAAATTATGCACGTAATCGTTTTGTACAAATGGAAGGTTATTTAAAGTATGCTGCACTTTAAAAGGACGTTGAACAAACCGAAAATCACCAATATCTAATTTGAGCAATCCTTGATGTGTGTACAAAGCAAATCCGTTTTCACGAAGCAATGGAATATCGTTAATATTTTGAAGAATATTTCCTAAATTTGAATAAATATTCTCTAATAAATCAATGCGTTCTGTGCCTTTAACTTGTGGACAATCTCCTTTTATAATGGGCAATACACCGCTTAAATTCATGCCGGCGACGGGGATTTGTTGAGGAGAACTAAATTGCACGCCCAATCCTAAGGTTGCTCCGTTTTCAACTTGGGTTTCTTGCGCGAGAACAATATGAGTTAATTGCGCGCCCGCTTGGATTTTAACTTGCACAAATTGCGCGGGCGAACCCGCTGTGCCCTTAATATTTCCACTGACTTTTCCTCCCGTTAATAACGCATTCGCCGCAAATTGTCCATTGATAATATCTCCTTGATTAAACAGCGTTCCTGTGAACGTTCCGTCATAAACTTTCACGGCATTTGAAATCTGAACATTTTGCAAAGTCAAACCCGCTGCGGTGCAATCGCTAGCAATCACGCCGCTGGTCGGACAATTGGGTAACCCACTGATTGGATTGAGATTAAAAATAACGGTGCAAGTTTTGTCCGCGTCCATAATAATGTTGCCGTTCGAACAATCTCCCTGCCAACCGCCGAAGGTTGAATCATTATTTGGCTGTATATTCAATGAGATAGCGGTGTTTCGCAAATAATCCGCCGCACATCGATCACCACACAAAATGTCGTTATTTACCCCGAGCGGTGCGGAAATTGTCCCGTTTCCAGCTCCAGTTTTGTGGATATTCAAACGAGGCAAATGCGCGTCGATGCGTCTAACCCGTTGATTTGCATAGTCTGAAACAAATAAATTCCCACTCGAATCGATCAAAATATCGGACGGATTATTGAACAACACGCTCAAGGCAGTGCTGCCGTCACCCGCAAAACCTGCCGATCCGATCCCCGCTAACGTACTGATTTTTCCGGTTAAATCCACTTTTCGCAGTCGATGATTGTTGGTGTCCGCAAAATACACATTGCCATCGTGATCAAAAGAAATGCCGCGCGGGTAATTTAATAACGCATTGATTGCTAAGGCATTATCTCCCGCAAAACCGCTTACTCCCCTGCCGGCGATTGTTCGAATGATGCCGCTCGAATCGATTTTGCGAACGCAATGGTTGCCCGAATCCGCGATAAAAATTTCGCCGACCGCATTGATTCGAACGCTAGTGGGTTGATTTAATTGCGCTAATGCCGCAAATCCGCCGTCGCCCGACAAACCCGCCGCGCCCGTTCCCGCGAAGGTCGTGATGCGCCCCGACGTGTCGATGCGGCGAATGCGGTGATTGTTGGTGTCGGCGATGAACAGGTTGCCCAACCGGTCGACCGCGACTCCTTGCGGAAGATTTAATTGTGCCGCCGTCGCCGCGCCATTATCGCCGCCTGATCCGAGCTGATCGCCGCCCGCTATCGTCGAAATCACGCCGTTCGCGTCAATTTTCCGCAATCGATGGTTGTTCGAATCCGCAATCAAAACGCTTCCGTCATTCGCAAATGCCATCGCGGTTGGATTTCGAAATTGGGCATTGATTGCTGATCCGCCGTCGCCGCCAAATCCGTAACTCCCTGATCCTGCAAAAGTTGTAATAACGCCATTTTCGATGCGCCGAATTCGATTATTCAAAGAATCCACAATATATAAACGGTTTTGGCTGTCCATCGCCAACCCCGACGGAAATCGCAATTGGGCGGAAACTGCCGCGCCGCCATCGCCCGAAAAACCGCTCGTGCCGTTGCCCGCGATGGTGTAGGTTTGCCCTTGCGCGACGGGTTGCGGTGGAATATCGAAAGTTGCTGTGCAAGTCTTTGAAATATCGACAGAAATGGTGAATGGATTGCGTAATCCGCTGCAATCGCCGCCCCACCCCATAAAAACCGATCCCTCGTTTGCAGTGGCTGTTAAATTGATCGATTCTCCGGTTAAATAATAATCAATACAATGACTTCCGCAATCAATGCCGATGCCGCCGCCGATCGGTGCGGTGACTTTTCCAAAGCCCGATCCCGCCAATCGAATCGTTAAACCTTGTCGTAAATGGGTGATAATTTTTCGGACGGTGGCGTTGCCGTTTTCGCCGATGTACACATTGTCAGCAAAATCAACGGCTAACGCTGAGGGTGAGTTTAAGGTTGCCAAATTCGCTGCGCCGCCGTCGCCCGCGTAACCTGCTGTGCCGCGCCCCGCAAACGCATTGACCATGCCGAGTTTGTCGATTTTGCGGAGTTGATGAAAGTCTAAGTCCGCTAAATATAAGGAGTTTTGAGAGTCGATGGCTAAATCTTCGATCCAGCCCGTTTGCGCCGAATTGGCTGCGCCGCCATCACCCACGTAAGCCTTTGTTCCGTTTCCTAAAACCGTCGAAATGATGCCATTTGGGTCGACTTTGCGCAGTCGATAATTGCCTGCATCGGCGATGTATAAATTACCTGATTTATCAATGGCTAAGCTCCAAGGGGCTTTCAATTGTGCTAATTTCGCCGATCCGCCATCGCCCGAAAATCCCGCGATCCCCGTGCCCGCGACGGTCGTGATAATTCCGCTCACATCGATTTTGCGAACGGTGTGATTTTTTCCTTCAGAAACATAGACATTCCCAACCGAATCCACCAACACTTTGGTCGGCATATTCAATTGCGCTTTGGTCGCCAACTCGCCGTCGCCCGAAAATCCCGCGATCCCCGTGCCCGCAAAGGTCGTTAATTTCCCATTTGCATCGAGTTTAATGATTTGATGTTTCTCATTATCTGCAATATAAGCGTTGTTTTGTCGATCAAAAGCGATGCTATAAATAACTGTTTGATCTAAAACGGAAGTTATTTGTTGATTGGTGTCTATTTTGCGCAATCTTTTATTTCCACCGTCGGCAATAAATAACTGCCCAAAAGTATCAAACGCCAACCCATAAACTCCATTGGAAAGTTGCGCCCATTTTGCCGATCCGCCGTCGCCCGAAAAACCCGCGATCCCCGTGCCCGCCAACGTAGAAATCGTTATCTCCGCCGCAAAAACCGCGTTTAACCAACAACTTAGCCATAAAAAAACGTAATATTTCATGACACCACCTCCTAAACATAGCCCTTTAATCTATAATACACTTTTTAGCGTTAAAATTTGAAAAGGGCAGAAAATTACCTAAAATTATTTCTAGCTCTTAACCGCCGCGTTAAAAGAAACTGACCCTTCGACATCTTATGTTAGGAAAATCAAATGCGCAAGATTTTTGTTCTATTTGTTATGCTTATTTTGCTTGGCTGCGAACAAGCCCACAAATCCCTCTTTTTGGAAGGTTCAACAATGGGAACAACTTACCACATAACATTAGTTAATGTTCCCCCTCATCTCAAAGAACCTGACATTAAACAACGCATCGATACTTTGCTCAATGAAGTTAATCAACAAATGTCGACTTATAAAAAAGATTCTGAATTATCGTTATTAAATCAAAATTCCTCGACCGACTGGATTCCTATTTCAAATGCGTTGTTTATCGTTCTTCAAGAAGCCATCAGAGTCAGCCAATTAAGCGACGGCGCATTTGATATTACCGTTGGACCTTTGGTTAATTTATGGGGGTTTGGTCCTCAATGGCACGAAGAAAAAATCCCCTCTCCAGAAATGATCGCAGAAACCAAACAAAAAGTAAATTACCAATACTTAAACTTACAATCAAATCCCCCCGCTGTTCGCAAAACAAGAGCTGATATTTATATTGATTTATCTGGTATTGCAAAAGGTTATGGGGTTGATGTTATTGCAGATTTTTTAGAACAACAAGGCATTTTGAATTATCTTGTAGAAATTGGTGGAGAATTACGTTTGAAAGGGCAAAATGCTCAGGGAAAAAAATGGAAAGTGGCGGTCGAAAAACCCATTCCTAATGTTCGTGCCGTTCAATCCGTTATTGAAATCAATAATGCGGGGGTTGCAACCTCTGGTGATTATCGAAATTTCTTTGAATTAAATGGACGACGTTTCTCTCATATTATCAACCCTAAAACTGGAGAACCTGTGCAAACAAATGTGGTTTCTGCAACCATTTTAGACCCTAAAAGTTGCATGACCGCCGATGCGTGGGCAAAAGTACCGATTGTAATGGGGGCAGAAAAGGCACTTGCTCTCGCCGATCGTGAAAATATTGCAATGTTTTTATTGCTCAAAGAAGGCGATCAATTTGTTTCAAAAAGTAGCCGTGCTTTTCAAATATGGCAGTGATATGTCGACAAACCTTCCTCAATTACCTTCAACTGCCTTTCTAGCCATTAACCGTTGTAATCTTCCGGCGCGCATTTTAGGGAGTGCAACTTATCAACAATTTCCTATGCCATTAAAATTAGATGGTGTTCATGAATTGCACGCTCGTTTGTTTCGTGGCTTAAATCATTTTTCTAAAAAAAAACATCGCGCAAATTATTTTAAGGATTACATGACGGTGCATTTTTGTTTAGAATCCTTAGAGGAAATTGGCTTAAATCTTCAGAAGAAACAGCGTTCAAAAGCGAATTATTTACAAATCATTCGAGGTTGGAGTTTTAATGCAAATGCTAAAGAAGGGGCGGGTTTGAAAGGTTGGGTAGAATCGAGGTTCGGTTTGTTACCGCGTTATCATGGAGGAAAAATTCGCCATTCTAATGATTTTTCATATCATAATTATTTGATTCAACGCGCCGCCGCTTTATATGAAACAAATGCGTTAGAACAACAATTAGATGTGCTTTATACTTATGCACAATATGAGCTTGCACATAACAAAAATGAGTATGTAACGCTATATCGCGGCATAAATAATTTAGATAACCAAGAAATCCTCGCTAAAACAAAAAATGGGACTTATTGGATATTATTAAACAGTTTGAATTCTTTTAGTTGTAGCAAAGAACGGGCAGATGAATTTGGGGATTTAATTTTAACCACAAATGTACCCTTATCAAAAATATTTTGTTATAGTGGATTATTGCCTAATTTATTACAAGGCGAAGATGAATATTTGGTGATTGGTGGTTTATATGAAATTAGTTTTCTACGTTAAAATAAAGGATATTTGTTATGTTGATTTCTCATGAGTTGATGAAAAAGATTTTATTTAGGTTTCAACCAGAAACTGCGCATACCCTAACCTTAAACACATTGCAAATGTTAGCAAACTTACATTTGAGTTCGCTTTTATTTGGAAAGCAACCCAACGGAAAATCTTGTCAAATCATGGGATTAAATTTTAAAAATCCGGTTGGATTAGCGGCGGGTTTAGATAAGAACGCGGATTGCATTGATGGTTTGGGAGCATTAGGATTTGGGTTTATTGAAGTGGGAACAATCACGCCGCGCCCACAATTAGGAAATCCGCGTCCACGTTTGTTTCGATTGCCTGAGGAAAAAGCGATAATAAATCGCATGGGTTTTAATAATCAAGGGGTGGATTATTTGCTTGCAAATGTAGTGCAAAGTCATTTCAAAGGGATTTTAGGAATAAACATAGGAAAAAATGCGGATACTCCTTTAGAAAAGGCTTTAGATGATTATTTGATTTGTTTGAAGAAAGTTTATGTTTTTGCGGATTACATTACGATTAATTTATCTTCCCCAAATACGCCTAATTTGCGCAAACTCCAACATGGAGAAGAACTCAATCGTTTATTAGAACATTTGAAAAATGCCCAATCGCAATTACAAACAACGCATCACAAATATGTGCCATTAGTGGTAAAAATCGCGCCTGATTTGAATGAAAATGAAATCACAGATATTGCACAAACATTGCTCAAATATCAAATGGACGGTGTGATTGCAACGAATACCACTTCTTCAAGAAATGGGGTAGAACATTCGCCGCTTTCAAAAGAAACAGGTGGGTTAAGTGGTGCGCCGTTATTTGAAATGTCGACGCAGGTTGTATCAACATTGCACGACGTATTACAAGATAAAATCCCCATTATTGCAGCGGGGGGGATTTCAAATGTTGAGCAAGCGCAAGCTAAATTAAAAGCCGGCGCAAGTTTAATTCAACTTTATACCGGCTTTATTTATCAAGGCGTGCCGCTTATTCATGATTTGATTCGCGGTATTAAATGAAATACTTTTCGGTTTGAAAAGTTGCGCCTAGTTTCTTTAATTGTTCAATAAAATCAATGGGATTCGCCCACAAGCCTTGTAAATGCAAGCCAGCAGTTTTGTTTTCCTTGAGATATTGCAACACAACGGCAGATATTGCAGCGGCAGTTAATTCATAGGCATCTTCGTGAAATAAGGTTGCTTTTAGAATTTGACGGCGATTATTTTCTATCCCCGATATTTCTGCTTGCAAATATGTTCCAAAAGGTGGTTTGCTAAATTTTTTCAATGCCCATTCTAATGGTTTGGCGAGAGGAAATGTTGTCCATTGTAATAATGGCATTAATAAATAATCGACCACTGGATTGAAACCCGCAATTCTCACGCCTGCGTATTTCAATTGTGGGTAATTTTCAACTAATTGAGTCATTTCTGGCAAAACCATTGGGGCGCAGGTTTGAGAACCAAAAGGTTGAGGAAATTTGATTTGAGGAAAATCCCGCCACCAACCAGCCTTTTTCCAATGAGGTTGTTTCCAAACTTTGTTTTGCGTATTTTGTAAAATTTCGACGAAATCTTTAACCGTTGTTTGAGAAAATTGGTATTTCTGCCAATTCATACGAATTAAAACATTTGCAAAGGCTTGATCGGCATGAGGCATTTGCGCCAATAAATAACGCATTAAAATGGCTGATGTGCCGGGAAAAATGCCTGCATCGGCAAGATAAAAGATATTATTTTCAATGAATTGCGGCACAAAACGTTGTAAAATACGGTGTTTGTCGGGATTTTCACGAATATCGATGCAATTTGTCTTAGTTTCGATTAAAACTTCTGCCAATATTGCCGTGTCGATGCCCGCTGCCGCGACGATGACCACATCGACTTTTGCTAAAATGTCGCGCAACGCCGCCTGATTATTGGGATCGAGCGCGATGCCCGTCACGCGATAACGCCAATCATCTTTTAGTGCACAGGCATTCAATTCGCCCGCCGTGAAATGCGCTTTTTCTTTATCCCGCGACGTAATAATGAGAGAAAGATCGGTTTCTTTTAGTAAAGAATGCGCGAGAGAAAAGCCCGCATTTCCCGTCCCACCTAAAATTAAGAATGTTTGGTCAGTCATTGTGTTAAGTTTCTTTGTAAATGTGAAATCCACCGTCGTTCATTTTCTTGGCTTGATCGGCGGCTAATTTAGCTTGTTTCAATAGTATTTCTGGATCGCTGTGATGTTCTGGATAGAAAGCCACGCCAATATGTGCTTTCACGGTCACGGTTTGACCTGCAATTGAAATAGGGATTTGTAACCATTGCAAAATATTTTGAACAATATGGGAAGCATTATTGATTTCTTTCAAATCAGAAAGTGCCATTACAAAACAATCGCCGCGCACTCTTCCAATCATATCTGCGCCGCGCAAACGGCTTTGCAAACGTTCGACTACTTCTTGAATGAATTGATCGCCCATTTGATACCCTAATAAGTGGTTAATAGGTTTCAATCCATCTAAAGAAATATACAGCAGAGCAAGATGTGTAGAATAACGCCGACTTAGCGTGAACATCGCGTGAAGTTTTTCTTTAAATAACCACCAATAAGGTAAATTCGTTAAAGGGTCATAAGATGTTTGATGAAAGATGGTTTCTAGCCATTCATCAGCATTAGAAGAAGCAGGCGAGAAAATTCCTAAATAATGAAGGTTTGTATCATTACCGATCGCGATGATTTTTAACCAAATTTTGTAGGCTTCCCCGTTTTTGCGGCGATTCCAAATTTCACCTTGCCATTGACGTTTGGTGGCGAGAGATTGCCAGATTTGTCGATAAAAACTCGGCAAATGTCGATGTGATTTCAAACATCGAGCATTTTGTCCAATTAATTCGGAAGACAAGAAACCGGATTGATTGATGAGCGCACTATTGACTTGAACGATAATACCTTCTTGATTAGTGAGCATCATTCCGTCGTGAGTATTAGAGAAAATAGCATCGAGCAAACGCCGAATCATAACTTTAAAAAATCCTCTATCAGTTGTCGAGCAATACTTAAACGAGGCGGTAAAGCGGGGAGCTTTTCAGTTCGACGAAACCAACGCGCGTCTTCTAATTCGGGTTTCTGCACGGCTAATTCACCTTTCAAATAATCGGCGGTAAAAGCCATCATTAATGAGTGAGGAAAGGGCCACGATTGGCTACCAAAATAGCGAATATTTTTGATTTCTAAACGGGTTTCTTCGAAGATTTCACGCTTTACAGCTTCTTCTAATGTTTCTCCGACTTCGATAAATCCTGCTTGCACGCTGTACATTCCCGTTTTGAAATGAGGAGAGCGAGAAAGAAGGATTTCTTTTCCTTTACGAATCCGCATAATGACAGCGGGAGAAAGTCGGGGGTATTGGACAAATCCACATTGTGAGCAAATTTTCGCGCGTTCATTTAATTTGGTGTCGGTTTTTGCGCCGCAGCGTCCACAAAAACGGTGATTTTTAGCCCATTGGAGGGTTTGAAAGGCTTTGCTCGCCCATTGGAACATTTCTGTTTGCAACGTGGGCATCAGCGACCGCAGGGGTTGAAACGCCCAACCCGTTGGTAACGTGGGTAAAGGTTGTTGAATTTCGGCGGTCAAACACCGAATGCCGCGCCAATCGCCGATGTCGTGCGATTCTTCGATGAGCAGTCCAAATTCTGACGGATTGGCGGGAAAAGCCTGCTGTTCGCCGATCAACAGCGCGTCGTTTGCGAAAATAAGCCAAATCATGCGGTGTTGTTCATTTCTGAGATCATCGCGTCGATGGCGAGTGAATCGGCGGTTTTGAGCACTTTGAGTGCCATTTTGCCGAGTTGCTCAATGCGGCTTTCGCGGATAATTTCTTTGACTTCTAACAAAATTTTGGGACTCACGCTAAAGTTTCTTAATCCTAAGCCTAACAATAACTTAACATAACGCACGTCGCCCGCCATTTCTCCGCACATTGAAACGGGTTTGTCGGCTTTATTGGCATATTGCAAGGTCATTTTGAGCAACCGTAAAACAGCGGGGTGCAGAGGATTGTACAAATAACTCACTTCTTCATCAACGCGATCAATGGCTAAGGTGTATTGAATTAAATCATTTGTCCCGATAGAGAGAAAATCGACGTGCGGCAGAAAGAAATCTGCACAAACCGCAGTGGAAGGAATTTCAACCATTGCGCCAACTTGTAAATCACGATTGAAAGGAACATTTTCATTCGCTAATTCTCTTGCACATTCATCTAATAAACGTTTAACTTGATGGATTTCTTGAATGCCAGACACCATAGGAATCATCACTTTAACAGTGCCTTCGGTGGCGACTCGCAATAATGCTCTTAATTGAGGTTTAAACAATTTTAATTCTTTCAAACATAAACGCACAGCGCGCAAACCGAGTGCTGGATTGGCAGATAATGCCGTGCCTTTTTTATAGGAAATACCTTCAACTTGTTTATCCGCGCCTAAATCTAATGTTCTAATGGTCACTGCGCCTTTGACGGATTTCACCACTTGTAAATAAGATTGGTAATGTTCCTCTTCATTGGGGGGTTGTTGATTTTCGCGGTGCATGTAGAGAAACTCGGTGCGATACAACCCAATGCCCTGCGCGCCGACCCGTTCGACGGCGGTTAAATCGGCGGGAAACTCAATGTTCGCTTCCAAATTGATTTCCACGCCGTCTTGGGTAATGGCGGGGGCTTTTTTGAGTTTGCCCAATTGGTGGTGGTGGCGTTTGAGTTCTTGTTGGAGCGATTTGTAGAATTGCTGCGTCCGCTGATCGGGATTGACGATGGCGGTGCTGCGATGCCCATCGATAATGACCGTATCATTGTTGCGGATATAGCGGCGGGCATGGCGAACCCCCACCAGCGCGGGAATATCCAAACTGCGGGCGACGATGGCGGTGTGCGAGGTTGCGCCGCCGAATTCGGTGATAAATCCTTTGATGCCTTGACCGAGCATTAAGGCGGTGTCGGCGGGGGTGAGATCGTCGGCGAGGACGATGCTGCCAGCGGGCGGGGGTTGCGGATTGTCGTCGAGTTGTCCGCTTTGTTTAAGCAAGCACATTTGAATGCGCGTCACGACCTGAATCACGTCATCTTTGCGGGCGCGCAGATAGGCATCGTCGATAGCTTCGAACACCCCGACAAGGCGTTCGCGCTGAATTTGGAGTGCCCATTCGGCATTGCATTTTTCTTGAAGCATGATATCGATGGGGATTTGGGTGAGCATGGTGTCTTCGAGCATCAACATATGGGGGTCGATAAACGAAGCGATTTCAATGCCTTCAGGTTCGCCGTCAATGTGGTGTTCACGAACGGGATAAATCAGCGGCATTTGTTCGCGGATATGGTGAAGTTCTTGTTGCGCCATGTCGAGCGCGCTTTTGAAACGAGCGATTTCCGCAGGCAGTTGGTCGTCAGCGATTGAAAACTCGGTGATTTCCATTTGCGGGCGCAAAATGTGTACAGGTCCCATCGCCACTCCTTTAGCGACCCCCACGCCATGCAGAGAAAAACTCACTCGTCGTCCTCCTCGCCGAATCCTGATTGGATAAGCTCCGACAGCCGCGCCATTGCGTCGGTGTCGTCGTCGCCGTCGATGTTGAGAACGATTTTCGTGCCTTTGCCTGCCGCAAGGAGCATCACGCCCATGATGCTTTTGGCGTTCACTTTGCGCGTTCCTCGTTCGATGGACACGTCGCTTTTGAAGGTTGATGCCAATCGCACCAATTTGGCGGCTGCCCGCGCGTGCAGTCCTAATTTATTGACGATGGTTAATTCTTGCGATAACACTTGATAACTTCCTACTTAACCTGAAAAAAATGTAACCTTTGAGCTTATATTTCGATGATGCCTTTGTGTCCGCCTTCGATCGCGATGTGCGCGGCGGTTTCCAAATTCATCTCAACGTTTAGCATCAAATGATTCCACACCCGCAGCAACATCGGTAAATTGAGCCCCGAAATGCTGCGCAATGGATAACCCATTTCACAATCATGACACACGCGGCTCACGTTATTGCTCGGAGTCGCGCCGATCAAATCCGACAAAATCAGTACCCCGTCGCCCGAATTAATTGAATCGCTTAATTCACGAATATCGCTGCAAATTTGCTCGGGTCGCATCGAATTTAAAACCCCTAAATTAGCAATTTTAATCGGCGGGTCGCCTAATAACTGGCGCGCTGACTCCAAAAAAGTCTCGCCAATTTTGCCGTGTGTGACTAACAAAATCCCAATGCTCATGCCTGCTCTCGATGACGTACCAGCACGTTCTCGCGCACCGTACGAAAAAATTCCGCCAGCCGCTCGACCACATACACCGACCGATGCTGACCTCCCGTGCAGCCTATCGCCACACTCAAATAACTCCGATTCTCCGCCTCAAACAACGGCAACCATTTCTTTAATAACACTGATAAATCTTCTATATAATCATTAACTTGCGAATGCGATGCCAAAAACGTTTGCACCAATTCATCGCGTCCGGTTAATCCCCGCAAAGGCACTTCCCAATACGGGTTTGGCAGACAGCGCGCGTCAAACACAAAATCCGCATCGGCGGGCTTTCCGCGCTTGAAACCAAACGATTGTAACAGCAACGGCATTTGTTGCGTTAATTGCAGCCCCGTCCGCAACCGCACCAAATCCCTCAATTGATAAATATTCAAATCACTGGTGTCAATTCGAATCTCCGCCTCGTCCGACAGCGGCGCGAGCAAGTGCCGTTCCTTTTGCAACGCCTCCACCAACGACACCGTTTGCGAAGTTAGCGGATGTCGCCGCCGCGTTTCACTAAAACGTTTCAATAACACTTCATCGCTCGCTTCCACAAACAATATTTGAAAAGTGAGCTGCTGCGCTTTCAATGTTTCCAATAACAACGGGATATTTTGCAATGCCATGTTTCTCGCATCAACCCCAATCGCAATGCACGAATAATTATCCGCCGATTGCATGAGTTGTTTTGTAATAATAGGCAACACATTAACGGGTAAATTATCAATGCAATATGCTCCCAAATCTTCCAAACTATGCAATGCAATGGTTTTCCCCGCCCCCGACAATCCACTCACAATCACAAATTTCATTTCTTTTAGATCATTCCATTTTTAAAATAAATAAGATGGTTACGCCGTATTTTACGGGTTAATAAACATCTTCATGTGTTCCTATGTCGATTAGTAAGATAAATTCTTTATTTGAGGTAGTTTCTTTTTCTACACTAAAAACAATTCTACAATCATAACCACAAGAACAAGCAAATAATCCACCTAATTTACCTGTTAATTTATGTGTTTGTAAAATAGAGGCATTTACATCTTGCTCTAAAGTTAAAATAGTTTGATCAATTTTATGTTGCACCCAAGGACAACGGCGAATTATTTTTCTGTAAGCACGATCAAAATGAGGTGTAGAAATTAATTTCACTACTCCTCCGATTTTAAAGAATTATGAAGTCTGTTTAATAAATCAGAAGCAGTTTCTAACGGTAATTGATTCGCTTGGTAAGCTAATTTTGCTTCAATGGCAGCTTGAGCAATTTGTTCGCGTCTATCTTCAATGTGACGACGCTGCAAAAGATTAAGCACAAACTCTTTTTGCTCATAAGAAAATGTTTCAAATACTTCTAGTATTTCATTAGTTGTTGTCATTATATATTCTCCTAAAATATATTTTACCTAGCTCCCATACCTTTATGTTTCTGATAGATTATTTTCTGTCATCAAGGCTTCTTGTTCTTTAATGTACAACATTAACCATTCTTCAACGAGTTGCTCGACGGTTTTGTTTTCAATGGCTGCGATTTCTATAATTTGAGCCGCCAAATCATCATCTATTTCTACAGTAACCATACCCATAATATTTTCCTCACATTTACCAAATCGCGGGTTGAAATTTGCTGTCATTCAAAATAATCGCCAAATCCCCTTGCTGTGCAATTACAAAGAAACCTTTTCGATACGCATATTCTAATCAATCTATAAAGCAAATCAAATTAAATCAAAGTAATATATTTTGAATTATTGTAGAGCTTGTCAAATTCACGATAATTTATTTCTCCAAATGGGGTTTGTTTGCCATTTATTTCATTTGGATGATATAACCATTTTTTAATATCAATATCAAATTGAATTTTATCTTTTAGTGACTTATAACTTTTAGTTCCCTCTGGAAACCAATAATCAAAATCTTCTAAAGATATTTCTAAAATACCTATATTCTTTTCTTCTAAATCTGTGCGTAATATTTGTTTATTTTCCATTTCAGGATAAGTGAAAATTACTCCAATAAAATGAATATCACCTCTTGTTTTTCCTTTTACTTCTAACATAGCATTAATAGGTATGTTATGTTCTAATTTTGGCTTTACTTTAACGGTATTTAATTTTACAGAAAATTCATCTTTTTTTTCACCAGTAATCGTTTCAATTACCCCTGTTGTTGAGTTAATTTTTTTATATTCTGGTGTATTAATATTATCCATATTTTCAATGGCTTGTTTTGCCATTGCAATAATTGATACCCATCTCGAATATTCACATTCTTCCTTTACTTTTTTATAACCAAACGAATGATGAGCAAAATGCCAACTATTTATTTCTCCTTGTCGAGCTTGCAAAGGCATTTTACATAAAGGGCAAATACAATTACATTTTTTTCCTCTCGAAACTTCTGAAACTTCTACATATTGATTATCTGAAACTCTTAAAGCAAATGGAATAAGATTGCTCATAACAAACTCCTTATTTAATAGTGAATTATGTAACAAACATAAGGTAAATAAAAAATTATATATTTTTCAATCAGTTATTTGGATTTAGATAAAATACCTCTTTTTTCGAGTAAAATCAACAAGTTCCTCACGAACAATTCGACAAACCATGGGTTCTAATATGTTGGTTAATTCTTCTTGTAAATTTACTATTTTCTTCTCCTTCTTTATCGTTCTCTAAATGCCCGCTCTCGCATTTTGTTCAATGGTTTCATTAAAAATTCTAAAATAGTTTTCCTACCCGTTAAAATATCCACCGTTGTAATCATACCCGGAATAATGGGCAAGCGTTTTTTATCACCCAAATAGTTTTGATCGGTTCTCAAACGAATTAAAAAAAAGGCTTCCCCTTTTTCATTGCTCATGCTATCGGCACTAATATGTTCTAAGGTGGCTTTTAATCCACCATAAATTGAGAAATCATACGCACTAAATTTAATCATCGCGTTTTGTCCAGAATGCAAAAATGCAATATCCGCAGGACGTATTTTTGCTTCAATTAACAGATTATCTTCCAATGGAACAATTTCAATTAAATCCATACCGGGTTGCACAACTCCACCTGTGGTATTAACTTTGATTTGTTTAACCGTTCCTTTGAGTGGAGAACGCACAGCCGTTCTTTTTACTCGATCTTCTAAAGCAACATTAGATTCTGACAAACCCGATAATTTAGCTTGATTTTCATTCAATTCTCCCCGCGCCGTTGAACGAAAATTTGCAGCAGTTTCTTCTACTTTGCGTTTAATTTCTTCCAAACCTGCTTCGACTCGAGGAATTCCTAAACGTGTTGTTTCCATTTCCCCTTGTAAATCATTGGCTTGACGTTCTAAACGCAACAATTCTACTTCGGACATAATTCCTTGTTTTACCAAAGGTCGGGTAATTTTCAACTCTTTTTGCACTAAATCTCGGCTTTTTTCTAATTGACTTTGTTTAGATTTTAATTCACGAATTTCTTGGCTTTTTTGATGCTTTTGTTGTTCCAAAATAGAGAGCGTTGCTTGCAAACCTTGTTGTCGTGCTAGAAATAACGATTCTTCATTTTTCCAAAACGCTTTTTCTTGTTCATTAATATCATCTGGGATTTCAAATGTTTTATGTTCTGCTTCGGCAGTTAAACGCGCTATTTTTGCTTGCAATGCACCTTTCTGGCTTTCACTTTCTCTCAACGGTGATGCAAAGCGCGTGTCATCTATTTTTAATAAAACTTGATCTTTTTCTACAATATCACCTTCTTTCACTAATAATTCCGATAAAATACCCCCTTCTAAATTTTGAATAATTTGGATTTGTGAAGAAGGGATTACTTTACCATCGCCGCGCGCGACTTCATCTATTTCAAAATAATACGCCCACCCTAACAAGCTACAAATTAAAATAATGATCAACCACAAAACTAAATGTGTGGTGCGCGGGGTTTCAAAATCATCGTCGATCATTATCATTTCCTCTAATTTATTCACGCCGCCAAGTGGTTTTTCCTGCACTGTCTTCTAATACAATACCTTTCTCTTTTAATTCCGCCCGAATTCGATCAGATTCTTTCCAATCTTTGTTTTGACGTGCAACATTTCTCAATGCAATTAGTTCCTCTATTTCTTTATCGTCTGTTGTTCCACTTTTGAAAAATAAATTTGGATCATGTTGCAATAAACCCATAATATTTGCCAAACGCCGTAATTCATTACCTAAAATAGCGGCTTGAGAAATGTCGGTTTCTTTTAGTTTATTGATTTCGCGAGCGATTTCAAATAATACCGCTAAAGCCTCTGGCGTGTTTAAATCATCATTCAAAGCGGCACAAAATTTTTCTTGATATTTCAAATCATTATAGTTATTTTGAACAATCGGCAAATCACGCAATGCGGTATAAAGTCGCGTAAGTGCTTGATGTGCGGTATCTAATTGTTGATCGCTGTAATTTAATGGACTGCGATAATGGCTTGCGACAATAAAATATCTAATCGTTTCAGGCTGATAGCTTTCTAACACCTCTCGAACCGTAAAAAAATTCCCCAGTGATTTGGACATTTTTTCTTCATTGACGCGAACAAAACCATTGTGTAACCAAGTATTTACGAATGTTTCCCCGCTGGCGGCTTCCGATTGGGCGATTTCATTTTCGTGGTGAGGAAATTGCAAATCCATACCGCCGCCGTGAATATCAAAATGGTTGCCTAAACAATGACTTGACATCGCAGAGCATTCAATGTGCCAACCCGGTCGCCCTTTGCCCCACGGAGAATCCCAACTCGGTTCGTCGGGCTTTGCCATTTTCCACAATACGAAATCGAGGGGATTTTGTTTCGCATTTTGAATATCGACACGGCTGCCAGCCTGCAATTCATCAAGGTTTTTACCCGATAATTTGCCATAATCCGCAAATTTTTCCACTGCATAAAAAATATCGCCATTTTCCCCAATATACGCAAAACCCTTTTTAATAAGGGTATTTACTAACGCAATGATTTGAGGGATAAATTCTGTCGCACGCGGTTCGATATCTGGACGTAAAATGTTTAATGCGTCGGCATCTTCGTGCATAGCATTAATGAATCGTTGCGTTAATTGATTGAAATCTTCATTATTTTCTTGGGCGCGCCGAATAATTTTGTCATCGATGTCGGTGATATTTCGAACATAAGTGACTTTAAAGCCCAAAAATCGCAAATAACGCACTAAAATATCAAAAACCACCATCACCCGTGCGTGCCCAATGTGGCAAAAATCATAAACCGTCATACCGCACACGTACAACTTAACTTCTTGATTTTTAATAGGTTGAAAGGGAGCTTTCTGGCGAGTTAGCGAATTATACAAATGCAACATGATGGCGTTCTCGGTTAAGTGGGTATCAAAAAATATTTTAATTATAAATCAATAGAAATATATTGAGGAAATCTTTTTTGAAATTTTTTTCTCAACGCCGTTGCCATTCAATACTTTCTAATTATTTTATTAAACCGATGGTTTTAAAACTTATAGCGATGATTTTTATCGTTAAATCAAATAGATACGATTTTTTTTTGGGAGCTTGGAAAACGCTGCCGCACTCATCGATTTTAATCCGATAACCCGTGATTTGGCGTTTCTTTTAATTCATATTCTAGGATTGGTTGAATTAGATTTTAAAAGTCAATTTTCTTCCATATAAATAACGCCAAATTATTTAATGTTAACTGGAGAAAATTGCTAATAATTCGGGGCTTTTATTTCTATTTGCGCCATCACTAGAAATAAAACGTTGAACATCAAATACGTTTATTTGTGCAGAATGATAAATATTTCTAGTAAAATCAGTATCATGATTTGAAATAATCACAGGAATGCCTTTGTTCATGAGTTTTATTGCAAGTTCGGCAAGTTGTTCTTGTTTTTTCAAATCAAAACCGTCACCTGTATAATTAGTAAAATTAGCCGTCGTTGTTAAAGGAACGTACGGTGGATCACAATAAATTACATCACCAAATTTTGCATTATTCATAGTCGTTGAAAAATCTGCAATTTCAAAGGTTGCAGTTTGGCTTTTTTTGAGGAAAAAATGTAATTCTTGTTCGGGAAAATAAGGTTTTGTATAACGCCCAAAAGGAACATTAAACCCCCCTTTTGAATTATAACGACACAAACCATTAAAACCATGTCGATTCAAATAAATAAATAAAACAGCTTTACGTTTCAAATCCATTGTTTCATTAAATTCATTTCTTAATTCATAAAACACATCAACTTGATTATTTTTTAATTCAAATAATTCTTTGATTTTATTAATAAAGTCAACGCCGCCTTGTTGAACTTGTTGAAAAGTATTAATTAAATCTGGATTTGAATCACTTAAAAAATATTCAGGATAATCAACGTTTAAGAAAACTGATCCCGAACCCACAAAAGGCTCAATTAAACGTTTTCCTTCGGGTAATAATGCTTTGATTTTATCGATAAGGCGGTATTTTCCTCCCGCCCATTTTAGAAATGGTTTCATTCTAATTTTACTAGTGGGTTAAAACAGATGATGTTAATTAGGAAAGGAGTTGGCGTTGTAATGATGATTGAAAAAACCGTTTCTCAAGATTCTATCAGATCATCTTTTTATGCACTGTGCCCCTATTCCTATCTATAACAAATGGATACGTATAGAAATAAAATTAAAAATTTAGTAATTCAACGGTGGCAGTTTCTCCAATTGAAACTCCGTTTGAATCGGCGGGTAATAATACCAAACAATTAGCTTTACTCATCGAACTTAAAACCGCTGAACTTTGATTGCCTGTTGAATAGACTTTCCACTGATTTTCCTCAAACTTTAAAATACCCCGTTGAAACTCCATTCTTCCCGCTTTTTTCTTAAAATTATTTCCAGCCGTTGCTTGAAAAATCCAACGCGGTTCTTCAATTTGACCTTGCATTTTTTGTAAGGTGGGTTTGACAAATTGTTGGAAAGTAATCATTGCAGAAACAGGATTTCCGGGTAATCCAAAGAACTTGGCTTTTTTTAATTCACCAAAGGCTAAAGGTTTGCCGGGTTTCATTGCGACTTTCCAAAAAGAAATCCTCCCTTCTTGTTCTAAGATTTCTTTAACAAAATCTGCTTCTCCGACCGAAACTCCACCCGTTGTAATGACTGCATCGGCTGAATTTGCAGCTTGTTGAAATGCTTGATGAATTTTTTCTTTATTATCACGAACAACACCCAAATCAAACATTTCAACGCCCATTTCTGCAAGCATTGCAAATAAGGTGTAACGATTGCTGTCGTAAATATCGCCGTCGCCCAGCATTTCTCCGACCGATTTCAACTCGTCGCCCGTGCTAAAGAACGCGACCCGTAATTTGCGTTTAACTTTGATTTCACTCACGCCTAAAGACGCTAAAAGCCCAATGTCTGCGGGGTTTAATTTTTTGCCTGCGGTTAAAACGACCTCGCCGATGGCAATGTCTTCGCCCGCGAATCGAACGTTATCTCCTTGTTTATATTGTTTTTTTATGGCAATGAGATCGCCCGTGCGGTCGACGTGTTCTTGCATGATGACGGTGTCGGTGTCGTCGGGGACTTTTGCGCCGGTCATGATGCGCACGCACTGTCCATTTTGAACGTCGCCTTGAAAGGGTTTCCCCGCCCACGATGTGCCGATGACGGTTAATTGTTGAGATATGTCATTGAATTTAATCGCATAACCGTCCATTGCGGAATTGACGTGCGCGGGGACGTTCACTTTTGAAACGATGTGATCGGCTAAAATTCTTCCCAACGCACTGCGCAGTGGTAAATTTTCAATGTCTTCAATGGGTTGAACGGCATCTTTCAGGCGAATTAAGGCTTGATCGACGGTTAAAACACCGCAATCCTCTTCATCACAACAACTTGGCATTTGAAATCCTTTAAGATAATTAATAATAAAATCAGCGAATTGAGAGGGATTATTTAAATCCAATTGCGGCAACGAAATCGAGAGGGGTTCATCGCTTGCCACCGCAATCACTGATTTGTCGTGTGGATATAAAAAGGGACGATTTAAGGCGGGGCGATGCAGTTCGATTTTTGGAAAGTATTGATGTTTAAAGCCTTCGACCAAAATCAAATCCAGCCCACACAATTGAACGTGCGGCAACACATTTTGCAGCAACGGCTCGGCTTGCCCGTCGGTTTCCTGCAACAACGCCCACCGCTGCGCCGACGCAACCGTCACCACCGCCGCCCCCGCTTCACGCAATCGATAGCTATCTTTTCCGGGTTTGTCCATATCAAAACCGTGATGCGTGTGTTTAATGATGCCGACCCGCAGCCCCCGCTCGCACAACAACGGTAAAATACGGGTCAATAAGGTTGTTTTGCCCGTTCCACTAAACGCCGCAATCCCCAAAATCGGGACACTCGAAGATAATAATTCCATTCGCAAATTGTACCACGCTTTCTTCACCATTTTAGTCATTCCTTTTTGGAGAGAAAAACCGTTGCTTTTCCTAAAAAAAGAGCGTTTTTGTTTTGCCGTTCCTTATTTTGCCCTTGATTATAATGGGCAATTAGATAGACACTTATACAGTCGAATGTCTAATTTTATGGCAGTTGATTTATATGATAAAATTACAGGTATCTGCGCGGCTACATTGGAATTTTTAGTTAGCTAACTAATTGTTTTATAACCGCTGCAATTCTAACATTGGTTCAAACAGGAGAACAGCATTATGCCCATAACCATCGATTTAATGGAAACCCTATGGGGTCAAGAAGCCTTCAACAAAGGAAAATATCAAGGAAAACTCGAAGGAGAACGCCTAATATTGAAACGTTTATTAGAACGGCGTTTTAAGACATTACCTGAATGGGTATTGCAGCGTTTAAATCAAGCAACTGATGAACAACTAGAAATATGGAGCTTGAAATTATTTGATGTGGATACATTAGAAGAACTATTTTAACTATGCTCATTCATTTGGGTTATCACAAAACCGCAACAACGTGGTTACAACAGCGATATTTTCCTCAACATTCGCAATTGGATTTTATTGGGCGACATGAAGAACTTGCGCCGTTAATTATTTCTCCGCACGGATTTGATTTCGATCCTAAAATAGCTCAAGATTTCTTTTACCCAAAAATAGAGCAAGCGCGCCAAAAAAACCGAATTCCAGTGATTTCTGGCGAGCGTTTGTCGGGAAATCCGCATTCGGGTGGATATGATAGCAAAGAAATCGCCGATCGTTTAAAGCAAGTGTTTCCTAACGCCAAGATTTTAATTATGATTCGTCATCAACCTGACGCGATTTTATCCAATTACAAACAATACATTAGAATGGGGGGAATTTGTGATTTGAAAAGATATATGTTTCCACCGCAAGATGGGCGAATTCCGTTGTTTCGTTTAGAGAATTTGAAATATCACAAATTGGCAAAATACTATGCGCAATTATACGGTAAAGAAAATATTAAACTTATCCCGTATGAATTATTTAGAGCAACCCCCCAAGCATTTTTAGAAGAACTGGCGGCTTTTATTGGGATTGATCCGACGGTGGCTTTTCCGTTTGAAGAAAAGGTAAATTTATCGCTGTGTGATTTTTCTATCTTATTGAAAAGACGGGTTAATCGTTGGCATGGGAATGATTCTTTATTTCCGATCACGCCGCGCTTTCCAATGATTACAAATAAACTTTTTGAAATGATCCAAATATTAGACCGTCAGCCGGTGATTCGACGTTATCATGCGCATTTTATTGAGCAAATTCAAAACGACATTGGGCATTTCTACGGCGAGAGCAATCAACAACTTGCAGAAATGTTTAATTTGGATTTGAAACGTTACCATTACTGCGTAGAACCGATTTAAGAAAGATCGCGCGCTCGAGACACTTTATAAACAGAGGAAATGCGATAAATTGCCCGCATAGCTGTTGCTAATTCTTTGCGGTGGTGCACAGAAATGGTGAGTTTTAATTCGGCGTGAGAACCGTCTTTGCGCACGACGTTTAAGGATTCAATGTTAATGTCGCGGGCGGCTAATTCTTGAGAAACATTGGCGAGAACACCCGGTACATTAAACATTTCAATGCGGATTTCAACTTCAAAGGTTTGTTGTGGATCACCGCTCCAATTCAAACGTAAGCAATTTTCGGGGTGAAGTTGGCGTTGTTTTGCTAATTTGGGGCATTTCTGGGTGTGCACTAAAATGCCTTTTCCCGCGCTAATGAAACCCATAATGGCATCTTCTGGGATTGGCTGACAACATTTGGCGAAATGGATCACCATGCCTTCTGTGCCGCGAATGGCGAGGGGTTTGTCGGCTTCGGCGGGCGCGATGGGGCGTAATTCGAGTTGTCGCGCGACCAAATACGCCAAATGATTGCCCAATCCAATGTCGACCAACAATTCATCGAGGTTTTTGCATTTGAAAGTGCTTAGCAGGGCGTTGAGCGAAGATTCTCCTAATAAATCAACGGTTTTGCCAAATTGCGCGAGTTCTTTATCGAGCAATCGTCGCCCCAAAATAATCGCTTGATCACGGTTGAGTTTTTTAAGAAATTTAAGGATTTGGCTGCGGGCTCTGCCTGTCACCGCGAAATTGAGCCATTCAGGACACGGCGAGGCGTTTTGATCGGTGATTAATTTGACGCGCTGCCCGCTTTCCAACGTGGCATTTAAAGAATTAACATCGTTGCCGTCGATGATCGCGTGAACCAAATGATTACCCACATCGCTGTGCAGCGCGTACGCAAAATCCACGACGGTCGCGCCTTTGGGCAACGTAAAAATTTCGTTTTTTGGCGTAAAAATACAAATATCGGTGGGTTGCAAATCGGCTTTGATGTGTTCTAAAAAATCTAAAGAACTCGAGGTCGTTTCCAACAAAGACAAGATGTTACCGACCCATTCGTTGGTATTTCGGTGTGAATTGCTGACGGTAATGCCAAATTCCGCGAACGCCCACATTTCCCATGTGCAAATTTGGATATCGATGGCTTGAAAATCTTTGGAATCGACCACCGACGTTTGCAGCAATTGGCTTTTGTTGGGGTTGGGGGTGGCGATGTGATCGACGATGCTTTGGAGGGTTTTGGGTTGATACAATTGGTGGATTGCGCCCAACGCTCGATAGCAACTGTCGTTATCTTGCACCACAATTCTGAAGATCAAATTACCTTTAATTTCATTGAAGGCTTTGGTGCGTAACTCTTTGTAAATACTGTAACTTTGGCGCGGTAAAAACCGAACAACTGCAATAATTTGACGTTGAAATAACCATTTTTCAATTTTGTCTTCTAATTCTTTAATTTTGTCGCGGCGGGATTCGTAATATTGGCGCAAATGGTGTTGAATGATGAGGTTGCGCATCGGAAAATAGCCGATAAAACCGAGTTCAACCAGTTCGTCGCGCATTCGCCCCAATCCTAACCGATCCGCAATCGGCGCGTAAAAATCTAAAGTTTCCTTCGCTTTACGACGGCGCGTCGCCACATTCATGAACGATTGGGTGCGCATATTGTGCAATCGATCGGCGAGTTTGATGATAATCACCCGAATGTCGCGCGTCACTGCCATCATCATTTTGTGGAAACTGGCGGCATTGGCTTCTTTTTTAGATTTGGGGTCTTTTTTAGATTTGTCGTTTAGATTATGCAATTTGCTCACGCCGTCGACCATTTCCGCGACCGCTTCGCCAAACTCTTGAGATAACTGTTCTTTATTGTAATCCGTATCTTCAATCACGTCGTGCAACAACGCCGCCATCAGCGTTTCGCCATCGAGGTGCATTTGCGCCAAAATTGTCGCGACCGCAATCGGGTGAATAATGTAAGGTTCACCACTGCGCCGCATTTGTTGTCGATGCGCCTGCGCGCTCACTTCGAACGCCCGAACCACCCCCGCAATTTCATCTGCCGACAAATAGGTTTTAATCTGCGCCACTAAATCACGGATTAAAACCGGTGGATCATCAGCAGGTTGCAAATGATCATCGTCCATTGCTAATTACCAACGTCCTGTTTTTTAATTTCATCGGCGGAAATCGCCTTGTGCGCCAACTCACGCAACGCAATCACGGTGGGCTTATCCTTTTCCTCAGGAATCCGCGCCTTCGCCCCCAACGCCAACTGCCGCGCCCGTTTCGCCCCAATCAGCACCAAATTGAAACGGTTGTCAATATATTTCAAGCAATCTTCCACACTCACTCGAGCCGCCATTTTCCTACTCCCTTTTGTTTTAAGACAAAAAAACCACAACCAATGCCCTAAGTGTACCTACATACAACAATTTTTGACAAGTTTTTTTTGCACTGCAAAATTTTTTAATGCCCACGAAAAAACTACCAATATCCCACAATCCGACAATTTTCCATTTGTAAATAAAAGAAAATCTCCAACTTTTGTTCAAAAAGTTGCTATTACCCGTTAATCACTATAAACTTTCGTAAGAAAACTTATAACGTCCAATGAATCTTAAAAAATATTAAGGATTACATGATCTTATGTACTACGATTATTACGGATTGAAAGAACCCCCGTTTAGAATTACGCCTGATCCACGTTTGTTTTATGTGGGAGGAGAACGGGGATTAATTTTAAATGCGTTGCTCTACGCCATTAGCAATGGGGAAGGAATTATAAAAGTGGTCGGAGAAGTGGGCAGCGGTAAAACCATGTTATGTCGAATGTTACCCGAGAAACTTCCTCCCAAAATTGAGGTGCTTTATTTAGCCAATCCGCGCTTAACACCTGAAACAATTTTGCAAGCCGTTGCACTAGAAATGCAATTAAAAATTCCTCAACCTACAAACCATTTTGAAATACTACATTTATTACACACCGCATTGCTCGACAAACACGCCCAGCACAAACAAGTTGTTTTGTTAATAGAAGAAGCGCAAAGTATGCCGCTTGAAACCCTCGAAGAAATCCGCTTATTAAGCAATTTAGAAACCTCTACCCACAAATTACTTCAAATCGTTTTGTTTGGACAACCTGAATTAGACGATAACCTTTCTCAAACCCATATTCGTCAAATTAAAGAGCGCATTACCCATAGTTTTTATTTAACGCCATTATCCAAAAAAGAAATTGCGCATTACATTGATTTTCGTTTAAGAACAGTCAATTACAAAGGCGCGCCTTTATTTAATCAACGGGCAATTAAATATCTAGCAACCTATTCGAAGGGATTATTAAGAAGGGTGAATATTTTAGCGGACAAAGCTATGTTGGCGGCATTTGTTGAAAACACTTATTTCATTACCACCAAACATATTCATCAAGCTGCGAAAGATAGTGGTTTTATTAAAGATTCTCGACAAACCCAACTACTTTTTCTTCTTTTCTTACTTATCATCATGGGTGCAATTGGATTTGTCGGATTAGAAAACCTTTACCGATAAGCGCGCAAATAATACCATTCAAAGAATTTCTTTGCGTGGTGAAATAAAGGATTACGCATATTTAAGGCGCGTTTCAAATCACGATAAACTAAAACCCCACCATCTAAAGAATCCACAATACAAATCAATTCAACTTTGAAATCTTCTTGGGTATTTTGAAGGAGGTTTTTAACCGCTGTTTTTGCTTGTAAATCCGCAAGATGTGCTTGTTTAGGAATCCAATCGGGACCCGGAAAACTCCCTGCATCGCCTGCAATAAAAATGTTTTCAAAATTGGGAACACGACATTGCGCATTGCCTTGAATGAAACCGCCCGAACTTAATGATAATCCACTGTTTTCTGCCCAACTCGGTCCCGTCATGCCCGGCATAAACATCGTCAAATCACTTTTCAATTCAGTTTGTTCCGTCAAAATGCTATTCGTCGTGAAACCTTTTAATTTCTCACCTAAATGAGTTTTAATCCCGCGTTTTTGCATTTCTTGTAATAAGGTTTTGACGGCTTTTTCTCCCAATCTTTTTCCGGGTTCAGAAACAGGATTGAAAAAAAGTAATTCAAAATTTTCTCGGCGTTTTTGTTTGCGCAATAAGGTATCGATGCCAAAGAGGAATTCAAATACCGGTCCTCCTCGCATTGCACTCGGTTCATTAGGGTTTCCAGCAAATCCAAATGCTAACGTACCTTCTTTCAAGTTGTTTAGTTTATCGGTGTAGTTTTTTACCGACGAAAAACTTTCACAAGGAATGCAAATGTTTTCAATTCCAGCAAGTTTTTTAATGAAACGTCCACCCGTTGCAATAATGAGTTTTTCATAAGAAAATTCACCTTGATCGGTTTGCACCATGTTGTTTTGAGGATTCAAACCCGTGACATTAGCCGCTATGAAATCCACTTTCATACGATTAAAAAAGTTTTTCAAATCCACCGTCAAATCATTTTCATTGCGCAAACCTGCGGGAATCCAAATTAAACTGGGATAATAAATTAAAACAGGTTTTGGGGCGATCAATTTGATTTGACCTTGAAAGCCTTGTTTGCGGAGTTCTTTAACGGCAGTTAAAGCCGCGAAACCCGCGCCCAAAATCGTAATTTCTTTAATCATCTTTTGTACACCAATGAAGGACGCAAACGATCTAAATAATCGTCTAAATTTAAGGAAATCAACGCGGAAATTGAAAACAACGTTGAAAGGACATCTAAACTGGAATCGGCTTGGCTTGCGACTCTAACCCGTTGAAGAAAATCATAATTTACGGTTTGAATTTCAGTAAATTGGTGTTTTAATCCATTCAAAGCCAAATCGGGTTGTCCGCCTTCTCTATAAACGTAATATTGGGTCATTAAATAGAAAGAAGTAACGCGAAATAAAACCTCTTCTAATGAAGCAAAAGGTAGGTGATAATTAGCCAATCCACGCAAACTAGAAAGCACGGGACAATCACTGGTTGCCATCACAAAACCAATTAAAGAACGCAAACCGGTTTGAGCATCGCAATGTTTAGAGTATTCTCTTTCGGGGGTTTTAACGCGGACATCGGTTTCATCAAAGGAAAGAATTTCGCCAAAAGCCACGATAATTTCTTTGGCATCGATGGCGACGGGGCAATGAGAATGTTGTTCGCTAGAAAGGGGGCAGTTGCTACATTTTTGAAATTCTAGCACTGTCCATTCGGGGTATTTATCTTTAGGTAATTTGGTTTCACGAGCACGATCAAAAGGCACAGCGTATTCGAGCGTTTTACCGCTTTCTAAGCTAAAAATGTACTCAATGACCATTGGGTTGTCGCGCATGGTCGATCCTTTTATTCAAATAAATGCTGAATTTCTTTTAAGTGCCGTTCTAAGGAAAGCGAGAGCATGGAAGCAATGGTAAATAAAGTTGCTAACACGTTCAAATTAGAATCTGCTTCACAGCCGGCACGAATGCGTTCTAAGAAACTAAAATTAACGGTTTGAACTTCTTGAAAATACTGTTTCAAACCGCTGAGTTCTAAATCAGGTGTTTCTGACTTTTTATATTTGAAATACTGCCGCAACAAATACGAAGAAACCATACGATAAACGGTTTCGTCCATTGATGCAAAGGGCAAATGAAAATACGCCATTCCTCGCATGGTGGAAAGAATGGGACAAGCACTGCTCGCCATTACAAATCCGATTAGTGCCCGCAAACCGGTTTGTGCGTCGGTGATTTTGAAATATTCGCGTTCGGGGGTTTTAACGGTAATGGAGGCGGCTTTACAAGATAATATCTCATTGAAACCAGTGACAATTTCGTGTGCATCGATGGCGGCGGGGCAATGCGAATATTCTGCAATGTCGAGCGGGCAATTAGGGCAGCGATGAAAAGTTAATTGTGTCCAAACGGGATAGCGGTCGGTTTCAAAGATTTTTTCGCGCGGGCGATTGAAGTCGATGCGATAGGTTAAAACCTTGCCATCTTCGAGGGTGAATGTGTATTCAATATACATTGGGTCTATTTCCTATCAGCGGGCGTTTGCAAAGCGGAACAAAACACATACCGAAGAGTATAGAGCGGTGGGGAGAAAATGAGAAAGGTGAACCTATAAAAAAGTGGTGCCGGAGGTCGGACTCGAACCGACACAGGGTTGCCCCTACCAGATTTTGAGTCTGGCGCGTCTACCGATTTCGCCATTCCGGCACTCAAAGGGGGATTATAGCAAAGCATTTTTATTCTGACTAGCCCTTTTTGATTTTAAACATGATTGAACATGAGTGCGGTGAGCAAAAAATCCAACCCCAGCGTTGCCAACGAACCATTCACAACCGCTCGAGTGGTAGCGCGGCTCACGCCTTCGGAAGTGGGTTCGCAATCGTAGCCTTCAAATACCGCAATCCACGTCACGACCACCCCAAATACCACACTCTTGATCATACCATTCAAAATATCATCTGCCCAATCGACTTTTGCCTGCGTGCCCCAAAACGCGCCCTCGTCGACACCCAGCAATTCGACCACCACCAAATGCCCGCCAATCATGCCCATCGCGCTAAAAATCCCCGCCAACAGCGGCATCGACAACACTCCCGCCAACCAACGCGGTGCAACCACTAAATGTAAAGGATTCACCGCCATCATTTCCATCGCAGAAAGTTGTTCAGTAGCTTTCATTAAACCGATTTCTGCGGTCAAAGCCGAACCTGCTCGTCCCGCAAATAAAATCGCTGTTAAAACAGGACCTAATTCTCTCACTAGCGTTAAAGCAACCATCACACCTAACGAATCCGTTGCTCCAAAATTTACTAAAATATTATAGCCCTGCAACCCTAACACCATGCCAACAAACAAACCTGAAATAGCAATAATCGACAACGAGAGCACACCAATAAAAAATACTTGCCGAATCAATAGATTAGGTCGCATTAACAATCGCGGCAACCCTAATAAAACCTGTCCTAAAAATAAATTCCCGCGTCCTGCACGCTGAAAAATGTGAAGAACAGCTTGACCGATTTTTATAAAAAAATTAACCATTTCAACGCACACCTCTAAAGCAAACCCATTTTTAATCCTGCAGAAACCCTTAATAATTGTTTCTTCAAGCGATTCAAGCCATTGCGCTGATTATAACATGCTTTCGCTGTGAGCTTTCGGGCGAATAAGGATTAGAGTAGTTATACAGTCAAAAATCAAAAGTAGTGATCAAATTGAGGTGCTCATTAAATCTATAATTTACTGAAAATAAACACAAAATAAGCAAAATTATTTCTTGCTTTTGATCACTACCCCCAATTTAATTCATGGTAAAACATTGGGTGGTTTGTTTCCAGTATTTTTGAGCGTTGAGTGGAGGTTCGCCTTCGGGAGAAAGTGCGCCAAATAAACAATATTGACCAGCGGGTAATGCGGGTAACGTTAATTCTAAAAACGGATTTGTAATACCTTGTGAACGATTACCATACCAAGTTTTGATTTCATTGAGATTTGAGAAACTATTTTGGGCTTTCAAGGTAATGAAATCACCAGACGGTAAAATGATTGCTAAATACAAATCATATCCCCATTGCAACTCTTCAGTAATGGTTGCTTTAAGCACATCACCTGCTTTGTAATGGGTTTGATTTAATTGAATTTGTAGATTTGCTTGGGGCGGTGGTTCTATCCCATCAGAAACGCTTAATGTAATGGTATCATCACTACTTGCCACGTCACCGTCTCTATCTTTTGCATAAAAGGTTATTTTGTAATCCCCATTATAACGAGTGTTGCTTAACGTTCCTTCCCATTCATTATTAACATTTGTGGAAGAAAGTATCACTCGTGGAAAGGCTAAAATTGGGGTGTTATAACTATCTAAAATCAAATCCATGCGCGGAGGTCTAACAACCGCCCACACACTATCTACATTACCTTGTGCAACACTTGCTTGGGCTTTTAAGTTGAAAGGAATATTTGCTTTAATTTGGGTTGAGGTTGTTATGTTTTTAACCGATAAGGTTGCATCACCCGTTACAAAACTTCCATTTAAGAACAATTTATCTAAACTATAGGTTTGATTGCCATCAAATTTTCTCGGTGTTTGCTCAATTACGCCACTACTTGAACCCGTACTTCCAGTAACAGCCACTCTCAGATCCATATTGCTCAATAATTTTTTTTGCTCACTCTTTGCAAAGTCAAAGGCTTCATTAAAATTTCTTGCTTGACTTAATCCTTTCATTAAAAATGAACTAAATCCTTGTTTATCTAAACGATTAAAATATGCACTATTATTACCTGCACTTGTAATAATAGCTCGTTTATTTGCTTTGAGTTTTTCTCCTAATACACCAGAAAAGCACGCATCAATCACCAAGACAACTTCATTACCTGTTGTTGTTTGATAATCATCTAACATTTGCTTAAATTGCTCAACAGGTAACGTATTATCTTTGCTCAACTGTAATTTATCTTCGCCACCATGATCAACAAAGAAAATATACAGCGGTTGATCCAATTTTCCTCGTTGTTTTGCCCACTCTAACGCTTTTTGTATATCCCCAGCCTCTAATCCTCTATCTGCTTTCGGTGCATCAACAATCCGATCATTTATTCCATCTCCATTAAAATCCGCCCATTCTGTTGGTGACAAATAATAAATCTCATCGTTGTCAAACCCTCGTTTTGTTAATGTTCGATAGATTGTGTTACTCACATTGTTTGTCGTATCCCATAAAATATTATCACCTTGGGTTCCACCACCAGCAATAACTATCGCTCCTCGTTTATTGTTTTGTAATGCACTGCAATTCTGCTGCGTTCCTTGCTGACACAACCCTGTTTTATTCGTGAACGTTAAATGTACTAAGCCTCCCCAAGTCCCTATCCATACTCCACCTTTATCATCTGGTAACAAACGAATAATAGAAGCAGGCAATTTAGCATTATTATTATCAATAACGGTCCAATTTCCTGCGCTATCCAAATAAACTAAACCACTGTGTGATGAAATAACATAATTTTTATTTTCATCTAAGATAGAGTTTCCTTTAGAATCAGTTTCATACCAATCTGCACTAGCTATCCACAATCCTCCTCTATCATCAAGGGACATTGCGTTAATTGAATTACCCACTAGTTTAGAATTAGCTGTATTAAACACTTCCCATTGTCCATTAGCTTTGTAATGAGCAATCCCATTTTTTTCAGTACCAATCCACACGCCACCTTTCTTGTCTGGCACTAATGCTGAAATATCATTACTTGGTAAAGGAGAGTTACTTGTATTTATTACGCTACTCCAAGTACCTTGGGAATCACGATATAGTAATCCCGCACCAGAATGCTTAATTATATTACCTACATCATCTCGAACTAAATCACCATAAAGGTCTCTTTCAAGATAAGCACCCATAGCAACCCACAGATTTCCTGAGTTATCTTCCTTAAAAAATATATTGTAATTGGAAGGAAGGAAAGAATTGCTTGTATTAAATATATCAAATTGACTATCTGTTACGAGTCGAGCTATACCAAACCTTGCAGTGTTAACCCACACGGCACCACTATTGTCTACATCTACTCCGACAGTATCACTGGGTAAATTAGAATTCTTTGTATTAATATTTTTCATTTTTCCTGTAGAATCTCGGTAAAATATACCCTGACCATAAGTACCTATCCACAACCCTCCTTGCTTATCTTTGCTAATACTTACGATGTCATTATAATACTCGGAGTCAGGATCAAATGATTCCCATCTCCCATCAGCGTATATCCTAACCATATCCCGTTGTGTTCCAACCCAAACACCACCATTCCCATCGCTTTCTAATGCCCCTACTCGATTACTTGGTAAAGCAGAATTTACAAAGTTTTCCCATTTACCGCCAGGTTTAAGACGGGTTAGCCCATGAATTTGCCAACCACTATAATCTCCAGTTCCTATCCATAAGTTACCGCGATCATCTGCCTGCATTGCAGTAACATAATTACTTTTTAACCCCTGATTTTCACTAAACACTTTCCAATCTTTACCCTCACTTGAAAGATAACCCAATCCTCCCCCATAAGTAGCGATCCATAATCCTCCTGTTTTATCAACATATATAGAAGTAGTAGGAAACTTATGGGTAAAATCATATTTTACAGAATGATTCTCTGCTGAGAAACTTACTACCCTATATATATACTCGCTTTCTTCTTTTACCCAGTAAGCGATGTATATATCACCAGTACTTTCATCTACAAATAAGTATTCTATTCCATATTCTTTAGCAGTAGATATAGAAATAGGTAGCCAGTTATTTTTTTCATCATTTCTATCTCTTCTGTATAACTTACCATCACCTAGTACAGTATAAATAAACCCAAACTTATGAGTTGCTATAATAAACACTCCTCCAGTTTCTGTTGATATTGGTAAGTGGTAGTGGTGCATATAATAGTGATATAATGTAAGAATTTAGAGGAAAGTAGAGGAAAGAAAATGAGATGTCGTTATTGTAACAGTTTAAAAGTAGTGAAAAATGGCTCAACGGGTTCAGG
>JBEAVE010000006.1:0-135940 GCA_041161065.1 Pseudomonadota bacterium | reverse complement strand
GATCTAACTAATTGAAATATAAAGACCATCACTCACTGCTTATACTGCTACCGTGTTTTCTACTTCTGAATATCCACTAGATATACGTCGTCTTTGAAAATAGTGCGGTTTTCAACCGCACTATTGCAAATTAATCCACTTCAATTAGCTTACCAATTGTTTCAAGAAGTTTTCGCCACTCTACCAAAAGTTCAGATTTAATTTTTTTATCTATCCCTGTTCTTAGTGAGTCTCCAAACCAAGCTCTATTATGTTTAATTACTCGATCTCTATAACCAGGACCACCTCCCCATTCGCTTTCACAATTACTCCATAAATTGCCTGCGTTACTTGCTAATTCTTGACTAAAATGGCTCAAACCAGTTGTCTGAATTTTACTAAGTAATGCAGAATATTCGTAATCAAACGCATTTTCAACTTGTCTAATAAAAGCATGAGCTTCATTATAATCTTCGTTATTATAAAGCATTTGAAGAACTGCTTTAAAATCTGCTACTCTTTTTTCTAATAAATTAACAGCAATCCAGCGAGCTCCATAACCTAAATGGTAATAATAATTTAAGTTAGCCCATAAACCTTGGCGATTAATCGTAGCTCTAACTGTGCTGGCGTGTGATCCATCTATTTGTTTCAGTAAATCATCCCATACATAGGCACTTATTCCTGGCAATTTATCATAATTTTTTATTGCGCTTTTTATTATGTTGCCAGCATTACAAATCACTGCTTGAATTTGTTCTTTTTTTCGATTTGTAATTAATATCCCAGCATCTCTAATTAATTCACTCAATTCTGTACGAAATGAATTTCTTACTTCAGATATGCGGTTTTTTAAGAACTCTTGCAAATCAGCTACATTATCGTCCTGTTCTGCATTAAAAAAATAAATGGGTAAATCAACAAGTTTAAGAAAACCTAATGCTGCTTTGACCTGTTCTTCTTTCAATTCGTATCCTTCCTGAAAAGATTCCGAGGAATGTCCAGAGTCATCTTTCATTGCAAGAGCTTCTCTTGGGCGAGGTAGCACGAGCAAAGTAGAATTTAACTCTAAAGTTTGAATGCCTATATTTTTTGCTCGCTCAAGAGCAAACTGTATTCCCTGATCTGGAGCTTGATTAAAGCTAGAACACAGAACATTTAGTGTGTGTAAATCGGTTAAGTATTTTTCCAAGTCTGCTCGAGCAGCATTTTTATCTGTTCCTTTAGTGTCAATAATACTAATGGAAGAACATTCTTCATGATTTAACGGTAAAGATGGTACTATGATTTCAATTCGCTTAGGAAGAGTAAAATCAGGATGACGACCATTATTAATTTCTACAAAAGTGTCTTTTAGCCACTGTAAAGGAGATTTACCTGTCATGTTGTGGTATGTTGTGTTTCGGGTATTTCTTTTATGTAATGCCATACGGGTTATAATTTCTACAACTAACTCTTGCTGAGAATCAAATTTCTGAGCTAAATTTTTGGCGTAATCAATGCGCACTTTTTTTCCTTTGGATTGTTCATCTTCTTTTTTTATACTTAACAATCCAGACATATTTCTTAATGCGCGGTTAATTTCTTTAGAAATCCCTTGTGATTCACCATCTATATCATCTTTTTTAGCCCGTGATTGTTCTGCAAAATCCCTAATATAAGCATGAATTTCTTCATCTGTACATGGCTCAATCCGTATTTCATAATTAGTGCCAGTTGATATATAAACTTCACAAATTGTTGTTCCTCCTCCTCCTGTTTCTAATACTGGCTCAATTTTCCCATTATTTTGTATTATTAGATCAGTAAGTTTACAAATAGCTGTTGATTTACCTATACCGATACTACCAATAAATGCAATTTGGTGATCTCTTTTTAACAGTTTTTCCACAGATATTTTTATCTTAGTTGAATAGTCAGACAAGCGTCGTTGAAAGGCTGGTTTAATATCAGGTTGTTCACACAATCCCTCTAACTGTTGTAATATTTGTTCTGCTTCCAAAAAAGTAGATTGGTCTGGATGGTTTAATGGTGGTCTTGGTAAAACTTGCCAAATATATTTTCGTATATCTAGCAATTTTAACGCTTCTTTAGTACCAATACTTTTCACGAGTTTTTGCAGCTCGTCATCTGATAATAGACGTTCGCCTGATTCTACTCGTAATAATGTAGCTGGACTCCAACCAATATTTTTTGCTAATTCTGATTGCTTCATATTTGCTTTTTCTCTAAGTTCACAAAGAAAACTTCCAAGTTCAATGGAACTGATAGTATTGCTTATGGTATTGCTTGTGTTCATAACAGCCTCTTTTCAGAAAAAATGATGATTAAGTGTTAATTAAACATTAATTAAATGTTGTGCATTATTACGTAAAATGTTTTTTGTGTCAATCATAAAAAATGTTTTTTATTTAATCCATTGAATTTAATGCTAAACTTTTGGGATTGTACCATTTAGGCATTTTTATCATTAAACAGCTCTAATTGGCACATAACCGTGATAAATAAGCATCTATAACGTTAAGTAAGGGAGAAAATCGTTTATAATGAGCGTTTTGATTGTTTAGGGAGTAATTATGTCGCTGAGTAGCGCAGAGGTGGAAAAGATTGCGCATCTTGCTCGAATCGCCTTGAATCAGGCGGACGTGCCCAAATATGCCGAGAATCTCTCCAATATTTTGCATCTCGTTGAACAGATGAACCAAATCGACACGTCTAATATTTTGCCGATGGCACACCCGATGGATATGGCGGCGCGGATGCGTCCAGATGCGGTGACTGAAACCGATCAACGTGCGCTGTTTCAAAGCATTGCCCCGCAAGTCGATGTGGGTTTGTATCTTGTCCCGAAAGTGATCGAATAACCATGCATAACAAGACTTTAGCTCAATTATCCCAAGCTCTACACGCCAAAGAAATTTCTAGCGTTGAATTAACTCAACACTTTTTGAATCGTATTTCTCAGTTCGATGGACAATTAAACAGCTTTATTACCGTTACGCCCGAACGTGCTCTCGAACAAGCTCGCGCTGCTGATCAACGTTTACAAAGTGGAACTGCGGGATTTTTAACCGGTATTCCTCTCGCCCAAAAAGACATCTTTTGCACATTAGGCGTAAAAACTTCTTGCGGATCAAAGATGTTGGACAATTTCATTTCACCGTACAACGCGACCACCGTCGACAAATTAGACGCGGCGGGCATGGTGATGCTCGGTAAAACCAACATGGACGAATTTGCGATGGGTTCGTCGAACGAAACGAGTTTTTACGGCGCGGTGAAAAATCCTTGGGACGTGAAAGCTGTACCCGGTGGATCATCAGGCGGATCGGCGGCAGCGGTTGCGGCGCGTTTAGCCCCAGTTGCAACGGGAACAGATACGGGCGGATCGATTCGCCAACCTGCTGCTTTATGTGGAATTACGGGGATTAAGCCCACTTATGGACGGGTTTCTCGTTACGGCATGATCGCGTTTGCATCGAGCCTCGATCAAGGCGGACCCATGACCCGCAATGCCGAAGACGCGGCGTATTTGTTAAAAGAAATGGCGGGATTTGATGTTCGAGATTCAACGTCGGTGGATTCTCCCGTTCCTGATTATGTTTCAAGTTTAAATGATTCTTTAGAAGGTTTGCGGATTGGTTTGCCAAAAGAATTCTTTAGCAAAGATTTGAATTCTGATATGGCGCAAACTTTAGAAACTGCAATTAAAGAATTAGAGAAACTCGGTGCAATTGTTAAAGAAGTTTCTTTACCAAATAGCCATTTAGCGATCCCAGTTTATTATGTGGTTGCACCAGCGGAATGTTCTTCTAATTTATCGCGTTTTGATGGGGTAAGATTTGGCTATCGTTGTGAGAATCCCAAAGATTTGTCGGATTTATACAAACGTTCTCGTGGAGAAGGTTTTGGATCAGAAGTAAAACGCCGAATTATGATTGGAACTTACGCGCTTTCTGCGGGTTATTATGATGCGTATTATTTGAAAGCTCAACAAATCCGTCGTTTAATTTCTGAAGATTACAAAAAAGCCTTTGAAGAAGTCGATGTCATTGCTGCCCCAACTTCGCCAACGCCAGCGTTTAATTTAGGTGAGAAAACCGACGATCCCGTTACAATGTATCTCTCTGATATTTATACGATTGCGGTGAATTTAGCGGGAATTCCAGCCTTATCAATGCCAGCGGGTTTCATTAATCAACGTCCAGTTGGATTGCAATTGATGGGTAATTATTTCAGCGAAGCAAAACTGTTGAATGTTGCGCATCGTTATCAGCAAGTAACAGATTGGCATTTACAAACCCCGAACGGATTTTAAGATGTTATATGCAATTATGGGTGAAGACGTTGAAAATAGTTTAGAGAAACGTCTTGCCGTTCGAGCAGAGCATTTAGCCCGTTTGGAAGTATTACAACATGAGGGACGGTTGATTTTAGCGGGACCGTTTCCATTATGGGATAATGAGGATTTGAGCAACGGGGTTTCTGGGAGTTTAATTGTTGCGGAATTTTCCTCATTAGAAGATGCTCAAAACTGGGCAACTGCTGATCCTTATTTTGTAACAGGCGTGTTTAAAAATGTTAGTGTTAAACCCTTTAAAAAGGTATTTCCCCAATGAGTGAGCAACGCATTGCTTTAATGAAAGAAAAACTTGCACTTTTGCAACCATTACAACTTGAAATCAACGACGACAGTCATCACCATGTTGGTCACGCGGGCGCGGATAATGGTGGACATTTTAGTTTATTGATGGTAAGTGAACAATTTGTCGGCAAAAATCTCGTTCAACGCCACCGAATGGTGTATGATGCACTGGGCGATTTAATGCAAACTCACATTCACGCGCTGAGCATTCGCGCATTAACGCCTGAAGAACACAACTAACTTTTCCTTTAATTAACTTTGAGAAACGCTACAATGCAACGTAAATCTCCTTTATATCAAGCTATCATTTCTGCGTGTTTAATTTTGGGTTCTTCCCATTTGTATGCAGAAGAAAAGAACGACGTGGTTGCAACGATTAACGATCGCACCATTACACAAACCGATTTAGCCGATTACGAAAAAATCCGCAGCAAACAAGCAGGTGGTAATGTTCACCCTGATTCACAAACCTTAGTCGATGAAATGGTGGATCGCGAATTACTTTATCAAGATGCGATTAAAAAAGGTTTAGACAAAACCCCTGAATTTACAAAAGAAATGGATACCTTGCGCTTTAATGTGTTAGCAAAAGCGGCAATGCAAGATTATTTGAAAAACACCCCCGCCACTGATGAACAACTCAAAGCACATTACGATAAAGTCATCGCTAAAGTTAATTTCCCAATGGAATACAAAGCGCGTCATATTTTGGTTGAGAAAGAAGAAGACGCAAAAGCAATTATTGCGGATTTGAATCAAGGTAAAGTATTCGCTGATATTGCTAAAGAAAAATCAAAAGACCCCGGCTCTGCAAAAGAAGGCGGCGATTTAGGGTGGTTTAGAGCAGAACAAATGGTCAAAGAATTCTCTGATGCAGCAATGAAATTAGAGAAAGGAAAATACACCGCTGAACCCGTTAAAAGTCAGTTTGGTTATCATATCATCATGTTAGAAGATTCTCGAAAAATGCAACCGCCCGCCTTTGATGCTGTGAAAGAAAAAGTCAAAGGAAGTTATCAAAATGAACAAATGATGAACTACGCGGCAGATTTGAAGAAAAACGCGAAGATTGATATTAAATTACCTGCTGAACCTGCGAAAGAACCCGCAAAAGATGCGCCCGCTAAACCCGCTGACAAACCAACCGATCAACCTGTCGAGCAAAAAGCAGAACAAAAACCCGCCGCACCAGTAGAACAACCTAAGAAATAATGTTGTAAGTTTTTGTTTCTATGTTCGAGCGTAGAAATGAGAAAGTTTCTTTAAACCTAGCAGGTTTTGACAATCTGCTAGGTTTTTTATTGCGTAATAGTCATTATATTTCAATGAGTTAACAGCAAATTCTACCCCTATCTATAGCGTTACCACAAAGGATTATTCGCGGCGGACTTTGGTGAGATCGGCGTTGGTGAAGTCGGTGTCGATGAGGTTGGCATTGACCATGACTGCGCCGGTTAAATCTGCGCCGGTGAAATTGGCACGAAATAAATCGGCGTTGGTCAAATAGACTTCGATCATGTTGGTGTCGGTGAAATTGGCTTTGAAGAGGCTCGCGCCCGTCAAATTGGCACGAAACAAGTCCGATTCAAAAAAATTCGACCGAAACAGATTCGCTTCGGTTAAATTCACGCCCGACAAAAAACACCGAATGAGATAGGCTTTGGAGAGATTGACTTCGCTCAAAATTGCGTCGGTGAGGGTGGTGTCCGCCATGTAGGCTTCGCTGAGGTTGGCTTCGTTGAGGTTGGCGCGGGTGAGATTGGCTTTGGAAAGGTTGGCTTCGGTGAGGTTTGCGCCGTTGAGGTTTGATCCGCTCAAATTGGCGCGCGTCAAGTCGACACGTGACAAATTGGCACGAAAAAACTCGCCTTTTGCCAAATTCATGCCCGTCAGATCACTGCCCGACAAATCCGCCCAGCTCGACGCATTTTCGCGCCAAGCGTTCCAAGCTTTGATGCCTTGCATTAACACCGCCAGATGTTCTGGGTTCGCCATAATTCAAGTCAATACACAGGTTCAGAGAAAAGTTGCATTTTACCGAATTTTTACGCGCGATTAAAAGATCAGGCGGTTTAAATTCGCTCGATAATTGGTTTAGATTTTGCAGCCCACACCCATAAAACTCGTTTTTTATGCAAGGGAGCTCTATTTTATGAAAACATTGACATCGACTATTCTAATCTTTTTCTCAATTATTTCCTCAACCGTCGCCGCCATGCCCATTAAAATTTTCTTTATGTCACAAGATCGTTCAAAAGACGGCAATACTTTCTATGTTTATCAAGTCGAATGTTCTGATGGTCGACAACCCACTATTTCAAATTGGGAAGATAGCAAAAAATGGTGTTTAGGAACATCAAATGCACAATGCGAAGCCACCCGCTTAAAAGCCGCTTCCGTTGCTTGCAAACTCGGTTAGTTCCAATACGTTTTGCTCTATTTTTTTAAGGCGGAGAGATTTGATTTTTCTTCGCCTTAATTTGCAACAATTTTCAACGGATAATCCGCCCATTTTTGTTTGAGTTGTTTTAACATCGCTTCGGCTTCGGATTTTGTTGAATACACCGTCCCTTGCCCCTTTCCGCGCCATCCCCCGCCAGATTGTTCTGACCATTCGGTGGGTGAAGTGGGATCGAACATTAACAAAATAATAAAGCCTTTTCCTTGCGATTTGGGTTTGCTCGCAGCGGCAAGTTTTTCTAAGGTCAGATCGATATCATGAACGGTTGGCGCGGGGGTAGAAACAACGGGTGCATCGCCCTCTTTAAGGGTTTCAAGTTCTTTATCGACTTCAATGTCATTGAGTTTTTCGGCGGGGACTAATTTCGCAAAACTTTGATCGATGTTGGCGAGTTCTTTTTCCATTTCTTCGATAGCGGCGAGATCGCGCAGTTGCTCAAGATCAACCAAATCTTTTTGCTGGCGTTCTTGCTCGATTTCTAATTGCCTAATCCGTTGTTTCAATTCATCGCTAATTTTCATAACCGTGTTCATCTCCTTAATTATTGACGCGCGTCACCCGAAAGCCTAAGTTATTGCTGTACGATTTGGGCGACAGAGATTTTCTTTTTGTCACGCGGGTTTCTTTGGGATAGGTATTGAACGCGCTGCCTCGAACCATGCGTTGCGCGCAATTGCCGCCTTCCCAATCTTGCCCGCTCGACGGTGCGCCTTCGTAACTGGGACGATAGCAAGTCCGCGTCCATTCTAAAACATTCCCAATCATATCGTGTAACGCAAACGCATTGGCGGCGAAACTGCCAACGGGCGCAACTTGCTGTCCGTCCCATTGACTGCCGCAACCGTTGCAATTAGCGTGATTCGTGCCTAAATCGTCGCCCCAATAGTAAGTCGTACTCGTTCCCGCGCGCGCGGCGTATTCCCACTCGCGTTCGCTGGGCAGACGATATTGCGCACCGCTTTCTTTCGACAACCAATTGGCGTAGGCGTTGGCATCTTCCCATGATACATTGACAACGGGGTGATTGCCTTGTTCGTTGCCTTCTGGGATTTTGCGTCCGGTGGCGTTGGCGAAGGCGCGATATTCTTCGATGGTAATTTCGTATTTGCTGATCGAAAAACCGTCCAAATTCGCTTCAAATTGCGGACGTTCGTCGCCAAACGCTTGAGTGGAGAGTGCGCCCATCAAAAAACTTCCCGCTGGCAATTGCACCATTTCTGGACTTTGCCCGCCATTGGCGAGTCTTTCACGAAACGTACGAATCGGACGCGCCACCACTTTAGGGGGTTCTTTTTTAACGGGTTTTTCAACTTTCTCAGGTTGTTCAGCCACTTCTTCTTTTTCTTTTTCTTTGGCGGCGGAACTGTCATTTTTCTGACGACCTGCCGTCCAATCGTGGAGTTTGGGTCCCATTAAAAACGCCCCGACCCCGCCGCCAATACTCATCACCAATAATACAATACCTAATATCATTTTGTTTTTTGACAATCCCCGTTTGCGAGCGGCTTTATTGAGTTGTTCGGTTTCATTTTGTTGTTCTGCCAACGCGCGGGCGGCATCTCGCTGAGCTTTCAACAGGGCGGCTTCCTGTTCAGAACGCAGGCGAATGGCTTCAAGTTCCTCTAATAATTTGCGTTGTTCATCTTCTTTATTTCTAATTAAACTGTTTAATTCATTGCGGAGTTTTTCATCTTGTTCGCGGCGGGCGTGTTCTTTGGAACGTTCCTCAACTGATTTTGCCAACGCTAATTCGTATTTAATTTTTGCTTGCGTTAATTGATTGATTTGTTCACGCACATCACGTTGTTTTTCTTCAATTTTTTTAACGCGATCTTCCAATTGTTTAGCTTCGTGTTCGCTTAATGTGCCTTGTTCAGCCGACATTTGTAATCGGCTGATTTCCTCGATCATTTTCGACACTTCTTGGGCTTTGGTTGCCGTATCGGAAACCCGATTGCTTTTGGTAACTTCTTTAATGAGTTTTTCGGCTTCGGCTTTTGCCCGTTCGGCGACCGACACGGTGGACGTTTTGGGTTTGGGCGGCGGCGCGGAAGCATTTGCCACATTTGCTGCGGTTTCTCGCTGAATTTTAAGGATTTCGTCTAAAGAAACCGATTGTTTTTGCGCTTGTAATTTTAATTCTTCAATTTCTTTATTGCCAGCGACAAATTCTTCTTTTTTCTTTTTAATCATTAACAATAATTGTTGATGCAATTGAATATCTTTGGGATCGACGGCGGCGGGGGATTTGAGGGCGATGTCGTATTTTTGTTTTGCTTGTAATAAGCGGTCTAATTGTTCGCGGATATTTTGTTGTCGGCTGACGAGATGGGCGAGCTGATCGCTCATCAGGCGTTTGGTTTCGCTTTGGGCTTGACGGGCTTTTTCGCTGCTGCGTTCTTTGACGGCGGCGGTTTGCAGCTTGTTGATTTCCAACATTAATCGTTGAGTTTCAGCTTGATTAACTTGAATTTGGCTACGCACTTTGGCTTGTAGTTGGCTCACTTCAGCGATGAGTTTTTTCGCTTCAGCTTTGGCTTTTTCCTCGATAGACACGGTGTTCACCTTATGGCTTGATGGCTTGCGCAGTCGATATTATGTTCAAACGGGTGTAAAAAATCTCTAACATTGTGCGTTTTTGCACATTGAATGACAAAATGATTGCCTTTAATTTTGTTTCGCAGCTTGCAAACGCAATTTTTTTGCCACCTACAGATTGTAGTGATTTTTCGCAATACCTGCAAAAAACGCTATTATCCCACTATTCAAGCCTATCGATCCCTCAAATGCCGCGCCGCCCCCCTTTTTTTATCCTTCAAAAGACCGCGTTTTATGTCTCAGCGTCCACAAAGCGGTTATAATGAGCGTTTTAGGTCAATCCGTCACTGGGTAAAATTATGCCACTTTCTCCACCTGTTTCACGTCGTTTGTATCATAATCGGGTTATTCGCTGCATAGGTTATCGGCGGGACGATGATTTGTGGGATATCGAAGGTCATCTTATTGATACCAAAAGCTATTCTTTTCCGAGCGAACATCGCGGCGGAAAAATTTTACCCGGTGAACCGTTGCATGATATGTGGATTCGTTTGACGGTCGACGATAAGTTATTGATTCATGGGATTGAAGCGGTGACGGATTCATCACCCTTTGACATTTGCCCGCACGCCGCCGACCGTTTTCAACTGCTTAAAGGGTTGGTTATCGAAGCGGGCTGGAATCGACAAGTCCATGAATTATTGGGCGGTGTTAAGGGGTGCACCCATTTGGTTGAATTGCTGCGCCCCGTCGCCACCACCGCCATTCAAACCATTTACACCGCCACCCGCGATAAACCCCGCCCCGTCGCGCAAAGCATTCAAGACACTGTTCGACCTGATATTTTGGATAGCTGTCACGCGCTCGCCACCGACAGCGAAGTCGTCCAAACCCACTGGCCCCAATTTTACACGGGCAAACCTTAAAAAACCCGAAACCTCGCCATCTCAACGGGGTTTCGGGTCACGCAACTGCTCAAAAAAAATGCGCCCTAAACAGGAATCGAACCTGCGACCCTTTCCTTAGGAGGGAAATGCTCTATCCACTGAGCTATTAGGGCAAAATGCCATTCCAAAAAAGGCGAGTCATGCAATGTAAAGTGATAGGATAATAAACTTATTTAAAAACAGCAAGATAGCAGTCGATAAAACCAAAAATCGTTCTGATAAAATTGATGAGTTTCTCCCTTTCCTTTCTCTGTTATCCAATGACGTTTGCTCGGTAAACGATTACAATTTATTAACTTCCTCTATTATATCACCATATATTATACCACTACCATTTCTTTATTATTGCAGGACGTAATTCAACCAAAGAAACAAACCCAAATCTACTGAGAATATTTTCAAGAAAACGGCGGGGATTTTGGTGCATTAAAAAATAGACTCATTGGAATGTTAAAGAAATATGCGAAACGAAAAATAATGCGTGAGTTGTTTGATTGATCATTTTTGTATTTTTTGATGATAGCGATATAATTTCTGAGTAATAGTTTTTATGTTTCAGTGAGTTAACGGTAGATTTCACCTATATCTATAACCGCTACCTTCTTCATATTTCCTCACGCTTTCCTCATCTTTTGGGTAGTTGATACAGATCAAAGCTAGAATATCAGATTTTATTAAACTAATGATTATGAACATCGCAGGTGTTTTACTCCATATTAACCCGTCGCGTGAAAGTGAGATTAAAGATGCTTTGGCTCAAATGGCGGGTACAGAAATCCATGCAACTCAACCCGATGGGCGTTGGGTGGTAACGGTAGAAGGTGATGATAATCACCAAGTCGCTGATACAGTTATGAATTTACATCGTTTGGCGGGCGTATTGTCCGCTGCCATGATTTATCAACATAGTGAAGAAGTTGAGGAGGATACTCCATGAAGTTCTCCAGACGGGATTTCATCAAAAGTAGCGCAATCGCGGCAACCGCCAGCGTTGCGGGTATTTCGTTGCCTGAAGCCATCGCCGGAAATATCGGTGGTCACGCAGAAGGCGCAGGCGGAATTCGTTGGGACAAAGCCCCCTGCCGTTTTTGCGGAACGGGTTGTAGCGTATTAGTTGGGACAAAAGACGGTCGAGTCGTCGCCACCCAAGGTGATCCCGACGCGCCCGTCAATCGCGGTTTAAACTGCATTAAAGGCTATTTTTTATCCAAAATCATGTACGGCAAAGATCGTTTGCAAAAACCTTTGTTGCGCATGAAAGACGGCAAATTCGACAAAAACGGCGAATTTACTCCAATCACTTGGGATCAAGCCTTTGATATTATGGCGGAAAAATGGAAAGCCGCTTTAAAAGACAAAGGACCGACCGCCGTTGGAATGTTCGGTTCGGGTCAATGGACGATTTGGGAAGGTTACGCGGCTTCAAAATTGTTCAAAGCGGGTTTTCGTTCAAATAATCTCGACCCAAATGCGCGACATTGCATGGCATCGGCGGTGGCGGGTTTCATGCGGACGTTCGGCATGGACGAACCGATGGGTTGTTATGATGATTTAGAACACGCCGATGCATTTGTGTTATGGGGTTCAAACATGGCAGAAATGCACCCCATTTTATGGTCACGTTTAACAGATCGTCGTTTAACTGGAAATAATGTTAAAGTTTCTGTGCTTTCTACTTTTGAGCACCGTTCATTCGAACTAGCTGATATTCCTATTGTTTTCAAACCTCAAACTGACTTAGCAATTTTGAATTTTATTTGCAATTACATCATTCAAAATAACATGGTCAATCAAGATTTCGTGAGCAAACACGTTAATTTTGTGAAAGGAACAACTGATATTGGATATGGTTTGCGTCCTGAAGATGATCGTGAGAAAAACGCGAAAGGCGCAAAAGAAGCCGATAAGTTTGAACCGATCGATTTTGAAGCATTTAAACAATTTGTTTCTGAATACACAGTTGAAAAGGTTTCTGAACTTTCTGGTGTTCCTCAAGAAAAACTATTACAACTTGCTCAATTGTACGCTGATCCAAAAACCAAAGTAACCTCTTTCTGGACAATGGGTTTCAATCAACATACGCGCGGTTCTTGGGCGAACAACATGATTTATAATGTTCACCTGTTAGTCGGTAAGATTTCTGAACCTGGAAATGGTCCTTTTTCTTTAACGGGACAACCGTCAGCGTGTGGAACAGCGAGAGAAACGGGGACGTTTTCTCATCGTTTGCCCGCCGATATGGTGGTAATGAAGAAAGAACATCGTGATTTAGCAGAGAAAATCTGGCAATTACCCGAAGGAACAATTCCAGAGAAACCCGGGTATCATGCGGTATTGCAAAATCGAATGTTGAAAGACGGAAAATTGAATGCGTATTGGGTCATGTGTACCAATAATATGCAAGCTGCTGCAAACATGAATCAAGAAACCTATCCGGGTTATCGTAACCCCGCGAATTTTATTGTAGTTTCTGATCCTTATCCAACCGTGACTGCGCTTTCTGCGGATTTGATTTTACCGACTGCAATGTGGGTAGAAAAAGAAGGTGCGTATGGTAATGCTGAGAGAAGAACCCAGTTTTGGAGACAACAAGTTAAACCTCAAGGTGAAGCGCGTTCTGATGTTTGGCAAATTGTCGAGTTTTCAAAGCGTTTCAAAACAGAGGAAGTGTGGTCTGAAGAACTTTTGAACAAAAAGCCCGAATTGAAAGGAAAAACCTTATTTGAAGTCCTTTTTGCAAATGGCATGGTGAATAAGTTTGAAAAGCAAGACGTTAAAGACCAAGCAGGTAATGTGTATAGCAATGATGAAATGGAAAGTTTTGGTTTCTATTTGCAGAAAGGATTATTTGAGGAATATCGTCAGTTTGGTTTGCAAGGCAAGAAAGGTCATGAATTAGGCGAATTTGATTTGTATCATCAAGCACGCGGTTTGAGATGGCCCGTTATTGAGGGTAAAGAAACTTTATGGCGTTATCGTGAAGGATACGACCCGCATATTAAAGAAGGTGAGGGTTTGAAATTCTATGGAAATCCTGATGGAAAAGCGCGCATTTTTGCTCTACCTTATGAAGCCGCCGCAGAATCTCCTGATAAAGAATTTGATTTGTGGTTATGTACTGGAAGAGTATTGGAACATTGGCATTCGGGTTCAATGACGCGGCGTGTGCCAGAATTACATCGTGCATTTCCCGATGCAGTGATCTTTATGCACCCAGATGACGCAGAGGCGCGGGGTTTGAAACGCGGTATGGCTGCCAAAATTGCCAGTCGTCGGGGAGAAATTGTTGTTTCTGTAGAAACCAAAGGTCGTAATCGCCCACCGAAAGGATTAGTATATGTACCTTGGTTTGACGAGCAACGTTTGATCAATAAAGTTACCTTAGATGCAACCTGTCCGATTTCTAAAGAAACGGATTACAAAAAGTGTGCGGTAAAAGTGACGCGCGCTTGATTTGAAATGATTTGAAAAGGTGATTTCAAAAATGAACCACGCACGGCGGCAGTTTCTCACGGAAAGCGCGAAATTAGCGTGTCAGGCGGGTTTGATCGGGATTGGCGTGGGGATTTATGCGCGTCAAGCCCAATCGCTTCCTCCGCAGGCTTTGCGACCGCCCGGGGCGTTGTCTGAACAGGCTTTTCAAGCGGCGTGTGTGCGTTGTGGGCTGTGTGTGCGGGATTGTCCGTATCATACCCTGAAATTAGCACAACTTACTGATTTTGTTGCAAATGGTACGCCTTATTTTACCGCCCGCGACGTGCCTTGTGAAATGTGCGATGACATTCCGTGCGTGAAAATTTGCCCGACCGGCGCGCTCGATCCGTCGTTGAAAAACATCGATGACGCTCGAATGGGTTTGGCGGTGTTGATCGATCAGGAAAATTGCTTAAATTTCTTAGGGTTACGTTGTGATGTCTGTTATCGAGTGTGTCCGTTAATTGATAAGGCAATTACCTTAAATATTCAACATAATCAACGTACTACTAAACACGCGATGTTTATGCCAACGGTACATTCAAATGCGTGCACGGGTTGCGGAAAATGTGAGAAAGCCTGCGTGCTAGAAATCGCGGCAATTAAGGTTATTCCTCGACAACTTGCTCGCGGCGAATTAGGCGAACATTACCGTTTGGGTTGGGAAGAAAAACACAAGGCTGGACACAGTTTAATTCCAGAGCAACTGGATTTACCCGATCGAATGCCTGACAAACCCGCTGACTTTCAACCACTTCCGTTACAAGGATTTAAACCGTGAAATGGTTAATTCTGCGGCGTTTTTCGCAACTTAGCATTTTAGGATTGTTTATTTTTGCACCGGTTGGGATTATTAAAGGAAATCTAAGTTCCAGCGTGCTTTTTAATACCATTCCTTTGACCGATCCTTATGTGTTGTTACAAAGTTTCTTTGCGGGACATTCGCTCGCTAAAACGGCTTTAATTGGCGCAATGATTGTTTTGATTTTTTATTTCATTGTGGGCGGACGAGTGTATTGTTCGTGGGTTTGTCCAATAAACATCATTACCGATGCGGCGGGTTGGTTGAGAAACCGTTTGGGCATTAAAAATACCAGCAGTTTTTCTCGGCAAACTCGTTATTGGATATTAGCCATGTCATTGATTATTGGGCTTTTTAGCGGCACATTAGCGTGGGAATTGGTTAATCCCGTTTCAATGTTTCAACGCGGTTTGATTTTTGGCGGCGTTGCAATGTGGTTCATTGTTTTAGCGATTTTTTTCTTTGATTTATTGGTTATCAAAAATGGTTGGTGCGGGCATTTGTGTCCAGTGGGTGCTTTTTACAGTTTAATCAATAAAATCAGTCTGATACGAGTCAAAGCGACGCGAAGAAATGCGTGCGATGATTGCTTAGATTGTTTTATTGTTTGTCCCGAACATCAGGTTATTAAATTACCGTTGAAAGGGGCGGCAAAAGGTTCTAATCCATTGATTTTAGCGGCGAATTGCACAAATTGTGGGCGTTGTATTGATGTTTGTAATAAGCAAGTGTTTGAATACAGCCATCGTTTTTCTCACAAACTTTCTCAACTTGAAACGCACCCTCAACAAACTATTCATCGGCAGGAGAAATAATATCCATGAAAGCAACTTTCTTAAAAATAGGACTCTTATTTTGTTTGGGATTTAATCCCGTTTTCGCAGAAGAATTAGGCAGTTTAAGCGGCGGTTTGAAACCCGACGATCCAACCCCTATGCCTGAAGTAAGAAAATGGAAAGATCAAGAGCCTTTAGAACGCAATTATGTTCAACAACCTCCTTTAATTCCTCACTTGATTGAAAACTATGAAATCGATCTCAAAGTGAATAAATGCTTAACTTGTCATAGTTGGGCAAATTATAAACAAAATAAAGCCACCAAAATTAGCACCACGCATTTCACCAATCGTGACGGCGTTGATTTGGCAAATGTGTCTGGAAGACGTTATTTTTGCACACAATGTCATGTGCCACAAACCGATGCCAAACCATTAGTTGAAAACACTTTCAAACCCATTCAATCTTTACAATCACAATAAGGGTTTGTTATGAATGATCATCAACAAAAAACACTCTGGCAGAAACTCCGTTCACCGAGTGCAACTTGGTCGATTTTAGGGTTAGTTGTTATCGGTTTCTTGGGTGGAATTATCTTTTGGGGCGGCTTTAATACGGCAATGGAAGCGACAAATACCGAAACCTTTTGTATTTCTTGCCATGAAATGGAGCAAAATGTTTATCAAGAATACAAAAGAACTGTCCACTATTCCAATCGCACCGGAGTGAGAGCAACTTGCCCTGATTGTCATGTCCCCAAAGATTGGACGCACAAAATGATTAGAAAGGTGCAAGCGAGTAATGAAGTTCTTCACAAAATTCTCGGCACAATTAACACCCGTGAGAAATTCGAAGCAAAACGTCTAGAATTAGCGGGACACGTTTGGGATTCTATGAAGAAAACAGATTCACGTGAATGTAGAAACTGCCACAGTTTTGATTCAATGGATTACACCAAACAAGGACGGCGTAGCATGGCGCAACATATTAAAGCCGTTGATGAAAAGAAAACTTGCATTGATTGTCACAAAGGGATTGCGCATTCACTTCCTCCAATGGCAAATGTTGATCCGAGCGCGGTCGTTAATGCTCAAGAAGTTCCTCAAAAACCATAGCCTTTTTTCAAATACTTTCAAATCTATCGCCACCCAATCAAAGGTGGCTTTTTTCTTCTCTTTACGCCACAACCCAAACAGATTTATTTATTGTGAATGTTAAAGATTTTTATAATGAGGCTTAAAAAAGAACGTAGAATGGACTTTTTTATCACATTTACCATAAAAACAGGAGAGTCTGTATGCGTTTAGAAACCATTGCGATTCACGGCGGTTATTCGCCCGAACCCACCACTAAATCCGTTGCAACCCCCATTTATCAAACCACTTCTTATGCGTTTGATGATACCCAACACGGCGCAGATTTGTTTGATTTGAAAGTCAAAGGAAATATTTACACCCGCATGATGAATCCAACCACCGAAATGCTCGAGCAACGGGTTGCAATGATGGAAGGTGGCGTGGGTGCATTAGCTTTTGCATCGGGCATGGCAGCCATTACCGCCGCCATTCAAACCATTGCTCAAGCAGGCGATAACATTATTTCCTCAAGTACTTTATATGGTGGAACTTATAATTTGTTTGCGCACACATTACCCAAATTTGGTATTGATGTTCGGTTTGTCGATTATCGTGATCCTCTCGCTTTTGAGAAACACATCGACGCAAATACCAAAGCCATTTATTGTGAAACCGTTGGAAACCCACTGGGAAATGTTGTTGATTTTGGTTTATTAGCCGAAGTTGCTCACAAACACGGCGTACCTTTAATTGTGGACAATACCGTTCCAACCCCTTATTTGTGCAGACCTTTTGAGCATGGCGCAGATATTATTGTTCACGCTTTAACGAAATACATGGGCGGACATGGTACTTCTATTGGTGGAATCATTGTTGATTCGGGTAAATTTCCTTGGGCAGAACACAAAGAACGTTTCAAAAACTTAAATGAACCTGACGTTTCTTATCATGGCGTTGTTTTCACGGAAGCATTAGGGGCAGCGGCTTATATTGGAAAAGCACGGGTTGTTCCCTTGAGAAATATGGGCGCGGCGATTTCTCCGTTTAATAGTTTTCTAATCATGCAAGGGATAGAAACTTTACCGTTAAGAATGGAGAAACATTGTGAGAACGCCTTAGCCGTTGCTCAACATTTACAAAACCATTCAAATGTTTCGTGGGTTGAATACGCAGGCTTAGCAAATAATCCGAGCAAACCATTAGTCGACAAATATATGAACGGGAAAGCATCGGGGATTTTAAGTTTTGGGATTAAAGGCGGAAAAGAAGCGGGCGCAAAATTCATTGATGCATTGAAATTGGTTGTACGATTGGTGAATATTGGGGACGCGAAATCGCTTGCTTGCCACCCCGCGACCACTACTCATCGCCAACTTTCTCCCGATGAAATGAAGAAAGCGGGCGTTTCTGAAGATATGATTCGCTTATCCATTGGCATTGAGCATTTGGACGATATTTTAGAAGACATCGATCAAGCCTTAACCGCCGCTAATTAGTTGATTTAATTATTATTGGTAGTGGTGCATTTAGTGAATAATGGTCTTTATACTTTAAGAAGTTAGAAAGGGATTTCACGTTGTTCTACATCACTACCACTGTTGAATAATTTGCTCTAAAATTAAATTGTTTTATAATAAAGCAGCAGTCATGATAAGATAACTGCATGGAAAATAAAGGAGAATATCATGTTAGAAATCCTGATCAATCAAGCCTTAGCATTAGATGAAGTCGCGCGGCAATCAATGGCTAAATTAAAAGATAAAACCCTGCTAATTCAAATCGAAGGCACGCCTTTGTCGTGGTGTTTTGCTCCAAAATCTGATGGTTTTTTACAAATGCCAACAGAAATCACTCAACCCGATGTTATTATTTCTGGAATGCCATTTTCTTTGCTACGTTTATTGAACGAGCCTACTTTATTAACAACGGGCATTGCTACTTTAAGTGGAGAAATGCAAGTTGCTCAAAATTTCATGACGATATTTGCTCAACTACAAATCGATTGGGAAGAACAACTTTCTCGCTTAGTCGGTGATGTCGTTGCTCACCAAATGGGAAACCTTGCAAGAAATGCCCAACAATACACTCAAAAAACCGTTCAAACCTTACAACAAAATACCATTGAATACTTGCAAGAAGAAACTCGCTTTTTACCAACCCACCCAGAATTAGCTTTGTTTTGCGATGAGATTGATGTGTTGCGTTCCGATGTTGCTCGATTAGAGAAACGTCTTGAACGCTTGCTTATGAAAACTCCAACTCATTAAAGTTTCTCACTTGAGAATGCTCACAGTTGTTATGTAAAGTTCCTTCACGCACCAAACAGGTTGTTTGCATGCCTGCAGTTTTTGCTGCATCTAATTCACCTAGAATATCCGACAAAAACAAAATGTTTTCAGTTGTAATCCCTATTTCCTTTGCAATTCTTTGGTAGGATTCTGGCTGTTGTTTTGCACCAATAGTGGTATCAAAATAACCCGAAAATAACGGCGTTAAATCACCAAATGCAGTATGTGCAAATAATAATTGTTGGGCTTTAATTGAACCCGATGAAAAAACATATAATTTCAAACCATTTTGTTTCCATTTTTGCAAACATTCAAATGCGTCTTGATAAAGATGTCCTTGATAATCGTTGTTTTGATAACCCTTTTCCCAAATTAACCCTTGTAAGGCTTTTAGTGGTGTAATTTTCTTATCTTGATCAATCCATTGAATTAAGATTTCTATAACACCTTGTTCATCTAAATCAGGTTGTTGAACTTCTTTACGGGTTTCCTCAAGCCAATGCAATACCTCAGGCATTTCTCGATGATTCCTAATAAAATCGGCTAAATGCTTTCTTGCATAAGGAAATAAAACTTCTTTTACGAAAGAAAGTGATGAGGTTGTTCCTTCAATATCAGTTAAGATGGCTGTAATCATTTTTCTTCCCCTAATTTAGGAAATCGCTCAGAAATTTTTTCACCCGTGAAATGCCCAACCCAACCATCAGGTCGCGTAAAGAAACGAATACATTTGAAATAGGGAGTTTCTCCCATATCAAACCAATGTTTAATATGAGCTGGAACATTGATTAAATCCCCCTTTTCACATAACAAACTAAAAACCTTTTCCTCTAAATGAATATAAAACAATCCACAACCATCGACAAAAAACCGAACTTCATTATCATCATGGGTATGTTCATCTAAAAACTTTGCACGTAAAGTTGCTCTATCTGGGTGATTGGGTGTTAAATTAACAACATCGATGGATTGAAAACCATATTCTTGATTTAATTTTGAAACATCATCTTTATACGCATTTAAAACCGTTTCTTGGGTTGAATTATCCTCCAAAAATTGTTCCGTTTTCCAACGTTCAAATCGCAATCCTAAACTGTTTAAACGGGCTGAAATATCGTCCCAATTTTCTACTGTTTCTAATAATTGAGTATTCTCGGTGTTGTAAATTTTTAATACGCTCATGTTGTTCCCTCAAGATAAAAGAAAAGCGACTGTTAATAAAATCGTTGCCAAACTATGTAATGCAATGGTATTTTGAATCGCAGGAATTAAAGCCTGTTTTTGGTGATAATGTTGTTTCAAAATATACATCGCTTTTAACGCAATTGGTAAAACTAATACAACCAAAATAGACCACAGCGGTAGATATTGTAAAATAATCCCTAAAAATAATAAACTAAAACTGCTAACCAACAGATAATTAAAGTAATTTTTAGCTTTTTCTTTACCCAATCTAACCACCCAATTGTTTTTACCAGCGGCGCGATCTGCTTCATAATCAGGAAATTGATTAATATATAGAATTGCGGTTGCAAAACCTGCAATAGGTAGAGAAGCAAAGAAAGCTGTTGCACTGTAGTCTTGGGTTTGTACGAAATATGATCCAGCCACCGCTAAAATACCATAGTTCAAACCAATTGTGATTTCTCCTAAACCAAAGCTATGTAATAATGGCGGAGCGGAGTAGAAATATATGGATAAAACCCCAATTAAACCCATTAAAAACAGAGGAAGTCCTCTCTCAATAATTAAGAAAAGACCTAACATAACGGCTAATGTCAGTAGAACCATTCCATAATGAAGTGTTTGTTCCGCACTTAAAACCCCATTTTGAATCATTCGACTACCACCCGCAAATGGTGTTAAAGGGTCAGTATTTAAAACATCTGTTTGGTTCAAATGATCAAAATAATCATTTAAAACATTAGCCGCCGCTGCACACAAAATCCCTGCTAATAATGACAAAATGAAATATTCACCAGAAAAGATTTTCTTATCGTACCAAGCAATCGAATTTCCTAAGAAAATTGGTAAAATAATTACAGTCAAAAATTGAGGACGAGTCGCTTGAAACCAAGTCAAAATTCGCATGAAGTTCTAATCCTTTTCAAATAGCGCAATAGATTCAACGTGTGCTGTGTGTGGAAACATATCCATAATGCCTGTTTTCTTTAAGCAAAAACCTTTCTCATGCACCAAAGTTTCTACATCACGCGATAACGTTGCGGGATTACACGATACATAAACCAGTTGCTTTACATTGTGTAATGGTAATTGTCGGATAATTTCAATTGCGCCGCTACGAGGTGGATCAAGGAATATTTTATTATAAGTTTTTTTCAACCAACTCTCATTAAGGTTTTCTTGCTGCAAATTTGCAACATGATATTCAATATTTTCAACCCCTAATCGTTGAGCATTTTCTTTTGCACGTTGAATAAGCATTTGTTCCCCTTCAACGGCGGTAATAAAACCTGCTCTTTTAGCAAACGGAACAGTAAAATTACCTAATCCACAAAATAGTTCTAAAATATGATCTTCTTTTGAAGGATTCAACAAAGAAATTGCTTGCTGAACCATTTGTCGATTCATTTGTGGATTTACTTGCGTAAAATCGCTGGGTTGAAAATAAATATTTATATTTTCTTCTGGAGAATAAAACAGTTTTTCAGCGGGGATCGGGTAAAATGGTGTTATGCTAGTTATTTTGTTAGGTTGCAAATAAATATGTAAGCCGGTTTCCTTTGCGAATATTCTGAGTTTTTCTTGATCACTTTCCACTAATGGCTGCAAATTACGAAAGATTAAAGCAGTATGCGTTTCACAAACGGCAACTTCTATTTGAGCAATGGTTGCTGCACCTTCAAAAGTAGAAAGCAAGTTTCTCAAATCTACAATGCGTTCACCAACCGAAAAATGTAATATTGGGCAATGTTGTAATTCAGCTAAAAAATTGCTTCTTCGTTCTCTAAATCCAACAAGAACGCCACCTTTTTTGGGAACAAGTTTTACACCCAAACGGGCTTTACAACGATACCCCTTTTGTAATCCCTGCAAAGGCGGTAAAATGGTTTCTGGCGTGGTTTTACCAATGTGTTGAAGTTGCTCTAATAAATTATGTTGTTTTAATTGCAATTGTGCCCCATGATTCAAATGCTGTAAATTACACCCGCCACAAATTAAAAAATGAGAACAAATGGGAGCGGTTCTTAGTGGTGATGCTTTAATAATTTCTATGGCATCAACTTCATCAAATTTGCTATGAATATCGGTGTATTTTGCAATCACGGTTTCTTCAGGTAGTCCACCACTAACAAAAACGGTTTTTCCATTATTAATTGCAATCCCGCGTCCGTCGTGTGACAAACGTTCAATAGTTAAGGTAATGGTTTCTGCGGGTAAAGTTTTTCTGCGTCGTTTCATTAGGTTTCTTTATCAGTTAAAGTTGTATTCACTCTATATTTAGTTACAATAGGCTGTCAATAGATTTCATTTCAAAAAGGAAGAAAAAATGAACCGACTTCAAACGTGTTTCGCCGATTGCCGCGCCAAACAACGTAAAGCCTTGATTCCATTCATAACAGCGGGCGATCCAAACCCGACTTTAACCGTTTCTTTTCTGCACGCATTGGTGGCGGCGGGCGCGGATATTTTGGAATTGGGTGTGCCATTTTCTGATCCGATGGCGGACGGACCCGTTATTCAACGTGCGAGCGAACGTGCCCTAAAATACCAAGTTTCGCTTCGACAAGTTTTTGAAATGGTTAAAGAATTTCGAACTCAAAATACCCAAACACCGATTGTTTTAATGGGTTACCTAAATCCGCTCGAAGCCTACACTTATCAAGCAGTTGCAAAAGATGCCGCAAATGCAGGCGTTGATGGATTTTTGATTGTCGATTTACCGCCCGAAGAAGCCGACGCTTTCGTTAAAGCATTACAACCCTATGAAATAAATACCATTTTTTTAATTTCACCCACCACCGATGTGGATCGAATCAAATTAATCGCCAACCAAGCCAGCGGATTTATTTATTACGTGTCGGTGAAAGGCGTGACGGGGAGCGCAGACTTGGATATTCAAGCAGTTAGCGATAAATTGGCGACCGTTCGCGCCCACACAACCCTCCCAATTGGTGTGGGTTTTGGCATAAAAAACGCGGAAACCGCCGCCAACGTTGCCAAAATTGCCGATGCCATCATTGTCGGGAGCGCATTAGTACAACTCATTGAAACTACAGAAGAATCTCAACTTATCTCCGCGCTTTCCCATACACTCGCCGACATTCGACGCGGGATCGACAACCACTAACTTTTGAAATGCGTAGAAATGATCATTGCTTTCAACGTTTCTACAAAAAAACCTTTCAATATTCATTTCACGGCTGGGTTTTATTCCAGCCTTTTTAATTAGTTCTCAGGCTTAAATCCTTGCGGCGGCGTTGAACCCTCGCCAAAAAAGAACTTTTCCATTTCAGTTTCAATCATTTTCCTCGCGCGTGGATCAAGCGGAGAAAGCCGATATTCATTGATTAACATGGTTTGATGACGTAACCACATTTGCCACGCTTCTTGAGAAATATGCTCAAAAATTTTCTTCCCTAATTCGCCGGGATAAGGTGGTGCTTTCAAACCTTCAGCTTCCTTGCTTAATTTTGCGCATTGAACTACTCGGCTCATCTTTTATGCTCCTATCAATTGAAATGAAGTTAATTGCTGTAAAAGTTTCATAACGGGTGCAGCACTTCCTACCTCTATTTTCTCAGGTAGAAACCACCGACTATTTGGTAATTCAAATGTGGAAGAATTGTCCATTATAACGTGAATAGGTGTAATATCTAAATGAAAGTGTGTAAAACTATGACGCAATGATGACCAAATATATTTTTCAGAAATCTTTTCTTGACAATGTTTCTCACACCATTTTTCTACCGATTCCTCACACATTGGAAATACCCACAAACCTCCCCATAATCCTTTTAATGGTCGACGTTCTAATAAAATTTCTTGTTGTTTATTTTGTATTATTAACATTTGTGTTTCTTTGATGGGTAATGTTTTACGTTGTTTAGGCGTTGGAAAGTTTATTTCCAATCCTTTTGTATGCGCGCAACAGCTTAATTTTTGAGGACATTCTAAACAACGTGGACGTGATCTTGTACAAATCGTTGCACCTAAATCCATAATTGCTTGCGTATAATCTGCGGTTCTTTGTTGTGGGGTATGTTGTTTTGCTAAAATCCACAAATCATTTTGATGAGGATTTTCTAATGCGTAGAAACGACATAAAACCCGTTTAACATTACCATCTAAAATCGGTTGAGATTGATCAAATGCTAACGCTAAAATTGCTCCCGCCGTCGACCTTCCTATCCCTGATAATTTCGTGAGTTGCTCTAAATTATTAGGAAATTGTCTATTAAATTCATTAACGATTATTTGTGCGGTTTTATGTAAGTTTCTTGCCCGTGCATAATAACCTAAACCTGTCCACAGTTGTAATACTTGATCCAAAGGTGCATTTGCTAGGGTTTCTATGTTGGGAAAGGTTTGAATAAAACGTTCAAAATAAGGAATAACGGTTGCAACTTGTGTTTGTTGTAACATGATTTCAGAAATCCATACTCGATAAGCTGTTCGAGGAGATTGCCAAGGAAGATTCTTACGTCCGTATTTATCAAACCATGCAAGCAAATTTGCACTAAAGTTGTTTTCAATATTCATTAGCTTTTCTAGCATCACCGCGCACTTTTTCTACTGGATAACGTTGCTCATTAATTGCCATTTTATCCTGCGTCGCTTGCAATATATCTATTTCTAATCTATCTGCCATGCGCAACAAATAAATTAAAATATCCGCCAATTCATAACTAACGGCTTGACGTTTCTCTGGAGATAATTGCATACTTTGCTCAAACGTGAGCCATTGGAAATGCTCTACTAATTCTCCCGCTTCACCAATCAACGCCATTGCCAAATTCTTTGGATTATGAAATTGATCCCAATCACGAATTTTTGCAAATTGGGCAATTTTTTGATTTAAATTTTCTAAACTATCTGTTGTCATTTTTTAGTGCTCTGTGTGAGAAGTTTCTTCTAAGTTGCTCCAAAGTTTTTCTAACTGGTAGAAATCCCGAATATGCGGCTGCATGATATGTGCAACTACATCACCCAAATCCACTAAAATCCATTCACTTGGATTTTTTCCTTCAATGCCTAGAACCCGTTGTCCATTTGTTTTTGCATCATCAACAACCTTATCTGCAATAGCAGAAACTTGACGATTACTTGTTCCACTAGAAATAACCAAATAATCCGTCACGCCAGAAATCCGTCGCACATCTAAAACTTTAATGTTTTGTGCTTTCAGTTCTTCCATTGCGTGAACCACAACTTTAGATAATTGTTCTGAATTTAACATACGTTATACAAACCTCGTTGATAAATGAATCTTAAAACCATTTCTGGCAGTAAATAATGCGGGTCACGTTGCTCTAAAAAACATTGGCGAATTTGTGTGGCAGAAATATGCAACTTCGGCACACTTTCAAACCAAATACAACCGGCTGGTTTTTCTTTTAATTCACGGATTGTTTTAGCTCGGTGTTTTTGTAAAAGCATTTGTAAGGGTTGAGAAAAGACTTGTTCAATTTCAGGGCGCGAGGTAATAACTAAATGCGTCAAATGAATTATTTTCTCCCATTCAAACCACGTTGGCAAACTCAAAAAAGCGTCCATTCCTAAAATTAAACAAATTGGCAGTTGTTCTCCAAATTCTTGGCGCATTTCCAATAATGTTTCTACCGTATAAGAAACCTGCTGACGCTTTAATTCTCGATTATCGGCAACTAACCCAGTTATATCATTAATTGCCAATTTTAACATTTCAAAACGAATGGAAGCTGGCGTTTGTGGTGTTTGACGATGGGGCGGGTTTGCAGAAACCATCAAATGCACTGCTTGTAACCCCAACCGTTCATATATTTCTAATGCCAATCTCAAATGTCCATGATGAATGGGATCAAACGTCCCACCTAAAATACCTAACATTTTATAGCTTTCCAGTTTTTATAGAGAAAGAAATAAGGATTCTTTCTAGTTTTTAAATACCTTTAACGCCGTTCTCGATAAAGAAATGTTATTAAAACCGACATTGCTAAAATACCATGCACCCACCAAACACCTAACCAAGCAGACAGTAATTCCCGTTCTAACCATTTTTGAGCAACTTCTAACCCATTTACATAAATAAAATAAATCAACAATGCAATGATTATTTTGCTATAACGTCCTTGTCGAGGTGTTGTGTGCGACATTAGAACTGCTAACGGCGCAAGCAATAAAATTGACAAAGGCGCAGAAATCCGCATTTGTAATTCAGCCATTGCACCCGCTTGATTAGAATTCCACAAATCAATATTGTGTTGAGATTTAAAGGCATTTGGAAGCGGCATGGGTTCAATATAAATTAAAACTGCGTGTTGAGCAAATTTAGTTTCTATGAGTTCCGCAGAACCATGCGTAATATCATAACGATAACCATCGAACAACATAATATATTTTGCATTAGTATTTTCTTCAGTTTTCAAATACCCACGATCCGCAGAGATTAAAATATTTTTACCCTCTCTTTCTAATGAAACAAAAACATTTTTCATTACGGTATTTTTCTTATCAAAATGTTCAATATAAAAAACCCCGCGTCCTTGATTAAAACTTTGAAAACGCCCCGCTGTTAAAACCCCAATATCAGATTGCTGGCGAATTTCTTGGCGCAACTGCTCTTGTTTTGCTTCAGACCAAGGTGCTAATACAAAACTTAAAACACCTACAATTACCGCAATTGTAATCGCTAATTGTTGAATTTTTCCTATCAAAAAAGGTGTGCCTAAACCACAAGCAAACATCGCCATTATTTCATTTTCGCTATATAAGCGTCCTAACGCCATTAAAATCGCCAGAAAAAACGTTAAAGGTATAAGAACAACAAACACCCATAATAGCTTTAATGCTAACAACTTAAAAACATATTCTAAGGGTAATTGACCACTACCTGCTTCGGCTAAAAATTGAATAAAACGCTGACTCAAATAAATCAATACAATAATTAACAATAATGCTAATGCAGTGGTAATAATTTCTCGATATAAATAGCGGGTAAAAATCAAAGTTTTTCTCTCACTTTCTTCGCAATAAAACGCCAAATTAAAGGTTGTACAATATAATGGAAAATCAAACCTCCCATAGCACTGCTTATCATAAACCAAAATAAATTAACTAGATAGGGATTTATTTCATACAAATAAGATAAAAACGGGTGAAATTTTCCTAAACTATTATGAATATCAACAACTAATGTACCTATTATCCCATTTCCAATAGACAGTCCAACAAATATTCGTTGCAAAAATAATGAAAAACTATTCATTTTTTCTAAGAGTTGCTTTATTTTATCCAAATGCCGACTCAAATCATTTTGCAATAACCGTTGTTCCTCCTGTGAAAAACAGTTAATATCAGGAACAAAGTTAATTACGCTACCATCTAATTGAATACTTGTTCTCATATTTATGAATGAGTTATTGATTGAACATTCTGTACTTATCGTCAAACCACCTTCTTTAATGAATTGACGCAAAAATTGAATGCCTTGTAATGGGGTATTTATCACTATTATTTTTTAAGTATTTTGGTTTGAAAGAAATGTGCTGCCATTTTACCAATGGTTTCTACTAAATTTGTCCAGAAACCCACTGCACCTTGCACGGATTCGTGATGAATTTGAAAGAGTATTTGATTTGGATTTTCGAGCAACCGTTCAGAAATTCTCGTGGTTATATCTCCATCGGCATGAATAACCGTTTGTAATACCACTTGCTCTGTGCCAATTTCCCAAACTTTACGAATTAAACTGATTTGTGCTGCACTTAAATCCAAATCTTCAATATCCTGCATTTTTGAACGGGGTAAATCATTATTCCAAACCTGATTTTCTTCATCATGTAAATCACAAAATTTATACAGTTCTTCTAAAGGTTTTTCTTTCTCTTTTGCCAGATCATTAGCCTTAGTATTCATTTCATGTCGATAGGCTTGTAAATCAAAACTAGCATTGACATTTTTGGCTAAAGATACAAATAGAGAAATAAGCTGTTCTGATTGAGATTGAATGCGATCGAGAATGACCTTTTTCTCAAAATATTTTTGGTGCTCTGTTTTAGTCATCAAATGTTCCAAATCACTAATGACTTTTGCACCTTGAATTGCTCGACTTCGCAGTTCAAAAAAAGCCATTATTCCTCCCGAAGTCCAAACAAGCGGTTCTCGGCAACCCAATTCAACCAAAGCAAGGTGATAATCTCGGGCAATTTCTAATAATGCTTCACGCCGATTTGAAGGCATTTTAATCGCCATCATGTTTGCCTTAACAATGGTATTAACTTCTAAAGTTAAAAGATCTTCCGCGAGCGTTTTAAACGAAAATTCAGCCATAAGATTAAATAGGTTGAGTGGGTGGCGTTTCTACACGCGGTTTGTGATCATTTTTATCGGCTTTTTCTTGGCGATCTAAGGTATCTATCAAACCCACAAGATGTTGCAATGCTCTAATATTTCCTTGCACAATTTCCATTGCTTGACGTTCACGCAACGCATGAAAACTTCTAACACTATCTAATGGCATTTGTAAAAAGTCTTCGGGAAATGCGGTTGTAATGTCGCCGTCTAATAAATTCAACCGACTCACCATTTGTTTTGAGTTTGCGGTGGGTTGCATTTTTCCTTTGCTATCAAAATCGACTTCTCCTACAATAGTTCTTATGTCTAAATTGATTAAATTATTCATTGCATTTTTAATGTCTTCTAAACTAATTCCCATGGTGATTTCCTCTAAGGGTTGTTTTGAAAAGGTTTAGGAACGGGAAATGAGGTTGTAAGCTCATAAGATAAATCCCAATTGGTAACTTTCAAACACTGTGAAAGCAGATTACACAAAGAGTGCATCAAACGGTTATCAACCGCGATTTCCAATCCTTGTCCTTCAGTTGGGTGAATACACAATATTTGCGTTCCTTGAGGGGTTCGTTTAAACTGCAGACGCGGGGCTAAAATGGTTTCTTCACCTAAAGGAAAATGCGTAATTTCTTTCTCTTGATATTCCGTTTTGAAATCAGTATTTGCAATCACTTGTTGATGCTGAGTTGCTGCCACTGTTGCTCTAATATCGGGGTTTTGATACGGTTGCGCCATTTCTAACTGTTGCAATAACCCAGACCAGAGCAACTTAACATAACGGCGCGTTAGCCAAAAACGAAACTCCGCGTGATCAGTCGTGCTCAAACGAAATAATAACCGATCTTGCTGCGGGACAAAACTCATTTGCATTTGATGAATGCTCGCCATTTGATGCGTAAAACTCCTCAAAATTGATAGTGTGCCAGAAATCATGTTAAAAAGCAGCCCACCCACCCTTCATTACGAACAAAATCTTTGGAAAACAGGTTTGACGCGCGTGGTCGGCATCGACGAAGTGGGGCGCGGCTGTTTGAGCGGACCCGTGATCGCCGCCGCCGTCATTTTACCCGCCGATTGCACGCCAATTTCGCAAGTAACGGATTCTAAAAAACTTTCTGCCAAACAACGCGAACAACTGTGCCCCTTGATCAAACAACAATCCCTTGCGTTTTCAATTGGTATTGCGTCGGTTGCCGACATTGATCGCCTAAATATTCTGCGGGCAACTTTTCTGGCAATGCAGCGTGCATTACAACGTTTGCAACCTATTGATTATATTTTGATGGACGGAAAACTTCCTAAAAATCATCCGTTTGGAAAAAAAATTACGCCAATTATTAGCGGTGATCAACACTGTTATAGCATTGCTTGTGCGTCAATTATCGCAAAAGTTTCCAGAGATCGTTTAATGCGGCAATTATCGCAAATTTATCAGGGATATGGCTGGGATCGCAATGCGGGTTATGGCACACTTGAACATCGACAAGCTCTTCAAAAACAAGGTGTTACGCCGCATCATCGACGGAGTTTTGCGCCGATAAAAACCTTACTTTTTCCTGACGCTTAAAACCACACACTTGGCACTCTCGCGCAATAATAAGCCGTTCATTATTATCCCAACACCATGATTTTACATGAAAAGCAGAATTACTACACGAAGGGCAACGTTGCCAATATCGAGGTGAATGGGCGGGAGCTAAAATTAATTGTGTGCCACAAATCGTACAACGCAAAGCAATAAACTCTTGATTTAATTTAACTTTTTGTAATTTTCCGGCGCATTGTGGACAACGATTTTTTCTCCGCCGCCACAAACGAATGATCGCCCACCATAATGACAAACCCAATATTAAAACCATTTCTAACCAATAATCCTCTCTTTTATAATAAGTTTCTTTTCTATTATCGGCGGTCTGTTCTTTATTTTTCAAAACAGGCGGCGGTTTTAATAAATAAATGATTTGTTGCACTGCTTTTAACAAACCCTCACTGAAATGTCCTTGTTTAAACGTTGGAATTAAAATTTCCTCCCGAATATTTTGAATTTTATGTTGTTCTTCTTTGTTAAATTGTGAAGTAGTTTTAATGTGTAACTGTTTGTCTAATAAAACAATTACGATTAAAATCCCCTGCTTTAATTGCCATTCTTTCAAAAGCTGTGCACTAAAATTATCGACACCTGTCAAACCCCCTTCATAATCTGCCAAGGTATAACAAGTAAAAATGGTAGTTTCTATGCCTGTTTGTCGTTCAAATTGTTCTAAAATTTCTTGCAATCGTTGGCGATCTTCTAACAATAATAATTGCGCATAATCGGACACATAACGGCTTTGGCGTTGCGCCTTAATTAAAGAAGGTTTTTTTATAACAACGACAGGTTCTTCAGAAATAGGTTGTTTCGTTTCAGGCACTTTTTTTTCATTTGAAATGGGAGAAATTTTTTCCGTGCGCGCATCAGGAATAATTACGGGTTTAATGATTTCTTCAGACTTTTCTACTTTTTCTATCGCCACAGGTTTTCCTATTTTTTCAATATCTTTTGATTTCTCATCGGCGGGTTTTTCCTCTGATTTATAAACCGTTACATTATCGGGTAGTTCTTTTAATTGATAGGGAACACCTGCCAAAGGAGGATATTCTGTAAATTGCCATGTTCCTTTCACATCTTTCCATTGATAAATTTGGATTGCTTGCACTGTTTGTATTGATGCAAAAAATATTAAAAGTAATAACCCTTTTTTCATAAAAATTAATGCACCTGTTGTTCTAATTGTTGCAACCATATACATTGTCCGTTGCTCTTTTTATTAATTACCGATAAACGTTGATGATGTTCTGCGAGTTCTTCAGGTGTTGGTAAAACAATTGGCAACTGTGAGCGGTTTTTGTCAATTCGACGAATTTCAGTATTTTTAATATGTTGGGCATTTTCGCTGTGGGCTAATAAAACAACTTGTCCACCTGTCATTGCTAAATAAACTTCTGCTAAAATTTGTGCATCGAGTAATGCGCCGTGTAATTGACGTTGGGTGTTATCAATATTAAAACGTTTGCACAGAGCATCTAAACTATTTCTTTGCCCGGGATACCATTTTCTAGCTAATACTAATGTATCCAAAATTTGATTTGTTTTATCGATAGGTAGTTGTTCTGTTTTCCACTGTTTTAATTCATGATTGAGAAACCCCACATCGAAAGGTGCATTATGAATAATTAATTCGGCATCTTTTACAAAATTCAGAAATGAATCTACAATATCGTTAAAAAGAGGTTTGTCCAATAAAAATTCATTGGTAATTCCATGCACTTTCATTGCGTCTGGATCGACTTCGCGCTCTGGTTGCAAATAGGTATGAAAAGTTTGCCCGGTAATTTGACGATTAAAAAGTTCAACGCAACCAATTTCAATGATACGATGACCATTTTTAGGGTCTAAACCGGTTGTTTCGGTATCCAAAACGACTTGTCGCATATTATTTTCCTTGATTAAAATAGCCCAAAAGCATAACACAGAAATCATATTATGAACGAATTACAAACACAACGTTATAGCCGTCAAATCCTTCTTCCTCAAGTTGGAGAAATCGGTCAAATGAAATTATTGAAATCGCGCGTTCTTATCATTGGATTAGGCGGTTTAGGGTCGCCGGCAGCCCTTTATTTAGCGGCGGCGGGCATTGGACAATTAGTGATTTGTGATTACGATCGCGTGGAACTCTCTAATTTACAACGACAAATTTTACACACCACGGATCATTTGGGTCAAACAAAAGCCTCCTCTGCTTTACAACGTTTAAAGGCTCAAAACCCCGATATTGACATCATTGCACTAGATTATTTATTAGACGATGAAATGTTGGAGAAACAAGTTTTTTTAGCCGATGTTGTTTTAGATTGCAGTGATAATTTTCCAACCCGTTTTGCAATCAATCGGGCGTGCGTTAAAGCGAGAAAACCCTTAGTTTCTGGCGCGGCAATTCGTTTTGAAGCCCAACTCACCGTTTTCAATCCCCAACAACCGCTAAGTCCTTGTTATGAATGTATTTATAAAGATATAGGGGGTGAAGGCGACACTTGCTCTCGGTTGGGCATTTTTGCACCTTTAACAGGGGTCATTGGAAGTTTGCAAGCCGCTGAAACACTTAAGATTTTACTCGACATTGGCGACACATTATGTGGAAAACTTTTAATTATGGACGCGCTCACAATGGAATGGCGCACAATTAAAGTCCCAAAAGATGCAGATTGCCCAATTTGTTCTTCACAATTCAAATGATCATTTAATGGAGGAAAGGTGATGTCTCTCAAATCCGCACCAAATATCATTCAGAAAGCCTTACAAGAAAGGATTAAACGCCTAGAATTTGAGCAACTGTGCTTAGAACGTCAAATCAAATCTTTGGAACAAGAAGTCGAGAAACAACTCCCCGAACACAACACCAATGATACCCAAGAAAAATAAAATAACTTTAACAATATTTACAAATGGCTTTTTAGGTTATACAAGTTGCAAATTTGCGTAACTTAAAACCAGCCATTTCTTACCCTGTTTTCCAAAATCAATATATACTCGCTCTTGTTCATTTTTTCCTTCATTTGCTAGTACGATTCCAACCCCAAACTTCTCATGTTTAACCTTTTGGTTAATTCTAAAACTAGCTTTCGGATCAACCCATGCTTGAGGTTTAGTTATAGATTGATCTATCTGAGATTTATAGGATTCAAACCGATTTTTATTTTCCCAACGTGGCGGAGCAGGTGAAAAGGCATTTTGTTTTACAATGGGGGTTTTTAAACGAATATCCTCAATCAAAGTTTTTGGAATATCTCCTAGAAATCGAGATGGGCGAGTAAAACTGGTTGAACCACGCATTGAACGGCTTTCTGCATAACTCAAATACAAATGCTGCATTGCTCGAGTAATTCCAACATAACATAAGCGGCGTTCTTCCTCTAAATCTTCAACTGTTTGTGAAGACATTATGTGAGGAAATAAACCTTCTTCTAATCCACAAAGAAACACCACTGGAAACTCCAAACCTTTTGCCGCGTGTAATGTCATTAATTGCACTGCATCTTGATTGGGATCACTTTGTTTTTCTCCCGATTCTAATGCGGCGTTGCTCAAAAATGCAATTAAGGGTATCAAACCCTCCGTGCTATCAACTTCAAATCCTTTTGCAGCATTAATTAACTCTTGTAAGTTTTCTGCACGCATTTGTTCTTTTTCGCCTTTTTTTTCTTGATAAAATTTGAGCAATCCTGTTTGAATTAAAACGGCTGAGACTAATTGATGTAAAGGTATTTGTGCAGTTGTTTTACGCAGAGTTAAAATCATTTCTAAAAAATTGCGCAATAAATTAATTGCTCTCGGATTTAGTTCGTGAGAAATTAAACTAGCGTTTTCTGTATCCTCTAATAATGAAAGCGGTTGATTTACTTGGCTTTTTAAGTTTTGAAAAAAACGTTTTTCTTGAACTAAAGCATCAGTTGCTTGCCATAAAGAAACTTGATGTTGGCGAGCGTATTCTCTCAATTTTTCCATTGTCACATCGCCAATGCCACGTGGAGGAACTGCAATTGCTCTTTCAAAGGAAGTATCATCATTTTGATTCGTTAATAAACGCAAATAAGCGAGAGCATCTTTGATTTCTTGACGTTCAAAGAAACGTAATCCCCCATAAATTCGATACGGCAACCGCAGTTGAATTAACGTTTCCTCCAAAATTCGCGATTGTGCATTAGAACGATATAAAATCGCGCAATCCTTATGTTGTTTGTTCTGAGAAACCCATTGTTGAATGCGTTCACCAATAAAACGAGCTTCCTCTTTTTCATCCATTGCATTAAACAAACGTAATGGTTCACCCGCATGACCTTCAGTCCACAGTTTCTTACCCATTCTTGAATTATTTTTCTCAATTAATGCATTCGCCGCTGCTAAAATAGTTTTAGTAGAACGGTAGTTTTGTTCTAAACGCACTAATTGCACATTTGAGAAATCTTTTTGAAATCGCCGAACATTACCTACTTTTGCACCACGCCAACCATAAATTGATTGATCATCATCACCCACGACAAATGCGTAACCTGTTTGTCCCATTAACTGTTGCAACCACGCATATTGAATATTATTAGTATCTTGAAACTCATCGACTAAAATGTGAGGAAAACGCTGCTGATAATATGCTAATAAATTAGGATTATAATGCCAAAGTTCATACACTCTTAGTAATAATTCACCAAAATCTACTAAACCATTTTGATCACAATATTGTTGGTAGGTTTCATAAATCATTTTCATCGTTCGAGAATAATTATCAAAGGTTTCTACATAAGGCGGACGAAATCCTTGATCTTTAGCGCGACTAATGTAACCTTGAATTTGCACAGGAATCCACACTTTTTCATCTAATTTCAAACTTTCTTTTAATATTTTCTTAATAATGCGTAATTGATCATCGCTATCGAGGATTTGAAATGATTGTGGTAAGTTTGCTTCCTGCCAATGTTGTCGCAACCAACGGTGCGCCAAACCATGAAAAGTTCCTACCCACCAATTACGCGGATTCAAATGTAAAAGTTTGTTCAAACGCTCCCGCATTTCATTTGCAGCTTTATTGGTAAATGTTACCGCTAAAATGGCTTGTGGAGAAATCTTTTCTACTTCCATTAACCACGCAAAACGATGCGTTAAAACTTTAGTTTTTCCACTGCCTGCTCCCGCTAACACTAAAACATTTCCAGCGGGCGATGTTACCGCTTCGCGTTGTTGAGGATTTAAAGATTCAACTAAATAAGCTACTTTTTCTAATTCACGCATGAGTTTTTATCTGTCCATTTGAAAGAGCTTGTAAAATAACGTCTCGAGCACCATCAGCGATAATTTTTCCATTATCGAGTACAATCAATCGGTCGACCAAATTTAACAAACTTGCACGGTGGGTAATTAACAATAATGTTTTAGTCACCAAATAAGGTTGTAATCGTTGTTTGAATTGTTCTTCCGCTTGATTATCTAATCCGTTGGTGGGTTCATCAAATAATAAAATATTAGGATTATTGATTAATGATCTGGCTAATGCAATGCTTTGGCGTTGTCCTCCTGATAAACCCCGTCCATTTTCTCCAATGGGCATTTCTAAACCTAACGGATAACGTTGCAACCATTCCTCTATGCCTGCAATCCGAATTGCTTGCAATAATTGTTGATCAGTGACCAAAGGAGAACCCATAATTAAATTATCACGAATTGTTCCATAAAACAGCGTAATTTCTTGAGGAACATAACCTAATTGCTGGCGAATAGTTATGGGATCAAATTGTCGCACATCTAATCCATCGACTAATACATTTCCTTCTGAAGGTTGATATAAATTTAATAATAATTTTGCTAAAGTACTTTTACCTGAACCTGTGCGCCCAATGATACCCACTTTTTCTCCGCTTTTGATATGTAAGTTTATTTCTTTTAAGCTGGGTTGAGGTGCATTAGGATAAATGAAATGCAGTTGTTTAAAGGTAAGTTCTCCTGTTAAAATGGGCGTTTCTAAGGTAGATTGTTCTATAGAATGTTCTTGAGGTTGCGCCATGACTTTATTTAACGCTTGAAATGCCGTTTTTGATTGTTGATAACGCATTAATAAACCCGCAATTTGAGTTAGAGGTGCAAGGGCGCGTCCATTCAAAATCGTGCACGCAATCAAACCCCCAACCGTTAATGCACCATTAGTAATTAAATAAACCCCAAAAACGACCATTGAAACATAAGAAAACTGTTGAACAAATAGCGCAACGTGAACATTCATTGCCGACCAACTTTTTGAACGCAAACTGTATTTCGCAGCGTGATCAATTAAACCCGCCCAACGTTGCAAAATGCTCTGTTCAGACGCTAGCGTTTTAATGGTTTCTAAACCGTTCAATGTTTCAATTAACATTGCTTGTTTTTGAGTTGAAGCACGCAGGGTTTCTCCAATGTTTTTTTGCAAAGGGAATTGTAACAAAATACTAAACAATAAAACAGGTAACATTGCAAATAACGGAATGATTGCTAATTGTCCGCCTAAAATAAAAATAACGATTATAAACAATGCACTAAAAGGAATATCAATTAACGTTGATAAGACGGCGGACGTGAAGAAATCGCGGAAACTTTCAAATTCGTGCAAATGGCTGGCAAAACTGCCGATGGACGGCGGTTGATTGGCGAGCGGGGTGTGCAACAAATGCGATAATACCCGTCTTGATAATTGTCGATCCGCGCGTTTTCCTGCAATATCAATGAAATAGCCGCGCAATCCTCGCAAAATTCCGTCAAAAATTAACACGATTCCAATGCCAATCGCAAAAACCCATAATGTTTCTAGGGCTTGATTTGGCACGACCCGATCGTAGACATTCATCACAAATAACGGGATCGCTAATCCCAACACATTGATTATTAAGGAAGCAAGCACCACTTCCCCGTACAATGCCCACGCTTGCCAAATGGTTTGCCAATACCAATGCGCGCGGGGGGTGAAAAAATCGGCACTGCGCAGGTCAAACCAACGGCGCGGACGCACCAAAAAACTATGACCACTGTAATTTAAGTCATGGGTTGAAATCGTTTGGGGCGTGTCGGGGTGATCGGCGGTCAAAATCTGGCAGGTTGTATCGTTGTATTTTAGCAACAAAACTGACTGCTGATTATTGAGAATTAAAATAGCAGGTAATTCAAAGGGTTGAAAATTGGAGATTGTTCGCTTCACAAAGGCACTGCTAAACCCTGCATTATGGGCTATCTCTTTGAATTTATTAGGGGTTAATTCTTCGCCAATCACCTCCCGACAAAGCACACCCGCAGAGAGAGGTTTGTTGTAAAAGCGCGCCAGTGCTACAAAAATGTTGCATAAATCAGTCGTTTTTAAGGTATCCATTTGATAAATATCTAGGTTTTAGGGAAATTGGGACAACCCGATCGCTGCCCCCCGATTCAAAAAAATTAAACTTTTCACTTGCGTTAAATAAGCTATTGTGCCAAAATCTTAACACCTGAAGCGTACAATTGCTTCAAGGGCGTAGCATACAAGCTCACCAGCGAGTATGTTGCATTTTTGATCACAACCCCGTGCATGGAGAAATTTCGTTAATGTTAAGCAAATCTCTTAAATTACTTGGTGCAGCAGTTAGTATTGCTGCGTTGTTGTTAGTTGGTGCTTGCAGCAAAACTGCAAAACCTGAAGACGCTCCTAAAGCTGAAGCTACTACCAAAGTAGAAAAAGCTACCCCAGTTGCTCCTGTAGCTCCTGCGGTAAAATCTGAAGCAGTCCCAGCTCCTAGAGCTAAAATCGTAGAAGAAATGCCTGCGAAAAAAGCTAAGAAGAGCAAAAAGTCTAAAAAAGGCAAAAAGTCTAAAAAAGGCAAAAAAGCTAAGAAAAAATACAGCAAAAAGGCTAAAAAAGCTAAAGCCAAAGCTGTTGAGCCTGCACCTGCTGCAAATCCCGCACAATAATCTCCTTATTGGTAGCTAAAAAAGGCGTTGTTTTAAAAGCAGCGCCTTTTTTCTTTTTTGTTTTCCTCTTGTTTTACAATCCGCAATCCAACGAATACAGCAACGCCTGCAATAACAACGTAATGTCGTGTTTTGAGCGCGCGTCTATTTCAAACAACGGAGGATTCAAGTGGTGTTCACGCAGGATTTGGTGAAAATCCTCCAACGTGGGCGTGGCTTGCAAATCCATTCGAGTGATGCCGACCGCCAGTTTTGTTTTGCTGATAAATCCTTGAAAAGCCTGTAAAAAAAATGTCATATCTTGCAAAGGATCAGGTCGGGTGTTGTTGATCAACAAAATAAGCCCCAATCCGCCCTCCGTCAAAATATCCCACATAAAATCAAAGCGTTCCTGTCCCGGCGTGCCGAACAAATGCACTTTATCGTGATCGGACAATTTCAAAATCCCGTAATCTAGTGCGACGGTGATCCCGTTTTTTCCGACGTAACCTATTGTTTCTTTGGACTTTGCTTCAGTTTTAACGGGGGGCACATCGCTCAAGGCGGCGATCGCAGTTGATTTGCCCGCGCCTGTTGGACCGGTAAAAATAATTTTGTAATCGCTCATGGTTTCTAAAAAGACAGTTTTGCTAATAAACGTTGAAATAAGCCCCGTTTTTCTGGAGAAATGGTTGAAAGCGTCCGTTTCTTATGCGGAGAAATATTAGAAGTGACGCACGCTAAATTAAGCGCAAACATTGCACTGTACAATGAAAAAACATAACGCTGGGGGATTTTTAGTAAAGCGGCGGTTTCTATTAAAGAATAAGGCGAATCAGACCATAACGCATTGATTTGTAAAGCATAAGGCGTAATCATCAAACGAGTAAAATTAGCCCATCGCATGAGAATAACGGGGGCATTTAAGTCTGTTCCGGTGGGTACTCTTCCGTGAGCAGTTAAAATCGCTACTTTCCAAAGAAAAGCATCTAGTTTTTCATAATGAAAAGGGATATTAGAGGTTTTAATGTATTCTTTGGCTTGATTTGGAGAAAGTAATTGGGTTTCTATAGCGAGATTTTTTGCCGGCAGCAGCATTAAACTGTTCAAAGTTTGTTCTTTAACGCCGCACAACACGCGCTGATTCAGAGGATCAAGCAAGAGTTCTCCCATTGTGCCTTTCAAACGATTAACACAACCACTATTTTTAGCCGTTTCTAAGGATTTTTCTATCAAACCTTGCAAGCGTCTCGACCGCTCATAACTAACTTTTAAAACCGCCTGTTCATCTTGTGGATTGATATCCGATTCAAATCCGCAAACGGAAGATTCTGCATAATTCGACAAGGTTTTAAGCTGTTCATTTCCAAATGTTTTATTTGCTTGATGAAGCGATTTTTTTTCGGAAGAGCGAATTCTTAAAATGAGTTCTTCTTTGGGGGGTGGTAAATCGTTTTTTATCGGGAGGGATCGGCGATTTTGTATAACCACTTTCTCTAATTTATGTAATACATTAATAAATTGGTCAAGCTCGGCGGGTTTCTTAATAAAAAACTGTTTCTCAGGCACGTTATCATGCAATGACAAAATAATGGCGGGAAGGTGTGGATAATGTTTGCGGTAAGTGTGCCAGCGTTCTTTGGCGTGCAAACTATCGAAATCAAAAATGCAAGCATCGGCGTTTTCTTCTGACGACAGTACAAAGTTATTTGCTTTGTGTTCAAACACCCAATGAAGCATTTTTTCAAACTGGATTTCTAAACCCACTGCACAAATATTGATGGTATTTTTCTTCATAGGAGAGTCCTCACTTTCTCCAAATTACCCATGTCGTTTGGAGAAAGAAAAAAGTTAAGCTATTTTATCTAAATCTAATAGCCTGTTATAAACAATAGTTGAAAGTTTGTGCATTTCTGTGATGGCTTGTTGCGCGCCGATCTTATCGCCGGCGAGGTTTTTTTCTAAAGCAAGTTGGCTCATGTTGTGAAATTGCAGATGGGGTTCTTTGAGGGCTTCAAAAAGTTCTATTGCTCGAGGATTATTTAATGCAGCAACTTCGCTTTCTCCTTCACCGTAAATCCATTTGCCTAATTTGCACTCAGAATGACTGCAACCTTGAAAAGTATCCTGCCCGTCTAATGTACGATTAATTTTCTTCAGATATTGCACGTGATCGTTAATGCGAATGAGGAAAAATGCTTTGCCCGCCATAGAATGACTCCTTAAATTAAGTTAGTTATTACAATGTCTTAGCAATTGCTTCGGCACTACGCTTCACATCTAAGAACACCATTCCGAGTTTAGCGGTGGATTTGGCGATGACGCAGATGACGGTATCTTCGCCGGCGTGCGCCATTAAAACGTACCCTTTGCTGCCTTTGATGAGGACTTGTTCGAGGTCGCCGCGTGCCAATTCCTCGGCAGTGCGTTCGCCCAATGACAGCATTGCCGCCGCCATCGCGCCCAAGCGGTCTTCGTCTATGCTTTTCGGCAACAACGACGCGATGACCAGCCCATCGATTGAAATCACCGCAGAGGCTTCAATATCGGCAGAGCTGCCATTAAGTTGATGTAATATCGTGGAAATCACTTCTTCACGCATGACTTTTCTCCCTAAAAATGATATAAAAATTGTAAGGATACAGCAAAAACAATGCCTAAGGAATTACCTGATGCACACGCAGCAAATGCAAACGTTTCTTATCCGCTCGAACAACCTCAAAATTCAAACCCTTTAATTCTAACGTTTCTCCCCGTTTTGGCAAATAACCAAATGTTTGCGTTAAAATGCCTCCAATCGTATCAAATTCAGCATCACTAAAATTAACTTTGAAATACTGATTAAATATTTCAACGGGCGTTAATGCTCTTACCGTGTAAAATCCTTCTTCTCGAGGTTTAATATAAACCGCTTCTTCTAAATCATATTCATCTTCAATATTACCCACAATTTCTTCAATTACGTCCTCAATAGTGACCAATCCCGCAACCCCCGCATATTCATCAACAATTATCGCCATATGATTACGATTTGTTCTAAATTCACGTAATAAAACATCTAATCGTTTGCTCTCAGGAATAAAAAACGCAGGACGTAGCAAATCTCGCATATTAAAATGCCGACTATCTTTTTCTTCAACTAAATAGCTGAGTAAATCTTTTGCTAACAAAATGCCTACCACTTCATCACGGCTTTCTCCAATCACTGGAAATCGTGAATGTTGGGAATTAATAACCGTTGATAAAAAATCTTCTGGTCGATCATTTTGAGAAATAACAATCATTTGCGCACGCGGTGTCATAATTTCATGAACGTGTGTTTGAGAAACTTGCAATGCACCTTCCATCATTTTCATGGCATCTAATGCAATCAAATTTTTACGGCGCGCATTTTGTAAAATAGATAACAAGTGTTCCCGATCATTGGGTAAATCTAAAAACTGGTTTAATCTATTTTGTAGAAATAAAGTTGTCGCTGCTTTCATATCATTCACAGGTACGGATTTGAAATCGCTAAAGCCCCTAAAATTTTTATTTCTAGTGTTTCCATTTCTTCCGCCTCTTTTTCCTCAATATGATCATAACCTAACAAATGCAATACGCCATGAATTGTTAAATGCGCAAAATGGTGTTCAATCGCTTTCTGTTGCTCTACAGATTCTTCAAAAACAACCGGCGCACAAATCACAATATCACCTAACAACGGAATATCCACTTCTGGCGGCGCATCAAATGGAAAAGATAAAACATTAGTTGCATAGTTCTTATGTCGCCATGTTTGATTTAATTCTAATCCTTCTGCTCGATCAACAATTCGAATAGTTAATTGTGGGGGTTCTTCTGTTGGAAATTGGACAAGTTCTAATGTTTTTTCTACCCAATCATAAAATAGCTTTTCACTGGGTAAATAAGGAAAAGTTGCTACCAGTTGTAAATCAAGTTCTATATTCATAAATCGCGTTTCTTTTCTACCCGTTCATACGCATCGATAATCTTTGCAACCAAAGGGTGTCGAACCACATCTTGCGACGTTAGAAATGAAAAGCTAATGCCTTCCACTTCATGCAATACATCAATTACGTGGCGCAAACCCGATTTTCTTTCACGCGGCAAATCCACTTGTGTTACATCACCTGTAATCACCGCTGTTGAACCAAATCCAATGCGTGTTAGAAACATTTTCATTTGATCAATAGTGGTGTTCTGTGCTTCGTCCAAAATAATAAAAGATTCATTCAATGTTCTTCCCCGCATATAAGCCAGCGGTGCAACCTCAATAATATTGCGTTCTAATAACTTTGTAACCCGATCAAAACCGAGCATTTCAAATAACGCATCATATAAAGGTCGCAAATAAGGATCAACCTTTTGAACCAAATCTCCGGGTAGAAATCCTAGTTTCTCACCTGCTTCAACGGCTGGGCGCACTAAAACTAATCGCCGCACGCTTTCTTTTTCTAAGGCTTCAACAGCACAAGCAACCGCTAAATAAGTTTTACCAGTTCCTGCCGGACCAATTCCAAAGTTAATATCATGACTTAAAATGTTTTGAATATAACGGGTTTGATTTGAGCCCCGTCCTTTAATAAAACCGCGTTTTGTTTTCACACTTATTTCATCTTGATGAGATGATTCATTGTGAGAAAAATGGGTAACAAGACTAGCAGGTTGAGAAAACAAATGAATTAGCTCCCGATTGAGGGTTTCTTGAAGCGTTGCATCGTATAGTTTCTTTAATAATTCTACGACTTCTAAAACAGATTGAAATGCACCAATTACTTTAAAATGGTGTCCGCGTTGATTGATTTCAACACCAAAACGTTGCTCTATTTGTCGCAAATGTTCATTAAATTGTCCACAAAGATTTGCTAACCGCTGATTATTAACAGGATTTAAGGTAATATCTTGGGATATTATGTCGGTATTCAAATGATTTTATTGCTCCACAAGCGTTGCGCGTAATGAATTAGGTAAGGCTTCGGTGATGATTACCGTGACAAACTGCCCTATCAAATCAGGCGTTCCTACAAAATTTACAACGCGATTATTTTCAGTGCGTCCTGCCCATTGTTGCGGGTCTTTTTTCGAGGGTTTTTCCACTAAAATAGTTTGCTTTGTTCCAACCATTTGCTCAGAGATATGTTGAGCTTGTTGATTTAAGCGAGTTTGTACCTCAGCTAAACGCCGTTTTTTGGTTTCTAAATCGATAGAATCAGGCATTTCTGCGGCGGGTGTTCCGGGGCGAGCACTGTACATAAAACTGAAAGAGTGATCAAAGCCGATTTCCTCAATGAGTTCTAATGTTTTTTGGAAATCTTGCTCGGTTTCTGAAGGGAAGCCTACAATAATATCCGTAGAAAGACTTAAATTCGGGCGTGCTTGACGTAATTTGCGAATTTTTTGTTTGTATTCTAATGCGGTATAACCCCGTTTCATGGCAGCTAAAACTCGATCAGAACCGCTTTGAATCGGCAAATGCAAATGACTCACTAATTTGGGCGCATGGTAATAGGTTTCAATTAACGCATCTGTCATTTCTGACGGGTGAGAAGTGGTATAACGAATTCTACCCAGTTGCTCTATTTCTGACAAATACATAATTAACAATCCTAAATCCGCATATTCTCCATTGTGCATTAGCCCTTGATAAGCATTAACATTTTGTCCTAACAAATTAACTTCTTTTACACCTTGCTCGACCAATTGCGCGACTTCATGCAATACATCATCAAAAGGACGACTGATTTCAGTTCCTCGAGTATAAGGAACAACACAATAAGTGCAATATTTATTACAACCTTCCATGATTGAAACGAAAGCAGTTACACCTTCTGCGCGGGGTTTTGGCAAATGATCAAACTTTTCAATTTCGGGGAAAGAAACGTCGACAATTGTTTGATGTTTCTCTCGCGTTTCTTTAAGCATTTGTGGCAAACGATGTAATGTTTGAGGACCGAAGATCAAATCCACAAACGGCGCACGAGAACGAATTGCCGCGCCTTCTTGACTGGCAACGCAACCACCCACGCCAATAATTACGCTAGGGTTTTGTTTTTTAAGGTCTTTCCATTGCCCTAATTGAGAAAAAACTTTTTCTTGGGCTTTTTCACGAATTGAGCAAGTGTTGAGTAATAAAACGTCAGCATTTTCAGGTAAATCAGTGCGTTGCAGACCGTAAGCGGTTTCTAATGCTAACGCCATTTTGTCAGAATCATATTCGTTCATCTGACAACCAAAGGTTTTGATATAAACTTTTCCAGACATTGATTAAATGTAAAAACGGCTTCAAAAAACGCCTAACTTACCATAGTTTAAGTCTTTTATGCAATAATGCACTGATTTTATTTGAAATTATAAAGTGATTTTTATTTTACAAAGGTTTTGAATATAATCACTATTTTTGAATACAAAGGACATTTATGAAATCTTTAGTTTTGGCGAGCAATAATGCAGGAAAAGTGCGCGAATTTAATGCGTTGTTATCCGATTTGGGATTTGAAGTTTTGCCGCAAGGACATTTCAATCTTGCTTCTGTCGAAGAAACCGGTTTGACCTTTGTTGAAAACGCTATTTTGAAAGCACGAGCGGCTTGTCAAGCCACGAATTTGCCCGCATTGGCAGATGATTCGGGCATTGAAATCGACGCATTGCAAGGCGCGCCGGGAATTTATTCTGCACGGTTTGCAGGAGAAAACGCCACCGATGAGCAAAATAACCTTTTATTATTAGAAAAACTCAAAGAAACTCCCGAAGAACAACGTACCGCCCGTTATCAGTGTGTGCTCGTTTATATGCGCCATGCGCTTGATCCCACACCTTTAATTTGTCAAGGAAGTTGGGAAGGACGGATTTTATTTGCCGCGCAAGGAACAAATGGTTTTGGATACGATCCGTTGTTCTATGTACCTGAATACAATTGTTCTTCCGCAGAGCTTTCTCCAGAAATCAAAAATACCTTAAGTCATCGAGGTAAAGCCCTGCGTTTATTACACGAGCAATTGTTATTAAGGAATTAAGAAGAAAATGAGCGCATCATTTGAAATAAAATTGAGAACAACTTGCTCAGACTTTATTTCATTTGTGTGGTGCTAGTTGAGATGAGGATTTCAAAATCTAAGCTGCTATGTTCGCGATTGTTGTGGTTAATTTGACAGCCGCGCAAGGGATTGCTTAATTTTCCAATAACCCATTCTTTTTGCTGCATTTTTGCACGACAAATATACAACGCTCGATCGTAATGAGGGTCTTCTGTGCCGCCTAACACGGCGTTTGGCGGGATTGTTTCAACGTAACCTCTTGAAAATGGCTGCCATTGATAATTGTCACCCAATAACACTTCGTAAAAAATGGCTTTCACCGCGCGTCCTGCGACATTTAAAATACACGCGCGGCTTTCGTGGATTAAATAACCCGGATAAACGCCTTTACTTTGCGGTGCGCGGCAGATAACACTTTGATTTTCAAGTAAAAAAGCGTGTTCAGGAATTTCACCATGCGAAACCCGCACCCATTCTCCTTCAACACCGGCTGATACTTTTTGTGCAATAAAACAACAACTTATTGCGATCATTCCCAAAAACTTAATTTGCACGAGGATAAGAACCTAAAAGTTTAAAAAACTTGCTATGTGATTGAATTAATTGGCTTGCTTCTGCCAGCGGTGATTCGTCAATGTGCCCTTCAACGTCGACGAAAAACATATATTCCCAAGTGCCTTGCCGCGACGGACGCGATTCAATTCGGGTTAAATTCAAGGCGTTATCTTTGAAAGGCGCGAGCACGTCATACAACGCACCCGGTTTATTTGCCGCCGATAAAACCAACGAGGTTTTGTCCCGACCCGTTGGCGCGACCGCGTGTTTGCCCAAAATGACAAAGCGGGTGGTGTTATCGAGTTCGTCTTCGATTTGAGCGGCAAGTATTTGTAAATGATAGAGTTCGGCGGCATTTTGACCCGCAACGGCGGCAGATTGGGCATCATTCGCGGCGCGACGGGCGGCATCGGCATTGCTGCTGGCGATTGCCAAACAATCGGCGTGCGGGAGGTTTTTTGCCAACCATTGGCGACATTGTCCAAAGGATTGCGGGTGCAAATAAACTTTTTTAATTGCTGAAAATTCAAGAGGTTGTGCGGACATCAAACAATGATGAATGGGTAATTCGACTTCGCCGCAGATTTTTAGAGGGCTGTTTAAGAGCATATCCAGTGTGGATTTGATGCTGCCTTCGGTGGAATTTTCGACGGGGGCGATGCCGTAATGCGCGCGGTCGGCGATCACTTCACGAAACACGTCGTCGATGCTTTGGGTGGGCAATCCTTGCGCGGCGTGTCCGAAATGTTTAATTAAAGCGGCTTGAGAGTACGTTCCTTCGGGTCCTAAATACGCGATTTGTAAAGGTTTTTGTAATGCTAAACACGCCGACATGATTTCACGAAATAAGCGCGTCAACGTTTCATTAGATAAAGGACCTTGATTGCGTAATTCGACATTGCGTAAGACTTCAATTTCGCGTTCAGGACGGAAAAAAACTGGATTAGATTCAACAGCATATTTTGCGCGAGCGACTTCTTGTGCTAAATTTGCGCGTTGCGTCATTAACGATTGAAGTTGTGCATCAATCGCGTCAATATCCGTTCGTACCGCTTTTAAATCACGATTAGCCATCATAACTTACTCAAAAATATAGTGTTTTTTAATGGGTTGGCGAATTTCCCATTGACAGCTCAAGCCCGCCGGAAAATGCACCAAATCCCCCCGTTTGCAAACCACCGCCTCACCCTTTTCTGGGGTAATCACACAGTCGCCCTCGACAATATAGCAAGTCTCTCCACGTTCGTAATGCCATGAAAAGGTTGAAATTTCTTTTTGCCAAATTGCCCACTCAAAAACGCCCATCACGTCCAATTTTGCGGGCGAGGGCTGATGTTCGATGCGAATCTCCGCCATGATTTGTGCCTTTTTCTGTAAAATACGCCCTATTTTAGCCGAATTTCGACAAATGCGCTTATAATAACTCCTATGGAAACCACCAATGCCTTGCCAACAGAAGAACCGCCCCCTTTGAAATTGAGGAAAGATTTGTTTTTTTCTTTTCAAAATGAAGGCGATGAACCCGCGTTTTTAATAGAAGACCCAGTGAATGAACAGTATTTCAGAATCGGTTGGTTAGAACACGAATTAATCCAACAATTAGATGGTACAATTCAATTACCCGAAGCATTAGAACGCTTAAATCATGCTTACCCAGAACAAGCCCCTTTATTAACCGAACAAGAATTGAAAACATTGGCTTATTGGTTAATGCATTCTCAATTAGCTTATTTTCAACCGCCTGAAAGAAAAACATGGCAATTATTTAATCTCCCAGAAAACCCCCAGCAGAAAACACAATGGTGGAATCCGTTATTTGTAAAAATTAACTTAGTCAGCCCCGATGAATGGTTGAGCAACTTATTAAAGAAAACGCGCTGGATGTTGGGTTGGAAATTCTTTTGGATTGCGTGGTTGCCTATTGTGATTTCTAGCTTATATTTATTAGCGGCAGAATCCGATCGTTTAATCCTTGCATCAATGGGATTACTTTCTATCAATAATGCTTTTTATTTAATAGTAATTTGGGCGATTACAAAATTCATTCATGAAGTATTTCACGGATTGGTTTGCAAGAAATACGGCGGACATATTCACGAAGCGGGTTTATTTTTAGTTCTACTTGCTCCCATTGGCGGTTATGTAAATGCAAGTTCTGTGTGGCGTTTCTCCGACAAATGGCAACGCATTCATGTTTCTTTAGCAGGAATGTTTGTCGATTTGTTAATTGCAGGGGTATTTGTATGGGTGTGGGCTTACACGGAGCAAGGCGCGTTGAATTTCTTTGCTTATAACGTTATTGTAACTGCAGGTTTAGGCACGTTGCTTTTTAATGCAAATCCTCTCATGCGTTTTGATGGTTATTATGTGTTATCTGATGCGTTGAATATTCCTAATTTATATGTTGCTGGACAGAAATATATGCAGTATTTGAACAAGCGTTATTTGCAAGGACAATTTGAACCCCTGCCCGCTTGGAATACTCATCAAAAATGGATTATAAAAATTTATGGAATTGCGTCTTTTGGGTGGCGTATTTTAATTATGGTAGGTATTTTAGTAACTGCCCATTTGATGATGCACGGTGCAGGCGTAATTATGGCTGTAATTGGTTTATTTTCTTGGTTAGGTATGCCTTTGATTCGATTCGTAAAAACTTTGCCTAAACAACCCCGATCAGGTGCAATTGTGCGACATTTATTTTTAGTTTTAAGTGGAACAACTTTGATGCTTTTCTTTATTTTAACACAAATACAATGGTCACCACATTGGAGTGCACCAGCGGTATTAGAATATGCGGATAATGGGGTTGTTCATGCTCAAACAGCGGGATTTGTAAAAAGTATTGCTATTAAAAACGGTGATTTTGTAAAATCGGGTGATCTTTTATTAGAACTAGAAAACCAAGAATTAACAACAGAGTTAAAACAACTTGAATTACAACTTAAAATTCACCAACAAAAATACCAACAATATTTAATGAAAGAAAACTTATTAACAGCAGCGCAAGTTGAACAAGAAAAACGTCAAGATACTGAAAACAAATACCGCAAAATTTCTCAAGAAGTAGAGCATTTAACTATTCGAGCACCTATTAGTGGTTATGTAATTGCAGAAGATTTGAAAATGTTGGAAGGTGCATTTTTACCACGCGGTAAAGAAATTTTGAGCATCGGCGATATTCAACGCATGGAAATTCGTTTTTCTATTGATCAACAAGACATTGATTATTTCCGCGCCCATGAAAACAAAACGGCGTATTTCTATTCTAATGGACAGCCTTTTCAAAAAATTGAAGCATTATTAAAGAAAGTAAATCCCGCTGCCAGTAAAGAAATTATGCACCCTTCTTTAACGGCATTGGCGGGTGGAGAAATCGCAATTCACCCTAAATCTTCAACTGAGAAAAATCAAATAGAAACAGGTGCACAATATGAATATCTTGAACCCCGTTTTAATGGTTTAATTGTACTAAATAATCTTCAAAGTAATCATTTCAAAGCAGGAGAAACCGGGCGGGTTGTAATTAAAAGCACACCTCAGCCTTTATGGGAAATCATTTATCTTAAAATAGAACGTTATTTTCGTATCCTAAAAACGAGAGCAGAACAAATGCTCAATCAACAAAATAATACGGGTAATATGAAATGAAAAAACTTTATTTTTTGTGGGTGGGATTATGGTTTTACCAACCTTATTGCTGGGCAGCGGATAATGAGTTGATTATTTTGAACTGGCCCGATTATTTATCTAAAGAAGTTATCGAGCAATTTGAAAAAGAAAATCAGGTTACAATTAAGCAACTTTATTTTGATTCTTCCTCCGAACGTAATAAACACTTATTTGCAAATAGAGGCAAAGGATTTGATATTACAAATGTTTCTGAACATTATTTGTTAGATTATATAAAAATGGGGTGGGCAATGCCTTTGGATATTTCATTATTACCTAATCTAAAGCATATAGAAAAACGCTATATTAAGTATATTTCAAATCAGTTATTTAGTATTCCTTATCATTGGGGAACACTGGGGATTGCATATCGCAAAGATTTGGTGAACAAACCCATTGTTTCTTGGAAACAAATACTCGAGCCTTCCAATGAATTAAAGAATAAAATATCGTCGATTAAAGAAGGGTTTGATTTGACGGCAATTGCATTGAAATCATTAGGTTATTCTGCAAATGAAACAAATGAAGATGCACTTTATCAAGCACAACAAATACTTCTCAAACAAAAACCTTTTGTTAAACGTTATGCTATTTGGTTTTCTACGCCAACGAGTGGTTTATTAACAGGGAGAGAAATAATGGGAATAAATTATAATGGCGATGCGGTAAGTTTGCATAGAGAAAATGCCAATGTTGAATACGTTTTTCCTCGCGAAGGTTGTTTAATGTGGATGGATTACTGGGTGGTGCTACCTTCTTCCCAAAATAAAGCACTGGCTTATAAGTTTCTAGATTATTTGATTCAGCCTAAAAATGCGGCTCTAAATTCGCTTAATTTAAACTATGCAACAACTAATCAAACGGCATTACAATTGCTACCTAAAACATATCTTGAAAACTCCGTTATTTATCCTAATGAAAAAATGACTAAAAATTGTGAACATTTGCATTCTATTGATGATATTCATGCTCTAAAAAGTTATAATCACATTCTCATTAAATTGCTTCAACAATAATCCTATATGAAACTTAAAACAAAACTGATTTTAATTTTAATGCCGTTATCGATATTACCACTACTTATTTTTGGTAATGTTGTTTATCAGCATTTGATAACAACATTTCGCCAAGAAGTTTTAGGAAGGGTGCATAATACTTTAGAGCAAACGCAACAAAATATGCGTTCTTATTTGCATTCAACACACGATCAATTGCGTATTCTAGCGTCAAATGAAATGTTGCGTGATTACTTATTAACAGAACCTCCTTTGCGTTATGCTTTATTGCAGAGCAGTATTTTGAGTTTATTCTCTAGTTATCAACGTAACAATACCGATTACAAAGAAATCAATTTGCTATTACCTGATGGTTCAGAAGATAGCCATTTGACAAAGGATAAAGAAGTCTATTTTATAAATAAACAAACCCCGTCCTATTTTGGAGCAATTAAAAACAGTCAAAGTATTTTAACGGAGTTATTTATTTCAGAGGAAGAAAGTTTCTTTTTGTTATCCTATAAATTGCATTTGTTAGATGATTATAAGGCTCAAAACAAAAATGACAATCAATCTTTACGCGGTTATTTGAATATTGTTATTCAACCTAACTTTTTATTTAATATGGTAAAAAATAAAATTTTGGGTAAAACAGGCTATTTGTTTTTAACCAATAAACAAGGGCACATTGTCTTTCAACCTGTCAATCAAAAACTCCCGACAATATCCGCCATTAAACAGGCAATAAATCTTCCAGAAAAAGCGATTAGAATTTCTCACAGTGATCCTTTCTATATTGAAGGTTTGAAACTCAATGAAAACCTGTATGTGATTGCTTATTTGCCCGAATATGAAGTATTAGAAACAGGGGTATTTTTGCAACGAACACTGATTATAACTGCTATTGTAAGTGCTATTTTAACTTTCATTTTATTGTATTTGTTGTTGCACTATTTAATCGTTAATCCTATTTATAAATTATCTCTCATTGCTCGCCAATTAAAAACAGGAAATTTATCTTTAGATATTACTCCTCCATCAAAAGATGAAATTGGGTATTTGTACATTTCATTTAATTATATGGTAAAAAATTTGCGTAAAATGTTAAATGAAGTTGAAAATACCAATGAAACATTAGAAAGAAAAATTAGAGAACGTACAGCAGACTTAGAACAAGCTAATGCGGCATTAATTTTAGCAAGACAAGATGCAGAGGAAGCCAATCGAATTAAAAGCACGTTTATCGCTAATTTAAGCCATGAATTTCGCACGCCCCTCAACGGTATTTTGGGAATGTCAGAAGTGATTTCAAAAGTAGAAACTGATGAAGAACTTCGGCAGCAAGTTAAAATCATTTATGATTGTGGAAATACCTTGCTTGTTTTAATTGAAGAATTATTAGATGTTGCGCAATTAGATGCGGGCAGTATTATATTAGAACATCAACCTTTTGATATTCGCCAAACATTGCGTGATAGCGTTAATTTAGTGCATACCAAAGCTCAACAAAAAGGCTTGAAAATACAACTACATACAGCACCATTATTGCCACAATATTTAGTGGGCGACGTGCAAAGATTACGACAAATTATTCTTAACTTATTGCTTAACGCCATTAAATTTACCGAGCAGGGAGAAATCATTGTTCGTACCGATATTCTTGAAGATAACAAAGAAATAGTTACCTTTCAAATTAATGTAATAGATACCGGAATGGGGATTTCTAAAGAGAAACAACTGCTCTTATTTAAGTATTTTAATCAGATAGAAAATATAACCAGTCGAAGCTATAATGGAGCAGGCATTGGTTTATTTATTTGTCATAAAATTGTTTCTTTGATGAAAGGTAAAATTGGCGTTATTTCAGAATTAAATCAAGGGAGCACTTTTTGGATACAACTTTCTTTACCCATTGCGATTCCTGAAAAGAAGATTGAAACCCTAAAAATTCAACATAAAATAGCGTTTCAACAGCCTAAACATATTCTGGTGGTTGAAGATGATTTGACCACTCAAAAATTCATGCAAATTATGTTAGAGAAAATTGGTTTCAAAGTTGATACTGCAAATAATGGTAGAAAAGCCTTAATCATGGTTGAGAAAAACGAGTATGATTTAATTCTCATGGATATTATTATGCCCATCATGGACGGTTACACAACGGCTAAACATTTACGAAAGGAACTGAGTTTAGAAAAATTACCTATTATTGCGGTTTCATCTTTGGATTTTGCTAAAGAACAAAACAAATTGAAAATAGTGGGTATCAATGATTTTTTAGCAAAGCCTGTCACGCCCACTTCCTTAAACAATATGTTGAAGAAATGGTTGAATTAGAAACGTTTAAAATCATCTTCACTGCGCTGCGAAGGATTTGATTTTTTAGCGATTTTAATGTGCGTCACACGTGTTGTTACGGGCTGATGTTTGGGAAGAACGGACTCATTTTTAGGATTATTTTCTATGTCATCGGGGGTTTCTAGCAATTTGAAATACCCCATTATTTTTTGTAATTGCGCCCCTTGAGAAGAAAGTTGTTCGCTGGCGGCGGCGAGTTCCTCTGAAGCAGACGCATTTTGTTGGGTAATTTGATCTAATTGTTGAACGGCTTGGTTGATTTGAGAAATGTTATTATTTTGCTCTGTGCTGGCGAGAGAAATTTCTTGCACTAATTCGGCAGTTTTCTTCACAGAAGGAACAATTTTTTTGAGCAACTCCCCTGCATATTCGGCGATTTTTGTACTGCTGTCGGCGAGCGTACTGATTTCTTCTGCCGCTGTTCTGCTGCGTTCTGCCAAGCGGCGCACCTCCATTGCAACCACGCTGAAACCATGCCCGTGCTCACCTGCTCTCGCGGCTTCAATGGCGGCGTTCAAAGCCAACAGATTTGTTTGATAAGCAATATCTTCAATAATTGAAATACGTTTGGTGATTTGATTCATGGCAGAAACCGTATCTAAAACCGCTTTTCCACCTTCCTCTGCCATTTGAGCAACTTGTAAAGCACTTTGATTGGTATGCGCGGCATTTTGGGCGTTTTGCGCGACCGTTGCACTCATTTGTTCAATTGCGGACGCGGTTTCTTCCAAACCAGAGGCTTGATTATTATTTCCAATCGATAATCCTTGCGCGGTTGCACTAAGTTCCTCTGCTGCACCTGCAATTTGCTCAGCAGTATTTGAAACCTCTCGAATAATGTTTTCTAACTTTTCAACCGTGCGATTTAAAGCATTCTTAATTTCAGCTAAATCACCGGGAAAATCATTATGAATATTTACCCGCAGATCACCATTGGCTAAATCCGTCATTTTTAGGCTTGTTTCTATCAATAAATTTTGAAGTTTCTCCGCCATTTGATTACAAGCAACTTTAATTTCAGAGAAATCACCCGGGAAATCACTTAAAATCCTTGACGATAACTTTCCTTCCGATAAATCAGTAAATTTGCTATTACTTTCTCGAATAATAAATTGGAAGTTTTCCGCCATGTGATTAGTGGCGCGTTTAATTTCAGAAAAATCACCCGGAAAATTATTAATAATTCGAGCTTTAGTATCGCCTTTTGCTAAAGTTGTCATGATATTAGCCGTTTCACTAATGACACTTTGTAATCGTTCACCCATTTCATTGATGCTCTGTTTTAATTGCACAAATTCACCCGTAAAATCGGTTTGAATACGCACCGACATATTGCCTTCCGACATAAGACGTGAAACCTGTGACAAATCCCAAACCATTGCCCGCCAAGTATTAAGCATTTGACGCAATGCTTCCGCCATTAATCCAATCTCATCTTTACGCTGAATATTGATAACTTGAGTTAAATCTCCTTTCGCAAGTTGTAATGCAACATTTGTAATATTTTGAACAGGTTTTGCAATAGAATTACTGAGAGGAATTGCAACTATTAAAACTCCCATACCACAAATCGCCATCAACCCAAGCAATCCATAAAGCAAATAATTGATTTTTCCAAACGCTTCCTCTTCATCTATTTCGGATAACAAAGCCCAATGCAAATTGGGTAAATCGAGCGGACGATAGGCGGATAAAACCAATTTATTACGATAATCCTTAACTATTTTAATATCTTTCTTACCTTGTAATGATTCACTAACTGCAACAGATTCCACTTTTTGTTTAAGAATAGTTGATGTTTTGCTAAAACGAGAATCTGATCTCATCAAATGATCTTCTGCAATTAAATAGGTTTCTCCTGTTTCACCCATTCCCGTATTTTCTTGCATGACTTCGTCCAGTTGTTTTGTTGAAAGTTGTATAACTAAAACGCCTAATAATTTGTTTCCTTCTAATATCGGTGCAGCTAAAAACGAAGCGGGAGCTTTTGAGGGTTTGTAATACGCATAATCTTTTACAACAGTTTCTCTCGTATTAATAACTTCACGAAATACCACTGCCAAATTACTATCTGCATAATTTCCTGTGCGCAAAGAAGTACCAAAATCTTCCTCCTTCATTACACTATAAATAATCGTACCTTGTTCTGGTTCTATAAGCATTAAATCGTTGTAGCCATAACTAGTTGTGTAATCACGGAGTATAGGATGATAATAACTATGTACTTTCGTATATCGACTACCATCATTAGCTGTTTCTATCTCGGGTTTGTTCAAATACAAAGCGCGATAATCTGGCATTTCCAAAACCGCTTGCGTGAAATTTTGTATGGCATCTTTTGTTTGACTATTTTTAATTAAAACTTTAATATCTGTTACACGCTCTTCAAAGTACTTTTTGATTTGAGCAGCTTTAATATCACGAACCGCCACTAACTTACTGGAGATTTCATGTTCTAACTCAATTTTTACATAGTGATAACCAACAATTCCCGCAATAATTAACGGTATCGATGAAATCAATAATAAAATACCCATCAAACGGGTGCGTAATGAATGAAAAAAACCGACTTTTGTAAGCGTTTGCACTGTATTTGTTTCCACTGTTTTCTCCCCCTTTAGAAAAGATATTTTCATAGATATATTTTATAGCGACGGGTTTCATTGTAGGTAATTATTTAATTGTTTGCAAGTATTTGATCGTGAATGTTGGTTTTAATGAGAAACTCCCGTATAATTGAACCATTTGGTTTATTAGACTTAATCTAAAAATGCAAAAACTTTTCTTACATTTGATCGGTTTCTATCGTTATGCGATTAGCCCTTTGTTGGGAAATCATTGTCGCTATTATCCTTCTTGTTCTGCTTATATGTATGAAGCGATAGAAAAGTATGGAACATTGACGGGTTTCTGGATGGGTTTGAAACGTTTAGGACGTTGTCACCCTTTTCATGAAGGAGGATATGATCCTGTTCCAGAAAAATGCTCTAAACATCAGCATTGCAAACATTAAATTTTTTGGAGGAACTTGCTATGCCAAAAGTATTAGTCCCTTTAGCACAAGGTTGTGAAGAACTTGAAGCCGTGACCATTATTGATTTATTACGGCGTGCTAACATTGAAGTGATTTCTGCAGGATTAGATGATAAACCTGTCAAAGCGAGTCGTGGCGTGGTTTTAATACCCGATACAACCTTAGATTCTATTATAAATGAACCATTTGACATGATTGTTTTACCGGGTGGTTTGCCGGGGGCGGATCACTTAAACAAAGATCAAAGAATTTTAACGCTTTTACAAAACACTGCTCGTCGAGGAAAATATACGGCTGCCATTTGTGCTGCACCTAAAGTTTTAGCAACGGCGGGCTTATTGGAAAATAAGAAAGCAACCAGTTATCCAGCTGTTCTAAAATCATTACATTTAGCTAATACCATTTGCTCAAATGAAGCGGTTGTAAAAGATGGATTGGTTATTACTTCTCGCGGACCTGGAACAGCTATCGATTTTGCATTGGAAATTATTGAAACATTGTGTGGAAAAGAAAAGAAAATTCAGGTTGAAAATACTCTCGTGCGCTAAAGAACAACTCACCATTTAATGAAATCATTTCCTCCTTATTTTACGGCGGCGGAAGGGTTTCAGTTTTCCTCTTTAAAAGCCCCTTTCTTTACGAAATAAAAACCTAATTGCACTATAATAAGGCATTTGAACTAAAGTAGTGCAAAATATCTCAAATAAAAGATATGGTTATTGAACCTATCTCTTTGAAAAACAACCTAAAACTTAATCGGTATAAAATTTGCCCGTGAAAACTTCTATGGAACTTGCACAGCGTATTCTTGACAATTTAATGACGGCGGTCTTGTGGTTTGATCGTGATTTGTCGTTGCAATATATCAATCCGGCGGGCGAAACTTTATTGCAACTGAGCGCGAATCAGGTTTGTGGTTTGCACGCGGAAATATTGTTTCCTGATTGTCCGTGTTTTCAACGACTTATAACAGAGCCCCGCACACTCACCGAACATGGCTTGAAAATCGGGACATTGACCGGTTCGCAAATGACCGTCGATTGTAGCATTACGCCTATTCGCAACCCACATTTTTATCCTAACAATAACAACGGGTTAGGTATTATTCCGCCTGATGCGTTTTTGGTGGAAATGGTCAATGTTGATCAACAATTGCGACTCACGCGCGAGGAAGATTTGTCGTTGCGGCGGCGCGCGGTGCACAATTTGTTGCGGGGTTTGGCGCACGAAATCAAGAATCCACTCGGCGGTTTGCGCGGGGCGGCACAATTGTTGGCGCGCGAACTTCCGCTGCAACAGCGTGAATATACTGACATTATTATCGGCGAGGCGGATCGTTTGCAGACTTTGCTCGACCGAATGTTGGGACCGCGAACACCTCCACGCAAAGAATGGATTAATATTCATAAGGTTTTATGTTTAGGACGGCAGTTAATTACCAATGAATCGGGTGAACTGATTGAAATCATTGAAGATTATGATCCGAGCGTCCCAGATATTTTTGCTGACCCCGATCAATTACACCAAGCATTTCTAAATTTGCTAAGAAATGCAGTGCAAGCGATGAATGGACAAGGCGTTTTAACGTTAAGAACGCGCATTGAACATCGGGTTAAATTAGATAATAAATTGCACAAAATGGCGGTGCGGGTAGATATTCAAGATAATGGACCGGGAATTCCAGAAGAAATTTTTGAGCATATTTTCTATCCAATGGTGACAGGACGCGCCGAAGGAACGGGGTTAGGTTTAACAATTGCTCAAAATTTAGTCCATAGAAACGGTGGAACAATTTCTTGTGAAAGTCGCCCCACTAAAACCGTTTTTACGATTTCATTACCCATTACAACTTAATATGTTAAACGCCATAGAAACTTATTTAAATCAAATAGAACATGATTTACAAATTGGAAATGCTACTGAACATACGCATCGCCCCGCGTTGTTTGCGCTTTTGAAAGCCTTTTTACCCGATTATCGCATTACAAATGAACCGCGTCGAATTCAATGTGGATCGCCCGATTTTGAAATCGCGAAAGGGGAAGAACCGATTGGTCATCTTGAAGCAAAAGATATTGGAATTGATTTAGATAAAACTGAGCAATCAGAACAAATCCAACGTTATTTACCCGCCTTAAATAATTTGATTTTAACCGATTATTTGGAATTTCGCTGGTTTATAGAAAAAAACAAACAACTTGAAATGACGGTTGTGTTAGGAACATGGGATTCTAAAAATAAGAAATTATCCATAAATAAAGATCAATTTAATCGTTTTGAAAATTTAATCAAATCTTTTGTTGAATCAAAAATTTTAACCTTACGCACACCCGAAGAACTTGCCGCTAAAATGGCACATATTGCTAATGAAATCAAACGTTCTATTGAATTGGCTTATCAAAATGAAGATAATCGTGGCAATATACACAGCCAATTAGATAGTTTTAGAATTGTTTTAATTGATACGCTGACCATTGAACAATTTAGCGATATGGTTGCTCAAACCATTTGTTATGGATTATTTGCAGCAAAATGTAGTGCAGAACTCAATCAACCTTTTTCTCGAATTCATGCAGGATTTTATTTGCCAAAAACCAACCCTTTTTTGAGAAACTTATTTAATCAAATCGCGGGAATTGATTTAGATGAACGATTGGTGTGGATGGTTGAGCATTTGGTTGCCGTTTTGAATCGTGCAGATATTGGAGCAATTTTAGCCGATTTTGGCAAACAAACGCGCCAAGAAGACCCCGTGGTTCATTTCTACGAAACATTTCTTGCCCAATACAATCCTAAATTACGAGAAATACGTGGTGTTTATTACACGCCAGAACCCGTTGTTTCATATATTGTGCGATCAGTTGATTTGATTTTGAAAGAAAAATTTAATTTGAAAAAAGGTTTAGCAGATAGTTCAAAAATTGATGATAAAACCCATCGAGTTCAAATCCTCGATCCAGCAACGGGAACAGGTACTTTTCTTTATTCAGTCATTGCAAAAATATTTGAGCAATTCAAAAATAATAAAGGAATGTGGTCGGATTATGTTTCAAAGCATTTATTACCACGACTGCATGGTTTTGAATTATTGATGGCGGCTTATACCGTTGCGCATATGAAATTAGGTTTGCAATTAAAAGAATATGGTTATGATTTTAAGAGCAATGAACGATTAAATATTTTCTTAACTAATACCTTAGATAAACCGCATGAAAATGAAGAAACTTTGTTAGCAAAATGGCTATCAAACGAAGCAAATGCAGCAAGTTTTGTTAAAGCAGAATCTCCTGTAATGGTTATTTTAGGAAATCCGCCTTATTCTGGACATTCTGCAAATACGGGTGAATGGATTTCTGATTTATTGCGTGGGATAGGAAATCAAGCCAATTATTTTATGGTCGATGGTCAATCTTTGAATGAAAGAAATCCCAAATGGTTAAATGACGATTATGTGAAATTTATTCGCTTTGCGCATTGGCGCATTCAACAAACAGGTTATGGCGTTTTAGGATTTGTAACAAATCATGGTTATTTGGATAATCCAACTTTTAGAGGAATGCGTCAATCATTGATGGAAGATTTTGATGAAATTTACATTTTAGATTTGCATGGAAATTCAAAGAAAAAAGAACAATCTCCCGATGGTTCAAACGATAAAAATGTTTTTGATATTCAACAAGGTGTAGCGGTTGGCATTTTTATTAAGCATCAACAAAGAAAAAACAAAATTGCGACCGTTTATCATGCGCATTTGTATGGTGAACGTAAAACAAAATATCAGTGGTTATCTGCAAACGATTTGAAAACAACTGATTGGACAATTTTGAAACCACAATCGCCATTTTATTTATTTGTTCCTCAAAATATTGATTTGTTAAGTGAATATGAAAAAGGTTGGAAAGTTACCGATATGATGCCGATTAATTCGGTTGGAATTGTAACTGGACAAGATAAAGAAACCATTACATCTGATTACCAAATAGCTAAAAAATTGGCTAAAAAACATAATCTAAAAGAAGATGTTATTAAACCAATTCTTTATCGCCCATTTGATATAAATTACATTATTTATGATGGGCAAGTTGTAACGAGACCGCGATATGAAGTTATGCAACATATATTGCAAGAAAGTAACTTAGGATTAGCTGTTAGACGAGCAGGTCAAGTTGTTGGTTCTAATGAATGGGATATAATCTTCTGTTCAAACATAATGACAGAACTTAATTTATTTAGACGTGGCGGTAATAATTTCTTTCCACTTTATCTTTCGTCTTCAGAGAAAGATCATTTTGTGAATGGAAATGGGAGCGGTAATGGACATCATAAAGAATTACCGAGAAAACCTAATTTTTCGCCTGAGTTTATTGTGGAATTAGAAACTAAATTAAAGTTACAATTTATTTCTGAAAATAAAGGTGATTTCAAACAAACAATTAGCGCGTTAGATGTCTTTCATTATATGTATGCGATATTTCATAGCCCAATGTATAGAAAAAGATATGCAGAGTTTCTCAAAATGGATTTTCCACGTTTGCCTTTAACGAATGATAAAAATTTATTTCAACAATTAGCTATTTTTGGAGAACAACTGGTAAATTTACATTTAATGCAAACCGATCTGGATTATGAACATAATTTCCCAATTGAAGGAAATAATATTGTCGAGAAAGTGGAATACAAAAATGACAAAGTTTATATCAACAAAACCCAGTATTTTGATAATGTAAAACTAGATATTTGGGGATTTCATATTGGAGGTTATCAAGTGTGTCAAAAATGGTTAAAAGATCGTAAAAATCTTATTTTAAGTTATGAAGATTGCGCGCATTATTTGTATATTTTAGCAGCGATAACAAAAACCCAACAACTTATGAAAAAAATCGATGAAACGATTAGCGATTTTCCTATTCAATAAAAGGAAAACCGATTGGTACAAATGATTTGTGGATTGCTGAGCATGTTTTAATAGAACGTTATATTCTTGTTACCAATAACGTCAAAGAAATGGCTAGGATTCCCGACTTAAATATAGAACATTAGGTTGAATGAAAATGAAAAAGAACCATGTGTGGGTAATTGATGATGATCGGGCGATTCGATGGGTGTTGGAAAAAGCCCTCACGCAAGCGGGCATCGATGTGACGGTGTTTGAGCGCGCCGATTTGGCGGTTCAGCGTTCGGCAAAACCCGCGCCCGATGCGGTGATTACGGATATTCGAATGCCGGGCATGGACGGATTGAGCCTTTTGAGCCACCTAAACGACCATTATCCGCAAGTGCCGGTGATTGTGATGACCGCGTATTCGGATTTGGAGTCGGCGGTCGCGTCGTATCAGGGCGGGGCGTTTGAGTATTTGCCCAAACCTTTTGATGTCGATGAGGCGGTGGATTTGGTGCAACGCGCGGTCAATCGCCGCAAACAGCAGGAAACTGACCCGAGTGCGTTAGCCATTCAACAAAGCGGCGAAATTATTGGGTCTGCGCCCGCAATGCAGGAAGTGTTTCGAGCAATTGGGCGGTTAAGTCGTTCAAATATCACGGTATTAATCACCGGCGAATCGGGGACTGGCAAAGAATTAGTCGCGCAAGCCCTGCATCGACACAGCCCGCGCGCCCAAAATCCATTTATTGCGTTGAATACGGCGGCAATTCCCCGCGAACTCCTTGAATCTGAACTGTTTGGGCACGAACGCGGCGCATTTACCGGCGCATTGCAACAACGTCGTGGGCGTTTCGAACAAGCCGATTCGGGGACGTTGTTTTTAGATGAAATTGGTGATATGCCCGCCGAATTACAAACCCGTTTGTTAAGAGTTTTAGCGGACGGAACGTTCTTTCGTGTGGGTGGTCATACGCCTTTGAAAGTCGATGTCAGAATCATTGCCGCCACTCATCAAGATTTAGAGCAACGAGTTAAAGAAGGCAAGTTTCGTGAGGATTTGTATCATCGTTTGAACGTGATTAGAATTCATTTGCCACCGTTGAGAAAAAGACGTGAAGATATTCCTTTATTAGCAAAGCATTTTCTTCACTCTGCGGCAAAAGAACTCGACGTAGAAATGAAAAAACTTCAACCCGAAACAGAACGTTATTTAAGTCAATTAGATTGGGCGGGTAATGTTCGGCAATTACAAAACACTTGTCGATGGCTAACGGTGATGGCTTCGGGTCAGGATATTTTACCCGATGATCTTCCTCCAGAATTACGCTCAAAATCTTCTTCCTCAGAAACCCACGATTGGGAACAACTTTTACGACGTTGGGCAGAACAACGCTTGCATTCCGGTTGTAAAGATTTATTAAACGAAGCCGCCCCACGTTTTGAGAAAATACTCATTGATACGGCATTACAATTTACGGGAGGACGGCGACAAGAAGCCGCAAAACTATTGGGTTGGGGAAGAAATACCGTCACCCGCAAAATCAAAGAGTTAGGCATGGAAGTGGAATCTGAAGAAACTGCTTAAAAATCAGAAAAAGCGATGGTTTTTTGTCTATTTTGTGTTTATTTTCAGCAAACTATAGATTTAATTAACATTTAATTTGGTCACTGTTCCACTTTTTACGATGGCATAAAAAAACTAAAACATCAGAGAGACGTTTTAGTTTGAAGGTTTTTTAGGAGATATATTATTTTTTGATTTTGCGAAGTTTTTGAATCGCTTGGATTTGTGCCATGGCTTCGATAAGTTCGGCTTGGGCTTTGGCGTAATCAAAATCGCCTTTTTTGTCCGCTAAAAGTTTCTCGGCACGTTCTTTGGCTTCGAGGGCTTTGGCTTCATCTAAGTCTTTGGCGCGCAACGCGGTATCCGCCAACACCGTCACTAAATGCGGTTGAACTTCTAACACGCCGCCCGAAATGAAAAAAAACTCTTCGCGGTTCGTGTCGGTTTTAATGCGCACTTCGCCGGGTCTTAAAAATGTGAGCAACGGGGCGTGGCGCGGCGTAATCCCCACTTCACCCATAATTGCCGGCGCAGAAACCAATTCTGCCAATCCTGAATAGATGGATTCTTGCGCACTTACAATATCAACATGAATGGTCATTGCCATATTTTCACCTGTTTCAACTTCTTTCAGTTCCTACCCGAAAACGCATAGGAACGAGAAAGAAAAAGTGGATTAAAGTTTCTTGGCTTTTTCGACCGCTTCTTCAATCGTGCCAACCATGTAAAAGGCTTGTTCTGGCAAGTGATCGTATTCGCCGCTGACGATGCCTTTGAAACCTTTGATGGTCTCTTTTAACGGCACATATTTACCAGAAGAACCCGTGAACACTTCCGCCACGAAGAACGGTTGCGACAAGAAACGTTGGACTTTACGCGCGCGTTGAACAAGGAGTTTGTCTTCTTCTGACAATTCGTCCATACCCAAAATCGCAATAATGTCTTTAAGTTCTTTATAGCGTTGCAAAATCCCTTGAACCGCGCGGGCAATTTCGTAATGTTCTTGACCAACCACTAACGGATCGAGCTGGCGACTGGTCGAATCTAACGGATCAACCGCTGGATAAATCCCTAACTCAGCAACTTGACGTGATAATACGACGGTCGCGTCTAAGTGAGCAAAGGTCGTCGCAGGTGATGGGTCAGTTAAGTCGTCCGCAGGCACATACACCGCTTGAATTGAGGTGATTGAACCTGTTTTCGTCGACGTAATGCGTTCTTGTAAAACACCCATTTCTTCGGCGAGCGTCGGTTGATAACCCACCGCAGACGGCATACGACCTAACAACGCAGAAACTTCCGTGCCCGCCAACGTGTAACGATAAATGTTGTCGATGAACAATAAAACATCGCGTCCTTCGTCACGGAAGAATTCCGCCATTGTCAAACCAGAAAGCGCAACACGCAAACGGTTGCCGGGAGGTTCGTTCATCTGACCATAAACGAGCGCAACTTTGTCTAACACGTTGGATTCTTTCATTTCGTGGTAGAAATCGTTACCTTCGCGCGTCCGTTCGCCAACCCCCGCAAACACCGAATAACCGCTGTGTTCGATGGCGATGTTGCGGATTAATTCCATCATGTTAACGGTTTTGCCTACACCCGCACCACCGAACAAACCGACTTTACCGCCTTTTGCGAAAGGACAAATTAAGTCGATGACTTTAATGCCGGTTTCTAACAATTCATTCGCAGCGGCTAAGTCTTCGTATCTTGGGGCTTTGCGGTGAATGGGTGAACGGGATTCTTCGCCGACGGGACCTTGTTCGTCGACGGGATTGCCAAGCACGTCCATAATGCGCCCGAGGGTTTTTTTGCCGACGGGAACGCTAATGGGTGCGCCGGTGCTTCCGACGGATAATTCGCGTTTTAAGCCGTCGGTGCTACCCATTGCAATAGTGCGCACGACCCCGTCGCCTAGTTGTTGTTGAACTTCTAAGGTAAGATTAGCTTCGTCGACGGTTAATGCTTCATACACTTTTGGCATTTTGTCGCGGGGGAATTCAACGTCGACCACCGCGCCGATGATTTGTACAATTTTGCCCGAACTCATGGATTTCCTCTGTAATTTTAAGTAGTTGCGTTAAACGGCGGCAGCACCAGAAACGATTTCTGACAATTCTTGGGTAATGGAGGCTTGACGCGCTTTGTTATAAGCCAATTGCAATTCTCCAATTAACGACACCGCATTTTCGGAAGCGTTCTTCATCGCGACCATTCGAGCGGCTTGTTCGCAAGCAATATTTTCAACAATGCCCTGATAAACCCGCGATTCAACATAACGCACTAACAAATAATTTAAAACTTCTTCCGACGACGGTTCGTAAATATAATCCCAGTGATGTTTCAATTTGTCGTCATCGACGGGGGCGACGGGTAATAGCGTTTCTACTTGCGGTTCTTGCGTCATGGTGTTCACGAAGCGATTATAAACCACCACTAATTGGTCGATTTTGCCGTCGCTGTACGCATCTAACATGACCCGAACGATCCCGATAAGGGCTTCAATCGTGGGTGCATCGCCTAAATGAGAGGCTTCGGCGACCAAATTTCCACCGACCCGTTTGAAGAACATATTGGCTTTATTACCAATCGTGCACAAATCAAACTCAACGTTATCTTTCTTCCAGGCTTTCAGTTGGTGAAGCGCGGTTTTGAATAGGTTGGTGTTCAATCCGCCGCACAAACCCCGATCCGAAGAAATCACGATCATGCCGACCCGTTTCACTGGACGTTCGATCATGTAGGGGTGTTGGTAATCTGGGCGCGCGTGCCCCAAATGTCCGATAACTTGAAGAATTTTTTTGGCGTAAGGTCGAGAACGTTCCATTTGCTGTTGGGCTTTACGCATTTTACTGGCGGCGACCATTTCCATCGCGCGGGTAATTTTCTGCGTATTTTTAACGCTCGCAATCTTGGTACGGATTTCTTTTTTGCCTGCCATGTCTTTTTTCCTAATGTTTCAGGGAAGACCACGCTCCCCTGAACTCACGAATTACCAAGTATGGTTGGCTTTGAAATCGTCGAGAGCTTTTCTAAACTCCGCTTCGATCTCATCGTTAAAATCGCCAGAGGTATTTACTTTGTGGATCAGCACCTTATAATTCGTGCGCATGTGATTGTGTAAAGCGGCTTCGAAATCGCCCACTTTTTTCACGTCCACATCGTCCAAATAACCCCGATCAACGGCAAACAACGACACCGCCATTTCACCCACTGTTAAAGGCGAATATTGTTTTTGTTTCATCAACTCAGTGACGCGACGACCCCGTTCGATTTGTTTGCGAGTCGTATCATCTAAATCCGAAGCAAACTGCGCAAACGCCGCTAATTCACGATATTGCGCCAAACTTAAACGCACACCGCCGCCCAGTTTTTTGATGATTTTGGTTTGTGCAGCACCACCGACCCGTGAAACCGACAAACCCGCGTTAATCGCTGGGCGAATGCCTGAGTTGAACAAATCGGTTTCTAAAAAGATTTGTCCATCCGTAATCGAAATGACGTTGGTCGGAACGAATGCAGACACGTCGCCCGCTTGGGTTTCGATGATGGGTAAGGCGGTTAAAGAACCGGTTTTACCTTTCACTTCGCCGTTGGTTAATTTTTCCACTTGCGCTGCGTTGATTCGTGCGGAACGCTCCAACAAACGGGAATGTAAGTAGAAAACGTCACCGGGATAGGCTTCACGACCGGGAGGACGACGTAATAATAAGGAAACTTGGCGATACGCCCATGCTTGCTTGGTTAAATCATCATAAACGATCAACGCATCTTCGCCGCGATCGCGGAAATATTCGCCCATCGAACAACCCACATAAGGCGCGATAAATTGCATTGGCGCGGGATCAGAAGCGGAAGCGGCGACCACAATCGTGTGAGCCATTGCGCCGTGTTCTTCTAATTTACGCACCACGTTGGCGATAGAAGACGCTTTTTGACCGACCGCCACGTAAATACATTTTACGCCAGTGTCTTTTTGGTTGATGATGGCATCGACCGCGAGGGCGGTTTTACCGGTTTGACGGTCGCCGATGATTAATTCGCGTTGTCCGCGTCCGATTGGCACCATGGTATCAATCGCTTTCAAGCCGGTTTGAACAGGCTGACTCACGGATTGACGGGTAATAACACCGGGCGCAACCTTTTCGATTGGTGCGGATAATTTGGTATTGACAGGACCTTTGCCATCGATGGGCACGCCCAACGAATTGACCACGCGCCCCAATAATTCGGGACCGACGGGGACTTCCAATACTTTACCGGTACATCTGACCCAGTCGCCTTCCGTGATGTGTTCGTAAGGACCTAAAATAACTGCGCCGACGGAATCGCGTTCTAAGTTCAACGCCATGCCGAAGGTATTGTTGGGAAATTCTAGCATTTCGCCTTGCAACGCATCGGCAAGCCCATGAATACGCACAATACCGTCGGTAACGCTGACCACCATGCCTTCACTGCGCGCTTGGGTGGTTAACGCATAATCTTGAATTTTTTTCTTAATCAGTTCACTGATTTCAGAGGGATTTAGCTGCATCATAATCTCTCAAAAGCCTTGTTATAGGGACTTGCCGACGGTTTTGACCGCAGGCAATTGGGGTGTTTTACCCCTAACCGTGCAATTCGGCTGCTAATTGTTGAAGCCGCCCGCGCACCGACATATCGATGACTTGGTTATCGGTACGCACCACCCAACCGCCAATCAAACTTTGGTCGACAGAAATATCGAGTTCTGTTTTTTTACCAAAACGTTTTTCGAGCATAGCTTCGATGCTCGCTTCTTGTTCTGGGGAAACCTCGTATGCCGATACTAAACTGATTTTCAAGTAGTTTTCGTGAGCGGCTCGGTGCGTTTCAAATTGTTTGAAAAGGGGTGGGATAACTGCCAATCGGTGATTTGCAGTTAGCAGATGGATAAAATTTTTGCCTTGTTCATCAAAAGCCAAAGAAGGCTGTGCGGCGCAAAGTTCGCATAGAAAGTTGGCGACGGTTGCTTTATCGACGCTAGGATTAGCGGTTAAGGCAACCATTTGGGGGTCTTGCACCGTGTTGCTTAAAAAATCGAGCAATGCTGACCATTGCGCAAGATTGTCCGCTTTGACCGCCAGTTGAAAAACCGCTTCAGCGTAAGGACGAGCAAGTGTTGCAAGTTCTGCCATGATAGCCGCCTACAGTTTCTTTGCTAAGGTTGCGACGAAATCGCTGTGGGTGTTAATGTCCACTTCGCGTTCCAGAATTTTCTCGACCCCGACAACGACTAATTCGCCTAATTGCGTGCGCAATTGTTCTTTGGCACGATTGGTTTCTTGGGCGATTTCCATGCGGGCGGCATCGAGTTGGCGTTGCCCTTCGGCGTGACCAGTTTCTTTGGCTTCTTCGACAATTTCTGTTGCCCGTTTATTAGCACGCGCAATGATGTCTGCCGCTTGTTGTTTGGCTTCACGCAGACGTTCGGCGGCGCGTTTTTCGGCTAATTCCAATTCGTGTTTGCCCCGCTCCGACGCACTCAACCCTTCAGCAATGCGCTTGCTGCGGTCGGACATAACTTGGATTAGCGGACTCCACAAATATTGGTTAATAAACCACACCAACACTGCGAACGTTAGCATTTGCCCCAAAAGGGTAGCTGTAATACTCACCTGTCGTGATTCTCCGTAGGTTGTAGAAACGACTGCGGTTTAATGAAAATTATTTCAAGCCAGCCAAAAATGCACTGACAAACGGATTAGCTGTCACAAACCACATCGACAAACCTAATACGATCATCGGGAACGCTTCCATTAAACCACCCGTAAAGAGCATTTGTCCCATTAATTGGGCGCGTAACTCGGGTTGGCGGGCAATCCCTTCGAGATATTTCGCACAAATCAAACCCCACCCCAATGCGGAACCGATCCCAGCCAATGCCAAAATGATGCTTGCACCGATGGCAGTTGAGGAATAAATGCTAGCCACCGCGCTAGCTGTTTGAGCGTCTAAAGCCATTTAAGCGTCTCCTAGATAAAGAAAAGTAAAAAATAACAACAACAACGAACAAATTTACAACCAATAAAAGACTGTTTTTAGTGATGATCTTCGGCTTCTTGGTGCGCGACGCTCAAATAAGCAATCGTCAAAAGCATGAAGATGTACGCTTGTAACGTAATAACTAAAATGTGGAAAATTGCCCAAATGCCACCGGGAACAAACTGCGCCCACCAAGGCAACAACGCAATTAACAAGAAAATTAACTCGCCCGCAAACATATTTCCAAACAACCGCAAACCCATACTGATCGGTTTGGAGAGTTCTTCAATCGTCGTCATCACAATATTGAAAGGAATTAAAATGATTTTCAATACAATGTTATCGGCGGCAAACGGGTGAAAGAGAAATTGTTTGATATAACCCCAACTTCCTTTGACGCGCACGTTGTAATAAATAATCAGTACAAACACGCTAAACGACATTCCGAAGGTGGTCGACAAATCCGTTGTGGGAACAACTTTCAAATTGTGAATTCCAACCCAACCCGCAATCAATGGCAATAAATCAACAGGGATTAAGTCAAAAGAATTCATGATAAAAATCCACATAAAGATGGTCAAAGCCAACGGACCAATTAAGGGGTTGTAAGCTGAGAACATTTCTTTGACTTGGGTTTCAACGAATTCGAGGATAATTTCGATAACATTTTGAAGGGGCGTGGGTTTATCGGCGTTCAGGCTTTTGCCGATAGCGAACGCAATCCACGCGATGATGCCTGCTGCAATCCAGCCAAAAACCAGCGTATCCAGATTCAGACTCCAGAATCCTTCGCCAATTCGCAGGTTGGTGATGTGGTGAGAAATATAACTGGTTGGCGTTAATTCACTTGCTGCCTGACTCACAACGATTCTCCTGATGACTTTTGTTTCAAACCCAAAACGTACGCCACTTGCGCGATGCCAAACCCCGCGACAATCGCCAGCGGCGGCAACTTCAACCACGCAAAACCTAACACAAACAATAACAATGTCGTCACAAAACGTTGTACTGCACCGAGATAAAAAAATGCGACATCGCCTGTTGAACTGTGAGGGGATCGATTGACGAAACCCGCCATCAATACCCAAAAATAACTACTCAACACGTTGCTGGCAGCGATCAAACCGCCCAATCCCACCGCCCAAACGGCTTCGATTTGTTGAGCATAATACAAAGCACTCGCCACAATAATGATTAAAATAACCTGATTAATCAGTATCTTACAAGCACTCTGTTGCACTTCAGCGGAGGCACTATTCATCATTGCATTTTGCTGCTATGCGGTAAAGCGGCGATTATAAAGACAATCCCATACCAAATCAATAGCAGGATAAAAGATTATTATCATTTTTTACTCATGCGGGCTTGATCATAAATTTTGCCCGCGACCGCGTGGACTTTCAAAAAATAACGTAAAATAATCCCTGTGGATATTTGTACTTTTCAATAGTTGAGATAAATAAATGAGATTTGCAATGGCAATAACTGGCGCGTCGGGTTCTTTATATGGATTACGATTGCTGGCGTGTTTGTTCAAATATCATGAATCGGTGGATTTAATGATTTCTCCAGCGGGTTTGATGGTGATCAATAGTGAAACCGATTTGCAGCTTTCTGCCCGTCCGCACGAAATACATGAAAAACTCGTGGAATATTTTAATATTTCAAAGGAACAACTACGGGTTTTTGGACACCAACAATGGACTGCCCCTTTTGCCAGTGGAAGTAACCCCCCCAAAGCCTTTGTAATTTGTCCGTGCACAAACGGAACATTGGCGAGCATTTCAAATGGTTTAAGCCGTAATTTAATTGAAAGAACCGCCGATGTCGTCTTAAAGGAACAGCGCAAACTTATTTTAGTGCATCGTGAAACACCCTTATCCCTTATTCAATTAGAAAATATGCTTAAACTGGCGAAAGCGGGCGCAGTTATTATGCCTGCAAATCCAGCATTTTATCATCACCCCCAAACGATAGAAGAACTGGTTGATTTTGTGGTGGCGCGGATTTTAGATCATTTAAACGTTTCTCATGATTTATTGGCGCGCTGGGGAAATGGTCTTAATTTATAAAACAATCGGAGGATTTTTATTATGTCATCAGAAACCCCTAAAACATCTAAAAAAGGTTGGTTAGTTGCTTTAACAGGCGCAGCCGCGGCGGGAAGTGGAGTACTTTGGTGGACACATGATGTGAGTGTTGTTGTTATAGGACACCAATGGGAAACCCGCATTGAAATTGAAAACTTAGCCGCCCGTGCTCAAGAAACATGGTGTAATGAAATGCCAAACGATGCGTACAATATTAAAAAGTCAATGAAAGTGCGCAGTCAAAAACAAATTAAAGAGGGAGAAACTTGCTCAACTCAACAAATAAAACAACCCGATGGTTCTATCAAAGAAAAACAAGAATGCCAACCTACATTTCGCAATGAACCTATTTATGATTCTTCTTGTCAATATGACGTGAACCGTTGGGGATTTCTACGGAACGTTTCAATGGTGGGTAATGATAAAAAGGTGCAATGGGGTGAAGTGACATTAAAATGCACGGGAGAAATGTTTGGTTGTGAAAGGGAAGGAAAACGGGTAGTTAAACACTTTCTCAATTTGAAAGACCCTGATGCAGAACAAACCTATCGTTGTGAAGTGCCAGAAACCCTTTGGCAAACCGCTAAAATTAACACTAAACTAACGCTCGCGGTGAGCAACATTACAGGCGGAGAACGCTGTGGTTCTTTATCACTTAAATAAAGTTTGAGATAACCATATTCAGCTTTTTTTATATCTAAAGCCGCTTAGATAATTGAAGAACTGAAACAAAAGAAACCTTCTAGGTTAAGAAACTTAGAAGGTTTTTCTTTGTGTGCGATTTAAAATGGGAAAATTCGTTAGAAACGCTGAGAATACATGATTTCCCAATTGATTTGACTGTGTGAAGTTGTTACGCCACTTGCACTGGTTTGATCGACCGTTGGTGCGTAAATGAACGCGGCGTTAATGCTTTGGTTTTTGCTCAGATCATAACCTGCGCCCACACTGTAATGATTTTTGATGGTTGCGGGGAAAAGAAAATTAAGGGTTGAACTGGGGATAGGATTATTTGCCAGATTCGCCCCGACGCGCGCTGTCCACTTATCATCTAAGCGATAAGAAGCACCTAAAGAATAAACGGTTTGATCGTCCCAATTTTGATAGAGTTTGGCATCTAATGTTTTACCTGCAAATGGTCCGTTTTCAGCGGCATTTGACGCAGTGAATCCCATATTGAAACTATCCATGACTTTCGACCAACGAATTTGTTTAATGTCAGCGGCAAGCATTAAGCGGTCGGTTGGGCGATAAGAAATGCCAATGCCGTAGGTATCGGGCCATTCAAAGTTTTTGAGTTTCAAATCGCCCGTTAATGTTTGAACATTTCCTCCCACATTCATGCTTAATTTTGCATTGCTGGTGCTCAAATCACTCATGTAACTTTTCAAATGATAGGTTACGCCTAAACTGAGTTCTTTGTTGATTTGATAAACTGCGCCTAATTTACCCGTTAAACCCGCGCCTTTGGCTTCGCCGAGGAAATCGCTATTATTTGAGAAATCAAAACGCGCCCAGCTTGGATTGATGCCCATTGAACCCATCGCTTGGGTTAAAGAACCGGTCGCTTCACCCGGGGCGGCAATCGCCATTCCCGCGCCGCGCTGCATCATCGACCCGAGCATTTGTCCGGTCATTGCCATTTGCAAATCCATTGTCGCCCAAATTACGTCCAACGATGCGCCGAGTTTGAGTTGTGGATCAAGATCATAGACCAACGGGAAAATTAAACGCCCCACGCCGACTTCCGAACGGGTCGTGCCCGCGCCTAACCCTAACGGTGTGCTGTCGTATTCTGTGCCCATGCCGCCCTGCGCAAACAGCCCGACCCCGTAAGTGTAGCCGTTTTGTTTCGCCGCCCAGCCCATGCCTGCGGGCATCATCCAGAATTTATCGGCAGAGGATTTGCTGCTCATGCCGCCGATGGAACTTTTGACATTTGGAGCCAAAAAACCCAATCCCAAATCGACGCGTTGTTTGCCTTCTTCGAGAAATCCTAAGGTGGAGGGATTGTTCATCATAGCGGCGAGCCCGTTGTCGTAAGCCATTGATGCGCCGCCCATTCCGCGTGCGGTCGCGCCAAAACCTTCTAAATTCATACCGTTGGTTGCAAAAACCCACGTCGGGGCTGCGCACAGCGTTAATACAAGTATTTTCTTATGGTATTTTTTCATTGAAACAATCCCCTTTGGGTTAATTAAGTGCTTTGAGAAAAGGCGTGGGAATTATAACGCATTTGAAGCCCTTAAAAAAAGCAAATTCTTTTGTGCAACTGCGTAATAAAAAATCTTTATTCATTATTTCATAATACGATAATTTTCTTAATCATATATAGTCAATTTCCTCTTTCTATGAGTGAAAGGCGTATTTATTTAGGAAAGTGACTATACACGCTACCAATTGCTATTCAAAATTAAGCAATACATCAGAGGAAATATCAAAGGATTTCTTTCCCACCAACATATAATAGAACAATGGTTTTCCATCAATCGAAATTCGATGACGATAACGTTCTAAATGATGAATTTCTAAAATGTCGGTGGTTAAAAGATGTTTCACCAATCTTGAAAAGCCAGAGACATCGCTTTCTTGCAAAAAAGTTTCTTTAATATTGAAAACAATCCAACCGCCTGATTGAATGCAATTAAATGCCGTTGCAAAGGCTTTAATTGGAATATCGCCAAACCCCAACGCCGCAATACAAATCAAACAATCTAATTGCCAATTTAAGAGTTCATGTTGCAAGGAATTTTCTAAATGACACAAATCCGCAACATAATACGCATCATAAGCAGCTGGGCGGTCGCGCTCGCACGCTAAATAGGCTTCTTTGCTAATGTCCACACCGATCATTCTCGCCACGTCGAGGATTTCTCCCACCATACCATTTCCAGCCCCTAAATCTAATACTCTTAATTCAGTCATTTCAACACGGTTGTTTCTCAACACTTGACTGAGGATTTCTTTGGCTTTTTGGGGCGATGAGCATTTCAATCGATCATAAAACAATTGCTCATACAAATTAGGGCGTTTGTAGATTTCACCATAATCATGAAAACGGAGCTTAATTTCTTGCTGACGTTCTTTAAGATGAAAATAGGCTTCATCTTGTTCAAGTTGCTCAGTATCAGACGCAGGAAATTTAATGCAATAAGGTTGTTGTTTCATATACTCTCCAAAATCATCATCATTTCAATTACTAACATGATCAAGGGTTGATCATGTTTTGAGTTTAGCGGATTTTAGCGATTTAAGAAAGCATTATCCTGTCTGAAATAATCCACAAAGAGAATTTTGCTCAATTTTTGATTACAAAATCTTCTCCGTTGTTAAAAGCGGACGCATCGCGTGTAATAAACTTTTGAATAAAGTGGGATAATGACGTTCTTGTTGCGCCAATAATGTTTTCATTGCGGCACGTTCAGAAGGCATTTTGAAACAGGCAGGACACGAATCTTGAATAAGCGGTAATTGCGCATTTTTTGCAAAGTCGAGGGTTTGTCGTTCTCTCACATACACAAATGGACGAATAACCCGCAAATCTCCCGCATCAATTTGGTAATGAGCTTTCATGGTTTTCAAACGCCCACCAAAAAACGCTGACATAAAGAAACTTTCTGCCAAATCATCTAAATGTTGCGCTAATACTAAAACATTATAATTTTCTTGGCGCGCAGTAGTGTACATAATTCCCCGTTTCATTCGCGCACAATACGCACAAAATGAATTGCCTTGCAAACGAGTTTTAGCTTCTTCAGCAATGGGTTGTGAACGATAGAAATAAGGAATTTCTAACATTTTGAAATAGTCTTTGAGAGAAGAAGGATCAAAGCCTTCAATGCACGGATCAACAGTAATTGCTCCCAATTCAAATCGAATCGGCGCGCGTTGTTGAAAGTGCCTTAAAACGTGCAATAAAGAAAGTGAATCTTTACCGCCAGAAACCCCTAATAATAACCGATCGCCATCACGAATCATTTGAAAATCACCAATGGCTTTTCCTGTTAAACGGGTTAATGATTTTGGAGGAGGAATAAATAGCATTTTTAAGATAATCTTTTGAGAAAAATGGCATTCTTACAAAATTTATCTTTGTTCGCAACTTTCCTTTTGTAATTGATCGGTATTTATCAATAAAGTATTTCAATTGATAACCTTACGTTATTATAGGAAATGGGAAAATTTAGGGTATGATCATTAAAACAATTAGCAAATCAAATAGATGCTTGAAAAAAAATCTTGGATTAAAAAAACCAATATAAAGCATTGATGTTAAATATAATCTAGTAAAAACCTTGCATTAGCATTTAATAATGCGCTAATAAAGACCGCTTGAAGTTTGTGGAAATTCGGTCATACTAGAATGCAATGAAGTTTGTACCTTTTTATTTCTGGGAGAAAGAACGATGGATATGCAGTTGATTGGAAGAACGTGGGATCATGTGGGCGTTGAACGTCATGAGGAAGTTATTAGACGTTTTTATGAGCGGTTGTTTTCGTTATATCCTGATTATCGGCGGTTATTTCCCGAATCATTGGATCGACACATGAAGAAAATGGTGGATACGTTGGCGTTAGTTGCGCGAGTTTCTGACGAAACAGAAATCATGCACCCACAAATGATGAGATTGGGTGCAAAACACACTTCTTATCATTTGAAAGATGAGGATTTGAATCGGTTTCAAACTGTATTTGTCGATGTATTGGCAGAGTGTTGCGGAGATCAGTGGACGACAGAATGCGAAAAAGCGTGGAATGGCGTATTTGAACAACATATCATTCCTTATATGCATCATGGGTTGGTCGCGCATTAGAACGTTTTGCGATTGTACGCCCACTTTGTCAAATGATGGAGTGGGTTTTTTTATGGCATTTGGGCATTAGTACTTTAGAATTTGCTAAATAACGAGTTGATTTTACACAAAAAACCGTTAATACTAATTTCAATTTTATTATTGATGACTAAACGCAAGGAGTTATTTTATGAACACGTTATTTGCAAGCAAAGTGTGGGATCATGTGTTGCAATCGCGCCAACCGTTGGTGCAATTGTTTTACAGCCGTTTATTTACGGAATTTCCCCAATATCGCGCCTTATTTGATGAGATCGATGAACCGCGTCGCCGTCGATTGGTCGGCACATTTGGCGTGGCGGCGTGCACAGCCGACGATACCGAAATTATCCACCCCCATTTAATGAGAATTGGCAAACAATTGTCGGCGTTGCATTTGAAGGAAGCCGATTTGCATAATTTTCAGCACGTTTTCATCAAAACCCTCGCAGAATGCTGCGGCGAAAACTGGACACCCGACTGTGAAAAAGCCTGGAATGAAATCTTTGAATACCATTTGATCCCCAATCTTCATCACGGGTTAATGCAATAATTTCTATTTGTAAATCGCGTAAAATCCTCTATGATGGCTGAACGCAATTACACTTCGGAGTCAGATCATGAAACAACGTTGGTTAGTGGGCATTGTCTTGGGGTTGAGCAGCGCGGCGTGGGCGGATTTGCCTGATGCCGACAAATTGCAAAACCTACAACAAACTTTAACAAATAAATTGAACGAATACAAAATGTTAGTGAATGGAGCGGGGCGTTGTTTGGAAGTGCCGCCCGCACAGGCTCGAAACAACGGCACTCGCGTCCAAATTTGGGATTGCAACGGCAGCGAATTTCAACGTTGGAAACACGAAGGCGGACGTTTCAAAAATGCCGGCGGCAAATGTTTAGATGTGGCGGGCGATGTGAAACGTAACGGCAACGCGCTTCAACTGTGGGATTGCAACGGCGCACCCAATCAACAATGGTCGCTCGATGGCGGACGGTTGCGGAATGGCGGCGGCAAATGTTTAGATGTCCCGGGCGGTGATCCCAACTGGAATCGCAACGGCATGAACGTTCAAACGTGGGATTGCAACCCCGCCGTCAATCAAAAGTGGTCGTACCAACTCAAATAACCTATCGAGGACGTTTCGCACCGTCGCCAACGGGATCGCTGCATATCGGATCATTGGTGACGGCGGTGGGGAGTTTTCTGCAAGCCCGCGCGCATCATGGCGAATGGCTTGTCCGCATGGAAGACCTTGATTTAGCACGCAATCAACTCGGCGCGGCGGACGATATTTTGTTCACTTTGGACGCATTGGGATTGCACTGGGACGGCGCGGTGCTTTATCAAACTTCTCGCCGCGAAGCGTATGCCAATATCCTACAAACACTCACAGAACAGACGTTTATTTGCGGGTGCAGTCGTAAAGAACTTCAACAAAATCAAGGGATTTACACGGGAACGTGTCGAAACGGTCTGCCAAATGGAAAAACCCCGCGCGCCATTCGACTAAAAGTCCCCGATCAAACCCTTGCTTTCCACGATTTAATTCAAGGCAATTTCAAACAACATTTATCTACCGAAGTCGGGGATTTTGTTATCAAACGGGCAGACGGGTTGTTCGCGTATCAATTTGCGGTTGTTATCGACGATGCCATGCAAAACATTACGGAAGTTGTTCGGGGTTGTGATTTGTTGGATTCCACGCCTCGACAAATCTATTTGCAACGCTGTTTGAAATACCCAACTCCCACTTACGCCCATTTGCCAATCCTCACCAATTCAGCAGGACAAAAGCTCAGCAAACAAACCTTCGCCAAACCCGTCGATAAACACAATCCGCTTCCCGCTTTATTTCAAGTGTTGCTTTATTTGGGACAAACCCCGCCGATCGACTTATTTCATGAGAAAGTTGAAACCCTGTTGCAATGGGCAATTTCAAACTGGCAATTATCGAAAGTTCCTCGTCTTTTTGCGCAGTTTGAATGAAGTTTAAATAGAGGAAATTTATTGCATTTGCCAAGAACCGTCGGGTTGTCGACACGCGCGTCCTCGAATGTTTTCACGATGACCGTCGATGGTGGCGATCGTCGTAAAATCCCGACACACCGTGCCATTATTGTATTGCATGGGGTTATTGACGGGCGTGACCGCATATTGATTGCCGTTGTTGGGGTTGTACCAAGAAGTGGTTTGATTGGTGGGGGTTTGCATGATGGCTTGTTGGGTTTTCATGCGGTCGGTTTCGTCGATGGATCGTCCGACTGTGCCGCCGACCATCGCGCCAACCAACGAACAACCAATAATTGCCGCGGTGTTGCCGTATCCTTTGCCGACCCGCGAACAAGCCGCCCCGCCCGCACCTGCCCCGATGGTCGCGCCGACCATTTCTTTATTCAAACTCATGCCCGCGCAACTCCCTAACATTAAACAACTCATTGTTATAACAACTGTTTTTTTCAACATAATGAACTCCTTTGTCTTAAGCATAATTAGTGGATACGGCACTTTAACGCAAATTCTGTTCCTGAACCTGCGCTTGTTTCGTGAGATAAAAAAAAACCTCGTGATAATTCGCGAGGTGGTGTGGGGATTTTAAGGGGTATTTAGGCGGGCTTCGAGGTCGGCGATTTGCTTTTCGAGGTCGGTAACTTTTTGGCGCGTTCGGGCTAACACCGCGCTTTGCACTTCAAACTCGTCGCGCGTCACGACGTTCATGCGGGTGAGGGCAGTTTGTAAAGTTGCCCGCAAGTTTTTTTCAAAATCTGCCTTTAAACCGAACGGATCGAGCGGTAAAATGCTCTTCACCTGTTGAAAAACTGCTTCAAAATCATTTGCTTTTTGCATAAACAATCCTCTGTCAGTGATTTTACTCGGTTCAATCATAACCCAAATCCCACGCGGTTAAACGTGGGAAGGTAAATTAATCAGCAGCGGGCAAGCCAAATTCTTGAACGGTGCGGAAAATATCGGTGTCGCTGACCAATCCGATCGGCGCGCCGTCTTTTCCACCGACAATGATTCGTCGAATGTTGTGCAACGTCAGCAACGCCACGCATTCTTGAATCGATGTTTCGGTTGAAATCAAATACTTAAGCGAACTCGCAATATCGCGCACCATCGTTGCGGACGGCGATAAATTGGCGTGAATGACTTTGGTGACGATGTCTTTTTGGGTCATGATTGCCCAGTCGGGATTATCGCCATGTGGCTGAAGTAAAACGCTGCTCACCCCGTTTAAGCGCATGGTTTGCATAGCGGCGGCGACGGTGGCATCGGCGGGCACGCTGATGAGATTGCGTTTCATGATGTCGCCGGCGGTCATGGGGGTTCGTCCGGTTTCGAGCATTTTCTCGGTCGGGCGGCTGATCCGTTCTTCTTCGCGGGCTTTGCGGTCGGCGGCTTCTTTGGCTTGTTGTTGGGTGCGGACTTCTTCGACATCGACCCCGCGATCAATCTCGGCGATCACCGCATCGGCAAAGCCACTCGTCCCAACTTCAGTCGCCCCGTCCATTTGCGCAAAGAAATCACACGTCACGATTTTCTTGTTGATAACTTGGGTGTAGGCGTGCGTGATAATGTCAGCAACTTCCGACCAGCCCAAGTATTGGAACATCATCGCGCCGCTAAACAACAACGACCCGGGATTTGCCATGTCCATGTTGGCGAGTTTAGGGGCAGTGCCGTGTGTGGCTTCGAAGACCCCGATAAAATCGCTCATATTTGCGCCGGGCGCGATCCCGATCCCGCCCACTTCCGCCGCAATCGAATCCGACAAATAGTCCCCGTTCAAATTCGTGCTGACAATCACATCAAATTCATTAGGTTGCAACAACATCAATTGGAACATATTGTCGGCGATGCGGTCTTTGATGACGATTTTGCCGGCGGGTTGTTTGCCACCGAAATCGCGATAAAGTTCTTCTTCGGTGATGGTCATGTCGCCAAATTCTTCGCGCGCCACTTCGTAACACCACGCTCGAAACGCGCCTTCGGTGAATTTCATGATATTGCCTTTGTGGACAATGGTCACGCTTTCACGATGGTTGTCGATGGCGAACTGCATTGCCTTGCGCATCAAGCGTTTAGAAGCGAACGCCGAAATGGGTTTAATGCCCAAACCGGAATCGTCAAAGAATTTTGCTTTAAGTTCTTCTTTGAGGAATTTCTCCAATTTGCGCATTTCTGGCGACCCCGATGCGTATTCAATCCCTGCATAAACGTCTTCAGTATTTTCTCTAAAAATCACCACGTCGACTTGTTCAGGGTTTTTCAAAGGAGAAGGCAACCCATTAAAATAACGCACGGGACGAATACATGCATATAAATCAAGGTCTTGGCGCAACGATACATTCAATGAACGAAAGCCTTTTCCAACCGGTGTGGTTAACGGACCTTTGATAGAAACTAACAAATCTTTTAAGGCTTCGCGGGTTTCTGTCGGATAAATATTGCCATCATAACGTTCGGCGGCAGATTCGCCCAAAAACAATTCCGTCCAAAACACTTTGCGTTGGTCACCATAAGCGTGGTCGACCGCCGCGTCCCAAATCCGCAAACAGGCGTGCATCACATCGGGACCAATCCCATCGCCTTTGATAAAACCAATAATCGGGTTATTGGGCACAACCAACTGGTTGTTTTGTACGGTAATTTTTTCCCCACCGTCGGGGTATTTCAAACTGGACATCTTTCCTCCATGAGATGGAATTGCGAGAAACTGTGATTAGTTTAATCGACAACTATTAAAAATAAAAGTTTATACAAATAACTTTTTGTTTTAACAAAACAAATGTTAGAACATCACAATACACTGATATTGAATTCATCGATTTCTAAAACCACAAAAAAGCGTATTCTAGCAAATCTTTACGAGAGGAACATCAACAATGTCATGAACTTAAATGCAATCAATTATTCATAACATTGTTAAAAGAAAATAGGCGGGGTTTTATTGCGTTTTTTCGGGATCAGAATCGGGATTGTCGTCGGCTAAACCGATTTCTTGTTTGACTTTATCCAAATTAACGTGGCGAATATCTTTTCCTTTAACGAAATAAACGACATATTCGCAAATGTTTCTCGACCGATCACCAATGCGTTCTAATGATCGAGCAGCCCACATAATATCTAATGCCGCTGGGATAGAACGGGGGTCTTCGATCATATAGGTAATTAATTGACGAATTAAGCCCGAATATTCCACATCGACTTTATCATCTTCTCGAGCAACTTTCACGGCAGTTTCTACGTCCATTCTTGCAAACGCATCTAATGAATGTTGCAACATTTGCTGGGCTTGTTTTCCTAAATGTTGCACACCCGTTACAACCGGTGCTTGCAAACGATAAATTTGGTCAGCTTTATTGGAAGCCATTCGAGCAACGCGCTTGGCTTCATCACCAATGCGTTCTAAATCTGTAATCGTTTTAACCACCGCGATAACCATGCGTAAATCGCCCGCAGCGGGTTGTCGACGCGCTAAAATTTGCACGCAAGATTCATCAATAGTGGTTTCTAAACTGTTAATAACTTCATCATTGTTAATAACGCGCTCTGCCAAATCCGCATCATTATCCGATAAAGCGAGCAACGCATCGGCAAGTTGTTTTTGTACAACCCCACCCATTTCTAATACTCGAGAATGAATATTTTGTAACTCGATATTAAATTGGCGAGAAATGTGTTTATGCCGAATATCTAAACTTTCGTCCATGTTATATCCTTTATTTTAACCGTAGCGTCCTGTAATGTAATCTTCGGTTTGTTTTTCTTTGGGATTTGTAAAGAGTTTATCCGTGCGATCAAACTCAATTAACTTACCCATATACATAAACGCCGTGTAATCCGAAACCCGCGCCGCTTGTTGCATATTATGGGTCACAATTACAATGGTGTATTTTGTTTTAAGTTCGTTAATGAGTTCCTCAATTTTGAGGGTAGAAATCGGATCGAGTGCAGACGCGGGTTCATCTAATAAAACTACCTCGGGTTCAATGGCAATAGCTCTCGCAATCACTAAACGTTGTTGCTGCCCGCCCGACAAACCCAACGCATTATCATTCAAACGGTCTTTTACTTCGTCCCACAATGCCGCCCCTTTCAAAGAAGATTCTACCACTTCATCTAATACTTTACGGTTATTAATACCTTGAATCCGCAAACCGTAAGCAACATTCTCATAAATAGATTTAGGAAAAGGGTTGGGTTTTTGAAAGACCATTCCAATCGTTCTTCTCAAATCGGCAACCTTGAGTTCTTTACGATGAATATCCTGATCTTTTAATAAAATTTGACCCTCAATTCTTACGCTATCGACCAAATCATTCATTCGGTTAAAACAGCGTAATAAAGTGGATTTTCCACAACCACTGGGTCCAATAAAAGCGGTTACTCGTCGTTCAGGAATTTTCATATCCACATTAAACAATGCTTGCTTTGTCGCATAAAACAAATTCAAACGTTTAACTTCTAAACAAATCTTCTCTTCGTCCAAATTAAAGTTGTCTTGGATACGTCCTAAAGAACTCATATCAAAAGCGTGTGAGGAAATATGTGCTGTTGTCATTGTCGTTTTCAAACCGTTTCTAAAGATTTATATTTTTCGCGTAATCGATTGCGAATCCAAATGGCTGTTAAGTTCAAAATAATAATCACCAGAACTAATAAAAACGCCGTTGCATACACTAAAGGGCGCGCCGCTTCTACATTAGGACTTTGAAATCCTAAATCATTGATATGAAACCCTAAGTGCATGAATTTTCTTTCTAAATGTAAGAACGGGGCGTTCATATCTAAGGGTAAAGAGGGAGCAAGTTTCACTACGCCAACTAACATTAACGGTGCAACTTCTCCGGCGGCTCTTGCAATCGCTAAAATTAAGCCTGTCATCATGGCTGGGCTTGCCATTGGTAAAATGGTTCTCCATAGAGTTTCTGCCTTAGTTGCTCCCAATGCCAAACTCCCTTCACGAATAGCACTAGGAATCCGCGACAAACCCTCTTCGGTTGCAACAATTACCACAGGAACGGTGAGCAACGCTAAGGTCAAAGAAGCCCATAACAAACCCGGTGTTCCAAACATAGGTGCGGGAGCAGCTTCGGGAAAGAAAAGTCGATCAATATTACCGCCCAAGAAATACACGAAGAAACCCAATCCAAATACCCCATAAACAATTGCTGGCACACCCGCTAGATTATTTACAGCAATACGAATTGTTCTAGTCAAGAAACCTTGTTTTGCATACTCGTGCAAATACACGGCTGTAATCACACCAAAGGGGGTTACAATTAGCGACATCATGAGCACCATAATGACCGTTCCATAAATCGCAGGAAATATTCCACCTTCCGTATTTGCTTCGCGCGGATCATCAGTCATGAATTCCCAAACTTTAGCAAAATAAAACGCGACTTTCTCCATAAACGACAAACTATTTGGACGATAAACTGAAACCACTTTTGCTAATGGAATTTCAACCTCTTTTCCACCCATTTCTTTAACAACAATGCTCTCACGATTGATTTGTTGATATAAGTCCGTCAAATGTTTTTTGTATTCTTCGGATTGTTGATGGTAAGTTTGGCGTTGTTCCTCAATTGTTGCACGTTTCTGAGGATCGGTATCATTTTGTAATTGCAATTTACGTTCTTTTAGACGAAGTTTCTCTAATTGATAGTTAATTGCACCCATTTCACCTTTTTCAATGCGGTTGATTTGTTTGAATAACTGGTGAGTTTGTTCGATATATTGAGGGAGTTGTTTCCACGCTTCCTCACCGGTTGCAATCACTTGTTTATCTTTTTTAAGGGTTTGTAAATAACCGTAAAAGTTACCCCATTCTCGACGTTCAACCACCAAAACTTTCTCTGGATAACGAATGTCTTTCAAAACAGGATCAAGTACCCACTTAAAATCTAAACCATACAAATCACGATTTCCCGTTTTAATTAAAGAACGGGTAATCGATTCTTGACCATTTGCTAAAGGTTGGAGATTTTTAGACAACCGTTTTGTTAAAACCTTTTCATTGTCGTAAATTTCACCGAGTATTGTAATAGGTGGCGCATTGGGTTCTTCATAGCGTGCTTCAATGACAGTTGCCGCCCAGAAATACCCCAAACCTCGCACCATAATAACCGCAATTAAACTAAATACAACAATTAAACTTAAGCTCACTGATGACGCTGTTAGCCAAATCCAAGGATCACCACTTTTGAACCAATTTTTCATCGCATTTCCTCACAAAGAACCGTAACGTTTGCGCAACCGATGACGCACAACTTCCGCCGCCGTATTAACTAAAAAGGTAAAAGTGAACAACACCAACGCCGCTAGAAATAACACTCGATAATGGGTGCTATTATATTCTGATTCGGGCATTTCCACTGCAATATTCGCCGATAATGTTCTCATGCCTTGAAATATGTTGAAATCCATAACAGGCGTATTTCCAGTCGCCATTAAAACAATCATCGTTTCTCCAACCGCTCTACCCATTCCAATCATAATGGCAGAAAAGATTCCTGGTGAAGCCGTTAAAATCACTACGCGGGTCATGGTTTGCCAAGTAGTTGCTCCCAATGCTAAAGAACCTGTCGTCAAATGTTTGGGCACACTAAAAACAGCATCTTCTGTAATAGAAAAAATCGGAGGAATAATCGCCACACCCATTGCAAATCCAACTACTAATGCATTACGTTGATCAAAGGTAATTCCCATTGCATTTAACCATAACCGAATATCGCCATCAAATAACATATTTTCTAATGGAAGGCTCAGTGCAAAAGAAACCCACAACAAACCTAAAATAATTGGAATTAATAACGCCGCGTGCCAACCATCGGGCAACCAATGTGTGTAACGTTTGGGAGTGATATGCCAAATCCATGCAAAGAACAGCACTCCCAGTGGAATAATCAATAACATAGCGAATGTTCCGGGAAGATTTTTCTCTAAAACAGGGGCTAACCACAAACCCGCTAGAAATCCCAAAACAACCGTCGGAATAGCTTGCATCACTTCAACAGCTGGCTTTACAATTCCTCTCATTTGGGGCGACATAAAATACGCCGCGTAAATTCCTCCAAAAACTGCTAAAGGAACAGCAATAAACATTGCGTATAATGCACCCTTGATTGTTCCAAATGTTAAAGGGGTTAAACTGAATTTAGGTTCGAAATCATTTGAAGCAGAAGAAGATTGCCAAATGTAATCCGGTTTGGGGTAACTTTCATACCATACTTTTCCCCATAAAGCCGTCCAAGAAACTTCGGGGTGTTCATTATGAATTTTCCAAAGAAATACTTTACCTTCCACATCTTCTGCTAATAGGTTATCTGCGCGCGGAGAAATCACTAATTGTTTGAGTGGTGCTTCACTAATTTTCTTAACTAATAAAGTACGATGGGCAGTGCTGTGATAAATCCCTATTTTGCCTTCTACATCGGCGGCGACAAATCCTTTTCGACGTTGTTCAGTGCTTATTTGAGTAATTGCAGATTGTTGGCTGGAGAAATCACGAATATGCGTTAAAAGACTTTCGTTTTTCTCATTGCGAACAGGAAACCATTGACTAATTTTTCCTTCATTATTTCCTACCAATAAAGAAATCCCGCCGGTTAAGATTTTTAAGGTGGTAATTTGTCCTTTATCAAATGCCGAAATGCTTTGAATCAACAAAGGCTTTTCTTTGTTTTTAACATTAAATTGGAGGAGTTGTCCTTGTTTGTTGGTGAGATAAAGATTTTCTTGATTTTTATCTAACACCATTAGTTGAATTTCAGTGCCTTCAGACAAATGAATTTCGGAGGTTATTTTTTCAAGGGTTTTCTCATCATCTAAAAAGGATTCTTTCTCTTGATAATGAGCGATAATTACCCGTTGATCTTGAGAAAGAGCAACTAACGTTGTGGATTTGCTATCCCGTTGCAAACTTAACGCGACAAGCGGTTGTTTTTTCTCATCTAAAACGATAGGATTCTCACCCAATGGATAAGTAATTTCGGGTTTCAACACGCGACGTTGTTGCTCAAAAGATTCTCTAAAATGGCGTTGAATTAAAACCGCGCGACCGTCATTTAAACCATAGAGCATTAAACCATTTTCTTCATTGGCGTTGTAACTGGTAATTTGTGCGTCGGCGGGCAGTTTGAGGGTTTCGTCGGCAACGGGCGCGCCGCTGTGGGCGTCAAAAAAAACAGCGTGACCCAAATCGGTGAAACGCACGCCCATGCTGGCTTTTTCGTCGACATCTAAAAACAACGATTTTCCCGCATTGGGGGCTGGAAGCGGGTATTGCGCGGCGGATTCCGCACGGGCGGGTATCAAGAGTGGAAACACCACATATAAAAGGTAGAAAAAAATCAACACAATAGCGATAATAACGCTAATGCCACCCAACGTCATGCTAAAAGTAGCGAGGCGATCTTTGAACATTCGCCAATTGCGACGCTTGATGCTTTCGGGGGCATCGAGGGCTGGAACGATTCGGGGAGTATTTAGTTGCGTATCGGCATTCATTTTTTTAGTATAGCGCGCCCATCATGACAGTAATGTGACAACTTCAGATGGAAGGGGATTTGGCGTGATCTGTGTTTTGCGCATTGCAGCATTGCATTGAATCCCGCATAATTTTGGCTTATCGTTCTCACCTCAAAAACGCAAGGAGTTTTGTTATGCAATGCACACTCTTAAAAACTAAACTGCACCGTGCCTGCGTCACGCACGCCGAACTCGATTACGAAGGCTCGTGCGCGATCGACAGCCAGTTGCTCGATGCCGCCGGCATTCACACTTACGAACAACTGCACATCTACAACGTCACCAACGGCGAACGCTTCTCAACCTACGCCATTCGCGCCGAAGCAGGCTCGCGGGTGATTTCTATCAACGGCGCAGCCGCCCACAAAGCCAACGTCGGCGACCGAATCATTATCTGCACTTATGTCGCGCTCACCCCCCAAGAAATCGCGGTGCATAAACCCACCTTGATTTACCTCAACGAACACAACCACATCACCGGCGCACGTCATGCTATTCCAGTTCAAGCCGCCGCTTAATTTTTTGCCATAACAATAACCTTTGCACACAACAACTTAGGGATTACTCCTCGCGGAATAGCATAGGCACGGTGCGATTCACCACGTCGCACCTTTTTTATGCACAACCGTAATCACACCATTAAAACAAAACAAAGAAAGCATCACACGAAATCTTCCTACTTTCAAACCTATTCGTGAAATAATTGAATTAAGCATTTTTAAGGTAAAATGAAATGAATCCCATTGCATCGATTGGATTATTGCCGCCGTTGGTTGCGAATCAAATCGCCGCGGGCGAAGTGATTGAACGCCCCGCTTCTGTCGTCAAAGAGCTCATTGAAAATAGCCTCGACGCGGGCGCAAGTGAAATCAATATTACAGTTGAAAATGGCGGCATTCAATTACTGCGCGTGCAAGATAATGGTCACGGGATTCGTGGAAATGAATTAGCATTAGCATTACAACGTCATGCAACCAGTAAAATCCAAGAAATTCAAGACTTAATGGATATTCAAACCTTAGGTTTTCGCGGAGAAGCCTTAGCAAGTATTGCCGCCGTTTCTCGATTAGAATTGAAATCCCATTTCTTTGAATCAGAAACCGGCTGGACATTACAAATTAACGGCATTCAACAAACCCCTCCGCAACCTTGTGCACACCCCATTGGAACAACCATTGAAGTAAGAGATTTATTTTTTAATACCCCCGCGCGGCGAAAATTTTTGCGATCGCCAAAAACAGAATTCTCACATATTCAAGAAGTTGTGAAACGCTTAGCATTAAGTCGATTCGGTATCCGTTGGACATTACAAACCGAGAAAGAAACCGTTTTTCAATTGCGCGCCGCCGAACAAGAACCTGAATACTTAGAACGATTACAAATCTTGTTTGGACGGGAATTTGCGGAAAATGCCCTTAAAATCGACACAAATACCTCCCAATTGCGCTTAACAGGCTGGATTGGACACCCCACGTTTTCAAGATCACAGCCCGATTTACAATATTTATTTGTCAATGGACGTTTTGTTCGAGATAAAATCATTAATCATGCGGTAAAACAAGCCTATAGCGATGTGCTATATCATGGACGTTATCCCGCTTTTGTTTTGTATTTTGATTTGGATTCTTCTTTAGTTGATATCAATGTTCACCCCGCAAAACATGAAGTCAGATTTGCACAAAGCAACGGGATTTTTGAATTTATTTATCATAGTGTTAGCGAAATCATTGCCCAGAAAACTTCTCCCAATAAAACCCAAAATATAACCCCGAATTTACCCACAAAAGTTGAAATATCTAACATTTCTCCCAATAAATCGACTTATGTGACTGAAAAAGCCCATTCATCTCAAAATTCCCAATCAGTGGCTAAAATACTACCTTTATACGAAAAACTCTATACAATTCCACAAGTTGAACAACAAGCCTTTACACAAAAGTCCGATTTTCCATTGGGTCATGCCATTTTGCAATTGCAAGGAATTTACATTTTGGCGCACAATACCACTGGGTTGGTTATTGTTGATATGCACGCCGCGCACGAACGTATTTTATATGAGAAACTTAAAACAAATTACGCGATGCAAACTTTAGAAATGCAAACCTTATTAATGCCTATTAATATTAGTGCAACTCCTCAAGATATTGAAACATTTGAAATCCATCAAACTTTTATAGAACAACTCGGTTTTATGCTTAAAAAAAATGGTGAAGAAATGCTTTCGTTACAACGAGTCCCTGTTTTATTAGCCACAGCACATTTTGAACAATTAATAAAAGATTTATTAGCGGATTTAGGTCAATTTGAAAATAGCCAACAAATTCAGCATAAAATACATGAAATTTTTGCAAAATTAGCTTGTTATCATGCTGTTAGAGCAAATCACCATTTGAATTTAACAGAAATGAATGCGTTATTGCGTGAGATAGAAAAAACCACCCGCAGCGATCAATGCAATCATGGACGACCGACTTGGATTCAATTAGACTTAAATGCGTTAGATAAATTATTTCTACGCGGACAGTAAATACGATTTTTATAACTCATTGGAGGTTAAGATGGCAACGAAAAACGAAGAGGGTATGAACAGTGTTTTAGGTGCAATGTTTGGAGAAATCCCTGAAGCAAAGAAAACTGACCAAGAAAAACCAGTTGAAACTGTTAAAAAAGAGGAAACAACTAATGAGATTGATTTTGAGGATGTTCCTTTAGATGTTGTTAAGGAAATGTTCCCCGGCACGCCTGAGAAAAATATTGAGAAATATTATCCGTATATCATGCGAGCATTTGATGAATTTGAAATGAGAGATGATCGATTACAACTGATGGCATTTGCAACCATTCGTGCAGAAACGGCAGGGTTTCTTCCTATTAGTGAAGGAAAGTCGAAATATAACACTTCTGAGAATGGACATCCATTTGATTTATATGATAATAGAAGCGCGTTGGGCAATAGAGGTGCGCCTGATGGTGAGCGTTTCAAAGGGCGCGGTTTTATTCAATTAACAGGTAGAGATAATTACACCACTTATAGTCGAAAGTTAGGGTTAGGAACACAATTAGTCGACAACCCTGAATTAGCTAATGATCCGTTGATTGCAGCGCGTTTGTTGGTGTATTTCATTAAGGATAAAGAAAGTCGAGCAATTGAGGCATTAGAAGAAGGTGATTTGGCAACGGCGAGAAAGTTGGTGAATGGTGGTTCGCATGGATTGGAAGCGTTTTCGCAAGCCTTTGAAATCGGAGCAAAATTAATGGGTTGGGAATAAAAAAACGGTGCTGCAAAGTGCGCCCATCACTTTTACAGCACCTAACCATACAAACTTGGTAGGAATAGTTGATATGGCTGTTTTTATGAAAGCAAACGAAATGCCAACTAAATTTAGTTTATTGTTTATTAAAGGAAATTTGAATGTCTGCACCTTTATTTGAAAATCTCCCCGCCGCATTAAAACCCGAAGCCGTTGCATATTGGCACGATTTGTCGTCCCGTGTTGATTTTTCGTTTGCAAATGACGAGAAGATAACGGCGAGTTTGCCAACAATTTTAGCCGCATCGCCTTTTATTGCAAAACAAGGACTTCAAACTCCCCAATTATTTCAAAATTTATTAAAGAACGGCGATTTGACGCGCGTTTATGATCATCAAGCAAATTTTATTGCACACTTAAAACAAATTCCAGAAGATTGTGATGATAATACTTTAATGCAACAACTGAGAAACTGGCGTAATTATGAAATGGTTAGAATTGCGTGGCGAGATATTGCTGGTTGGTCGACATTAGAAGAAAATTTACGCGATTTATCAAACTTAGCAACTACATTTGTCGATTATACTGCACAGCGTTTGTATCGGGATTTGTCAAAACGGTTTGGTGTTCCTCATAATAAATTAGCTGAACCGCAATCTTTGGTGGTTATTGGAATGGGTAAATTAGGGGGAGAAGAGTTGAATTTTTCCTCTGATATTGATTTAATTTTTACCTATCCTGCATCGGGAGAAACTCAAGGCGGTTCTCGGGTTTTAGATAATCAAGAATTCTTTATTCGTTTGGGGCAACGTTTAATTCAAGTTTTAAACAATGTAACACCAGATGGTTTTGTTTTTCGGGTTGATATGCGGTTGCGTCCTTTTGGAGAAAGCGGTCCTTTAGCGATGAATTTCAATGCGTTAGAAGATTATTATCAAACCCACGCGCGGGAATGGGAGCGTTATGCGTTAATTAAAGCGCGGGTGATTTCTGGCGGTGAAGAAATTGAGAAACAACTCTTTAAAATGCTTAAACCTTTTGTGTATCGACGTTATTTAGATTTTAGCGCATTTGAATCTTTGCGGGATTTGAAATCGCAAATTGATCAAGAAGTCCGCCGTAAAGGTAATGAACATAACATTAAATTAGGGCAAGGGGGAATTCGAGAAATAGAATTCATTTGTCAGGCATTTCAATTGATTCGCGGTGGACGACAACCTGCTTTACAAATTCGCTATGTTTTAGCAGTATTAGAACGCTTAAAAGAATATGAATTATTACCCTTTGAAGTTGTTGAAGAACTTAAAATGGCTTATCGATTTCTCAGAACCACAGAACATCGATTACAAGCGATTGAAGATAAACAAACCCAAAACTTGCCCAGTGATGTTTTAACTCAGCAACGTTTAGCATTTAGTATGGGATTTCAAACATGGGAAGAATTTTATGCGGTTTTACAAAATCATAGAAATAAAGTTCAACAGCATTTCAAACAAGTGATGACAGGACATCAAGAAACGCCTTCTGAACAAATAAACAATAATCCAGAATATGCGCATTATTTTAATGTGTTGAAAGACGTTTGGCTACAAATTGAACATCGTGAAGAACTGGATAAGCTATCTTTAGTGCAAATACTAAACGATTGCCAGTTTCAAAACGCGGAAAATATTTTAGAACAATTGCTCAAATTAAAGGTTTCTCCGGCTTTACGTCATCGGAGCAAACATGGGCAAGAACGGTTAGATATATTGATGCCGTTATTATTGGTTCAAGTATTACACTGTGGCAATCAAACGGTTGTTTTAGAAAGGGTATTAAAATTTATTGAAGCGGTTGCAAAAAGAAGCGTTTATTTGGCGTTATTAATTGAACACCCGTTAGCGTTAATTCAATTAGTGCATTTGTGTGCAGAAAGTGCGTGGATTGCCGATCAAATTAGTCGTTACCCTTTGTTATTAGACGAATTATTAGATCAGCGACGTTTATATGATATATTAAATGTTAATGAAATAGACAATGCTATTCGGGCACAATTAGCACATATTCCGCAAGAAGATTTAGAAATGCAAATGGATAGTTTACGGCATTTCAAACGGGCGCAAGTTTTGAAAGTTGCCGCCGCAGAATTAAATGAGCAACTGGTTTTAGAGAAAGCCAGTGATCATTTAACCGCCATTGCTGATGCGATGATTCGTCAAACTTTAAACATTGCTTGGCGACAACAAATTGAGAAATATGGCGAGCCTTATTGTCGGGAACACGATCAGCACCCTGAAAGTTTGAGGAAAGCGGGTTTCTGCGTGATTGCATACGGTAAAGCGGGCGGATTAGAAATGAGCCATAGTTCGGATTTGGATTTGGTATTTCTCCACGATAGTCGGGGGGGATTTCAAATGACCGATGGTGAACGTCAAATTGATAATAACGTTTTTTTCTCAAGATTAGTGACGAGAATCATGCACTTATTTACCACATCGACGGCGGCGGGGATTTTATACGAGGTTGATCCGCGTTTGCGCCCGGGTGGAAAATCGGGTTTGTTGGTGAGTAGTTTGGAGGCATTTCAAGACTATCAAACAAATCAAGCGTGGACGTGGGAGCATCAAGCCTTAATTCGAGCGCGAGCAGTGGCGGGAGATGAGAAATGTATTGCCCGTTTCAATCAGATTAGAAAAGCGATTTTAACTCAACCGTTTGATTTAGAGAAACTCCGTAAAGAAGTTCAAGAAATGCGCCACAAAATGCGGGATAATTTGGATAAAACCCATGAAACCCAATTTGATTTAAAACAGGGCGCGGGCGGCATTGCGGATATTGAATTTATCGTACAATACAATGTGTTACGTTGGGCATCGGCGTTTCCAGCGATTTTAAATGAAACCAGTATGTTGCATTTATTGAGAGAATTAAATAAATATCAATTATTACCTCCAAATAGTTGTGAGGAACTAGGTGGTGCGTACAAAACGTATCGAATGAAACAACATCATTTGGCATTACAATTACAACCTGCTTTTGTGAGTATTTCTGAATTTAAGTATCATCGAGAGAAAGTTGTTTATTGGTGGCGGCAATTTTTTTCTGAGTAGTGGTGGAAAAACCCTTGAAGGTGTCGTGTCAATTGGGTATTTTTCAAAAATAACTTGCGATAAAGTCCACTTAACAGGCAAAATGGCACTATTCCGGTATAACATCTGCTTTAGATGTACGGTTGATTTTTTCTTAAAGTAATATTTCAAGGAGAGGAATTGTGGACAGACAGACTACCTCAACGTACCCGTCGCGGGTTGATTCTTCTGGTAAGCGTTATTTGCCCATTGTGTTGAGTTTGACGGTGGGAATTTTGGTGTCGATTGGGCTGTACGTTTTTGTGCATATGTGGGAAGAAGAGCGCACGCGCAATACTTTCCAGGCAGCCGCCGAAGACCGTGCCATCGCCATCGAGCGGGCACTCAAACATAAAATTGAACTCGTGACATCGAGCATGGGCGCGTTTTTTCAAGCGGTTGGCACAGAAGTGAATCCCGAAATTTTCAAAAACTATGTCATGCCATTGATTAGCAAAGATAATTCTATTCGTGCCATCGAGTGGATTCCCTTCGTGAGCGCGGAAAAACGGGCGGAATTTTTGACTGAAGCCCAAAAACTTTATCCTAACTTTCAAATCAATGAGTTAAACGCCGACGGGAAAATTGTCCCCGCTGGGCAACGCGACAGTTATTTACCACTGTATTATGTGCAACCCATTGAAGGCAATGAAGTTTCTGTCGGTTTAGATGTGTCCGCCGATAAAAACCGCCGCCAATTGTTGTTCAATTCCCGCGACAGTGGCGAACCCGTTGCAATTTCCCACGTCACGCTCGCGCCCGACACCACCAATCAATCGGGTTCGGTGATTTTCCTGCCCATTTACAAACCCAACGCCCCCCAACAAACCATCGCGCAACGTCGTGAAGCCTTTTCGGGATTTGTGATGGCGGTGTATTTGGTCGGCGATGTGCTTGATCTTGCAATGAAAACCCTCGAACCCCGCCCCATCGATATTCGGGTTTTCGATAATTCTGAAGATATTGACGAAGATGCGCGCTTTTTGCACTTTTTACCCGGTCAGGTCGACGAGAGCATTTTGGCAAAACTCAGCGAAAGCGAACTCAACCAAGACTTTGAAAGTGCTAAATTAAGAACCGAACGCCGCTTCTCAATTGGCGGAAGAATGTTATCGGTAGTTTGCACGCCTGCGCCCGGCTATTTCTTATTAATTGGCTATCGTTGGCAAGCCATGACCGTGTTGATTTCTGGGCTTTTTATCACGTTGTTGTTGGCGTTATATTTCCATAATTCGATGCGCCACGCCTATTTAATGGCAGAAGCCGCCGAAGCCGCTAATTTGGCACAATCGCGTTTCTTGGCAAACATGAGCCACCAACTGCGCACGCCTTTGAATGCCATTATCGGTTATAGCGAATTGGTACGCGAAGAAGTTGAAGATACGCCTAATTCCGCGATCGCCTCTGATGTCGACAGAATTTATATTTCTGCCAAATACTTGCTCTCGATGAGTGACGGGATTTTGGATTTGTCAAAAATTAAAACCGGCAAAATCGAACTCCATTCAGAAACCTGCAAAATCCTGCATTTGGTCGAGGAAGTCGAAAGCATCGCCACCGTTTTATCGCGCCAAAATGGCAACACGTTAACGGTCAATTGCCCGCCCGACATCGGCACAATGCAAACCGATTTAACCCGTTTGCACCAAGTGCTGTTCAATTTAATCAACAACGCTTCCGAAGCGACCGAAAATGGTCAAATCAGCTTAGACGTGTCGCGCGAAGTGGAAGCCGGCAAAGAATGGGTGCGGTTTGCGGTGAAAGATACCAGCGGCGGAATGCCCGCAGAACGGCGTGAATGGCTGCTCAAAGCCCTCGCAAAAGCTGATCCCCACGCCAGCGGCGGCGAACAATCCGTGCGGTTAGGATTAGCAATCAGCTCGCATTTCTGGCAAATGATGCACGGACGCTTCGATATCGAAGTTGAACCCTCCAAAGGTACAACTTACATCTTGAAATTACCCGCCCACAATTTCTAATTAACCCCTTTCCATACACAAGCTCTTTCTTAACCCATTTAAGAGAGAGCTTTTTTTGGTGGCGATAATGCAAAATGGAACATTGGAAGGCTTTGGTGATAAAAAATTAAAATAAATGATTTAAGGAGTGAGAAATGACTTATTGCGTAGGAATGTCGTTAGAAAGTGGGTTGGTGATGTTATCGGATTCTCGAACCAATGCGGGGATTGATCATATCAATACTTTTCGTAAAATGGTGTGGTTTGAAGAACCCGACGATAGGGTGCTGGTTCTTATGAGTGCGGGGAATTTGGCGATTACCCAATCTTTGATGAATTTGCTTAAGGAAAATTTGTACAGTGAAAACCCGCAATTAAGCATTTTGAAAGCCCCCAATTTATTTGAAGTTGCTCGAAGTATTGGAGAATCCTTACGCGAAATTCATCGTCGAGATGGTAATGCGTTGCGCGATTTTAATATTGATTTTGCTTCCTCTTTTATTTTAGGCGGACAAATTAAAGGAGAAGCTCCCCGTTTGTTCAATATTTATTCGGCAGGAAATTTTATCGAAGCCTCTGAGGAAACACCCTTTTTTCAAATCGGAGAAATCAAATATGGCAAACCCATTGTTGATCGAGTGGTGAAACGTTCTACTTCATTGCTTGAAGCCGCAAAATGCGCTTTAATTTCAATGGATTCTACCATTCGTTCAAATCTTTCTGTGGGGCTGCCTTTAGATTTACTTGTTATCCGCCGCGATGATTTCAAAGTAACCTGCCACACCAGCATTGATCAAGATGATGATTATTTCAATTTATTACGTTCGAGTTGGGGAAATAGTTTGAGAGAAGCCTTTCAACAATTACCCAATCCAAGCTGGTTAGATTGCAATATCAATAATTGCGCCTCCTAAGCATTCTTCACCTTGATAGAAAACAATTGATTGACCTGATGTAATCGCGCGTTGCGGCGTTTCAAATACCACGTTGCAACGATTTTCTTCTAACGTGGTAATCGTGCAAAGTTGATCTTCTTGGCGGTAACGGATTTTCGCTTTGCAATGCAAGGGAATTGAAGGTTGTTCTCCACTAATCCAATGCACATTGGTTGCCGTTAGTTGTTTTGCAAACAGTAATGAATGTTCAAATCCTTGAACGACAATTAACCGATTATTTTTCAAATCTTTTTGTGCAACAAACCAAGGTTCACCGTTGCTATCCTTTGTTCCTCCAATTTTCAAACCCTGTCGTTGCCCAATGGTGTAATACATTAACCCGTCATGATCGCCTAAGTATTTTCCGTCGGGTGTTTCTATGCGCCCTTGTTGAGCAGGCAAATAGTGACTTAAAAAGTCTTTAAATCGCCGTTCTCCAATAAAACAAATCCCCGTGCTATCTTTTTTCTTATGGGTAATTAGGTGGTGTTGTTCGGCAATTTTTCTCACTTCAGGTTTAGTTAAATGTCCAATTGGAAACCGCGCCGGTTGTAATTGTTGTTGATTGAGTTGATATAAAAAGTAGCTTTGATCTTTGTTTAAGTCGTTTGCTTTACATAAAATCTTTTTATGATTAACCGATTTTAAGGTTGCATAGTGACCAGTTGCAATAGATTGTGCGCCGAGATGTTGGGCGTATTCTAAAAAGACTTTGAACTTAATTTCTCGGTTGCATAAAACATCGGGATTGGGGGTTCGACCTGCTTGGTATTCTTTCAAAAAATGCTCAAAAACATTATTCCAATATTCGGTTGCAAAATTAACCGTATGCAGAGGAATTTGTAGGGTTTCACAAACCGCTTGAGCATCTTTCAAATCGGCGGTTGCGCTGCAATAGTTGTTTGTATCATCTTCCTCCCAATTTTTCATAAACAATCCTTCGACTTGAAACCCCTGTTGTTTCAACAATAAAGCCGCCACCGAAGAATCCACGCCGCCCGACATTCCAACCATTACTTTTTGCATAACTATTCTACATCTTGAATGAAATCTAAAGGATAACGAATACCTTTTAAGTAATCGTCGATGTTTCTTAACACAAGCGGGCTACGGATTTTTGAAGATTGTTTGAGGAGTTCTTCATGAGATAACCACAAGGCTTGAATAATACCTTTATCGAGCTTTTGATTAGGATTAATGCTCACCACTTTTCCCGTGAAACAAAACCGAATAAAGGTTTTCAAACTTTCAGGATAAGTGTATTGATAAGCACCAATTAAGGCTTGTGGTTCAATCTAATGGGCGGTTTCTTCGAGTACTTCACGCACCACCGCATCAATTAAGGTTTCATGTTGTTCTAAATGACCGGCGGGTTGATTAAAAACAATTCGCTCACCAATGCGTTCTTCTACCATTAAAAAACGCCCTTGTTGTTCTATAATTGCCGCGACGGTGATATAAGGTGTCCAACGCATCATCTTATTTCTCGCTTTTACTTTCTAAAAAAACATTATGACATGACGCGCGCTATCTTGCTATTTGGGCGTGAGCAACATAGACTTTTAATTTTTGCTGGAAACGACGCTATGAGAAATATTTTTTGGGTGGTGAGTTTGATGGTGATGGTGCATTTGAGCGGCTGTGCGCGCGTGGTGGTGGAGGATAACCGCCAAAAAACGCAGCCCCTATTAACGCAAATGCTTTGCCCTTATTGCGAAGTGCCGAGTTTGCACCCCGCGCCGACCGTCGTCGTGAAAGCCTCGCCCGTCGAAAAAACCGATCCCGCCCCACAAACCATTACCACCCTCGATAATCCCGATAATTCTGCGCCGCCAGAAATCGTTTCACAAACCCCAACAGAAATCCCCGCACAAACCCCACAAATCGTTTCTCAGCCGCCCCCTTCAACAGGGGTAAAAGTGATCACGCTGGATTTGAACGCGCCCGATTTAGGCATTTCTACGCAATCTGCGCCGACGCCGCCCCCCGCGTCCACTGTGCCACCCCAATCCAAACGCGATGACGAGGAAGATGATGACAGTGATAGTGAGGAAATCGCCGCCGTTGAAACCCCCAGTTCTTCATCAACTATTCAACTAACCGAAGCCGATATTCATTACGCCCAAGATGTCCATGAATTAACCGTCCGTTTAATGAACATGACCCCTTAGGAGAAATCACCATGCGTATTTGGAATGGGATTATTTTATTAGGTATTTTAAGCGGGTGTTCTAATCATGCAGTGGTTGATCTTGAAGAGCAAACTGCGCAGCCGTTGTTATCAAAATTTGAATGCCAATATTGCATGGTTGTTCCGCCCCCTAAAAACCCTACTTTTAGCATCGATGCGATCTTTTTTGATACCGATAAACACCATTTGAAACCCGCATCATTAGGGCGATTAGATGAAATTGTGGCGGCTATTCAACATTACAAACCGATAAGTATTTTTATTGAAGGGGGAGCTGATGCGCGCGGCAGTCACCCTCATAATTTTTCATTATCTGAACGTCGAGCAAATGCCGTGAAACAAGCCTTAATTAAACGCGGCATTTCTGAAAACCTGTTGTTCATTAAACCTTATGGAGAAACTCAACCCGTTGCGTCCAATCGTACAAAAAAAGGTCGACGACTTAATCGCCGCGTGGATATTACTTTGAACTTGCAATAACTTTCTTAAACAAAAAATAAAGGATTTTCTATGAATGGTCATCAATATTTTTCTCAAGCGCAACAATACATTCCGGGCGGGGTAAATTCTCCTGTTCGAGCGTTTCGAGGGGTCGGCGGCGATCCCATTTTCATCGACCGCGCACAAGGCAGTCGCTTGTATGACATTGATGGTAAAGGATATATTGATTATGTTGGTTCGTGGGGACCCATGATTTTAGGGCACGCGCACCCCGACGTTATCAACGCCGTTCAACAAACTGCCGCGAAAGGATTAAGTTTTGGCGCGCCGACCCTTTTAGAAACCGAAATGGCAAAGCAACTTTGCGAAATAATGGCAATGGATTTGGTAAGAATGGTGAGTTCTGGAACGGAAGCAACTATGAGTGCTATTCGTTTGGCGAGGGGTTTCACAAAGCGTGAGAAAATCCTTAAATTTGAGGGTTGCTATCACGGGCATTCTGATTCGTTGTTGGTGAAAGCTGGATCGGGTGCATTGACCTTAGGTGTGCCGAGTTCTTTAGGTGTGCCGAGTTCTTTAGCAGAACATACATTAACTTTACCTTATAACGACATTTCTCAAGTCGAGGAACTTTTTAAACAACTCGGTGAGCAAATTGCGTGCATTATTGTTGAACCGGTCGCAGGAAATATGAATTGCATTCCTCCCACAAAAGGATTTCTGGAAGGCTTGAGAAATGTTTGTGATCAATATGGTTCGGTGTTGATTTTTGATGAAGTGATGACGGGATTTCGGGTGGGATTACAAGGCGCGCAAGGTTTGTATCATATCAAACCTGATTTGACAACCTTAGGAAAAATCGTGGGCGGCGGAATGCCAGTTGGCGCATTTGGCGGGAAAAGAAATATTATGGAACAAATCGCGCCTTTAGGTGGCGTTTATCAAGCCGGCACATTATCGGGTAATCCAGTGGCAATGGCAGCGGGTTTGAAAACCTTAGAATTGATTTCAAAAGCGGGTTTCTACGAAGATTTAACAGCGAAAACAACTCAACTATTACAAGGTTTAGAACAAAAAGCGCGTGAAGCCAACATTGCTTTAACGACCAATCAGGTGGGTGGAATGTTTGGGATTTTCTTTACCGATAAACCTGTTTGTAATTTTGAACAAGCCACTCAATGTAATATTGAACGTTTCAAAGATTTCTTTCACAAAATGTTAGAGAAAGGTGTTTATTTAGCCCCCTCTGCGTATGAAGCGGGATTTGTTTCTGCCGCGCATTCTGTCGAAGATATTGAAGAAACTATTAATACGGCATTTGAAGTGTTTGTCACTTTGAAATAAATTTCTAATTCCCATGATGAACGATGGGAGTTAGAAATTAAGTGGTCAATTTGGCGAATTGGTGGTGGATAATTTATTTAGCGTTTCATTGAATCAAAGAATTCAGCGTTATTTTTAGTCACTTTTAAGCGTTCTAATAAAAAGTCCATCGCCGTTAATTCGTCCATCGGTTGCAATAATTTTCTTAAAATCCAAATCTTTTGTAAATCCCCGCCCGCGACTAATAATTCCTCACGTCTTGTTCCCGAACGATTGATATTAATCGCGGGATAAGTTCTTTTCTCAGCAATTCTTCTATCTAAATGGATTTCGTTGTTACCTGTTCCTTTAAATTCTTCATAAATCACGTCGTCCATTTTTGAACCCGTATCGACTAAGGCAGTTGCAATAATAGTTAAACTCCCGCCTTCCTCAATGTTTCTCGCCGCACCAAAGAAACGTTTTGGACGATGTAATGCGTTTGCATCAACCCCGCCCGTTAAGACTTTTCCAGAGGAAGGGACAACTGTATTATAAGCGCGCGCCAAACGGGTAATTGAATCTAATAAAATCACCACATCGGTTTTATGTTCCACTAAACGCTTGGCTTTTTCGATAACCATTTCAGCAACTTGCACATGACGAGTCGCGGGTTCATCAAAGGTACTAGAAATCACTTCACCATGAATGGCTTTAACAGAACGTTCCATTTCTGTGACTTCTTCGGGACGTTCATCAATTAACAACACAATCAAATAACATTCAGGGTATTTGCTCACAATCGATTGCGCAATACTTTGGAGCATCATAGTTTTACCCGATTTCGGCGGAGAAACAATTAAACCACGTTGTCCTTTTCCAATGGGTGCAACTAAATCAATAATTCGAGGGGTTAAATCTTCGGTAGAACCATTGCCTTGTTCGAGAGAGAAACGATCATTTGCAAAGAGAGGCGTGAGGTTTTCAAAAAGGATTTTATTTTTAGCGTTTTCGGGAGGTTCATAATTGATTTCATTGACTTTGAGCAACGCAAAATATCGCTCGCCTTCTTTGGGAGGACGAATCTTTCCAGAAACCGTATCGCCGGTTCTCAAATTAAAGCGTCGAATTTGGCTCGGAGAAACGTAAATATCGTCGGGTCCGGCGAGATAGGAGCTGTCGGCGGAACGCAAAAAACCAAACCCATCTTGGAGGATTTCTAACACGCCATCGCCAAAAATATCTTCGCCTTTTTTCGCGTGGGCTTTGAGGAGCGCAAAAATAATATCTTGCTTGCGGGAGCGGGCAGTGCCTTCTAAATTAAGTTCTTGCGCAATACGGTTTAATTCTGTGGCACTTTGTTTTTTTAATTCGGTGAGATTCATAGAGATTGTTCGGCGTGTTGTGCGATTGGGAGAGAAGAGAGGAGTGTGCGTGGAAAGTCAATAAACATCATAAGATTAAATAATTAAAGCAACCGATCTAACCAAGTGGCTAATTTTGATTCCGGTTCACTACCGACTTTGGTGTCTTCGAGCTGTCCGTTTTTGAACAACATGAGCGTGGGAATGCCGCGAACCGCGTATTTGGCTGGCGTTTTAGTGTTTTCATCGATGTTCATTTTGCCAATAATTAAGCGACCTTCGTAATGTTCGGCGAGCTTTTCCAAAATGGGAACGATTTGTTTGCACGGTCCGCACCATTCCGCCCAATAATCCACCAATACGGGCAGTTCAGATTTTAAAACGGTTTGTTCAAAATTGTCATCAGTCACGGTGACGATATGCTCGCTCATTGAAATATATCTCCTTGAATAAAATGGGTAAAAACGTTAATCAAACAAAACAATATCTCTAAAATAGGGATAAAGAAATAAAGGTCATCGGGTTTGGCGTTTGTGGACTGTCAAATGTGGGGTAACAAGACGTTCAGAGTAGTTGTTCACGCGGTTTTTAAGAATGCAGGTGGTCTGTTAAGAGACTTGAAGAAAGCGAATTATCAGTTGTTTATTTATCAAATGTCAAGTGGAAACCCATTCTAAAACAGGTTTCCACCCTAAATTTAGTCGTTATCCTGATCGTCCAAGCGAATGCCGCGCGTGCCTCGAGAACCCGTCGACGGACGCACCGTGCGTGTGACAGGCGAAGGCGGCGTTACCAAATCAGGAGATGCAACCGGCGGTGGCGAATGGGGCGCGGGTGGTGGCGGCACGACAGGTTCGCTGGCAGGCGCAGCGGGAGGCGCAGGCGGCGGTGTGGGCTTGGGAGGTGTCGAAACCGACGGCGGCGGCGCAGCAGGCGGAATCGGCGCGGGCGGTTTGGGTTTCGTGAGTTTTGCCCACAACGCCTGCAAGCCCATCATCGCCATCATCCACATCGCGCGAATGATGTAAAACGCCATCGTAATAATTTCAACGGTTTTTGACCAAATCCGCATCGCTAAAGAAGGGTGAGAAAGGGCTTCTTGTTTTTTGATTTCTGGTTCAACGTAACAATCTAAGCAACTATCGGGATCAACGCCAGCCAAAGCGTGAGCACCTGCGCTAATACAACCAAGTGGAATAACCACCAAAGTCAATAAGGTAGAAACCAACACCCCAAACAACAATGAAATCGCCATGCCTTGGAAAATTGGGTCAAATAAAATCACTCCAGACCCGCCCACTAATGCAAAGGCGGTAATCATAATGGGGCGCGTTCTGGTTTTGCAGGCTAAAATCACAGCATCTTGAATTGACGTGCCTTTTTGTAATTCGTGAATGGAATAATCGACCAATAAAATTGAATTACGGACGATAATTCCCGCCAATGCAATCCACCCAATCATCGAGGTCGCGGTAAATTCAGCGTGCAACAACCAATGTCCGGGCACAATTCCCAATAAAGTCAAGGGGATAGGAGCCATAATGATTGCGGGAACTAAGAAATTTCCAAACAACCAAACCACTAAAAGATAAATTAAAACCATTGCGACCATAAACGCTAACCCCATGTCGCGGAAGGTTTCGTAAGTGACCGTCCATTCGCCCGTCCATTCGAAAGCGGATTTGCCATCAGCAGGCGGCGCGCCCAAATAATTACCCGATAAAGAAACGCCGTCGGGGGTTTTGTAATTTTTGAGCAATTCCTCGATTTCAAACATACCGTAAATCGGTGCAGATTGGGTGTATTTGTTATCGCCTAAATACAAACCGACCGAATCTCCCACCACATATTCTAAACGACGTAAGTCCTTGTGATAAATGATTTGATCTTCTTGTCGATTAAGGAAACGTCCGAGTTCTGCCAATGGAACAGTTCCTCGACCGTCCATCGTAGGAATGGGCAAATCGTACAAACGGGTTAATTGAGAACGAATGTGGAGAGGAACTTGTAATACAATGAAAGTTGGTTCGAGGACGGGACCATGTTTAACATCGCCGAGTTTTTGCCCGCCCATTGCCATGGATAAATTGCGGTTAATCGCATCGACCGAAATGCCCCGCCGCACCGCTTTTTCGATATCGACCTCGAATGTCCAGGCTTCGTGCGGTTCGCTCATGTAATTGTCGACATCGTCGAGGATTTTGGCTTGGCGAAAGGTGTCGGTCATTTTTTGTGCAACGATGCGGCGAGTTGCGTCATCAGGTCCGTAAATTTCCGCGACAATCGACTGCAACACAGGCGGACCCGGAGGCATTTCAACCACCGTCAGTCGGGCATTTGGGTGTTGTTGCTGGAGCAATTCTTTTAACATTCGGCGCGCGTCGGTGGCGATCTGATGACTTGACCGTTTGCGATCTTTTTTGTCTTTTAATTGGACGTGAATATCAGCGTGCCAAGGTTTGCCGCGCAAATAATAATGCCGCACCATGCCATTAAAATCAAAGGGTTGCGATGTGCCGTTGTAAGTTTGCAACGCAGTCACTTCAGGAATTTCGCGTAGTTTTTCAGCCAGTTGGTAAGTCACGTTGGCGGTCATTGGCAACGTTGATCCTTCGGGCATATCGATAAAGACATTGAACTCAGGTTTATTATCGAGCGGCAACATTTTAACTTCCACCGCGCGCGTGTAAAACATTGACATCGCTAAGAAAAACGCAATCACCAATCCAATTAAAAACAACCAACCTTTCTTTCGGCTAGAAATCAACGGCATTAACAATCTGCGAAAGAAACGTTCTAATTTTTCATTAAAAGCGTGTTCTTTTTGTTCGGCTTTGTGCAACACTTGAATGGGCGGGCACATTGCCATCGCAAGCCAAGGCGTGAACACAAACGCGGCGAATAACGAAAAGACCATTGCCACCGATCCTAATACGGGAATCGGCATCATGTAAGGTCCCATCATGCCGCTGACGAATCCCATCGGAAGTAATGCCGCGACGACCGTAAAAGTGGCTAAAATCGTGGGGTTGCCGACTTCACGAACCGCATCGACCGCCGTTAAAGTATCGGTTTCGCCGCGCAATAACCATCGTCGATAAACGTTTTCGACGACCACAATCGCGTCATCGACCAAAATCCCAATCGAGAAAATCAACGCAAACAAACTCACCCGATCGATCGTGAATCCTAAAATAAAGGCTGAAAAAACCGTCACTAAGATGACAACGGGAATGACGAGCGTCACCACAACGGCGGGTCGCCAACCTAAACTCCACAACACTAAAATTGTCACCGCGCCGGTTGCGATGAAGAGTTTTTTAATTAAATCATTGACTTTGTCGTTGGCGGTTTGTCCGTAATTGCGGGTGATTTCGACGTGGACGTTGTCGGGAATGAGTCGACCTTTTAATTGCTCGACTTTCGCCAAAATATCATTCGCAACCGCGACTCCATTCGTACTGATTTTTTTTGCGATCGCAATCGTGACAGCCGGCGCGGCATTGATTGCGGGGGCTTTTCCAGCTTCGGGTTGATCGTAACGATAAGCGGGACCTGAATAATATGCCACGATTTGTTTGGGGTCTTCGGGTGATAACGAGACCTGCGCGACATCGCGTAAATAGACAGGAGAATTGTTAAATGAACCAACCACTAATTGCTCTAAGTCACTGGTTTTGCGTAAAAAAGACCCGCTATAAACGGTATAATATGAATCACCACTTTCGCTTGATCCAGTGTTCACTTCGCTATTGGCGGTTCGAATGGTGTTGGCGATTTGATCCAAGCCGATTTTGAAACCGCTCAGCCGTTCGGGCATGATTTCAACCCGCATTTGCTCGGCGCGTCCGCCCACCACAAAGCCTTGACCGGTATTGGGAATTTCTTTAATCGATTGAAGCACATCGAACGCTAAGGTGCGCAAATTGCCGTCATCGACATCGGTCGACCACAACGTTAAATTCACGACGGGCACATCATCGATGCCTTTGGGTTTGACGAGCGGCGGCATCACACCGGGAGGCATTTTGTCGAGATTGGATTGGAGTTTGTCGTGAACTTTGAAGACGGATTTTTCGAGTTGTTCACCGACTTTAAATTCGACCGTGACCATGCCTTGTCCGCGTTCGGAAGCCGCATAAACGTGTTTGACGGCGGGGATTTCACTCAAAATGCGTTGCAGCGGTTCGATGGCTAAACTGGCGACTTCTTCGGACGATGCGCCGGGATATTGGATAAAAATATCGACCATTGGCACGGAGATTTGCGGGTCTTCTTGTCGAGGCGTTAAAAATAGCCCCAACACACCCATCGCCAACATTGCCATAAAAAACAACGGGGACAGCGGCGAATGGATAAACGAGTGCGCCATCGATCCAGCGATGCCGGGGTGGGGCATTTGTTCAGGGGTAAGCGGTGTTGTGGGTGGTGATTGATGATCGGTCATGATGGTCGTTTTTAATTATTTAGTGAGCGGAGTCATTGCCATTTTGATTGGGCGACACCCAACCAGAAGTTGTACCGGGGGCGGGATTAACCTCGATGGTCTCACCAGACTTTAAGCCGCTTAACACCGCCACTTCTTGACCGTAATTGTTACCCAGTCGCAATAAACGCAATTCGCGCTTGCCGTTGTTGAGCACATAAACCCCGGGCAAACTGCCGCGCCACACGATCGCAGCGGTGGGAATAATCGGCATATATTTCGCGGGGGTATTCACATCTTGGATTTCGACTTGGGCGTACTGTCCCGCTCCCGCGCGCGTGTTGGGCGGCAAATCGAACTTGACGGTGACGGTGTGGCGTTGGGCATCAGCGATCGGAAACACTTGGGCGATCCGCACTTGCACCCACCCGCCCACATCTAATTTAGCATTCAACACCATGCCCGTTTGCAGACCACTCGCCAAACGGGAGGGCACTTCGACTTGAATTTGCAAACTGCTGGTATCGGCGAATTTGAGAAGCGGCACGCCGGGTTGAACCGTGTCGCCAATTTCAACGAGTTTTTTGGTGATAATGCCGTCAAATGGAGCTAAACCGTGAGCGTCGCGCAACTTGGCATCGATGGCATCGATCTGGGAACGAGCACGCATCAACGCGCTGCGGGCTTGGTCGATTTGCGTCCCGAAATTGTGCAGATTGGTTCGACGGTCGAGTTTAGTGTCGGATTTACCGAGCATTTCGGACATCGGCTCGGTCATCATCTCGTCGAGCAAAAAGGGCAAACCCATGCCGCCGGGGGCTTTTTTGATGGAATCGGGGGTAAATAATTCTTGTTGATAACGCACGCCGGCATTGCGTAAAGCGGAATCTGCGCTGGCGAATTCAGCCATTGCGGAACGTCGTTGCGCGAGTAATTCTTCGGTGGAAATACTAATTAAAACGGCATTTTCTTTGAAACTTGAGCCTTCTTCGCCGGAGATTTTTTCAATTCTTCCGGGCACTTGGGCAGAGAGAGTGACTTCTTTGGCGGGAATGACTGTGCCGCCTAGCATGGCTGCGCTAATGATGGGGCGCGCTTGAATCACATACGCATTAGGCTGTGCAAGCAATAAGCTACTCTCCAAGCAAAGCGTTAATCCGAGAGCGACGCGCCCAATCCACAGCAGTTTGTTTGGTATTCGATGGTATGCTTGCATATTTTTATGTACCAATTCAGCAGGATAAAACAAAATAAAAAAGTAGGAGCGTCAAAAGATACGCCCCTAGATTTGATTTTAACTAACCCGTCCCATGACAGAGAAACTCTTAATGAACGGACCCGCCATTCGAGGGTCTTTGATCATTGCGCCGTAATCGCCCACTTGGAATTTGAGTTTGCCGGTGGTGTACGCCATGCCGAGCCCCATCATGCCGAGCCCGTCTTTGACCCATTTTGCCCAATTTTCAGGGGTGGCGCGCAAATCCCAGTTTAAGGTTTCGCCGTTATAAGCTCCCGCGCTGGTCACTTCGCCATTTTCGACGACGATCACGCCGCGCGCCTGACCTTCGCCCGTAAAACCGTAGCCGATGTTGCTGTTGAAAGCGATTGCCGCCAACGCATTTTTGAGGTCGGGCTCAGCGTTCCACGCGCCTTGAAAGCCTTTCATCCATTCATCAGAAAATAATTCGCTCATCTGTAAGTCTCCTTTGTGCAGGTATATTAATGAAAACTAATATACGCTATCCTATCAAAAAATAACAGGGACGTATATTAAAATTTTCTAGGGGGTTAGCGTCGTCATGGTTTTTTCGATCCATTCTTCGGCTAACGAATTGATTTCTCGGGCACTTTTACCTTTACTGTCGATCAGTGCGCCGATTTTCACTTGAATAACGCCGGGGTATTTTAAAAACCCGCGCCGTTTCCAAAAATAGCCCGCATTGTGCGCGACGGGCAGAACGGGGAAACCGCTTTGCTGCGCCAACAATGCCCCGCCGATCCCGTACCGTCCTTTTTCGCCCACGGGAACGCGCGTGCCTTCGGGGAAAATCACCACCCAATGTCCCTCGTTGAGAGCTTGCGTGCCTTGGTCGACAATTTGGGTGCGGGAATTGTGTTTTTTCGAGCGGTCAATAATGATCGGACGCATCAACGCCAACGCCCAACCAAAAAACGGTAACCACTGCAATTCTTTTTTCAGCACCCACACTTGGCGGGGAAAAAGCACTTGATAAAAGATGGTTTCCCACGCGGATTGGTGTTTGCTGAGAACGATCACGGGCGAAGTGGGCACATTTTCCATACCTTCGACGCGATAATCAAGTCGACAGACCGTTTTCGCCCACCAAATATTGAAGCGCGCCCAAAAGTTCAAAATCGCATAACGCCGTTCGTAAGGAAAAACCCAAATAAACAAGCTCAATATCCCCGCCACGACCGTCGCGCCCCACATACCCGCCGCAAAAATCAAAGAACGTAACGCTAACATGATTTGTCCTGTTTATCTTGCTTAAGTTGTTGTTGTTCGACGATAAATTGCGCGGCGGCGGCTAAATCGTCGTAGATTTGAATGTGTTCGAACCCGTTTTGGGGCAATTGGGCTTCGGTTTTCAGACCTTTTCCGGTGCGCACCAACATCGGCACTGCGCCGGCTGCCGCTGCCGCTTGAATATCGCGCAACGAATCGCCAATCGCGGGCACGCCCGTCAAATGAATCCCCAAACGTTGTCCGATTTCATTGTACAACCCCGGTTTGGGCTTTCTACAATTACAAGTTCCTCGAGGCGAATGCGGACAGAAAAAAATTGCCTCAATATTTCCACCCAACGCCGCCAATTCTCGATACATTTTCGCATGAATTTTGTTTAGCGTATCAATACTAAAAAATCCCCGCGCCAAACCCGATTGATTCGTTGCAATAACTACCCGAAAACCCGCTTGATTCAATGTCACAATGGCTTCCAAACTATTGGGAATCGCTTGCCATTCGTCGGGGGATTTTATGTAATCATCTGAATCATAATTAATTACCCCATCTCGATCCAAAATCACTAATTGCATTTTTAACTTTCCTTTTGTTTCATTAGCATCACAGCATAGTTGTAGGATTTTATCACGAATGCTCAAAAATCAGAAAAATCACGCTTCTTTTCTTTTATTTTCCTCACTTAATTGCTCGATTTCTGCTAAAGAAAGTTGCGTCATTTCACAAACCAATTTCTGATCTAATCCTTTTAATAACATACTACTTGCAATTTCCCGCGCTTTTTGTAATTTTCCTTCCATTCTTCCTTCGATTTTTCCTTCCATTTTTCCCTCCATTCTTCCTCTCAATTCTGCGCTATCGATGATATTATTCAAATCTCGATAAACCTTTAAACTTTCCTCATATTCTTGATATTCTTGATCTGAATAATTGGCGATCTCGGCTTGCTCAAAAAGTTTCATAAATACTTTTTCTTGCAATTTCATGGGACGATTGTTTAAATCTTCCAAATTCCTTAATACATACAACCACTTATCAAAATGGGTTTCTAATTCTTGTTCTGTTTTCTTAAACTTGGGCATTTCTAAATAAATGTACGTTAATTTATCATAAAATACCTTATGTGTGTGTTGATCCACTAATTTAACTTCATGATGATAGATTTCTTGATCGGCTTTATCTTCTGCGAAAACAAAATCTAAAATTCCAATCATATATACCGCTTCTAATTTGAAATCCCATTTTCCTTTTTTGGCTTGCTGTTGAATGGGAAACGTTGAATAATAAATGCTCCGATCCTTAAAATAATCTTGAGGAGCTTTTTGTAATTCAACAATAAATTTTTCGCCTTTTTGATTCTCACAATAAATATCAAAAATAGCTTTTCTCACATCGAGATTTCTTCCCAATTGTTCAGGCGATAAATAGGTTAAATCAACGATCTTTTCATTCTCTTTTTTGAGCAACGCATTTAAAAAATCCATCAAAATATCTTTATTGGGTTCTGTTCCAAACAATTTCTTAAATCCAAAATCCGTAAAAGGACTAATATATCTATCTTTGATTCTCATTTTTTTTCTCCCCATTTAATTGCGCCATCAAATCCACTGTTTTTAAACTAACGGTGATGATTTTTCTAATTAAATCAACAATATATTTTTCATTGTCGTCTTGATTGGGATCATTAATAATGCCGCTGCGTTCATCGGTTTTAATTCGATATTGTTCGATAACCCATTCTAATGCCGACCGATTGCCTAATTTGTAATCAAAGGTTTTTTCTGGAATGTTCAAAAAGGTAATGCTCTGATTATAAACAAGCGTTTTTTTATCTTTTGAAAGCCGCATTTTCTCAACTTTCCAATCAATAGGTTCGTTAATTTCGCTGTCCAATTCAAACGGTTCAGCGTTTTCATAATTCAAATGTAAATCGGCTAATTCTTTTCCAAGAGTTGAAATAAACCAGAAATCTTTTTCAAATGGAATACGCGGCAATTCTTTTTTGAGATTTTGCGCATATTTTTCTCGATAGTTTTTCGAGTGCAATAAACCATACACATAATAAAAAATCGCTTTTTTAGTTATTTGTAGATCATTATAATGTTTTTGATAACGTTCTAATGCCCAATCGGTAATATTTTCTCGTCTATTTGTTCCCTCTTCATCATAAATATAAAAAGGAAAACATTGTCCAGTTCTTCCTCCATTTGCTACTTCAGGAATAACATTTGTAATGTGAACAACAAAAGGAATTTGAGAATGATTTGTGCAACAAATTACAAAATTTTCTTTTTCAGTTTCTAATGTAGGAAATATTTTAGGAAATTGATAAATATCTTCATTAAAGGCTCTTTCAAAAAATATAAATTGCTTACAAAATGGGCGATAAATTGCTTTGCGAATTTTATCTTGATTGAAATATACATCTTTATCTCTCAATAAATGACGTTTTGTATTTCTAATCCATTTTAATGTTTTTTCATTAACATTCAAGAAACTATCAATATCTTTTGGCTTACCGTTTCTTTTCCAACGATCATATTCGCTATTAAAATTTTCAACCATTTTTATAGCATTCTCAGTTAAGCATTTAGCACTAAAATTAAAAACATAAGCATCTTCATTTGAGCAAACGCCTCTACTATAAATCTTAAAAATAACATTTTGAGGATTTTCTTTAGTTGCTTTACCTTCTTTTGAACCGATTGCAATGAAATTCTCAAATTCAGAATGCAATCCTTCGGTTAGCCAATTATATTTGCTATCGGGAGAAATGATTTTCCATTCTACATTTCCAATGTGTTGCTTTTGATTGAGGAAATCAAATTTTTGATGTTTTGTCCAAAATTCATCTAATCGACAGTAATGAATCGCCATGTTTTATTCCACTAAAAGATTTTCAAAAGGATACTGTTGTTTCCAACGATAAGTATTAAAATCACGTTGATCGGTAGAAAGAATCCGACCATGACCTAATTCCTCCGCTAATATAACTAATGACGCATCAGCGAAATCCATCGGTAAATTACTATATTTATCAATTAAATAGACAATTCTATCGGTATGCTTGATCTGAATTTCAAATACGACAAATGCTCCTTTTTTATAACTATCAAGAAAGCGTTTTTGCGCGTGATTTCCTATCCGTTGTAATAATAAATGACAAGTCTCTGTCATCACGGCGCACGTCGTAATAATTTCTTCTTTTTGAAATACAATTTTCTCGAAGGATTTTTTTGCCATCAAATGATATTTATCTTTAGGATTCAGCAATGCCAACCAAAAACCTGTATCAGCTATAATCATATTTCTGATTCCAACTGTTTGTGAGTAAATGTTTGTACTGTTCAGATAAATTTTCCTCACCTTCAAATGCCCCGACCAATTCTTTCAATAAAGCAGGATTAGAAATGGGTTTCATAGATAAAACAACTTCCACTTCTTGATTAGCGAAATCAAATGGTAATTGTATTTGTAAAATCCCTTGTTCATTGACATGAGACGTTAATTGAAAACTGTGCATTTTATCTCTCCTGTATTTTCTTAACTAAAATCACAATACTCACCCCAACTTGAATACCAAATACATTATGGGTTGTTCCCGATAATTTAGGATTTTTTCTCACATTTCCTCCTAAATCTAAAATATAAAGTTCACTAAAATTCTCTTCCAGTTCTTTTCTCATGCCATCAAACGCGATGCTTTCAATAAAACTATTATTTGTAATAAACGCAACAATCCCATTATCTTGTTTTTCCAAGCGTTTTGTTGCCCACGCAAAGGCTTTGACATACGGATCAGAAAGCGCGTTTTTATTGGTTGCTTTAGAGGTTTTTGCATAATTAATTTTGACTAAATCATCGACAATTTGATGCGGTTTATTTTTATTATTATCGTTTTCATTTTCCTGCCCCGCATTGTAAGGCGGATTTCCAATAATCACAAAAAGGGGTGCTTGCTTTTGTTTCTTTACCCGTTCGGTATTTTCAGAATTAAACAATTGCGCTTGATTTGCATCTAAGGTTTCAAAGGTATCGACTAAACAAATTCCTTCAAAAGGCAAATACTCATTTGTTCTCTCAAAATAAGCGTGTTCAATATTAATCGTTGCAATGTAATAAGGCAATAAATTGATTTCATTGCAATGTAATTGGTGTTGATATTTTTCTTTTAAGTGAAACGAATCAATTCTATTTAAAATATGCACCATAAAATTACCCGTTCCGACAAAGGGGTCTAAAATATGCACATTGGGAGAAGAAAGCGAGAGTTTTTTCTCAAAAGACATATTAAGCAAATGCTCAACCGAATTAATCATAAATTCAACAATGGGTTGCGGGGTATAAACAATGCCGTGCTTATCCGCTGTTTTAATCGCAAATCCTTGAAAAAACCGCTCGTAAATATTATTTAGAAAGGCTTGTTTTCGATGAAAATCCTTAAAAGTTTGTGCCGCCGTTTCTATCGTTTCATAGTAATGATCTAAATCTTTTAAGAAATGTTCCCGATTAAAGGATTTTGAAATCAACGCAGAAATCACTTTTTCAATTTCTCTTGCAATGATATTTCTATTCACAAAATCAGAATTATTAAACACATTTCTAAATAACCGCTCAGTCAAAAGATGCTGTGCCAACATTTCCATGACTAAATTATTTGAAATTGACGGATTGATTGATTGCTGGCATAAAGTTTTAAATTCTTCAAAGACTTTAATAAATAGTTGATTTTTATGTAATTCTTGATTAATATGCGCAATTAATCCTTTACCTAATCCTTCAACTTTTTCCTTAAAGGCTTCTGAGGCTTTTTCCCAATTTTCATACGCGGGTTTGCTATAATTAAAAAAGATTTCTAGCCCATCAATTAAATTCGTTGGCGAATCTTTGATAGTTTTATCAAAACACAATTCCCCATTTTGAAACAACATTAAACGGTGCGGGGTTTGAAATAAAATATTGTCTTTTGGATACCCTTTCTTAAATTTGCTATCGACTTCTTTCTCTAATTTATCCTTTAAATCTTTGGCTTCCCAAATGCCATATAACATGGTGTCGTTGAATTTATTAAAAACTGCGCCATCAAATACCAAACGTTTTTTGTTCTCAGTATATTCAAATTGGGTTCGAAACTCTCGATTGGGATTTTTCTTCACACAATGTTGCAAGATATTTGCAAAATAACCTGATAAATTTCCTTCATTATCATGACCTTGCAAAATAGCGGCGGTGGTTTCTTCGTAGAAACTTTTAATCACTTTATGTTCTGGTTTCAATCCACAATTCATTGGTTTTCTCGTTTCATAGCCATTAAAAAACCTGCTTTACAAGGCAGGCTTTTCAAAAGCAAGTTGCTCTATATTTCTAACGGTATAATAAGCCCATTGCTTGGCGTACTTCATTGATAGTTTCTATGGCTTCTTTACGGGCTTCTTCACAGCCTTCTGCAATGATATTTTTAACGGTTTCGGGGCTTTCTTGATACATTTTGGCGCGTTCACGAATGGGGGCGAGTTCATTCAAAACGGCTTCGACGATGGGTTGTTTGCAGTCTAAACAGCCGATGTCTGCGCTGCAACACCCTGATTGTACCCAATTTTTTACGTCATCGTTAGAATAAATTTGGTGCATTTGCCACACGGGGCATTTTTCAGGATTTCCCGCATCTGTTCGGCGGACGCGCGCAGGATCGGTCGGCATGGTGCGGAGTTTTTTCGTAATATTTTCAGGGGTTTCCCGCAACGCAATGGTATTGTTGTACGATTTTGACATCTTTTGACCATCTAAACCGGGCATTTTGGAGGCTTTGGTGAGCAACGGTTGGGGTTCTGGCAATAAAATTTTGCTCTGTCCTTCCAAATAACCAAATAAGCGTTCTTTATCCCCTAAGGTAATGTTTTGCTGGCTTTCTAATAACGCGCGTGCTTTCTCTAAGGCTTCGCCATCACCTTGTTCCTGATATTTACGGCGCATTTCTTTATAGAATCGGGCATCTTTCTTACCCATTTTTCTAATGGCGGATTCGGCTTTTTCTTCAAAGTCGGGTTCTTTCCCAAACAAATGGTTAAAACGTCGAGCAACTTCGCGGGTTAATTCAACGTGTGCAACCTGATCTTCTCCCACCGGAACTAATGCCGATTTATACATTAAAATGTCCGCACTTTGTAACAACGGATACCCTAAAAAACCATACGTTGCTAAGTCGCGTCCTTGCAGTTTGTTCTGTTGATCTTTATAAGAAGGCACTCTTTCTAACCAACTTAACGGCGTAACCATCGACAATAACAAATGTAACTCGGCGTGCTCTGGAACACGCGATTGGATAAATAAGGTTGCATCGCCCGAATTTACCCCCGCTGCTAACCAATCAATTACCATTTCCCAAACACTACTTTCTATGTTGCGAGTGTCCTCATAATGCGTTGTCAAAGCGTGCCAATCTGCAACAAAGAAAAAGCATTTGTACTGGTGCTGTAATTCTACCCAGTTCTTCAAAACACCATGCAAATGTCCCAAATGCAAATGTCCCGTTGGACGCATTCCCGAAAGTACCCGCTGTGCTGTAGAAAAATTCATATCCTTAAATGCCAACCAATTGAAATAAAAAATCTTGAAATTCAAATATGGGCGTTAATAAATAACTTAAGCCACCACTTATTAAAAGCAACAACACTATAACAAAGCCATATACCTCTAGTTTTGCATAACGATATGCTAAAGAAACGGGTAATATTGCTTGTAAAATTCTTCCCCCGTCTAATGGTAAAATGGGCAATAAATTAACGCTCATTAAAATCAAATTAATTGTTACGCCAGAAATCCCCGTTAAACTCATAAATTTACCCACCAATAAATAGTCGGTTTCCCATAAAAGAAATCCCATTTTTGCAATCCCTAACCAACCCAACATCATTAACAAATTGGCTAACGGTCCTGCTAGCGCGACAAATGCCATATCTCGTCGAGGATTTCGCAAATAATTAGGGTTCACAGGAACAGGTTTCGCCCAACCAAATAAGAAACCGGTTGTTCCCGATAAGGTAGAAATGATTAATAAACTAATGGGTAAAATAACTGTTCCAATCGGATCAATATGTTTAATGGGATTTAAACTCACACGCCCTAACAAATACGCGGTGCTATCCCCAAATTGTAATGCCGTCCAACCGTGCGCGGCTTCATGCAATGTAATCGCTAATAATAAAGGTAATGCAATGATGCTGATATATTGTAAAAGTGAGAGTTCTATATTCATGAGGCAAGCTCAATACCTAAAGCATCGGTCGCGCCTTTTCCTTGACGAACAATCTTAGGAAGTTCCTCTGTTAAATCAATCACGGTGGTGGGTTCAAAACCGCAAATTCCTCCATCGATAACCGCCTCTAAACATTTACCGATTTTCTCAAAAATTTCCTCTGGATCAGTTTCGGGGTGAGGGTTTTTAGGTAAAATCAAAGTTGAACTCATTAAAGGTTCATTGAGTGTTTCAAGAATGGCATGGGCAATGTTATGATCAGGCACTCGAATTCCAATGGTTTTTCTTTTAGGATTTTGTAATCGGCGCGGCACTTCGTGGGTGGCTTTCAAAATAAAAGTATAAGCACCGGGAGTTAAGTTTTTCATTAAGCGAAAATAATGGTTTTCTACTTTCGCATAGGTTGCAATTTCCGACAAATCACGACAAACTAGCGTAAAATTGTGCAAATTATCCAATTGTCGCAAACGATGAATGCGCTCCATTGCGGCTTTGTCGCCCATATAACAACCCAGAGCATAACTGGAGTCAGTTGGATAAGCAATTAAACCACCTTCCTTAATTATATCAACAACTTGATTAATTAAACGCGGTTGCGGATTAACAGGATGAATGCGAATTAATTGTGTCATATCAAACCTTAAAAGTGAAAAGACACATTCTAAGCAATTTTATAGATTTCGTCAAAAAAAGGTTAGAAAAAAATGGCTTTTAACCCCGTTTCAACACCATTAGAAGGCATCAACTTAATTGAAGCAAGTGCCGGCACGGGTAAAACCTACACCATTGCAACTTTAGTGGTGAGATTGCTCATCGAAAATGGTTTGAATATAAATCAAATTTTAGTGGTCACTTTCACCGAAGCTGCAACGACTGAATTAAAAGACCGCATTGGAAAACGTTTAGAGCAAATGCGCCAAATTTTTTCAATTATTTTGGAGAAAGATATTCCCATTACTTATGAAAAAGATGAAACGCTTTTTGAAATCGCTAAAAACCACCCTGAACCTCAACTTGCTTTAGAGAAAATTAACAGCGCAATTTATGGTTTTGATGAAGCAGCAATTTATACTATTCACAGTTTCTGTCGTAAAACTTTACAAGAATTTGCTTTTGAAAGCGGCGCATTATTTGATACTGAATTAGTGAGCAATCAAACTGCTATTTTGGAAGAAATTGCTCAAGATTTTTGGCGAAAAAACCTCTATCAGGAAAATCCTTTTTTCTTAGATTATTTAATTAGCCAAAAATTTACCTTAGAAAACCTCGTTTCTCTACTCAATAAACCTTCTTGGTACACCAATTGGGATTCTCTAAAATTAGTGCCTCGTGTTTCATTAAAAACTTTGCCTTTTTCAGAGGAAACCTACATTGTACAATATCAAAAAGTTCAAATATTATGGCAGCAATTTCAAAGTGATATTGCGGATAGGCTTTTTAGTGCAATCAAAAACAATTACTTAGATGGGCGGGTTTATCAAGAGAAACGACTGATCAATTGGTTAAAGGAACTTGACCTTTTTTTCAAAGGAAATAAAACCACTCCCATTCTGCCCGAAAAATTCCAAAACTTTACGATTAATGAATTAAATAGAAATGCTAAAAACAAAACATTTGATCACGTCTTTTTTGGAGAAAGTCAAATCCTCTTTGATCAAGCAAATGCTTTGTTAAATCATTATCAACAACAAATCCTTCAGTTAAAACATCGATTATTACATTATGCAAATGTTGAATTCAAAACTCGCCAGCAACAACAACATATCCAAAGTTTTGATGATTTATTGCTCGATCTTTTTCATGCGTTAAGAAAAAGTAAAGCCCGAGAAAAACTCATTAATGTTATCAATTACAAATATAAAGCCGCGCTCATTGACGAGTTTCAAGATACCGATAATTTGCAATATACAATATTTCACGAGTTGTTTAAAGAAAAATGTTTGTTTTTCATTGGTGATCCTAAACAAGCTATTTACGGTTTTCGCGGCGCAGATATTTTTAGTTATATTGAAGCCTCAAAACAGGCACAAGAAAGAATTTATTCTCTCAGTACCAATTACCGTTCAACACCCAGTTTAATTAAAGCAACAAATACCATTTTCCAACGCCATTCTACCCCTTTTTATTTGAAAGATATTCACTTTTCCAATGCAATACCCCGTGAACAAAACCTAACAACTTATCAACCTGCTTTACATATTTATTTCTTAGAACGCCAACATCAACAAGAAACGATGAATAAAGCATCGGGAAAGAAAAATATTGCCTATTTTATTGCAAATAAGATTTCAAATCTCTTAAATGAAGGAGATTTTACAGCAGGTGATATGGCGATTTTAGTACGTAAGAACAAAGAAGCTCATTTATTACAAAAAATATTGCAACATTATAAAATTCCTGCCGTTTTATACAGCCATGAAAATATTTTTACAAGTGACGAAGCCATTGCTATAAAATATCTGCTTGCAGCACTCTTAGAAATAACCAATGAAACGGCGGTTAAAACCGCTCTAATTAGTGATTTATTTGAATTGAATGCGGTGCAAATTTTTCTTCTATCTCAAGATGAACAACGATGGAGTTTTTATTTGGAGTATTTTCAGTTTTATGCGCAATTGTGGGAACAAAAAGGCTTTATGCCAATGTTTCGCCATCTTTTATTTTCAGGCGATCAACTCTTTCAAAAAAAACTGATTTCTCATTTGTTATCTTTCCCAAATGGTGAGAGAAAACTAACGAATTTTTTGCATTTGTCAGAAATATTACATACGGTAGAAAAACAGCAACATTTTGGTATGTATGAATTATATAAATGGTTGGTAGAAAAGATTAGTTATTTAGATAAAGAAGAAGAACACGAATTGCGCTTAGAAAGTGACGAGAAAGCGGTGAAATTAGTCACTATTCACAAAAGTAAAGGACTGGAATATCCCATTGTTTTTCTTCCATTTATTTGGGACGGACATTTACAAATCAAGGATACCTCAAAAGAATTTATTTTACATGATCCTAATGAAAATAATGCGCTGACATTAGTTTTAGATAGCAAAAAAAAGGAAGATACCTTATATAAAAATCAAGCAATTCTTGAGGAACAAGCAGAGAATGCACGATTGCTTTATGTTGCATTAACCAGAGCAAAAGTTGCTTGTCATGCTGTTTTTGGTGTATTTAAGGAAGTTGAAAATGCTGCATGGACATATTTGTTGTTTCAAAATCAAAAAAATCTATCGAAACAATCTGATCAAAATTTATTTTATACTTTGGAAGAACTGGTTGAACAATCTCAACAAACCATTGCGCTTTCAAAAATAACCTATCAGAAAAGAACAACAACTTTTCAAATGGATAAAGAACAGCTTTCTGAATATAATGTGAGAAAGGTGAGCAAAAAATTAAAGAAAAATTGGTTTATAAATAGTTTTAGTGGTTTATCTGGACAAATGCAAATTGCCGAAGATCAAATTGATAATCGAGCTCAACGTTTGGATACCGATATTATTGAGCAACTTGTCAGTGAAAATTCTGAAGAAATATCTACTCAAATGGACGATATTTTTCATTTGCCAGCGGGTTCAAAAATAGGGAATTTATTACATGAAATTTTAGAGCATTTAGACTTTCAAAAATTAGATAGCACGTTAATTCAACATAAAATGGCGTTTCATCATTTTGATTTGAAATATCAACCCACTGTAGAAAAATTATTAGAAAATGTTTTACAAAGCCGTTTGAATGGGGATTTTTGTTTAGCGGAGATTAGTGTTTCACAGCGATTAAATGAAATGGAATTTTATTATCCGGTTGATGAATTAGTTTCTCAAAAAATGAACGGACTTTTAATACCTTATTGGGAACAACGGTGGAATATTTCATTTAAGAAACCTTTTTTTCAAACATGGCAAGGTTTTATGCGAGGATTTATTGATTTGATTTTTGAACATAATGGGCAATACTTTTTAGTGGATTACAAATCTAATCGATTGGGCTTTGATTTGAAGGATTATGCACCCGATAAATTAGCTTTTGCAATGGAGGAACACCACTACTTTTTGCAATACCATATTTACAGCGTTGCTCTACATCGTTATTTGACGCAACGGTTGCCAAATTATCACTATGAGAAACATTTTGGTGGGGTATTTTATTTATTTCTCAGGGGTATGCGCCCTGATTCTCCTCAAAACGGGATTTTCTATGATAAACCCGACGCTGATTTTATCATGAAATTCTCTGATTTATTTAGTTCAAAGATTGCGTAGTTCTTTGCGTAAAATCTTCCCAACATTTGATTTGGGTAAATCTTGACGAAATTCAATGAAACGCGGGATTTTATAACCCGTTAAAGATTCTCGACAAAACTCGCGGAGTTCCTCAACCATTGCTTTCATATTCGGTTTCAAAACTACAAATAGTTTCACCACTTCACCGCTCTTTTCATCAGGCACACCAATACAAGCAGATTCTAAAACCGCTGGGTGTTTTGCAATCACACTTTCTATTTCATTGGGATACACATTGAAACCCGATACTAAAATCATATCTTTCTTGCGATCAACAATGCGTAGAAATCCCTTTTCATCGATGGTTGCAATGTCGCCTGTTTTTAACCAACCATCGACAGTTAAGATTTCAGTTGTTTCAGTGGGGCGTTGCCAATAACCTTTCATAACTTGCGGTCCACGAACCCATAATTCTCCCGCTTGTTCTTTTGAAATTTCCTCTCCATTTTCATCGCGCAGAGAAATCTCCGTTGAAGAAATTGGCAAACCAATACTGTTGGTGAAATCCGTAATATCAAATGGGTTCACACAAACCACCGGAGAACATTCTGTCAAACCATAACCTTCTAAAATAGGACAACCCGTTTTCTCCCGCCAATGCTCTGCTACCGCTTGTTGAATAGCTGCACCGCCACCAACGGTTAATTTTAAGGAAGAGAAATCCAATTTCTGAAAGGCTTGATGATGTAACAGCGCGTTAAATAAGGTATTTACGCCCGTAATGACCGTAAAAGGATATTTATTAAGTTCTTTAGCAAAATAGTTCAAATCACGCGGGTTTGTAATCAATACATTCAATGCCCCAAATTGCATAAAACACAAACAATTTGCAGTCAAACAAAAGATATGGTAAATCGGCAAAGCTGTGATAATAATTTCTTGACCTAATTCTATTTTAGTTCCTACCCATGCAGAAACCTGCTGCATATTAGCGATAAGATTTCTTTGCGTGAGCATCGCTGCTTTAACAACGCCGGTTGTTCCGCCAGTGTATTGGAGAAATGCTAAATCGGTATTTTTAATAAGCGGTTTTTCAAATGATAATTGCGCGCCTTGTTCTAAAGTTGTTCTAAACGAAATAGCTTTTGGTAAATGATAGGAAGGAATTAAGCGTTTGAAATACTTTATAACGCCATTAATTGCCCATCTTTTGAACGTCGGGTGCAAATCGGCTAATTCGGTAACGATGATATGTTTGACGACTACCTTGTCGAGGGTTTTTTCTAAAACGTGCGCGAAATTAGCTAAAATAACGATAGCACTTACGTTTGCGTCTTTTAATTGGTGCTCTAATTCTCGAGAGGTGTACAAAGGATTAACATTAACCGCCACCAAACCCGCACTTAACGCCCCAAACAAAGCAACGGGATATTGCAAAATGTTAGGCATCATAAAAGCAATTCGATCGCCGTGTTTTAAGTGCAAGGTTTGTTGCAAATAAGCGGCAAATGCAAGACTTTTTGTTTGAAGTTCCTTAAAAGAAAGGGTATGACCGTAATTAGTAAAAGCGGGGCGATTGGCGTATTGTCGGCAGCTTTCTTCAAATACCTCTGCAATCGATTGGTATTGGTTGGGATTGATTTCTGCGGGAATGCCTTGCGGATAACGTTTTAACCAACTCTTTTCCATCGCCATTGCTCCTCTGTTTTTTAGATTAGCTATTATCGTTTTTTTGTTGGGCGATAGCAAAGGATTTTAATTGCGCTTCCATACTTTTCAATTGATCGGCGGAGAGGATTTCTGGTTCTGTTGGAAATTGAGTGACATCATTATTGAGCAAACGGCGGGATAATTTGGCTAAACGCGGGTTGTTTCTGAAATCGCTTTCTAACAAACCATTTTGATATAAATCGATATAGCCTTTTTCAGGAATAAACATATGTTCTCTGAAATGTCCTTCTTTAACAAAACCTAATTGCAAGGTGTTTTGCTGCGAGCTTTGATTATAACCGTACACAAAACTCATAAACTTGTGTAATTTCAAATAGTTAAAACTAAAATCTAATACCAATAAACTGGCTTCTAATCCGATACCTGCTTTTTGTTCAAGGGGATCAACAATGCCGATCAAAAACTCGCCGCGTCGATGTTGGGGTTGATAATCCGCCACCGCCGCTAATCCAATCGGTTTGTTCTGATCAATTCTAATGATTACCCATTCTAACCAACGTAATTGATGCGGGAGCAACTGGCTTTCTTCTTCCAATTTGGTGCGGATTTGATCGGGGGTTTCGTTGGGATTGTCCGTCATGCGATACAATTCCCAGAAACGCCGATCTTGGCGACATTGCCAAATAAAATCCGTATGTTGCGGGGCGCGCCGTTCCAAACGCAACCGTTTGCCCAATAAAGGGGCGAGTCCTAATGGTTGTAATTTGAGTGGTGCGTCCGTGTTCATAAGTTATTGTTTGCTGCCAGAATTTGAGCCACTCGAGCTCGAACCACTCGTGGTTGAAGAAGTGGTTTTGCTGCCGCTATCCGAACCGGTTTGCGTGGTGGTGGTTTTGCTGCCGGTGGTTTGCGTGGGAGCGGTGGTGCTGTTGTTTGCGCAAACGGCGACAACCCCTTGTTTTCCGCAGGTTTGTTGGGTGGTTGTGCCGTCGGGAGCTTGAATCGTTGAGGAGGCGGTTTTGCTGGCTTTACTGCCGCTGTTGGGGCGATCGGCTTTGACGCGCTCAATAACAAAATGGTCAATTTCAGAGGCTTGCGCTTCTTTGAGATCACCATTAGCTGGCACAACCGCCGCTTGGAAATAGATTTCAGGTGCTTGGACTTTCGATAAATCCGTTAAAGCAACTGAAATCACTGCCGAGCGGGTTTTAGGTCCCAAATCATGTCCAAAAGGCGAGGGCGGCAATCCTTCCAATTTGGTTTCAGGTTGCAACGTCACGCCCGCTAAAATGTGGGTTTCTGAACCTAAGGTTGTCAAATCCAAATTAAAAGTCCCTGCATTGGGGCGGATTTGCACTTGAGGCGAAACCACTTTTGTCCCGTACAACAAATACACCGTGACGGGACCATCGTTTCGGATATTGCTGACCACGAAATCGATGCGGGGGTGCGGGGTGTTTTGGGGAAATGCGCCGTTTGCGTCTTGTTTAGGGATAACTTTTGTCCAGATGCGCCCTTTTTTGGCGATTTGTTGGGCGTTGGCATCGGGGGTCGCGTTTTTTGAACCGGTGGTGGTGCTGGCTTCGGCGAGCCCTTCTTGGGGTGGACTCAGTAATTCGAGGGGATAACCCAGCTCAAATAAACCCAATCTAGGTGCGGTTTCAGCGGGCATTTTGCTGCCCAATCCCGCGACGGGCTCATCAGCGTGGGCGGCACTCCCGATGCCAACCGCTAATTTACTTGCGGCAACCAACGAAATAGCCTTGCGGGTTTTTAAGGGGGTAATTTTCATGAAAGCGTCCTCTTTTGCGTAAGTGTGTGAAAAACATACTCTAACGGTGCGTCAAAGTATGTTTTCAGTATATAAGAGTTTGGACAGAAAAAACCACCCACTCCAAGATAGGCGTGCTTTTTTTACTGACCAGTGGGCGGCGGGTCTTTGACCAACACATCACCAAACGGCGTGCGCACTCGACGATGTCCCGCTGGAATATCTTTATCTTCAATAACTTTAGGTTGGAAAGACTGCGCGGGGGGTTGTCCGGTTGGAGGCGCGGGCGTGGCATTTTTAGCAGCGGCGGCGTTGGCAGCGGCAGCAGCAGCAAATGGATTAGAAGGTGGCGCAGCCGTCATATTGTCGGCGGGTTTATCCGTTGGTTTCGCGTCGGGATTTGCCGCAGGATTGATATGGGTATTAAGTTTTAACTCGCGCCGCGCCCCTTTGGCATCAGCGGTGGGACGCAATTGAACTTTGCGCGCTTCAATGTCATCGACCGTCCATTCACCGAGAGAATCACCAATTTTCACGGTAATTTGTTTGCCATTATTTGAAATGACGGCACTTTTTTGCTGCCCTAAAATCACGATACCTTCCAATGACATATCATCGGCGGCGTGCACAAACGACAGCCCCGCGCACGACATCATTAAGGGTAATAACCACTTTTGCATAAACCGCTCCTTACAAATGAAACAAAAAACTTGTCTTAAATAGATGAAATAGTACACAATGGAAACGTCGTGTATCCTAATTTATCGCCCAACCTTTAATTCTACAACTATGAGATTGCAAACAAAACTAGATTTTGCTGCGCTGTTCGCTTTGTTCATTGCAATTTTATCCGTTTTGATCATTGGAAGTACCTTTGTACAAAAACGTATAAACACATTACAACAACAAATCTTTTATTTAGAACTAGAAAATACTATCACGACCGTCCGTTATTTGCAAGGAAAACCGGCGGCGGGTTCTTTATTTTCTTATTTTAGAGAAGCTCAACAATTCCTCGTTGCGCAACTCGAACCGGCACCGGTTATTATTGATTATGGCGGCTTTGAAAAAAACATCGCCGAATCCTTAATCAATATCAAAGAAAATTTTGAACAACTCAGCGGAAACATTACTTATAAAATTCAAGAAAAAACATATACCGCCATCTATAAGAAATTGCCCGACGAAAACATTATTGTTATGATTGGTACACCTAAAACCCAATTTACTCAACATGGAGTTGCATTTGCAATGTCTATGCTATTACCTTTAATGGGTTTTTTGGGATTGTGGTGGGCATTGCAATCTTACATACACCGCCGTTTAGCATCGCAATTAATAAAAACCCATTCGACTTTGCTTGCTCTTGAAGAAGGACATTTGAATAATCAGATAAATCCACTGTCAGATACAAAAGAACTCGCGGAATTACAAAACACTATTAATCGTTTGGCTTTAAAGCTACAAATGAAAGAGGATAGTTTTCAAGAAATAGAACAAGCCAATGCCGCAGAAACCCGTCATCGTGAGAAAGCCGAGCTATCTTTACGACACCGTTTAGAAGAACTTGAACGCGCTAAAAATGATAATCAACATTCGTTAAATCGTTTGCAATATCTCGCTCAACACGACGATTTGACGGGACTTTTTAATCGGCGAAGTCTTCAAGAAGAACTCATTAAAATAACCAGCCACAGTTCGCGTTATGGTGTTGAGCACGCATTGTTATTTTTTGATTTAGATGAATTCAAATATATTAACGATGTGTACGGACATACAACCGGCGATAAAGTATTAACTAATTGCGCGGCAGAATTAGTGCATGTGTTGGGAGAAAAAAATACACTTTTTGCAAGAATTGGAGGAGATGAATTCGCTGTTTTGCTCATTGATACCAATAAAGCAACTACTAAAAATACCGCCGATAAAATATTGCATTGTATTTCAAGAATACCTTTTCAAGTGAAAGGAAAAACCTTGCGTTTAACAACCAGTTTAGGCATTGCATTTTATCCCGAGCACGCCACCGATGCAGAATCATTGCTAGCGCACGCCGACGCAGCTATGTATCAAGCGAAATCAGCCGGTAAGAATATGTGGCAAATTTATGCTTCAGATAGAAATACCTCTGTTCAAAAAATAGATGATTTCTCATGGGGTAAGAAAATAGAGCAAGCCTTAGATCAAAATTTGTTCAAATTATATTTTCAAGGCATTCATCAAGCAAAAGACAAAAGCCTTTCTCATTTAGAAATATTACTGAGAATGAATGATATTAATAATCCTGAGAAACTGATTACACCAGACCGTTTTATTCCTCACGCAGAAAGAAGTGGTTTAATTTTAGAAATTGATCGATTTGTTTTACAAGAAAGCATTAGTTTGCTTGCCCGTTCAAAACGTATTCCACCATTAGCCGTTAATGTTTCTGGACGCTCAATTGAAGACCCAACATTGGCTTATTTTATTGTTAAAGAATTAGAGCAACAAAATGTTGAACCTTGGCGTTTATTAGTGGAATTAACAGAAACCGCTGCGGTTGCTGATTTGCACGACGCGCAAAACTTTATTGATGTTTTATCGAGAATAGGTTGTCGGGTATGTTTAGATGATTTTGGCGTGGGTTTTTCTTCATTTGGTTATTTGAAACATTTGAAAGTTGATACGGTTAAAATTGACGGCTTATTTATTCGTGATTTAACTCAAGATAAAGACAACCAAACTTTTGTTAAAGCAATTATAAATGTTGCTAAAAATATGGATAAAGAAACGATTGCAGAATTTGTTGAAAATGAAGAAACATTACTCATGCTTAATTCTTTTGGAATTGATTTAGTGCAAGGCTATTATTTAAGTAAGCCAGTGGCTTATCACCCTTCATTTCAAGGTGTACCTATCGAAAGCTCAAAATTTTCGCGTAAGTTTTTTGGAAATTAAATTATGAATTATCGTAAAGAAACTCGTCAAAAAAATATACAAGGATTTCGTTCTAATAATTCCGCTGTTAATGCATCGATTCCCTCGCAACTTCCGTTGTTACAAATGTGGTTACAACATCATTGGCACAGCTTTAAGTCAAGTTTTCAACAAGCGATTCATACACCTTTATTAACGCTTTTAACGGCGGCAGTTATTGGGATTTCATTGGCATTGCCTGCGGGTTTGTTTTTGTTATTAGAAAATGCTCGACAAGTAACCCAACATTGGGACGCTAATAGCCAACTTTCATTATTTCTCAAAGTGGAAATTTCTGATGCAACTGCTTTACAATTAGCTGAACAATTACGCCAACAACCGACTATTTCAAAAGTGCGGGTAATTAGTCGAGAGGAAGCCTTAGCAGAATATCGTGAATTGTCGGGTTTCAGTGACGCATTACAAGCCTTAGATGAAAATCCTTTGCCAGCGGTTTTGGTGATTCAACCTGCCGCACAAGATAATGAGAGCATTCAAGGTTTATTTCAAATGTTGCAACAATTACCTGAAGCCGATAATGTTCAATTTGATATGCGATGGTTGAAGCGGTGGTTTGCAATGGTGGAAGTGATTAGAAGAGGGATTTTAGTGTTGGCGGGTTTATTGGGTTTGGCGGTGATATTAATTACCTCAAATACAATTCGTTTGGCAGTGAACAATCGGCGAGAGGAAATTGAAATCACTCGGCTATTTGGTGCGACAAATGGTTTTATTCGCCGCCCGTTTTTGTACAGTGGTTTGTGGTTTGGTTTGTTGGGAGGATTGGTTGCGTTTATGCTCATTAAAATGGGATTTTCATTATTAGATGCGCCATTACAACATTTGAATTTTCTTTACCAAACCCAGTATCAATTAAACTTATTTGAATGGAATTTGTTATTTATTTTAATGTTGATTGGAATTTTATTAGGATTGGGGGGAGCAAGTATTGCGGTTGGAAAGCATTTGCGACAAATGCAACCGCGTTAATATCGACAAAGCAAATGGGATAAGAATGGGATAAGAAAATGCAAGAAGAAAACTATTTAGCATCGTTAAGTGATTTGATGATTGGATTGTTGTTTATTTTTATTATTATTTTGATGGGTTTTGCGCTGCATTATCGGCAGGCATCGTGGGAACAAGTCCAACAAAATCAACGTTTAACCTCTGAAACGGATGCGCAACGCCTCGAAAAACAAAAACTTCAAGCCGAGACAAATGCACAACGCCTTGAAAAACAACGTCTTGAAAAAGTCATCACCCGTTTAACCGATAATGATAGTGTTCGTCGAGATTTGCTCAATGATATTGAAAAAATCTTATCTGCCAAAGGGTTACGTGTTTTGGTTGATGAGCAAAATGGGGTTTTAAGGTTGCCCGAAGCGTTGTTGTTCAATTCAGGCGAGGCGGATTTTCGTCCGGAGGGCGTTCAAGCGATGCAGCAGGTGGCGGCGGCGTTGTTGGAAATTTTGCCTTGTTATAGCCTTTCCCCGCCCGATTTTCGCGCGCATTGCCCCAAAAATAGCGAAGCGCGCCTCGAAGCCGTTTTAATTGAAGGACATACCGACAACAAGCCCATCAAAACAAATCAATTTCAAGACAATTGGGCATTGGCAACCGCGCGGGCTTTGCATACTTTTCAAGCACTTAACCATTACGCGCCCGTTTTGGAAACCCTCAAAAATCCTCAGCAACAAGCCCTGTTGAGCGTGAGTGCTTATGAGGCGCGCCGCCCCGTTGCTAATCAAGAAACAGAGGAAAATCGTCGCCAAAATCGTCGAATTGATTTGCGGTTTCTAATGGCTTCGCCGCCGCCTGAATTAATGGAAAAAGCCAAATCCTCCCTTCAAAACAAATGAAATCACGCGGCTTTACCCTTTTAGAAATCTTAATTGCAATCGCTATTTTTAGTATCATGGCGACTTTTGCTTATAGCACTTTGCAACAAGTGATCACCATCAATCAACAATTACAACAACAAGCTGATGAATTAGGGCAATTACAGTTTTTATTTGGGCGATTTTTAGAAGATGTTTCTCAAGTCGTTCCTCGACCTATTCGTGATGAATTTGGTGCAACTCAGCCCGCTTTATTAGGCACTGAACAAACGCTTGCATTAACGCGAAGCGGCTGGGAAAATCCTTTAGAATTAAAGCGTAGCAATTTACAACGGGTCGAATGGTTTTTAGAACATAAAACGCTTTATCGACAATATTGGACGGTGTTGGATCGAGCGCGGCAAAGCCTGCCAATTAAAACCCCTTTATTAAAAAATGTTGAAAGCCTTTCTTTGCGTTATTTGGATAGTCAAAATCAGTGGATTAAACAATATCCCCCTTCACAACCTACTCAAAATACCATTAAAGCCGTTGAAATCACGATTTCCTTAAAAAATTGGGGCACACTTCAGCGTCTTATTGAAACCCCACAAACGGCGATTCCTCCCAAAATCGACAAACCGTCTGCACAAAATATTGTTCAATGAGCATTCGATTGCGTTAAAATGGTTTTTTCAAAACAATCTAGCACAGGAGTTTCCTCATGAAAGCACGAATTAAATTGATCGAAGGCATGACTTGGTTGGGCGAAGCAGACAGCGGACACGGCATCATTATGGACGCATCGCCTGAAGTCGGCGGACGTAATTTAGGCGCGCGCCCAATGGAATTATTGTTAATGGGATTAGGGGGTTGCACGGGTATTGACGTGAAAATGATCTTAGAAAAAAGCCGCCAAAATTTAACCGATTGTCAAATGGAAATCACCGCTGAACGCGCCGCCGAAGACCCCAAAGTGTTCACAAAAATCAACGTGCATTACATTTTTACGGGCACAAATCTTGACGAAACCAAAGTGAAACGCGCGATAAATCTGTCCGCCGACAAATATTGCTCAGTTTCTAAAATGCTCGACAAAACCGCTGAAATTACCCATTCTTTTGAAATTAGAAACCTGTAATTGGCAATCTGTTCTATTAAAGTTGCATTGAGGAATTGAAATAACACTTTCTCGAACCCACCTTTGACGCTGAGTTCGAGAAGGGGTTTTAGACTTGAGGGTGTTTTCTTTCAAAATAACCAAAGACTTTGTTTAGCGCGTTCAAATAGGCTTTTGCAGAGGCAATAACAATATCAATATCGCCGCCTTGACCCGTAATAATTCTTCCATCTTTCTCTAAACGCACGCTCACTTCCGCCAACGCATCTGTGCCATCGGTAACATTATTTACCGAATATAATTGCAGATGACAACCGCTCTTCACCATTGTTTCTATTGCATTATAGGTCGCATCAACGGGACCACTTCCAATTGCGTCGGCGGTTTTTTCTTCATTGATGACATTCAAGGTCAAATGCGCGTGGGGGATTTCTCCCGTTTCACTACAAACCTTTAATGAAACCAGTTTGAAACGCTCGTTTTCAGCCGATAATGTATCGCTAATTAACGCTTGTAAATCGTCATCGTAGATTTCTTGTTTCTTATCGGCTAAGGCTTTAAAACGTGAGAACGCGGCATTTAATTCGGTTTCTGACGTGAACTCATAACCTAACTCTTTCAAACGCTGACTAAACGCATTTCTACCCGATAATTTTCCTAACACCATTCGATTGGTTTTCCAACCCACATCTTCTGCGCGCATGATTTCATAGGTTTCTCGATGTTTAATTACACCATCTTGATGAATTCCTGATTCATGTGCAAACGCATTTGCACCGACAATGGCTTTATTCGGTTGAATTGGAAATCCGGTAATGTTTGAAACCAATTTTGAACAATTGACAATTTGCGTGGCATCGATTTGGGTGTCGCATTCAAAAATATCCTGCCGCGTGCGCACCGCCATGACAATTTCTTCCAACGCTGCATTGCCCGCTCGTTCGCCTAACCCATTGATTGTACACTCAACTTGCCGCGCGCCATTTAAAACCGCCGATAATGAATTCGCCACCGCTAATCCTAAATCATTATGGCAATGCACCGAGAAAATCGCTTGGTCGGCATTTGGGATTCGTTCGCGTAAGGTTTTGATTAAATTGCCAAAAACGTGCGGTAAATTATAACCCACCGTGTCAGGAATATTGATGGTTTTCGCGCCCGCTTTGATCACCGCTTCGATCACTCGACAGAGAAAATCGGTTTCGGAACGTCCCGCATCTTCGGGGGAAAATTCCACGTCATCGGTGTAGTTTCGCGCCCGTTTGACCGCTGCGACCGCTCGTTCGACCACTTCATCTGGGGTCATGCGGAGTTTTTTCTCCATGTGAATCGGGGAAGTCGCTAAAAAAGTGTGAATGCGCATTCGAGCGGCGGATTTTAAGGCATCGGCGGCGGTGTCGATATCTTTGTCAAGCGCGCGCGATAATCCGCACACGGTTGCGTTTTTAACCGCGCTGGCAACCGCCGCCACCGCTTCGAAATCCCCCACGCTCGCCGCCGGAAATCCCGCCTCGATAATATTGACATTTAATTTTTCTAAGGCTTTGGCGATGCGGACTTTTTCATCTTTGGTCATCGACGCGCCGGGGCTTTGTTCGCCGTCTCGAAGCGTGGTGTCGAAAATAATCAGTTGATTTGACATAAAAAAACTCCTAAATAAATTTGCGAAAAATAACAAGGTATTGTTGCCCCCCGTCGGGCGAAAAGCTCAAGAAATACTGCCTTACGGCAGCAATCGCAAAGTATATAGGAGTGCTGAAGCAAGACGCATCGGCGCAACCGCACCCGCCGCACAAAGTGCAGAAAATGCGTTGTTTAAGCGTGTTGAAATGTTCATAAGCCGATGGTCTTGTGGGGGTGAGGTAAAGTTTAAATCATCATATAAACAAACGCGCGATTTGACAAGGGCAAGTTGCGCCGCGCCTCAATACTCAATGCAAAACAATTTTAGCGGCTCGCGCTTTCCTTTCACGGACACTTGGCGTTGTTGTTTGCAAATGATCGAACGCGAATGTTTTGCCCAGCTTATTTCTGACAACAGGATTTCTCCACTCATTGCAACATCACAAATGCGTTTCGCCGTGTTCACCGTATCACCAATCACATCATAGGCTTTGACTTGATGACTTCCCAGCAATCCTTCCACTAAAAAACCACAGTGCACTCCAATCCCCGTGCCGAGAGAAAAATCCGCCAAAAACCTGTTCAGTTCTTTAGATAACAGTTGCGCCAATTCAATAGAAACATCGACCTGATTCATCACCAACATAATTTCATCTCCCGTATATTTAGTTTTAATGAGATTTTCTATAAAACGGGTTTGAGATGACCAGCAACTTTCTCCAATCGCAAAATAATTATTTAACATGGCAACGACAGTTTCTGGGTGTTGAGTTTCGCTCCATTGCGTGAAACCTCGAATATCAACAAAAATAATTGTCCGTTCTTTACGATTTAAACTTAACAATTCAGGATTTTTAAGCGCAGCATTCAACAAATGTCGCCCCAACAACCACTCCGAATAACATTGCAATTGGCGGCTAGTTTCTTGAAGAATTTTGAGGTATGTTTGGGTATTCAAATGCGCTAATCCAAAAACAATTCCCAAAAATAAAATAGACAAGTTGAGAAAGATATGGCTTTCATTAATAAAGAAATTCATGGTGTCGTAATGACTAAAGAGATTTTCAAAAATCCAATACATTACACCTAAAATAGCTGTTCTCACGATGCTTTCTATCACAATCAATTTAGGATAATGCAAGCGTAATTGTTGTAAAATCCCAATTAAAATAGAGAAAGTCCAATACGCAATATGGTGTGGTTTCTCAAAAAAGTCTAAGGCTTGTTGAAAGGTTTCGTCAAAGAACAACACATCTAAAAAAATCTCGCCGACTGTGTAACAACTTACACCAATTAAATTGCCCAATAAAGGGTGCGGGTTCTTTTCATATTGCCAACGCCCTAACCAATAGGCTTGCAATAAACCGCTCATTACAATTAATGAAAAGCCTGCTGATTGAAAATACACCAGCGGAGAATAAAGCAACATTTCTAAAAAAATGTTCACAATGGGAAAGTGCGCGGTATTATTAAAAAGCTCTCGGATAATTTGACTTTGTTTCGTACCGTTCAAACGATTTTCAATGGAGGACACGTGCTCATTTCCATAATGTTAGTTTTCCTAAGTTATATCATATTAGTTAGAAATTAACATTATCTTAATTTAAGCAACGGGAGAGGAGAAGGCGAGCGGTTAAACTGTTTGCTTCCTAAAAAGTTTGATTTATTACTTAACTTTTGGGTGGTTTTTGTATTACACTGCACGTGATAAGTGCTATCACTTTTAGCGATTATCCGTTTATTTTTCAAACCACTTACGAAGGAGACCTCTGATGCAATTACCAAAATCTGCCGAACAAATGCAAGCTGGCATTGACGCGTTGAATCTTGAAGCCATCAAATTTAAGTTATTAGACCCCTCAGAAGGGAAAGGCTGGTCGCGTGAATATGTTGAGCAACTAGAAATCGCTTACAAACGCTTTTTATTGCTGTCGGTGAAATACCTTGAAATCCCTACCGTTCCTATGCCTGATGTCGATGTTTTTTGGCACTACCACATTTTAGACACCATGAAATACGCGGAAGATTGCCAAAATGCTTTCGGTTTTTTCTTACATCATTTTCCTTATTTGGGATTGCGTGGCGAAGAGGATATTGCTAACCACCAACAAGCCAGTGCGCTAACCCATGAACTCTATGAAAAAGAATTTGGTGAACCCATGAACATAATGGGTTATGAAAACGCTGCCAGTTGTACAAAATGCACTAAAATCATGGTTGAAAACGCTGCCAGTTGTACAAAGTGTACAAAAGTATTGATAGATGACGCTTTGATGTTTCAACGCATTGTAAAACCTGATGTTAGACCAACCTTTGCTTAAACATTAAAGGGGGAGTCGGGGTGATCACAAACCCCGATTCATTATAACAAAAAGTTAAACATGAAAATTGGAGAAAGTTATGCTTAACCTGCGTTTTTCAATTGTATTGTGGGTGGGTGTTTGCAGTGTGCTGAGCCAACATAGTTTCGCCGCTAGCAATACATCAACGATTGCAATGCTATCAAAACTCTCTTTGGAGGAATTATTGGATTTACCGGTTTCAATTGCCTCTAAAAATCAAGGCTCTGTTCGAGATGCGCCGGGGATTGTTAGCGTAGTTACGGAAGAAGAAATCGTTAATTCGGGCGCACGCGATTTGATTGATATTTTACGATTAGTGCCCGGTTATGATTTTGGTTTGGACATTTCAAACAGCGTTGGCGTGGGTATTCGCGGAAACTGGGGATTTGAAGGGAAAGTGTTGGTGTTGGTCGATGGCATTGAAATGAATGATCGCCGCTATGCTTCTTTTCATTTTGGACAGCACTTTCCCGTTGATCACATTAAACGCATTGAAATCGTGCGCGGACCGGGATCGGTGATTTATGGCGGCGCGGCAAAGTTGGGCGTTATCAACATCATCACCAAACAAGCCGAAGACATTGACGGGGTTGCTTTCACCGCTAGTTATGGAAAAATGCAGGACGCTCAAGGACATGAGCAATTAACCGCGATGGCGGGCGATCGATGGGGAGATTTGAAACTGAGCGCAATGGGTACAAAAGGCAGCGGGCATCGCAGCGATCAAATCTACTACGATGTGTATGGAAAATCATTCGACATGGCAAATGACAACGAATTATTTCCAGAATACCTCAATGTCAATTTGATTTATAAAGGCGTGAGCGCACGGTTGCTTTCGGATCAATATTATGTGACCAATCGAGATTCTTTCTCAAAAGTGCGCGGCGTTTCTAATGATAAATATTTTAGCAAAATGGAGGTCGCTGAATTAAAATATCAAACCGATCTGAGCGACCAGCTAAATGTAAGTTCCTCACTGTCTTACATGAAACAAAGCCCTTATGAAATCAAAGATAACACCGGCAAAGTGATTAGACGAGTCCTCTCGGATACTTACACGGGCAAGCTCAATGTGACTTATACGCCAACTCAAGCATTACAACTGGTCACGGGCGCGGAGTTTTATCACGATGAATTTAGGTATCCTTTGATCGCTAATAGTAATTCTGCCGCCATTAAAAACACGACTTTGTTTGCAGAAAGTTTGTATAAAACAGACATGGGTAATTTAACTTTAGGGTTGCGTTACGATGATCCCAATATGGCGAAATCGGATTTTGCGCCGCGCGTGGGTTTCACGAAAGTCTTTGATCGTTATCATGTTAAATTGCTATATAGCAAATCGTTTCATAGTCCCACGATTGAAAACTATTCTGATACGTTAATCAATAGCATTAAGCCTGAAAAAACAGACACTTATGAAATCGAGCTCGGTTATAAAATCAATCGAAATATGTCGATTGTCGCAAACTTGTTCGATATTTCTTCAAAAGACACCATTGTCTACGGCATTTTACCCAACGCCACGGGAGAACTTGATGAACTTTATTTTAACGCGGACAAAATGCACACTCGAGGAATTGAAACCGAATTTCGTTGGAAAGAGAACAAAAATTACTTCACTTTAAACCACTCTTTCTATCAAGCCACCGAGTATTCTGGTACAAAGTTTAAAGTGTACAACTTTCAAACCAACACGGTCACAAACGACAAACTGTTTTTAGGTTTCCCAGCGCATAAAGTTTCTCTCAATGGACATTACGAAATAACCTCCCATCTTTCTATCAATCCTTCATTGGTCTACTTTAGCCCTCGTTATGGTTATAATGCGGTCGATACAATGGGTAAATTAGTGCTAAACAAATACGCTTCTTCTGTGTTAGCAAATGTAATGGTGCGCTATCAAGATTTCTTAGCAAAACATCTTGATATTGGTATTGGCGTACATAACATTTTCAATGAAGATTACAAATTCATTCAACCCTACAACGATGGGCACGCACCATTACCCGATCAATCGAGAGAATTTATGTTGAAAGTTTGGTATCACTTTTAATCTCAATGCGCTCACAACAAACAACGCTTTTCTTTTAATTAAGGGCGTTGTTTTTTTAATGGGAATTTCTCGCATCAAATACGCTTTGATCAAAAGCATTTTCACCCTTTGCAATCAAACAAGTTACCATTGCATCACCCGTCACATTTACAACCGTTCTCATCATATCTAGTAATCGATCAACCCCAATAATTAATGCAATACCTTCAACAGGCAATCCAACCTGATTGAGAACCATGGTAAGCATGACTAATCCTACCCCGGGCACGCCCGCTGTTCCAATCGAAGCTAAGGTTGCAGTTAAAATAATCGTGAGAAATGCGCTCAAACCCAATTCAACTCCATACACATTTGCAATAAAAACCGTTGCAACGCCCTGCATAATTGCCGTGCCGTCCATATTGATGGTCGCGCCCAACGGCACAGTAAATGAGGCGATCGCATTATCAACCCCCATTTTTTCCTCTAATGTTTTGAGAGAAACGGGAATCGTGGCATTACTGCTTGCAGTGCTAAAAGCAAAGAGAAAAACCGGACGCATATTTTGAAAGAAAGTGAGCGGATTAAGTTTTGCTAATTTTAAGAAAACGCCATACGTTCCAACACTGTGGAGAAATAACGCTAAAACCACTGTTATGAAATAACTTATTAAAGGTAAAATAACATCGATTCCTTGCGTGGCAAACGTTTTTGTAATCAGCGCGAAAACCCCAAAAGGGGCAAGCGACATCACAATATCAACCATTTTCATAATGACTTCGTTCAAATCATTAAAAAAATTAAGAACGTGTTTGCCTTTTTCTCCCGCTAAACTAATCGAAACTCCAAACAATAATGCAAAGATAATGATTTGTAACATACTCCCTTCAGACATTGCAGAAATAGGGTTGCTCGGTACAATTCCAATCAAAACTTCCACAAAAGAAGGCGCAGGTTTGTTTTGAAATGTATTTGTAACAGCGTGGGTTGCATCAAATCCTTGACCTGCATTAATGAAATGCGCGAGAAATAAAGCTAAACTAATGGCGATGGCGGTCGTTAATAAATAAAGTCCGAGAGCTTTTCCTCCAATTCTTCCCAATTTGTTCACATCACCTAATGCAGTTACACCGCCGACCAAAGAAACAAAAACCAACGGTACTACTAACATTTTTAATCCCGCGACAAATATCGCGCCCATTATTTCAAGCACGCCCCCTAAAATAATAGATTGCACAAAGTTGTTATGTTGCCCGATTTGATTAAGAAATATTCCCACTGCAACGCCAATTATCATTGCAATTAAGATTTTTCCTGTTAAAGAAAGTTGCCGCCACTGTTGCATTGTATCCTCCAAAATAAGTTGTTTATTTTATTATTATATAGAAAAGAATCGCTGAATGATCAACGGAGAGCAAGAGAAATAAAAACACCTGTAATTTTCACGCTTATTTTTACCGTTCTACCATAAAAATTAATCAATTGCACTTTTGATACTAATCAGTAAGAATAATCAGTAAGAAATGTTAGTAAATTAGGTAATATGATGAGAAGTTCATAAACTCACCTATCATTCTTAATCACTACAATTTAGTTGCGGCGAGTAGACAACAATGCGACAATTCTCGCCTTGTAGGTTGGGGTGCAAACCCCAACACAATTTTACCAACGATCTAAAAAATAATGTTGGACTTGCAGTCCAACCTACGCGGGCTTTATACCACTACCAAACTATGAAATACGATACAACATTTAAGGAATTGTTTCCTGATGTAAAAGTGCTCTTTAAGTTGCTTACCAACAGCAACGTGGTGAATATAGAAAATATCGAATTTCCAAGTGTTCAACAACGACGTGCAGATTTGATTGCAACTTTAGAAAACGGTGGTCTATTACATTTGGAATTACAAAGCGATAATGATGATAAAATGTTGTGGAGAGAATTAGAGTATTGTGGTTTAATTTCACAACGTTATCAACAAGTTCCATTGCAGATTGTATTGTATATTGGGGAGCAATCACCACGTTTTAAAACCGAAATAAATACACCCAATTTAAAATATCGTTATGATTTAATTAACATTAAAGACTTGGATTGTACAGATTTATTGCAAAGT
>JBEAVE010000039.1:0-7016 GCA_041161065.1 Pseudomonadota bacterium | reverse complement strand
ATTAGGAAGAAAAACTCTCTTTTAGTTCCTAAGAAACTTTCTCACCACCTCGCTTCTCTCGTTCATTTTATCCAACATTACAATTCTTCTCTTTTATTTTCATCTTAATTTGATCACTACCAAAGATAGTATCTGTATTATTCATGATTGATATTAATGGGTCTAAATTATTTTGTGTCACAATAGACATAAAAATATTCCTAAGGTTGAAAGAAAAAGAAATTTAAAAAATTACTCAATAATGATAACGGGCTTGTAAAAAATCTATACGAGTTTTGCTCACAAGATATACAATGCGATGCTCTTGTGTTAAACGACGCGACCAAATATCAGAACCTAAAGTATTTCAAAGGTTCTGGTTTACCAATTCCATGAAAAGGCTCGCGTAAAATTTCTTCTACTATTTTGAGTGCTCGTAAAGCTGTTTTTCTATCTGTTTCTACCCAAAAAGTTAAATCATCACGAAATTCAGGTTGAAATACTGCTTCTCGCATTATTCAATCCTTAATTCTTTACGAAATTGTTCAATAGTTTGTGGTTTTTCAATACCTGAACGAGCACGTTGTAATGCCGTTAATAAACGTTCAGCATTTTTTGAAGAACGTAATAAATGTGCCGTTTCTAACAAACCATTTAATTCATCTAACGCAATTAGAGCAACGTCTTGACCATTAGGTTGATGAATTAAAATAGTTTCTCGATCTTCAATTGCTTTCTCACATAATTCACCCAATCGAACATTTGCTTCCGCTAAGGCAATAGGAATCGCGTAATTCATTATGAAATCTCCTTTTATTTTCAGATAATTAAGTATAGTACAAAAATAAAAAGCACTCATCTTAAAAAAAGATAAGTGCTTGATTTTATTGAAATAAAAAAGAAATTATTTCATGATTTCTAAAAGTTTTTTACCGATGTCGGCGGGAGAACGAGTAATGGTTACGCCGGCATTTTCTAATGCTGCAAATTTACCTGCTGCTGTGCCTTTTCCTCCAGAAACGATTGCGCCTGCGTGACCCATTCTGCGTCCGGGAGGTGCAGTTACGCCAGCAATGTACGCAACGACGGGTTTGGTGACGTTTTTCTTAATGAAATCAGCGGCTTCTTCTTCTGCTGTTCCACCAATTTCACCGACCATCACGATGCCTTCGGTTTGTGGATCGTTTTGGAAAAGTTCAAGACAATCAACGAAGTTCATGCCGTGAATGGGGTCACCGCCAATTCCGATACAGGTCGATTGACCTAAACCGTTTTGCGTGGTTTGATAAACCGCTTCGTAAGTCAATGTTCCAGAACGAGAAACGATCCCAATTTTACCTTTTTTGTGGATCATTCCAGGCATAATTCCGATTTTGCATTCACCAGGTGTGATAATTCCAGGGCAGTTTGGTCCAATTAAACGCACGTCTTTCTGATCCGCTAAAACCGCTTTCACTTTTAACATGTCGATGACTGGAATGCCTTCGGTGATGCAGACGATGACTTTAATGCCAGCGTCGGCGGCTTCTAAAATCGCGTCGGCGGCGAAAGGAGCGGGAACATAGATCACACTCGCGTCCGCACCTGTTTCCGCGACGGCATCGCGTACCGTGTTGAAAACTGGCAAGTTTAAATGTTTTTCGCCTGCGCGCCCAGGGGTGACTCCGCCGACCATTTTTGTGCCGTAAGCCATCGCGTGTTCAGAATGAAATGTGCCTTGTTTGCCCGTGAAACCTTGACAAATGACTTTTGTTTCAGCGTTAACTAATACGCTCATGTTCTATTTTCCTCTCGCAGCAGCAACTGCTTGTTGGGCAGCATCGGTCAAATCATTTGCGGCAATCAATTTCAAACCGCTTTTTTGTAACGTTTCTTTACCTTTGTCGACGTTAGTTCCTTCCAAACGTACTACCACAGGCAAATTCAATCCGGTTTGATTAACTGCTTGAATGATACCGTCAGCAATTAAATCACAACGCACGATTCCACCAAAGATATTTACTAAAATTGCTTTGACTTTGCTATCAGATTGAATGAGTTTAAATGCTTCGGTGACTCTTTCAGCCGTTGCTCCACCGCCCACATCTAAAAAGTTAGCGGGATCGCCACCGTGTAATTTAATTAAATCCATCGTTGCCATTGCTAAACCAGCACCGTTCACCATACAAGCAATATCGCCGTCTAATGCAATGTAGTTCAAATCATGGCGACGCGCAATGTCTTCTTTTCCATCAACTTGAGAAGCATCATATAAGGCTTCTAAATCTTTGTGACGATATAAGGCATTATCATCTAAATTGATTTTACCGTCTAATGCCAATAATTTGCCTTCGCCCGTAACAACTAACGGGTTAATTTCTAACAAACTCAAATCTTTTTCAACAAAGAGTTTATAGAGTTTGTTTAAAATATCGGCAAAGGATTTGCGTTGATCTTTATCGAAACCCAAAGCGAAACCAATTTCTTGAGATTGATTTGCTTGCACGCCAGTAACTGGGTGAATTACACGAGTTAAAACTTTTTCAGGGGTTTCTTCAGCAACTTTTTCAATGTCCATTCCACCCGATGCAGAAGCAATAATAGAAACCCGTTTGTTTGCGCGATCAACTAACATACTCAAATAGAGTTCGCGGTCGATAGAAGTTGGGGTTTCTACTAATACTGCAGAAATAGGTTGACCGTCGGCGTTGGTTTGATGGGTGACTAAGCGTTTGCCTAATAAATTATTAGCAATATCAACGACTTCTTGTGCAGATTGAGCGCGTTTAACGCCGCCCGCTTTGCCGCGACCACCGGCGTGAACTTGGGCTTTGACCATCCAGCTTGAACCACCGAGGGTTTGAGCGGCTTGACGGGCTTCTTCGGGGCTGAACGCGGGCAATCCCGTCGGTACGGGAATCCCGTAATCGGCAAATAAACGTTTGGCTTGGTACTCGTGTATATTCATAGCAACCAGTAATGTCGGGTTAAAAATTACTTATGATACCCGTTATTTGTATTCAGGTAAATTTAGGCTTGTTAATTATTTGTTTATCTAATCTTATATTTGTATATCGATATATTAGAACTTATTAATAAGTTATCAAAAAAACCGTTGCTCAATCATTAAAAAATCCCTAATTGATCCCAAATGTTATCAATGCGGGTTTTAATGTTTTGATCCATTTCAATTACGCGACCCCATTCTCGATTAGTTTCTCCCACCCATTTGTTGGTTGCATCAAAACCTAATTTTCCTCCCAATCCAGAAACCGGTGATGCAAAGTCTAAATAATCAATCGGCGTGTTTTCTACCAATACCGTATCTCTCACCGGATCGGCGCGCGTGGTTAATGCCCAAATCACACTTTTCCAATCCCGAATATCAATGTCATCATCGGTAATAATTAGAAACTTCGTGTACATAAATTGCCGCAAAAACGACCACACGCCAAACATAATTCTTTTCGCATGGGCGGGATATTGCTTTTTAATGCTAATAACCGCCAAACGATACGAACATCCCTCTGGAGGTAGATAAAAATCAACGATTTCCGGAAATTGTTTTTGCAAAATAGGGACGAAAACTTCATTCAACGCCACGCCCAAAATCGCAGGCTCATCAGGCGGGCGACCCGTGTAAGTGCTGTGATAGATTGGATTTTCTCGATGCGTGATGCGTTCAATCGTGAACACGGGAAATTTATCGACTTCATTATAATAGCCCGTATGATCGCCATACGGTCCTTCGTCGGCAAAATCGTTCGGATAAATAAAACCTTCTAAAATAATTTCAGCACGGGCGGGCACTTGCAGATCATGAGAAAAACATTTGGTGACTTCCGTCCGCGCACCTCGAAGCAATCCCGCAAACGCATATTCGGACAACGTATCGGGGACGGGCGTGACTGCACCCAAAATTGTCGCGGGATCAGCCCCTAACGCAACGGCAATCGGAAAGGGTTGATTGGGATAGGTTTTTTGCCATTCCCGAAAATCCAACGCCCCGCCTCGATGCGCTAACCATCGCATAATAACTCTATTTTTATCAAGTACTTGCTGACGATAAATTCCAAGATTTTGACGCGATTTTGAAATACCTTTGGTAATCACCAAACCCCAAGTAATTAACGGCGCAACGTCTTCCGTCCAACAGGTTTGAATAGGAAAGTTGCTCAAATCCGGTTTGGTTTGAATAATTTGCTGACAAACCGGTTTTGAAACCATTTTGGGCGGCATATTTAAAACTTGCTTAAATAGAGGAAGTTTCTCAAAAGCGTCCTTTAATCCTTTGGGTGGATCGGGTTCTTTGAGAAATGCCAATAATTTGCCGATTTCTCTCAACGCAGAAACCGAATTTGCTCCCATTCCCATTGCAACTCGTTCGGGCGTGCCAAATAAGTTTGCCAATAAAGGAACTTGAAAGCCTTTGGGGTTTTCAAAAAGCAAGGCGGGACCCGCTTTTTTGAGGGTTCGATCACAAATCTCCGTCATTTCAAATTTGGGGTCAATTTCTAATGAAATGCGTTTAAGTTGATTAATGGTTTCTAAATGCTGTATAAAATCGCGTAAATCTTTATAAATCATCAAGATATAATTCCAATTTAAGTTTTTTGTTACAAAGAAATTAAGTAGGTTGATAGCCCCAGCGGAGTTTATCGCGGAGCGTGGCGTAATGATCGTGATTGGGAGGATGCACCAAATAAATGTGGCGATGTTTTTTAATCGTGACGCGATCGCCGGGCAACAAGGTTTGTGAAGCCACGCCGTCGCAAGTTAATTGCGCTTCAATTTGTTGATTTAATTGCAAAGTGACTTCAATTTCGCTGTCGTTGTCGAGCACGATGGGGGCATGACTGAGCGTGTGCGGCAATAATAATAATAAAATCAATGCGTTCAACGACGGGTGAACAATGGGTCCGCCGCCCGACAAACAATACGCCGTCGAACCGGTTGGCGTAGAAACCAAAATTCCATCGGCGCGTTGATTACCCAACAAACACTGGTTGATATGTGTTGAGAAACCAAATAAATGGGTGGTATTCCATTTGTGAATTACCACATCATTTACTGCACAGCAACGAGTTAAAAGTGTTTTACCACGAAAGGCAGTTGCTCGAATTAAGAAACGTTTTTCCTCGATGAAATTCCCGTCTAAAATTGCCTCTAAATCATTAGTCATTTCTGTTGGTTTAATATCGGCAAGAAATCCCAATCTTCCTAAATTAATACCTAACACGCGGGCTTCATAACGCGCGAATAATCGGGCAGTATGTAATAATGTTCCGTCGCCGCCGACAACGATAATTAAATCACATTGTTTGCCGAGCGTTTCGGTATTAACAATAGGTAAATCAATGGGTTGCGGCAATGCATCGACGCTTCCTTGATGCAACATTAACGTTAAATTACGCCGTCGCAAATCATAAATTAAGGTTTGTAATGCATCAGTGGCGGCGGAAGATTGTAATTTCGCGACTAACCCTATTTTCTTTATTGGAGAATTCATTTCATGAAACCAACTAAAACCTTATTAGAATGGAAAAGTTGCTTAACACCTTTACAATACCATGTTTGCTGGGAAAAAGGCACGGAACTTCCTTTTTCTGGCGCGTACTATTTGCATAACGAAAACGGAATTTACCAATGCGTTTGTTGCGGGGCAGATTTATTTCACAGCGAGAGCAAATTTCAAACCACTTGCGGCTGGGCTTCTTTTAGCAACTCACTCACCAATGCGGTTTCAACAGAAATGGATAAACGGTTTGAAATGGAAAGAACTGAAGTGCTTTGTCAGCAATGCGGCGCGCATTTGGGTCACGTTTTTAACGATGGAATTGCACCAACCTTTCTTCGCTATTGCATTAATTCCGCTTCTTTACAATTTGTAGCCCATTCAGCCCATTCAAAAACTAATGCCAATCCCATTTGATATGTTGAAGAACTAATGCTGATATTTCCTCAACGGATTTAGTGGTCGTATCAGCAAAAGGAATATTTGAACGTTTGTATAAAACCTCAATTTTTTGTACTTCATTTTCGCATTGGATCAATGAAGCATAACGACTATTTGGGCGGCGTTCTTGACGTATTTTTGATAAGCGTTCTGGTCGGATCGTTAATCCAAACAATTTTCCTCGAAAAGGTCTAATGGATTCAGGCAGTTGCATATCTAAAATATCGTCGTCAGTGATAGGAAAATTTGCCGCCGCAACCCCAAATTGCACTGCTAAAAACATTGAAGTTGGGGTTTTACCACATCGAGATGCACCAATTAAAATAACGTCCGCTTCTTCGTAATGTGTTGTGCTTGCACCATCATCGTGTTGGGTTGCAAAATTGATAGCATTTATACGTTTGTTGTAATTGAGAACTTTGGTATTATGACTGCGCCCAACCGCGTGAGAAGAAGGCATTTGTAGTTCTAATTCTAGCGGTTCAATAAATGTCCCGAGCAAATCCATTACCATGCCGTGTGCAGTAGAAATAATATGCCGCACAGTTGCTTCACTAATCGTAACAAAAATCAGTGGACGTTGCTTTAATTTAGTTGCACAAGTATTGATTTCATGAACAGCTTGTTTGGCGGTTTCTAGCGTATTGATATTCGACAAAATACGATATTCAAATGTCAAATGATCAAATTGACTCAACAAACTATGCCCTAACGTATGCGCGGTAATCCCTGTGCTATCCGATACAAAAAACACCGTTCTCGATTTCAAATGCGGCGAACAATTCATTTTTCGTTAATTCCTTTTTTTCAACCCATAAAGTTATTTTTCTAAATGATCTAACGGTGCAAACATTGAAGATTTTTTAAGGTGAATTCTATGTAAAAATCCCGCGATAGAAACACCTAAAACACCAAAGCCATATTTGACAGATCGGGAGAAATTAATCGAGGAGGCTTCTTCAAAATAAAGGGTTGGACAAGTAATTTCAGCAATGCTAAAACCCGCATAAATAATTTGTGCCAACATCTGATTATCAAAAACAAAATCATTGGAATTTTTATCGAGAGGAAGTGTTTGTAATATTGTTTTAGAAAATGCTCG
>JBEAVE010000038.1:0-56178 GCA_041161065.1 Pseudomonadota bacterium | reverse complement strand
ACAATCGAGCCATTATCAATACTAAAAAAGGTGCAGATAAAGGGATTGATGGGATTGCGTATTTTCTCACTTCAAAAAATGAAACGGCGAAAATGGTTTTTCAAGTAAAGTCCGGAAAAGTCGAAAGAAAAGATATTGCAACATTACGCGGGGATATGGAAAGAGAACAAGCGGTAATGGCGATTTTTATGACTTTAGAAAAGCCAACCAAAGCGATGGAAGAAGAAGCGAATGCAGCGGGTTTTTATTTGCATGAAATGATGGGAAGAAACTATCCCAAAATACAAATCGTGACGATTGAAGAAATGGTAGAAAAAGGCAAAAGATTAGAAATGCCGCTGAGTTTAGAAGTTCTTAAAAAAGCTGAATTAAAAAGCAGCTCAAACCAATTGGAAATGTAGAAATGGCTTGGTTACAAATTACCTTTTCAGTAGAAACTGAAAATGCAGAATGTTTTGCGGCGTTATTATTTGAGCACGGGGCATTGTCAGTTACAATGTTAGATGGTTCGGATCAACCGATTTATGAACCGCCCTTAAATAGCACGCCATTGTGGCAAGATACGCGATTACAAACGTTATTTGAAAATGAAATAAATGTGGATAGTTTGCTCGATGAATTACAAATCGCGTGGGGAAAACAACTGCCGTTTTATGACATAGAGGAACTTGAGGATCAGGATTGGGTTCAAAAGGGGATTGCGGATTTTCATGCGATGCCATTTGGGAAACGGTTGTGGGTGTGTCCGAGCTGGGAAAATGAAATAAATCAAGCAGATGCAGTGATTATTCAACTCGATCCGGGACTTGCGTTTGGGACGGGCGCGCATCCGACGACGGCGTTGTGTTTGAAATGGTTAGATGCGCATGATTTAATGGGAAAAACCGTGCTTGATGTGGGGTGTGGGACGGGGATTTTGGCGATTGCGGCAATGAAACTGGGGGCAAACAACGCTTGGGGCATCGATATTGATCCGCAAGCCCTTGATGCATCTAAAGAAAATGCCCAAAACAACCACGTTTTTATCGATTGGTATTTACCCGAAAAACTGCCGCCCATTCAAGTAGATATTGTGTTGGCGAATATTTTGGCGAATCCGTTGTGCGAACTCGCGCCGCGTTTGATGAATTGGACAAAACCTCAGGGTTTGTTGGTGTTATCGGGGATTTTACGCGATCAGGCTGATCAAATTTGCAATGCTTATCAACCGTTTGGCGACATTTTGGAGATTGCGCAACAAGATGATTGGTTACGCATCGTCGTACAAAAATTCTAATGCCCTCAATACGCCGTTTTTACCTGATTTTTGTCAATGGCGGTTTATTTTCAGTGGGTTATTGTTAGCGCAACTGTTGGCGGTGGTGCTTGTTTTGTCGCCGGTGGCGGAATACCCGTACCCTTGGTCGGATTTAAAGCGCGTGTCAGAATTTACGCACGCCGTCATGCTCAGTTGCACGTTGATTTTGTGTTTGTCGCGGCGATGGTTGGAAAAACAATCCAAATTTTTGGCGGCGACGCTAAGTTATTTTTTGGTGATTTTTATCACGATGTGCTACAGCCAAATCGCGTGGGAATGGGTGGTCGATCCCGTGAAAGAAATCCCGTCGCAACAAGTACTTAATATGCCAACCATTGGGCTGAGTATTCGCGTTCAAGAAGGGGACGCGAGTATTTTGCCGTCGAAATATGCGTGGTTTATGCTGCGAAATTTGGGGATTAGCCTGATTGTTGGGGCGATTGCGCTGCGTTATTTTTATTTGAGCTATCATTGGAAACGCAAAACGCAAGATGAAGCCGATTTTCGCGTACAAGCCTTGCAGGCTCGAATCAATCCGCATTTTTTATTCAATAGTATGAACACGATAGCGATGCTGACCCACGTTGATGCGAATTTGGCGGAGCGCGCGGTGTTGGATTTGGCGGAGTTGTTTCGAGCCAGTTTAGCCGATGCCAAAAAGCGCGTCCCCTTGAGTGAAGAACTGACTTTGTGCAAACAATATTTGAATATCGAAGGATTTAGATTGGGCAACCGTTTGAAAGTACAGTGGATTTTAGAGGCGATTCCGCACGACGCGCTCGTCCCCAAACTGAGCTTGCAACCCCTCCTCGAAAACGCGATTTATTACGGCATTCAGCCCATTCCCGAAGGTGGCACTATTCGTGTTACGGGTTTGACCGACGGGCATTTTATCAAAATCGACATCGACAACCCCTTGCCTCCCCCCGATACGCACATCATTCAGCGCGGCAGCGGCTATCATATCGCTATCGATAATTTGCGGCAGCGGCTAGCGGTTTTTTACGGGCGGCGCGCACGGCTGGAATTGTTTAGTGATGGGCAATCGTATCGAGTAAGCCTCAGATTTCCTTATGAATATTGTGAAAAAAACTGATCAAACATGAACATTCTTATTGCAGATGACGAACCGTTAGCGCGAATGCGCATTCGAAGCCTAATCAGGGAGATCGGGGGATTCGATGTGCTCGATATCGAAGCCTCAAACGGCATGGAAGTCGTTGAATTTGCTAAAACTTGCGCGCCCGATTTGGTGCTGCTCGACATCGGAATGCCCGGGATCAATGGCATGGAAGCCGCCCGACAACTCGCCGATCTCCCCACGCCGCCCATTATTGTTTTTATCACCGCTTACGATGAATATGCGCTCGAGGCATTTAATCGCCAAGCTATTGATTATCTTCTTAAACCTGTTTCAAAAGAACGCTTACAACAGGCTTTGCAGCGCGCGGCGTTGCTTTATCGAGAACCCCGCTGTGAGAAACCTAATTCTGAACAAATTCAAGGCGTTGGCGCACGAACCCACATCAGCGTCATCGTGCACGGCGAAACGCGCTTAATTCCCGTCGACAAAATCTACTATTTCCGCGCCGACCACAAATACATCACCTTGCGTTGGAGCGGTGGCGAAGCCTTAATGGACGAATCCTTAAAAGCCTTACAACCTGAATTCGCCGGACAATTCATTCGTGTCCATAGAAACGCCATCGTGGCTTTGATTCAAATTGCGGGTTTGAAAAAATCCACCGACGGACAATATTTCTTAACCTTTAGAGATATTTCCGACACCTTAGAAATTAGCCGCCGCCATTTGCAAACCGTGAAACAAACCATTAGAGATATGTGGGGAAAACGCAGCAAAGATTGTAAAGAACTCGACGATGATTAACAAAGGAAAAATGAAATGAACGGCGTATTTTTAGATCGAGATAGTTTAGGGCACGATACTCATTTGAAAGCATTTGAGAAACTCCCGATCAATTGGCAGCATTTTCCTCAAACAATGCCCGAAGAAACCTTGGCGCGTTTGGAAAATATCGACATCGCTTTGACCAATAAAGTGATCATTAAGGAAGAACATTTTAAACAGTGCCCTCGTTTGCGCTATATCGGCATTTTAGCGACGGGTACAAATAACGTGGATTTAATTGCCGCAAAACAATACAACGTTGCAGTTACGAATGTGGTGAAATATGGTACGCCGTCGGTTGTTCAACACACTTTTGCGTTAATTTTGAATTTGTCGATTCATTTGCAAGATTATTTGTCAGCGATTAGAAACGGTGAATGGCAGAAAAGCCCGTTGTTTTGGTTGCACGCCGCGCCGATTCGGGAATTAAAAGATTTAACCTTAGGGATTGTGGGGTATGGTGAATTGGGACGCGGGGTTGCAAAAATGGCGCAGGCTTTTGATATGAAAGTATTAATTGCGCAACGGGCGGGTAATATTTCGCAAAACGATGGCGTGCCGCGCGTGCCTTTGAATGAATTATTGCCACAAGTTGATGTGTTGAGTTTGCATTGTCCATTAACGCCAGAAACGCGCTATCTAATTGATCAACAAGCCCTTTCGTTAATGAAACCCGATGCGATTTTAATCAATACAGCGCGCGGCGGATTGGTCGATGAGGAGGCGTTGGCGACGGCGTTGCGGGCGGGCAAATTGGGCGGCGCGGCGGTTGATGTTTTGACGGAAGAACCGCCAAAAAATGGCAATCCTTTATTGGCAAACGATATTCCTAACTTATTGATTACGCCGCATATTGCGTGGGCGGCACGGGAATCTCGACAACGCGCCATCGATCAAGCGGCGGATAATTTAGGTCTTTTTCTCAACGGCAATTCACAAAACCGCGTCGCTTAAAAAACGCAGACTTTGTGATTCAATCTGCGTTTGGGTTCTTTGGGATTCTTTATTTCGTGTCGATTTCTGTTGAGAAAGTTTGCGGGCGTTTCTCCGAAATTAAATCAACCGATGCGGGCGTTGGATTACCGCAGGATAAAACTAAAGAAGCGGGGGGAGAGTTGTTAATAATTTGGGCTGCACCTGCAGCACCGTAACGAAATACTTCAACAGAATAGGCGGGATCAGGTGGTGTGCCGGCAACAGCTCCAGTATAAATCAAACCATAAAATTGCCCACTAGCACCGCCAATACTTATAAAAAACTGAGATATTTTCCCGTTTCCTAGAGCACTTAAAGTAGTTAAGTCTATGGGGGTAATGGTTAAAGAATTAGCAGTAGAAACCATTGCTGGTGCAACGTCACCCAAATCGAGCACGCTATTGCTCTCTGTAAAAGTAACGGAGTTTGTTGTTGTAACGGTAATATTCCATGCCGTGATATTTGCAGCGGTTAAACCAGAACCAATCGTATCAATAGTAATTGTCCCTGATACACTTGCGCCTGTGATCGAACGATTAAGACTACAGATTAAAGAAACGGCGTGAGCGGAATTTACCCCCCCATAACATAATGAATAATAACGATATTTTACGAAATTGCATAAAAACCTACCTTTATAAAATGAAATGAAAATGAAGCCGTTATTTTAGTCTATTTACTCCGGTTGTTGGTTAATCTTTATCGATGAGATGACTAACCGTTGGCGATTTAGGCTTTAATTTTTTTGGGATTTGAGGCGGTTTTTTGATGTGGATTATGCAAAAAACTTAAAAAACAGGTATTCTATTATTATTTTTCCCCAAAGGATTCACGAAGAGGGTTCAGCCTTATGACCGACAGCTCATTGCAAATCGTTAGACGTTTGGAGAGTCTCGAAAAACACCTCGCCGAAGAGCACCCAGACAATCCCACGCTGGCAAAAGCCGTCCAAAGTTTTCGCCGTTTGGATCAAGTGGCTTACAATTTAGGATTATTAACTCCGCACCAATCTTATGCGACTCGCGTGTCGTGGTGGCCGATGGTCGCGGTGCTGGGCACATTTTCAGCAGGTAAATCAACCTTTATAAACAGCTATTTAGGTCGCCCGCTTCAACGCACCGGCACGCAAGCCGTCGATGACAAATTCACCGTCATTTGCTACACCAACCAAAAAGAAGCCAAAACCCTACCTGGTGTCGCTTTAGACGCTGATCCGCGCTTTCCGTTTTTCCAAATTAGCCGCAGCATCGCCGAAATTTCACAATCGGGTCCGCAACGCATCGATGCCTATTTACAATTAAAAACCTGCCCGAACGAATCCGTGCGCGGCAAAATCTTAATTGATTCACCTGGTTTCGATGCCGATAGTCAGCGCGCCTCGACATTAAGATTGACCCAACATATCATTGACTTAGCCGATTTGGTATTGGTCTTTTTTGACGCGCGTCACCCCGAACCAGGGGCAATGCACGATACCCTCGAACATTTGGTCGCCAAAACCATTGACCGCGCCGATTCAAACAAGTTTCTTTACATTTTGAATCAAATGGACGTGACGGCGAAAGAAGACAATCCCGAAGAAGTGGTCGCTGCGTGGCAACGGGCGTTGGCGCAAGCGGGCTTAACGTCGGGGCGTTTTTATCGAATTTATAATCCCGAAGCCGCCGTGCCGATCGATAATCCCGTCGTCAAAGCGCGCTACGAAACCAAATGTCAAGAAGATTTGAAAGAAATTTCGACACGCATGAACCAAGTCGAAGTCGAGCGTTCTTATCGGATCGTTGGCGCAATCGAACAAACCGCTAAAGACATCGAAGATCGCATCGTGCCCAAACTCAAAAACATGATCGATAGCTGGAAAAAACGGGTTTGGACATACGAAGCCTTTGGTTTAGCAGGCGTTTTAGGATTATTGTTGATCACCACCGCCGCGACGGGCACATTAAGCACGCTGGGCAGTTTCGCGCAAAAACTCTTCGCGTTCGACGCAAGTTCGTGGATTATGTGGGCAGTGATCGCGGTCGTTGCGGGTTATGTGCATTTCAGTTTGCGCAAACTCTCCACTCGCGTCGAAATGCGTAATCTAAGCCGCGAATTCGCCGACGATGCCGATATGTGTGAACAATTTGGACGCGCCTTCGTGAAAAGTACCGCGCCCGCCCGCCCGATGTTGTTTAGCAATCCCGCCGGCTGGAGCGTTCACACCAAACGCATTTTGGACAGCGTCCGAACGGAAGCCAACGATTACATTCAAGTACTTAACGATCGTTTCACCAATCCGTCTGGCAGATAACTTTTTTGAGTTCTAATATTTCAAGGCGCATTTCTCGGGTGCGCCTTTTCTTTGTATAAAAGCGGGTCACACAAACCATGAAAAGATTTCTCATTATTAGTGCATTATTGATTTTAAGTGCTGGAGCAACTGTGCCTTATGTGACAGGAAAATTTGTTGAAGGACATTTGCAGCAATTTGAAAACACCGTGATGAACACCGATGGGTTGCAATTGATAGGAACACCTCATCAACATCAAATCGGTTGGCGAGAATCTCAGGCGCAGAGTGTTGTTAAAATTGTGCCTTTAGATGGACAGCTTTCTCTTGAACAACAAGTTAGTCATGGTTTCTTACCCTTAAAACCCGTCGAAGTAACAACAACTTTGCAACCCGACACCGTTCTAAAAAATACTTTCAAAGATTTATTCGGTAGCGATTTACCCATTGAAGCTACCACGCAAATTGAATTGAATGGTAATAGTCAAACATTCTTTCAACAAACGAATGGTGATTTGAAAGGAACATTAAAAGTAAATCCTCACCAAAAAACGGTTTCTGGCACATTACAAGCCCCCAAATTAAAATTACCCCCTCCCACTTATTTGTTTGAACTTAATGGAGGAAATTATCGAATTGATCTTCAACGCCAAGATGAACGTTTAACGACCCAATTGTCTGGAGAATTGGAGAGTTTCAAATTTCTAAACCAATTAGATGTTCAAAAAATAGCTTTCCACAGCAATACCACAAACAGCGGACAAATGCTGCATCAATTTGCATGGGATTTGAAAGGTGAACAAATCAAGGTATTGAATAAAGATTGGGGAACATTTAATTTAGCGATTGATGGAAAGAATTTTGATCTGAGTGGATTAGCAAAATTGCGTGAACTTAAAAACGCTCCTGTATTTCAACAACGTTTAATGTTACCTTTAATGTTATTGCAAGAAGCTCCCGCGTTTCTTCAAAAACTTCCGGCTTTTAATGTTAAACATTTATCATTGGAAACTGCCGATGGTGTGTTTGAATTAACGGGTCAATTTGAAATGACACCGCCTCAAAGTGCAGAAATCAATAGTTTGAACATTTTGTTTAAAAATATTCAGGCAAATTGGGACGGAAAAATTAGTGAGAAACTGCTGCGTTATTTTTTAGGCGCGGGGGGAAACAAAAATAGTGATGAGATTGATAAAATGATGGGGAATATTGAAAACAAACACCGTTTAATCAAAAAGGAAGGAAATTTTGTGATGAATCTTCGCATCGAGAACGGTGAAGCCTTGCTGAATGGGCAACCGCTGACGTTGCGAGATTTGAAATTTTAGCGTTTTCGAAACACATCGACGCGCGCGGGCGGCAAGTTGCGCCACACAATGGTTGATTCGACGCGGCGAAATTGTCTGTGCTGCTGTTCAAACCATTGTCCGCGCAAATCGTAAGTGAATTGAATTAAAACCCCTTTGTGATCTAATAACTGTGTGATTTGATTGATGATTTCCCTTCCAACGGGCACAGGCAACGACCGAAACGGCAATCCCGACACAATCGCCGCAATCGGCGTGTCTGGATTTAACAATTGCGCCAAATTCGCCGCATCGCCCTCAATTACCTTCAAATGCGGAAATTTATCGCGTAAATGACTGGCTAAATTGGCAGAACGCTCCAACACAATTAGATTTTCAGACGACACGCCGCGCGCTAACAGTGCCGCCGTAATAATCCCCGTCCCCGCGCCCAACTCAACCACCGCCCCGTGCAACGGAAAAGGTAACGCCCTCGCCATCGCGCGCCCCAAATTCGGTGAACTTGGACACGCCGCCCCAATTTCTCGCGGATTATTCAACATTTCCCGCGCAAACAACCGCCACGCCGCCGTTTTCTCACTCATCGCCGTTAAAGTTTTTTTTATCATTAAAAACTCCCTGTCATCATAAGTTTTCTACCTGTTGTTTATCCAAACCCGTTATCGTAATAATGCTATCAACACTCAACCCATTTGCTTTCATATTTTTGGCAATAGTAAAACGTTCTTCTTCGCGACCTTTTTTAATCCCTTGTTCAATGCCTTTTTCGATTCCTTGTTTAATCCCTTTTTCAATGCCTTTTTCAATAGCTTCATCGCGGGCGGTTTCGATGGCGGCATTTAAAGTGAGATAATCTAAACGTTGTTTTTCATAACTTTCCCATTGCGTGCGGGTTAAATTGGCGGTTTCTGCGATTTTAAAGGCTTTCTCAAAAATCGGTTCGTTTAGAATATGGGGAATGTGGTCAAAACTTTCAATATTTTTTAAGAAATACAACCATTTATCGAAATGATTTTCTAATTCATGCGGTTGTTTGTTAAACAAGGGCATTTGTAGAAATTTGAAATGTAATTTATCGAAAAACACTTCGCCATCTTGATCTTTAAGTACAATATCGCGGCGAAACTTATTTTGTTCTTCTTTCTCGTCATAAATGAAATCCAAAATCGCGACAAAATAAATAGGTGTTAATTTAAAGTTCCACTCGCCTTTCTCGGCTTGTTCTCGAATAGGAAAGGTTGCATAAAAGAGAGAACGATCTTTAAAAAAATGTAATTTAGCTTTCTGCATTTCCACAATGAAATACTCGCCTGTTGTACTATGGCAATAAATATCAAAAATCGCTTTACGTTCGGGAGGTAAATTTGCGAGTTGTTCAGGATTTTTGAAATGGAGTTCTTTAATTTGATGATGCGGCGGTAAGAGTTGATTTAAAAAATCAATTAACAATTCTTTGCTCGCTTCTTCTCCAAAGAGTTTTTTAAATCCAAAATCGGTGTAAGGGTTTAAATATTTAGGCATTTTTTTATTGTTCCTCAATATCATAATGTATAAAAAAAGGGTTATTTTAGCAAAAAGTTAGATTCTTTGAGGAAATCAAAACGCGGATAACATTTCAAATTACCCGCATCTATTGGATTTCTAGCTTTCTTGCAGACCTAATTTCATGAAACGCTGATAACGGGCTTCGACAAGCGTATCTAGCGGTTTTGCTTGAAGAATTTGTAATCCTTCGTATAAAACATTTGACAAATTAGTTGCCATTTCATCGGGGCTTCGATGCGCGCCGCCCAATGGTTCGGGGATAATTTTTTCGATTAATCCGAGTTCTAACAAACGCTTAGCGGTGATGCCCATTGCTTCGGCGGCATCGGGGGCTTTGTCGGCACTTTTCCACAAAATGGACGCGCACCCTTCGGGCGAAATCACCGAATAAGTACTATATTCAAGCATATACACTAAATCACCGACTCCAATCGCCAGTGCGCCGCCTGATCCGCCTTCGCCGATGACCGTGCAAATAATAGGGGTTTTTAAGCGCGACATTTCCATCAAATTGCGGGCGATTGCCTCGCTTTGGTTGCGTTCTTCCGCGTCGATGCCCGGATACGCCCCGGGTGTGTCGATAAAAGTCAAAATCGGAATGCGGAATCGCTCGGCTAACTTCATCAATCTTAAGGCTTTTCTGTATCCTTCGGGGCGCGGCATTCCAAAATTACGGGCGATTTTTTCTTTAGTGTCGCGACCTTTTTGGTGTCCGATAATCATGACGGGCTGATCGCGAAAGCGCGCCAAACCCGCCACCATCGCGCTATCGTCCGCAAACGCCCGATCGCCGTGCAATTCCTCAAAATCGGTGAAAATCCGCCGAATGTAATCCAACGTGTAAGGGCGTTGCGGGTGACGCGATAATTTTGAAATCTGCCACGCCGTCAAATTCGTAAAAATAGACCGCGCTAAATCATTGCTTTTTAATTGTAAGCGATTGATTTCTTCAGAAATATTAATTTCCTTATCATTGCTCACATAACGCAATTGCTCAATTTTTGCTTCCAATTCTGCAATCGGTTGCTCAAAATCCAAAAAGTTTAATTCATTCATCTCTTTTTTCTTCTAAAAATAGCCAAAAGTTCAAATGGGTGATGCGATTTGTAATTTACCATCTTTGATATGATAAATTTTATCCATGCGCTGCGCTAACGTTTCATCGTGCGTGACTACCACCAAACTGGTTTCAATTGCTGCATTCAGTTCTAACATCGTTTCATACACTTGATCGGCGGTGTGACGATCCAAATTTCCGGTCGGTTCATCAGCCAACACACAACGCGGTTTGGTAACTAATGCTCTCGCAATTGCCGCGCGCTGACGCTCACCACCCGACATTTCTCCCGGTTTATGATCTACCCGTTTAGACAATCCAACTTTTTCTAATATTTCAAAGGCTTGAATTTTAGCATCAGCAGGATTTGTATTACGAATTAATAACGGCATTGCAACATTTTCTAAAGCGGTAAATTCAGGCAACAAATGATGAAATTGATAAATAAATCCTAACGTTTTATTTCGCCACGTTCCTTTCTCAGCTTCATTTAAGTTGCTCAAATTTTTCTCCATTACCCAGACTTCCCCTTGCGTGGGTTTTTCTAAGCCTCCCAACAAATGTAATAAAGTGCTTTTTCCTGAACCAGAACTGCCCACAATTGCAATCCGTTCTCCCATAGAAATGCTCAAATTAATGTCGCTCAATACATCAACCGACAAACCCGCATCGCGAAAACTTTTGCTCACATTTTTACATTGCAAAACTAACTTATTCATAACGCAAAGCCTCCGCCGGTTGAGTTTTCGCCGCCCGACGCGCGGGATATAAGGTTGCAAACAAACTCAGAAATAACGATAACAAACCAATTTTCATCACATCAAACCAATGCAAATCCGACGGCACATCAGAAATATAATAAATAGACGGATCAAGCACTCGACTTCCCGTTAAATGCTCAACCAATGCAACCACACTTTCTATATTAAAAGCGAGAGAAACACCACCGATTAATCCTAACAACGTTCCTATCACACCAATTAACGTTCCTTGCACCATAAAAATCCACATAATGGTATTTGGTGTTGCTCCCAATGTTCTCAAAATTGCAATATCAGATTCTTTGTCCGTTACAACCATGACTAATGTTGAAATAATATTAAACGCTGCCACCGCAATAATTAAACTTAAAATAATAAACATAACCGTCTTTTCCATTTTGACTGCTTTGAAGAAATTAGCGTGGCGATGTGTCCAATCTTGCAAATAAAAACCTGCAGGAATTTCTTTCACAAATTCTTGTTTTATTCTTGTCGCTGCAAACATATCATCTAATTTAACATTCAAACCATGTACAAATCCTTCTTCAACCCGCAAAAGTTTCGCCGCGTCCTCAATGTGCATTAAAACAAAATTACTATCAAATTCGTGAATTCCCATTTCAAAAATGCCCGCGATGCTCATACGTTTCATTCGCGGCATTACGCCTACGGGAGTAACACTCGCTTGAGGAACAACAATCGTGATTTGATCGCCCACAGAAACCCGCAATGATCGAGCAAGTTCTTTTCCAATAATGACTTTAAATTCATTGGGTTTCAAATCTTCTAAATGCCCAGTTAATAATTTTTCAGGAACTTTTGAAACCTGTGGTTCTATTGTAGGTACAATACCTTGCAGAAAAACACCCTTCATATTTTTCTCAAAACTCACCATAGCTTGACCTTGAATATAAGGTGCAACGCCAATAACGTGAGCATGCTTACGAATTTGCTCTGCTAAAGGTTGCCATTGATTAGTCACTTCATTATCTGGAAAAACCATAATATGCGGCGACATACCTAACATTCTTTCTCGGAGTTCTTTCTCAAATCCATTCATCACAGAAAGCACCGTAATTAAAGCCGTCACACCTAATGCAATGCCAAGCATTGAAATCAAGGAAATAAAAGAAATGAAATGATTGCGTCTTTTTGCGCGGGTGTAACGCAAACCAATATAAAATGCTAAAGGTCTAAACATAAGTTGTTCCTAAAAGTGGGTTAATTTTGACTATATAATTTCAAACGGTCTAAATTATGAATATGGATAACTTTTCCTTCAACCGTAATTAAGCCTTCTTTACTTAAATGTTGTAGAATTCTTGATAGGGTTTCGGGTTTGATAGAAAGCCTTGATGCAATCACGTGTTTAGGGATTTGAAAGCTCACACAACAACTATTTTTGGAATCTTCAGGCACTTGATATAACAAATAATTTACTAATCGATAGGTCGCATTTTGTAATGTCAAATTATCGATTTCACCTAACCAAGTCCGCAAACGCATACTCATATCACACATTACCCGTTTGCAAGTAGCAAAAGATTCCGCTAAAATGCCTAGAAAAATTTTATTTTCAAATGAGATAATTTCGCTTGGAATAATTGCTTGCGCGGTAACAGGATAGATTTGTTGTTCCATAAACATAATTGCTTCTGCGAAACTCTCTGTCGGGCGAACAATTTCAATGACTTTCTCCATGCCTTCCAATGACAAACGAATAAGTTTAATATGACCACTTAATAAAATAAAAAAACGCTCAGCTTTTTGACCATGTTCAAAGAGAAACTCGCCTTCTTGTAATTGGCGATATTGCATGGTTTGTTTTATACAATTTAATTGTGCGTCATCTAAACTTGCAAATAGAAAGAAATTTTTTAATACCTGATCGTTAATAGAATGTTTAGAATGGGGCATAGCTTTTCCTTTATTTTTTGATGTTTATCAATTACATCCGTGCTACAATCTTCTAACCTGCTTTCATGACTCAAGGAGGAAAAATGAAAACGATTACACTATTATTAACAGAGCAACATGATGTTTGTGATGCGTTATTTGCACAAGCTGAACAAGCGGTTGCAAAACAAGATTGGACACAAGCAAGTGCGCATTTTAACGCATTTCAGGCGGCAACGGTACAACATTTTAACCGTGAAGAACAAGTGCTCTTTCCTGCATTTGAAAAAGTAAGTGGTCATTCAGAAGGTCCAACCGCCGTGATGCGATTTGAACATACCCAAATGCGTGACCTATTTTTACAAATGAAAAACGCTTTAGATCAACAAGATAGCGATGAATATTTAGGATTATCTGAAAGCCTTTTAATGCTCATTCGCCAGCATAATGCTAAAGAAGAACAAATCCTTTATCCTATGAGTGACCGCATTTTAGGTGTTCAACGTGATGAATTACTAACCCATTTGCACTAAAATATGCCTTTAATTCAAATCGATGTGCGGTTTCTTGAACCTTGCAAACCCTTAGAACAAGTGCTCGCCGCCTTACAAACCCTACCAACGGGAGATTGTTTGCACGTTCTTCACCGTTTAGAACCCTTTCCATTATATGAAATGCTTAAACAACAGGGTTTCAAATGGATAACACGCTCTATTTCTCCAGAAATCCCCATTGAACTGTTTATTTGGAAAGAAAACGACTCGATTGCTGAACAGATTATTCTCACATTATGAATACCACACAACTATCATTGCAGCAAACCCCGTCTTTACATATTCCTTTACGTTTTTTCTTAACAGCACCGTTGTTTGCAATCCTCGCAATGGTGTTGTTATTTCTTAAAGGAGAAACCCTTTTTTCTAATCGCTGGTCGATGGATTTCCTCGCTTTTACACATCTCTTTACTATTGGTGTGATGTTACAAATTATGAGCGGCGCATTATTACAATTGTTACCCGTTTTATTTGGCGTAATTTTAACGAGAGTAACATTATGGAGTAGTTTAATTCATGGTAGTTTAACATTAGGAACTTTTTTATTAGCGATAGGTTGGGTTTTAGATTTGAAAATAGCTTTACAAATCAGTTGGTTATTTTTATTGTTAGGCGGATTTACTTTAATCAGTATTGTCACATTAAGTTTATTCAAAAGCCCCAATCAAAACCCTATTTTAACGAGCGTTCGATTAGCAGTCATTGCGTTATTTATTACAATAGGATTGGGGTTGTTACTATTAGTTTTATTTGCGTGGAATATAACGATTTACAATCCAATTTTTCTCACCCATTTACATTTAAATTGGGGATTATTAGGGTGGACTTTATTATTGGTAGTGGGTATCGCTTATCAAGTTGTACCCATGTTTCAAATAACCCCCCCTTATTCTAATAGTTTTAGTCGACGTTTCTCTCCTTTTTTATTTGGAATTTTAGTTTTTTATACATTAGGAATACCATTAGAACTTGTTTTAGTTTTATTAGTGATTAGTTTTGCGATAATCACTTTACACATTCAACACAAAAGATTACGAAAATTACCCGATATGACTTTAAACTTTTGGCGAGTTGCAATGATTGGTTTAATAATCAGTGCATTATTTTATTTAACGGGTTTTGTTTGGGCATTTCCTCAACGCGAAATATTGCAAGGTATTTTATTTGTGGGAGGATTTATTTTGCCTGTTATTCAAGGTATGTTATACAAAATTGTGCCGTTTTTAGTTTGGTTGCATTTAACCAATTTACAAACCGATTTTGCTCAAAAAGTTAAAATTCCCAATATGAAACAAATTATTATTGATAAATGGCAACGTTGGCATTTCTGGTTGTATTTCTCGGCATATATTATGACGGTAATAACGGTGGTTTCTCCGCATGAGTATTTTTCTTTTCTAGCAGCATTTCTCGGGATGATTGCATTTGGACTTTTAGAGTATAATTTACTGAAAGCAACACAAATCTATTTAACGTTTCGACAACGCATTTTATCGACGGTAAGACCTTGAAAATTATTTGTTTTCAATCTCATTGATCCGTTGTTTAACGGTTTGAAGATTAAAGGTTGCTTGATGATGATTGCTCAACATTAAAGCTCGCTGATAGTAAGGTAAAGCGGCTTGATCTTTGCTTAATTGATCCAAACTAACCGCCAAATTGTAAGCATAATCAGGGTGTTGGTTGTTTTTTCGATAAGCCTCAAAATAGGCTTGCTGCGCCTCATTCCAACGCCCTTGTCGACTGTAAAAATTCCCCAACACAAATTGCAAATATCCCGACTCTGGCTCGTTAGTAATTTGATTTTTAAGCATATTTTCAGCTTCTGGCGTATCATCTTGCAAATTGATCAGCCCCGCTTCGGCAAAACTATCCTTAGGATAAAAACGCAACAGTTGTTGATAATAATATCTTGCTTGTTCAACCTGTTGATTTTGAACAGCAATTGCCGCCATTCCTAACAACGCATCTCGATTATGCTCATCATTTTGTAAAATCGATTGATACTGTTTCTTTGCACGATTGTAATGACCTTGTTGATAAAATTGATAGGCTTGTTGTAATCGTTGATCGGTTTGTTTATGGTCTGTATTATGTTCTATTTTCAAACGTTTATTTTTAGATGGCGTGGTTTTTTCCTCTATTTTTGCAGGTGGTTCGGGAACTATTTTTTCGGGTAGTTTTTTATCAGACGATTCTATCGATGCGGGCACATTATTCGGGATTGTTTGCTCTATTTGAGGGGATTGAACGGGCGGAGGTGTTTGTTCTGATTGGTTTTTTTTTTGTAATTCTGCCAATTTTGCCGCCAACCCGCCCGCAGGCAAAGGCGCAAGGTTGCCTGCATAAGGTGATTTGGAATATTCCTCAACTTTTTGTGAAATGTAGAAATACCCGCCTCCTAAAATCATGATCATTACAACCAGTAACAAAATATAACCTAATAAGGGTTTCAAAGATGCACTATCAGAAGCGGCTTGCAATTGTGCAGCGGCATTGTCTTGATCTTCAGTTGTCCAAGGTCTAGATAAAGGTTCTTCGGACGGTGGAATGGTTGTTGAAGATTTTGTGGGTGATTTAGGATTTGTTTCGGGTGGTAAAGTTGGTGGAGATTTTTCTTTAATGGGTTCTTTTTCAACGATTTTTGGGGGCGGATCATCTGTAAGATTTTCTAATGGCAGCCATTCCATATCATAGTTTTTTTCTTCAGAAATTATTGATGAAACGGGTTGAGAAACGGGTTCGTTATCTAATATTAAAAGGTCATCGGTTTCTTCCAAAGAAAGGGGTTCATCGGGTATTTCAAGAGAAAGCGTTTCTTCATGGGATTCGAGTGAAGAAACGGGTTGATTTTTAGCTTGTTCTGCCCGTTTGAGGGCTTCGATTAGTAGGCTCATGGCTGATGTAATAATAATAAATGATCATGGGGTAAGCGTTGTGGAAAATCTTGCAAGGTCATTTGTAATATTTGTAAGGGAGTGGAAATATCGGTATCCGTTCTCGGTAACGTTAAGATTTCCAAAGATTTTTTTAGCGTTTCACGATTAACTTGTCCCGCCCACACTGTCCATTGATCGTTTAAGGTTGTGTGGGTTTGCCACAATCGCAACACGATGCGCGAAGTTCCATCGATGCGCATTAATTGGAGGGTTTCGTGCTGTCCGTCGTGCACCTTTGGCAACACAAGTACTTCATTAATCGACGGTTTTGGATTGAGCCATTGCAAGGCGGCGGCGATGGTCAAAGGAGGCGAGTCTTGCCAACCGCGCTGCAACAATTGATTGCGCAAAAACGCCAAATCCCCTGCATATTGCACGGTAAAAGGTTGCGCGGGTTCGCCACCCCAATCGATTCGGTTGGTGGGCACTTGCTCCCAATCTTGTTGCCACCATTTTGCCGCCGACAGCGAAAAATTAGGATATTCAAAGGTATAGTGTTTAACCATATCGGCGTGGCGAAACAAAATATGCCCACTTGCGGTGATTAAAATTCCCGCCAACAACACCGTCGACAATTTCACAAATTTCACCGACGGCGCAGGGTAACGGCGATAAATCAATCCCAACAACGCCACCCACATAAGCGACAACGCCACATTCAACACCGCATCGGACAACCAATATTGCGCTAAATACAACGAGGCGAGCAATTCCCCCACAATCCATACACTCACAAAATAGTAGGGAATCACCCGCCAATGAACGGGGAGCTCGCGCGCGACCAAGACCGCCCAACAGCCGTACAATAACACGCCGGTCGTTAAATCCACCCGAAAAAACAAAGGATTACCTGCATCGAGCGTGAGCGTCGGCGGAAATAACGGCAACGCCCAATGCAATAACATCGCGGTCAGCGTGCCGATTCCCAACGCAGCAACCCAATATCCTAATCCTTGCCAATGTCGTTGCCAAATTAACCAACTAAATCCTAAACTTGCAATCCATAACTCTGCGGTGGTTGTGCCCAATCCCGTGATAAAAATCATCAGCTGATCCGCCCAAGGCGTGCGCAGACTCTGAAATAAAAAATACACCCGACTGTCTAAGGTTAAAGGTCCTGTTGCGTACAATTGCCCGCCCAGCAGCACCACAAAAAACCACCCCGCAATCATCAACATAATGCCTAATTCAATCGCTGCTGAATTATCGAAGGGGTTTGAGAAGAGTTTTTGTAAAAAAATTTCTGCCACGCGATAAGTGTGGGGTTGCAAACGCCGATACAATTGCCCGACCGCCCATGTCGTGAACCACAAAATCCCAATCACCAACACCACTAAAATCGCCAGCCGCGTCGTCACGCCCGCCGCCAACGACAACGACGCACCCAACACCACGCCGGGCAAAATGTATGACGGTGCCCACAACAACGCCGAGATCACATTCACCACATAAAAACGCGGCGGTGTCATGCCCATCATGCCTGCAACGACGGGGATAATCGGTCGAACAGGTCCCGCAAATCGCCCAAACACCACGCTTTTACCGCCATGCCGCGCAAAAAAGACTTCGGCGCGTTCGAGCCATTCGGGGTGCTTGTTGAAGGGGTACATGGTGCGCATCGCGTCGCGGTAACGATGTCCGACCCAAAAACTAATTCCGTCGCCCACAATTGCCCCCACAATCGACCACAGCAACGTGTCCCACAAATTCATGCCGCCCATCGCCACGAGCGCGCCAATCCCAAACATCACCACCGTGCCCGGAATGAACAATCCCACCACCACCAATGATTCGCCCAACGAAATTAAAAACACCGCCAACCCCGACCAGCCGGGATTATTTGCTAACCACTGAATGATCCAATCTACAAAACTAGGTGCACTGTCAGTCATACCCGATCGCTGCGTTCAACGAAACCGTCCATTCTAAGGTTAAATGTCCCGAAAAAAAAGCCAAACAAAATCTAAGATTGAATAAGAACATACACCGCGCCCGTTCCTCCATCAGATGCGCGGGCAGAACAAAAAGCTAAAACGTGATCGTGTTGTCGCAACCAAGCATTTAATTTGGATTTCAAAACGGGTTGTTTTTGATAAGAACCGTAGCCTTTGCCGTGAATAATTCTCAAACAACGCAAATTAAACAAACGGCACTCGCGCAGAAATCCGCTAACGGCTTGTCGGGCTTGAGGAGTGGTCATGCCGTGCAAATCCAATTCCGCCAATACGCTATAATGTCCGCGCCGTAATTTGCGCAAAACCGAGCGTTGCACCCCGTTTTTGAGGTAAATTAACTCCTCACCGGTTTCTACATCGCTCGGATCATAAATATCCGACAACATATCGTGAAAAATATTGGCTTCATCACGATAAAGCTGTTTGGGAATGGGTTTTAAACGCGGCGCACGCGGCATTATTCCGTTATATTCCAATGGCTTAACGTCTTGCATATTTTCTCTAAATAGGGCGATTTCTTCATCCGTGAGTTTTCGCATGGTAGCATCTCTCTAACGTGGCAATTATAATGCGCAATTTACCGATTCAATCTGTCCAATTTGCCACAAATCAAACCATGAAAAAAGTCATTTTTTTAAGTTTATTGGGATTTCTGTTGGCGGTTTTAACCATTAAAACATTCAATGCGTTGAAACCCTTTCCCGAAAATTTGAATTTTAGTGGAGCAAACGCCCGTAAAGTTCAAATCCTTGATCGGCACGCCCAACCACTTACGGTTACTTACCAAAATGATTGGAATTTACACAATTATATACCTCTGCATAAAATTCCATTGGCATTACAACAAGTCTTTATTTTAGCAGAAGATCAACACTTTTATCAACACAACGGGGTCGATTGGTTTGCCCGTTTCAAAGCAATCTACCAAAACTTAAAAGCTCGACGTATTGTAAGAGGAGCAAGTACCATTTCTGAACAAAGCGTTAGAATATTACACCCGCGACCAAGAACTTTTTGGTCACGATGGGTAGAAACTTTTGAAGCAACGCAATTAGAAAACCATTTCACCAAAGCCAATATTTTAGAATTTTATCTCAATCAAATTCCTTATGCCCAAAATCGGCGAGGCATTGTACAAGCCGCACATTATTATTTTGATCGAGATTTGGATACTTTAAATCTCAAAGAAATGCTTGCATTAGCGATTTTAGTCCGTTCTCCCAGCCGTTTAGATTTGAAAAAAGGCACATTGGAAATCCGCCGACCCATGCAACAATTAGCAAATAGATTATTAAAAGCCAACATTATTTCAAATCAAGATTATCAAGACATTTTACAAACCCCTTTAGAACTAAAAAACCTAAAACTTCCTGTGGAAGCAGTGCATTTTGTCAATCATTTGTATAAAACCTTTCCCAATCCATCTCAACACAACGGACAATTGCAAACAACTTTAGATGCTAATCTTCAAGCAACAACGCAAGCGATTTTAAATCAAGCCATTGAAAGTTTCTCCAATCGATCGGTAGAAAATGGGGCGGTGCTTATTATTGATCATCAAACACAGGAAGTGTTAGCATGGGTTAATGCTGGACTATTTGATGATAACCATATTGATGCGATTACAACGCCTCGTCAAGCGGGTTCAACTTTGAAACCTTTTCTCTATGCAACCGCCTTAGAAAAAGGTTGGACAGCCGCCACTTTAATTGAGGATAATCCGTTGGCTGAAGCGGTAGGAACAGGTTTGCATAATTTCCGTAATTATAGCCGTCATTTTTATGGTTGGTTGCGATTACGCGACGCGTTGGGAAATTCTTTGAATACCCCAGCAATTAGAACAATTCAATTTGTCGGCGTGAACAACTTTTTACAAAAACTTCAACAACTCGGCATGAATAGTTTGACAGAGAATGCGGATTTCTACGGTGATGGATTAGCACTCGGAAATGGTGCAATTACTTTATTTGAATTGACCCAAGCCTATTCCGCATTGGCAGAGAAAGGAATATTTAAACCATTACAATTGATTTTTCACGATCAAACACCAAATAAAATAAAACAACCTGTTTTTAGTGAAGAGGTAAGTAGTATTATTGCAAATATTTTATCTGATGCAGATGCCAGACAATTAGAATTTTTAGAGAGTGGTGTATTAGATTTTCCTATTCAAACCGCTGTAAAAACGGGAACATCAAATGATTATCATGATGCTTGGGCAATTGGTTTCAATTATCGTTACACGGTGGGTGTATGGTTTGGTAATTTAAGTCAGCGTCCAATGATAAACATTTCGGGAGCAATTGGACCCGCTTTGGTGTTAAGAAGTGTGTTTGCTGAATTAAATCGCCATCAAAACACAGAACCTCTCACATTAAGCCCTCATTTAGTCAAAGAAACCATTTGTCGAGAAACCGGTTTATTGGTAGAAAATAATTGCCCTAGTCGAGAGGAATTTTTTATTGCAGGTACGTTGCCAGTTGCTCAACAAATGCCGCAAATAATCCCGACATCTATTCATTTGGTGCAACCGCTTGATGGTTTGCATTTGGCACTTGATCCGCGTATTCCAGATGAACTAGAGGCTTTTGCCTTTCGTGTACCTGCCTATTTTCCTATCAAACAAGTGCAGTGGTTTCTCGATGATGAAATGATTGCAACAACAGAGCAATCTTATTATTTGTGGCATTTGATAAAAGGTGAGCATACCGCCAAAGCAAAAGTGTGGTTGCAATCATCTTCTAATTTCATAGAAACCCCCGCAGTTTCTTTTTACGTTCATTAATTTAATTGGTTAAATAACATTATGGCTTTACATTCCAATCGTCCGATAGATCGCCCGATTAATTCCACTGCTTTATCCAGAGAATCTTGGCGCGTTTTTCAAATCATGGCTGAGTTTGTCGAAGGCTTTGAGCAAATGGCAAATATTTCTCCCGCTATTACGATTTTTGGATCAGCAAGATTTAAAGAAGATAACCCGTATTACAAACTTGCTGAAGAAATCGGTTATGAGTTATCTAAAGCGGGTTTTGCAGTGGTAAGTGGCGGAGGACCGGGAGTGATGGAAGCCGCAAACAAAGGCGCATTTCAAGGACCCTCGCCAAGTGTAGGTTTAAATATTCGTTTGCCGCATGAACAACATTCTAATCCTTACCAAAATGTTTCTTTAGAATTTCGGCATTTTTTTGCGAGAAAAGTCATGTTTGTTAAACACGCTTCTGCGTATGTGGTTTTACCCGGTGGATTTGGAACATTAGATGAACTAGCAGAGATTTTAACGTTAGTGCAAACGGGTAAAACTAGAAAGATTCCAATTATTTTAGTCGGGACAGATTTTTGGCAAGGTTTTTTGGATTGGATAAAGAAAGCATTATTGCAAGAAACTCATACGATTGATGCAGAAGATTTGAAATTAATAACATTAGTAGATGATGCGAATTCTGTGGTTAAAATTATCTTTGATTATTATGAAAATCGAGGATTTGAACCGTCCGCTAAAGAACGCGATATGTTGTTACATTTGTAAGGTGCGTTATGTCAGTCTATACCAGCGTTGAACAAGATCAATTAGAACTTTTCTTATCCCATTACAACTTGGGAAAACTTATCGATTACAAAGGTATTAGTGCAGGTATTGAAAATACCAACTATTTTGTAACAACGAGTGCGGGTGAATTTGTTTTAACTATTTTTGAGCAAATGACCTATGAAGAAGTGCCTTATTTCTTAGAATTAATGGCTTATATGGACGAGCATCATGTGCCCAGTCCTCACCCGCAACCGGATAATGAAAAGAAATATTTACGGCGTTTTTATGATAAGCCGGCTGCATTAGTTCGCAAATTAAATGGAAGAGATGTTAAAAATCCAAATAGTGTGCAATGTCAAGCACTTGGCGTAACCTTAGGGCATTTGCATACAGTTGCACCCGGATTTCATTTATATCGAGCAAATCCTCGAGGACCACATTGGTGGAGAATCACCGCAGAAAAGGTAATACCTTGCTTAAATAATACCGAGAAAAAACTATTACAAGAAGAAATCAACTTTCAATCTAAACATCAGCATTTTAATTTACCGCGTGGCGTTATTCATGCGGATTTATTTCGTGACAATGCACTATTTGAAAATGACGTTTTAAGTGGTTTGATTGATTTCTATTATGCCTGCGACGATGTATTGTTGTATGATGTTGCAATTACGGTTAATGATTGGTGTAGTTTAGAAAGCGGCGAATTAGATAAGAATCGGTTACATGCTTTATTAGATGCTTATCAACACGAGCGTCCTTTTACCCATGAAGAAAGAGAAGTTTGGCAGGTCATGTTGCGGGCGGCAGCATTACGTTTCTGGCTGTCACGTTTGCACGATTTGTATTTTCCTCGAGAAGGGGAATTAACACACACCAAAAATCCAGATGAATTTAAGCGTATTTTATTAGCGCGTTTGAATTTGCCAACCGATTGTAATTTGCCCTAATGAATAAAGAAAATTCTCCCATTCGTGCTTTAACCAATGTAGGTGTTTTAACAGAACAACGTTTGGCACGTTTGGGGATTTTAACTATTCAGGATTTACTATTTCATTTGCCATTGCGTTATCAAGATCGAACCCGTTGTTATTTGATTGCAGAAGCTAAGATTGGACAGGAAATAGTAATTGAAGGAACGGTAGAAAGTTGTGAAATCAAAAGTGGTAAAAGACGTATTTTAACCGTTGTGTTGAGTGATGAGAGCGGGATTATTTTATTAAAGTGGTTTCATTTTAATCCTAATCAACATTACCAAATAGGAGAACAATTACGGTGTTTTGGTGAAATCAAAAATGGTTTAGATTGTTTAGAAATTATCCACCCTGAAACGCGCCGAGTTGAATTAAATACTCCTTTAGAAAATACCCTAACGCCCATTTATCCCACAACGGAAGGTTTATTTCAACCACAGTTGAGAAAATTGATTAAACAAGCCCTTCAATTTGAAATAACGGATTTATTACCATCTGATTTAACAAAAGATTTGCCTACTTTATTGGAAGCACTGCAAATAGTACATTCTCCTAAACCCGAAGAAAATATAGAAGAACTCTTAAATCGACAACACCCCGCCCAGCAGCGTTTGGCACTAGAAGAACTGTTAGCGCATCATTTGAGTTTGCGTGTTTCAAGACAGCAGGTAAAATGCTATCACGCGCCAATTTTTATTGAAACATCTAAAACCATTAGAAGTTTTATAGAAAACTTGCCTTTTGCTCTTACAAATGCTCAAAAAAAAGTGTATCAAGAAATATTGGACGATGTAACAAAATCTCGTCCAATGCAACGTTTAATTCAAGGCGATGTCGGTGCAGGAAAAACGGTGGTGGCGGCGTTGGCGGCACTTCATGCGGTAGAAAGTGGTTTGCAAGTGGCAATTATGTCGCCATTAGAATTGCTTGCTGAACAACATTTCAGAACCTTTCATCAATGGTTTGAAAAATTAGGTATTTTAACTGTAAAATTACTCGGTAGTTTAACTAAAAAAAATAAAGAAAAATCTTTATTACAAATTGCAAATGGTGAAGCCCAGATTGTGATTGGAACGCACGCTTTATTTCAGGAACAAGTACAATTTCAAAAACTGGGTTTGATTGTGATTGATGAACAGCACCGTTTTGGGGTAGAACAACGGTTAGCTTTGAAAGAAAAAGGTACATTTGAAAATAATCACCCGCATCAATTAATTATGACAGCAACACCGATTCCTCGAACCTTAGCACTAACGATGTATGCAGATTTAGATATTTCGATTATTGATGAATTGCCGCCCGGGCGAACACCGATTGTAACAGTTGCGATGCCTGCATCACGAAGAAGTGAGATTATTCAACGGGTTTCAAATGCTTGTCAAAATGGGCGGCAGGCTTATTGGGTTTGTCCATTGATTGAAGAATCTGAGCAACTTGAAATTCAAGCAGCGCAAGCCACTTTTGAGCAACTTTGTCATGATTTACCCCATTTAAAGATTGGATTAGCGCATGGAAAATTAAAAGCAAAAGAGAAAGAAAAGGTCATGAAATCTTTTCAATCTGGCGATATTGATGTATTGGTTGCAACAACGGTTATTGAAGTAGGTGTTGATGTTGCAAATGCGAGTTTAATGATTATTGATAATCCAGAACGATTAGGGTTGTCGCAATTACATCAATTGAGAGGAAGGGTGGGAAGAGGAACGGTAGAAAGTTTCTGTGTTTTATTGTATCAACCGCCGCTTTCAAATTTAGCGAAATCACGATTAGCTATTCTGAGAGAAAGTCTGGACGGTTTTTTTATTGCACAGCGCGATTTAGAATTACGCGGACCGGGAGAAGTTTTGGGAACACGACAAACAGGTATTGTTAAATTAAAAGTCGCAGATTGGCAGCAACATCATGATTTAATTGGAGATATTCCACCACTTGCCGAATATTTATTAGAAAAGAAACCCGAAATTGTTGCGCCCTTAATTCGCCGCTGGGTTTATCATTCCCCTTTTGGAGAAGTGTATTAAATTTAAATATAAGTTAATGATTTTAATAAAAAAATATCTTAAAGTGTGGTTTAGGGCTTGTCGGGGTGCAAATGTCGTTTTATACTACAAAGTTTATGCGAAAGTGGCGAAATTGGTAGACGCGCTGGATTTAGGTTCCAGTGGTTCACACCGTGAGAGTTCGAGTCTCTCCTTTCGCACCAGAATTCTTTTATTATCCAATACTTAAGCGAACAATCGCGCGCCAAGAGGTTAATCATGCAGGTATCCGTAGAACGCAACGAATTGAAATGTCGTATGACAGTCGGTTTTCCCAAGCAAAATCTTGAACAAGAAATAGAGAAAAGAATCAAAGATTTAGCGCGCAGAAGCAAAATCGACGGCTTTCGTCCCGGTAAAGTGCCTGTGCGCCTCATTCAGCAACGCTATGGACAACAAGTCCGCGAAGAAGCCCTCGATGACATCGCCCGCAAAACTTTCCAAGACGCGGTTGCGCAAGAAAAACTCCACCCGGCAGGTTACCCCTCCATTGAATTCAAAGAAGAATCTGATGCCGCCGACATCGAATTTGTGGTGGATTTTGAAGTGTATCCCGACATTAACGAGGTCAAAGTTGAGGGCGTTCAGATCGAAAAATTGGTCGCGGAAGTAACCGAAACCGATGTTGATAATATGATCAATAAGTTACGTGATCAACGCAAAACATGGCAATCCGTCGACCGCCCCGCACAAGAAGGTGACCGCGTCGTAATCGATTTCGAAGGCACGTTGGCGGGAGAATCCGAACCTTTCAAAGGCGGCACAGGTAAAGATTATCCATTGGTTTTAGGTAGCAAATCATTTATTGACGGATTTGAAACCGCATTGATTGGTATTAAAACAGAGGAACATCGTGCTGTTCAAGTCACTTTTCCTCAAGATTATGACGCAGAAATGGCGGGTAAAGAAGCTACCTTTCAAGTGACTGCAAAAAGTGTTAATGAACCCGTTTTACCAGAAATCACTGAACAGTTTATTCATGCTTTTGGTGTGAAAGATGGAACGATAGAAAGTTTGCGTAAAGAAGTTCGTAGCAACATGGAACGTGAATTGCGTTTCACATTGAAGAACAAATTAAAACAACAAGTCATGGATAGTTTATTAGAAGCAAATGATATTCCTATTCCTGAATCTTTGGTTGAAGAAGAAGCCCAACGCTTAAAAGAAAGTTTTAAAGAAAATCTCTCTCAGCAAGGGTATCGTGGCGAGATGAATTTACCTATCGATTCCTTCAAAGAAAATGCGCACAAACGGGTTAAGTTGGGGATTTTGTTGGGCGAGGTTGTAGCGAAGAACGGAATCCGTCCTGATGCTCAAAAAGTTCGTGAAGCAATTGAAGCAATCGCTGCGACTTATGAAGAACAAGATGAAGTGATTAAATGGTTTTATTCTAATCAAGAAAACCTCCGTTCTGTAGAAAACACCGTGATTGAAGAACAAGTGGTTGAATGGATTTTAGAACGGGTTAATGTAACCGAGAAAGCCGTTGATTTTTCAGACATCATGGATAAACAAAAATAACCTCATGAATAATTCAGTGATAAAAGCTGCCGGTGGTTTAGTTCCAATGGTGGTTGAGCAATCTGCTCGCGGAGAACGCGCTTACGATATTTACTCTCGTTTGTTGAAAGAACGGGTAATTTTTTTGGTTGGTGAAGTTGAGGATTATTCGGCTAATTTGGTGGTTGCTCAAATGTTATTTCTCGAGTCAGAAAATCCTGATAAAGATATTCATTTGTACATCAATTCACCGGGGGGGTCTGTCACTGCAGGCATGGCGATTTACGATACGATGCAATTCATTAAACCAGATGTGAGCACGTTGTGCATTGGAATTGCGGCAAGTATGGGGGCGTTTTTGTTAGCGGGGGGTGCAAAGGAAAAACGCTTTTGTCTTCCTCATTCTCGAGTCATGATTCATCAACCATTGGGTGGTTTCAAAGGGCAAGCAACGGATTTCAAAATTCATGCAGAAGAAATCCTCAAAACCCGCGATTTGCTCAACACATTGCTAGCAAATCATACAGGTCAATCGTTAGAAAGGATTGAAAAAGACACCGACCGTGACAATTTTATGAATGCAGAAGAAGCAAAAAATTACGGTCTAATTGATCAAATTCTCACCAAACGAACTGATCTGTAAGTTTTTATTTGAAAAAGGTGAACAACATGAGCGACAGAAGAGGTAAATCAGGGGACGACGAACGTGTGCTTTATTGCTCGTTTTGCGGCAAAAGCCAACACGAAGTCCGTAAACTTATTGCCGGACCTTCCGTATTTATTTGCGATGAATGCGTGGAATTATGCAATGATATTATTCGTGAAGAAATTCAAGAAAATACCACGCAATCCAATAAACATACCTTGCCCACTCCTCAAGAAATTAAAGAAAAACTTGATGGTTATGTGATTGGTCAAGATCAAGCAAAAAAGGTTTTATCTGTCGCCGTTTATAACCATTACAAACGCCTTCAAACCAACAGTTCTAGCAATAAGAAAGATGACGTTGAAATTGCGAAAAGTAACATTTTACTTATTGGACCTACTGGTTCAGGAAAAACCCTGTTAGCAGAAACCCTCGCGCGCCTTTTGAATGTGCCTTTTACCATTGCAGATGCAACCACTCTAACTGAAGCAGGTTATGTTGGTGAAGATGTAGAAAATATTATTCAAAAACTGCTTTTAAAATGCGATTACGATGTAGAAAAAGCCCAAACAGGCATCGTCTATATTGATGAAATTGATAAGATTTCTCGGAAGTCTGATAATCCTTCTATTACGCGCGATGTGTCAGGTGAAGGGGTTCAACAAGCATTATTGAAACTGATTGAAGGAACGATTGCATCTGTTCCACCGCAAGGGGGTAGAAAACACCCTCAACAGGAATTTCTCCAAGTCGATACATCAAACATTTTATTTATTTGTGGCGGCGCATTTGCGGGTTTAGAGAAAGTGATTCGTGGACGCACTGAGAAAACAGGGATCGGTTTCTCCGCAGAAGTTAAGAACAAAGAGGATAAAAAGAACTTAACGGCTTATTTCAAACAACTCGAACCAGAAGATTTAATTCGTTACGGGTTAATTCCCGAATTTGTCGGTCGTCTACCTGTTCATGCTGTTTTACAAGAATTAGATGAAGCGCAATTAATTCGTATTTTAACTGAACCCAAAAATGCCTTTGTCAAGCAATATATTAAATTGTTTGAAATGGAAGGCACAGAATTGGAATTTCGTGAAGATGCATTGGTCGCCGTTGCTAAGAAAGCCCTTGAAAGAAATACCGGTGCGCGCGGTTTGCGTTCTATATTGGAAACCGTTTTATTAGATACCATGTATGAAATCCCGTCCTTAGAAGGCGTTGCTAAAGTGTTGGTTGATGATTCGGTTATCAATGGCGAATCAAAACCGCTCATGTTGTTCAAAAAAACCGAGTTAGCTCGCTCTGGAACAGACGACCGTTAATCGCTTTAATTCCTATGTAGCAAATAAAGAGTGCAAATCAATTGTTTTTGCACTCTCTTTTTTTATTAAATAGATTGGAAATTTGTTCCCATGAATGAAATAAATACCCTCAAAACAAAACAAAACAAACCTCTCATTTCTGTGATTGTCCGCACGCTCAATCGACCACACTTATTACAAGACGCATTACAGAGCATTTCTCAACAAACTTATTCATTTGTCGAAGCGGTTGTCGTGAATGATGGTGGAGAATCCGTCAAAAACATAACAGAACCCTTTGAAAAAAGCATTAGTGGAGGATTACAACTCATTGAGAAAGAAACCCAAGAAGGGCGTTCTGCGGCAGCAAATACGGGTATTGAGTGCGCGAAAGGAGAATGGATTGCGTTCCTCGATGATGATGATACTTTTGAACCTAATGGTTTAGAGCAACTTGCTCAATTTATTAAATGGGATAAAGATATTATCTACGGACAGGTTAATATATTAAAAATTTCTGTAGAAGATCAATCTAAAAAAATCATGAGTGTTATGAAAGAATATGCGCCTGATGCTTTGTGGTTATGTAATCAAATTGCGATTTGTGCTTATATTTGTAAGAAACAAAAAATTTTAGAAATTGGCGCATTTGATTGTGAGTTTGATTATTTGGAAGATTGGGATTTCTATTTTAGACTTTCCAGAAATGCCCGCGTGCAATATGTACCTCAAATTGTTTCAAATTATCGTGTTTGGGGTGAAGGTTTTATTACAGGAAATAACCAGAGCCAAGAAACCATTTACCGTAAAAAATTCTTTGAGAAACACCACGCTAAATTTAATTCAAATGTACTTTTTAATATAAGCGTTAATAGCACTGATACGCTCAATAATAAAGCTAAAGAACTCCATATTTATTGTAGAAATGAACTCGATAAACAACAAACTGCTTTCAATGAAGAACTTGATAAACAACAAACCGCATTTAATAATGAACTCAACCATTTTCAATCTTTAGTTGCGGAAGGTAATTTGCAGAAACAACGTTTGGAAGAAAAATTAAATTTACTTCAACAAATAGAATCTGAATCATTCCTCATAAAAAATGATTTAAAAAAACGAGAAGATACTATAAAAATTAATGAGCAACAGTTGCATCATTTACAAAGCCAAGTTAATCATTTATTTTCTCAGCACGAGCATGATAAAAAACAATGGGTAATTAGATTTCGCCAAATATTAGATCGTCTAATGTTGAATGTTGCTTTTAATGGGATAGAAGAAACAATCAATTTAAATTCGCTCGGTTTAACCATTCCAATGCAAGTATTTGCAGCAAAATCTTCAACCGTTTATTCCGCTATTCCTGTATTTCAAGACATTAAATTTGCTTTCCCTCTTACGAAAGGAAAAACATTACAATGGCAGCTTATTTGGCAAGAGCCCGTTGCAGGTCATGCAATTGCTTTACATTTAGGAACTTATTGTCGAATTAACCACTGTCGTTTGAAATTAACATTATTCCCGCAAAATAATGGAGAAGAAATAATAGAATCTTATATTAATGGTGAATATGTAGAAGATAATGAATTTATGGCATTTCCGCTTAATAAACCTTTATTTTCAGGGCGTTATATATGCGAACTTTCTTCACCAGATACCAATAATGCAGAACATTTATTAGGTGTTTGGTTAAGTACAAATCATCGTTATCAAGGGGGTCCCGTATTTCGTAATTACTATTACAAAGCGTCCGAAAGAAGTTTATTACAACAGGAGCTTTTAACACTCAAATATCAGCCTTTAATTAGTATTTTAATGCCTACCTATAATACGAATGAAAACTTTTTAAGAGAATGTTTAGATTCTGTTGTAAATCAAGTGTATCAAAATTGGGAATTGTGTATTGCAGACGATGCCTCAAAAGAACCTCAAGTTAAACAAATTTTAGAAGAATACAAAGCCGTTTTTCCAAACAAAATAAAATTAACTTTTTGTGAAGAAAATCGCCATATTTCTATAACAACTAATGCCGCACTAGAAACGGCTGAAGGTGAATTTATCGCGTTATTAGATCATGATGATTTATTAACTGAAGATGCGTTGTTTGAAGTGGTTAAATTATTAAATCAAAAACACGAGAAACAAATTGATGTTATTTATTCAGATGAAGACAAATGGGATGGCATTTCTGGTTATTTTGATGAACCCTTTTTTAAACCCGATTGGTCACCTGAGAATTTGAAAGGACAAATGTATATTGGTCATTTAGGTATTTATAGAAGAACTTTGGTAGAAGAAGTGGGGGGTTTTAGGATAGGATTAGAGGGTAGCCAAGATTGGGATTTAGCTTTGCGCGTGACAGAGAAAGCACAACAAATTTGTCATATCCCCAAAATATTATATCATTGGAGAAAACACCTTAATTCAACCGCACAACACGCTAATCAAAAAAACTATGCGGTGATTGCAGGTTTGAAAGCGGTTAATGACGCATTGGAACGTGAGAAAGAAGGCGGAATTGCACAATTAAATGAACATAACAATTGTGTGTTGGTTAATTACCCCATTACCAATAAATTATTAGTGAGCATTGTTATTCCAACTCGTGATAAAGCAGAACTACTCAGACCTTGTTTAGTTTCTCTCATAAAACAAAATGATTATCCTAATTTTGAAATCATTATTGTTGATAATGGTTCGTCACAATCAGAAACCTTTGCGCTATTTCAAGAATATCAACAATTGCTCGATGAAAAGTTTAAGGTAGTGCGTGACGATGGTACGTTTAATTTTTCGAGATTAGTCAATAATGGCGTTAAAGCATCGAAAGGTGAAATGATTTTATTATTGAATAATGATACAGAAGTTATTTCTCCTTCTAATTGGTTGGAGAAAATGATTGGATATGCTCAACGTGAAGAAATCGCTTGCGTGGGTTGCAAATTGCTTTACGATGATCAAACAATCCAACACGCTGGAGTGATTTGTGGATTGGGAGGAATTGCAAGTCACAGCCATTTGAACTTGCCTGTAAGTAGTCCGGGTTATTATGCGCGCTTAACCATTGTTTCAAATTATAGTGCAACAACCGGTGCTTGTTTTATGATTAAGCGTAATTTGTGGGAGAAAGTGAAAGGCTTTGATGAAACACTGGCGGTTGCTTATAACGATGTAGATTTTTGTTTAAGATTATTGAGCAACGGTTATCGCCATGTGGTTTTACCAGAGGTTTTATTTTATCACCATGAATCAAAGAGTCGCGGCTTAGATGATACGCCTGAGAAACAACGACGTTTCTCTCAAGAAACTCATGTTATGAAACAACGTTGGCAGCATATTATCGATCACGATCCGTATTACAACCCGCATTTGACACGGTATGGAACGGATTTCTCAATTAGCCCTAACTCACCATATTTCTGTGAAACCAATGAAGAGATTTTGCCTTAATTTATTCGACATTACAAATATTGAATTCTAAGGTTTCTAAATCGCCGAAAATATAGGTAGGAACTGCACCCACACCACCTACTGTTCCCGCATTACAAACAATAGTTGTTTTTCCTTTCATATTGGGGATTTGTTCGATCATTGCTCGGTGGGTGTGCCCACAACACACCAAATCATAATCTCCCGTTGCTGCCATTGCTCTCGCATAATGAGGATAATGCACTAAGAAAATCCGCCGTTTTGCTAACGTTAATGCAGCGTCTTGTCCGTAGTAATGAATAAAAGAACTTTCGTGAGCAAGTTTTGAGAGAAAAAACAAATCCCCACTATTATTTCCATGTATTGCATAAATAGGTAATTCAAATGGTTTCAACTTACCTAATGTACTGGGAGCAACAATATCGCCGCAATGTAAAATTGCCTCTGCGCCTTTTTCTTTCGCTTGCTTTACACAAGCACATAACAACGGGATATGATCGTGGCTGTCGGATAAAATACAAATTTTCATAAGATTAGTCGTTTGAGTTGAAATAGTTTTGTAAATAAACTTCAAATGGAAGCGGATCGGTTTCTAAACGGATTTGATCGGCTAAAGATTGTTGAGCAAGTTGATTAAAATATTCCATTTGTTGATTATTTGTCGATTGTGTTTGTAATGTTTGACGGTGTTGTTTTGATAAACGGTGAGCAAATTCAGTGAAACTTTCATGATGTTGCTGCATATCTGCCAAAATTCTAGCCGATGGCGTTTGCTCAGTATTGTGGACAATTTCTAGTTGTTTTTCTAAGGTTTTTGTATAAATTCTTTCAGAATCAAGATGATCCAAACACTCCGCCACGCCTCGCATTGCATTACACAATTCTGAAGCCCACGTCCGCAATAATTGCGTTTCGCCACAACGTCTTAGAAACAACGACGGATCACGTCCTTGATGTGCAGTTTGATTTTGATTCCAATCAATTTCCTCTCGTTCCTGCGCAGATAAAAACGGGCTTTCTAATAGCAAACAAAACAACATTAAAATTTCTAAAAAATATAACTGTTCCTCATTCACACCAACAGGATTGTAAGGATTTACATCTAAAGAACGTAATTCAATGTAGGCAACGCCATCTCTTTGTAAAGCCTGATAAAGTTTCTCATCTTTATTTAAGATTTGTTTTGCACGAATCGTACTATAATATTCATTTTCTATTTGTAAAATGTGGGTATTTAATTGGCGATATTCTCCATCGACTAATCCCCCAATATTTTGATAATAAGGGCAGTTTTTTGAAACCGCGTATTTCAAACCATTTGAATAAGTTTCTACGCTATCATAATTTAATTTTACGCCGCTTTTATCATTCTTTCTATTGTTATAACCAATATCCCCCAATCTTAAAGAAGTTGCATAAGGTAAGAAATAAGTATTTTCATCAAAATGTTGTAACTTTCTATGCCGTTTTTCCTCTAAAAAAGATTTGTCGACGGCGGGCGATGCACCAAATAAATACGGCACTAACCAACCAAAACGCTGCATATTACGAATTAAACCAAAATAAAGCGCACTTTTGAAATGGCGTAATTCATCGGTATTTTGTTCAAGATTTTGTAATACAATCCATAGTTCATCAGCAAAAGAAAAATTGAAATGCACCCCAGAAATGGCTTGCATCATTTTTCCATAACGATAACCTAATCCTCGACGATAAATTGTTTTGAACAAACCTTGATTAGAGCTACCGTATTGTGCAATAGGAATGCTTTCTTCGCCATTCAAACAACAAGGCATACTCGCAGACCAGAGCAATTCCTCTGATTGTTGATAGAACCATTGGTGAAGTTGCTCTAAAAATTGTAATGCTGCTTTATTGGAAGAAAAAACGGGCGTAACAAACTCCAATTGCGATTCTGCAAAATCCGTTGTCAAATAAGGGTGCGTTAGAGGAGAACCTAACTGGTTGCTATGGGGTAAAGATGAAAGCATTGCTTGGTTCGTAACGCGCAAACTTTCCTTTTCTAATCCCCGCAAATTATTCTTTAGAAGATAACCGTAAGGTGCTAATTGTTGGAGTTTTTTATCTAATTGGTGGTAATCATTCATTCGATACACGCTGATAAACAAAATCCCATACATGATGCCCTAAACGTTGCCCACGTTTCTCAAATTTAGTTAAAGGTCTTTGTTCTGTACGGGGCGCAAAATTTCCTTTACCAAAGTGATTACAAAATGCAGAATGTTGATCCAAAGTACTTAAAATATGTTGTGCATAATTTTCCCAGTCGGTTGCAATGTATAATTTGCCGTCTTTTTTGAGAATATTTGCTAAGAGATCAAGAAAAGGAATTTGAATGAGTCTTCTTTTGTGATGACGTTTCTTGTGCCAAGGATCGGGAAAGAAAATATAAACCACATCGATGCTTTGTGGGGCTAATTGAGTTGTTATCACATTAACCGCGTCCGTGTTTAAAATTCTAATGTTTGTTAAAAGCTGTTTTTCTATGTGTAACAACAAATGTCCAACCCCCGCCTGATAAACCTCAATTCCTATGTAATCATGTTGAGGATTATTTGCTGCCATTTCAGCCAAACTATCACCCATTCCAAATCCTATTTCTAAATGTTTTTCGGCATTTCTACCAAAAGTAGTATTCAAATCTAGTTTCTCATTAATGGGTAAAACAAATTGTTGCAGCGTTTCTATCGCGCGTTGTTGAGAAGTTGTTATGCGTCCATTACGACGAACAAAACTACGAATGCTCCGTTGTTCCATTACATCAATTCCAAACAATGATGGATAACTTCTTGAGTTGCTTCAGGTTTTGCGCATTGACGCGCGGCGGCTGCCATTTGTTGTAAATGTTCAGGATTTTGCACAAAATTATCCAATAATTCAGCGAGTTGTGTTGAAGTAAGATGTTGTTGTTGAATAAGAATAGCTGCGCCCGCATCGACTAAGAATTGTGCGTTGGCGGTTTGGTGATCATCGACGGCGTGCGGAAATGGCACTAAAATTGACGGCACGCCCATTTGCGCTAACTCACTAATTGTTAAAGCCCCTGCGCGACAAACCGCCACGTCCGCCCATCGATACGCCTCCGCCATATTTTCAATAAACGCCTCGACCCGATCTTGGGAATCTGGACGCGGTTCGAGCTGGCTGTGTCGCCCCGTTTGATGCCAAATTCGCACGGTTTCCTGCATTTTATCAACCGCTTCGGGCACAAGCGTGTTCAGTGCCTGCGCCCCCAAACTGCCGCCCACCACCAACAAATGCAGCGGGTGATGAATCGGACGCGGCTCAGACGGCGTTTCGCTCAACAAATCAAAACGTAACGGATTTCCTGTATGTATTGCCTTGATTTTATTTGAAAAAGCCTGCGGAAATGCCACCAACACGCGCGTTGCCAAACGGGCTAAAATACGGTTGGTCAAACCCGCTTTAGCGTTCTGTTCGTGGATAACTAACGGAATTCCCAACAGTTTTGCGGCAATTCCTCCAGGTCCGCTGGCGAATCCCCCCATGCCTAAAATAACGTTTGGCTTTAATTTATCTATAATTTCAACGGCTTGCCAAATTGCTTTGATAATTTTCAAAGGTGCGCCAAACCAGCTTAATAATCCTTTTCCACGCAACCCGCTGATAGTTAAAATGTTTAAAGGAATGCCGACGTTGGGCACAATTTGCGATTCTAAACCTTGCGCCGTGCCGAGCCATTGCACGCTAACGCCTTGTTTTATAAGGGCAGTCGCACACGCCAACGCCGGAAAAACGTGCCCGCCCGTTCCGCCCGCCATAATTAAAATGGATTTATTGTGTGTTTGCACTCGTCAGTCCACGCTTTGCAAAATTGCCCATTATATCAAGTCTTGGCATCAAAATTTTGCCAATCGTCTTGAAATCCCCACAACCAAATAACTAAGGGAGCAACTGGGGGTAAAATTAAACTACTTAATTGATAGAATAATGCGATGATCTCTGGCTTAAAAAATGAGGGGGCGTTAAAATCAAAAATTAAGGTTTTCCAAAGGCTTATCCATGATCCAAATAATTGAATCGGCAAAAGAATTACGAAATAACCCATCAAAAAAACACCTAAACGTTTCTCCCAATTTCCCGAAGAACTAAAACATAATGCCGCTAAAAATGGTACGCCATATCCGTATAACAAAGGATTAACAGTTAATTGCAAATTAATATAAGAAGATGGAGAGAAACGGGGAATAACTTCGATGGTATAGCCGATTTGATGAAGGGTTGTCCATTCTGAAGAAAAACTCAGTGCAAATGTAATTAAATGACTGTGTATAGACGCGGTAAGAAACCATATTGCAAAACACACTGGTAACCATAACAACACCGTAAAAATAAATTGAAGCAGTGATTTATTTAACATAAAGCTGTTTTGAGGAAATCCATCTTAGCCAAACTAAAAAAACAATCAACACATCTAGCATAATTAAAACCTCCCACACATAGAGATGTGCCCACTCAAACAATAACTTATTCCATTGACCAAGATAATAAAGGCTAATAATTCTCAAAATATTGAGACTTTGAATCGTAAGAAATCCAACACTTATTCCGATTAGACGTTGTTTGATTTGTGCGTGAGGAAAAGCTAACATTGATGCAATTAAAATAATGGTCGCTTCAATACCATTACAACCTGCTCGAATTACCACAGCAAATCCCGTTTTTGCGCTATGGAGCATTTCTTTATTTACCAATACATCATGATCAAATGATTGCATAAGAGTTCCAGCCATTAGAGCAACGGCATTTGTCCAAGGAATAATGAGCGCATCTTGGACTGGTTGCCACAATTCCAAAGCAAATAAGGTGATTAAAACGAGAAGAAATGTAATAAAAAAATTGAACATGAATATTAGAGGAAGATCGCCCTTTTTGAAATAAAAAAGGCGATAGAAAGGGGATTAAGTTGTATGATTAAGATTTTTATCTGCCCACGCATTCATCGAGGATTTCATGCTATTGAGCAAATCGATATGATGACTAGAATTGTCTTTGACTTTTTCTTCTAAATTATTATACAAATCCATTTGTAAAGAAGTCATTTCTTCTATCGTATGAACTTTTTGTAAATCAGCGAGATAGCTATTAAAGACTTGGGAACAATCGGTGAACAATGACGCTTGCTGTTGCATAAAGTTTTGCGTTAATTTGTTCATCATATCTGTCCATTCCTGCATTGCAGGCGCAGAAATATTTGTTTGCATTAAATCCAATTGATTACGAAACAAATTATGAAATGCAGCACTATTGATTTCACTCAATTGTTGGGTCGATTGAATAGAGGCTTTAATCAACTGCGTCAAATCGGCATTTGTAATTTGGTAATGCAAGGTGTCGTTTAAATTAGCGGTATTTGTTTCGGTGAGTTTTTTGAGGTTTTCTAAAGAGGCTTGTCCCATATCTAGCCACTGTTTGAAAAATGGTGTTGCCATTTTAAGCTCCTTGTCGCACGATGACTCACTGTTTTTGAAGGAAAAAGTTTGCAAATGATCCTTTTACTTTGCAAACACTGTTGTTAATTATAACAGATTCATAAAAAATACTAATGCTGTTTATTTTATTTACGATAATCAAAGAGTTGCTTTTTATCTTCCGCCACCAACAACGCATACCAAACCGCAATGGGTACAATAAAAACACAAATATAAGCCACTACTTTTTGCACAAACTGCAAACTCACCATTAACCAGCTAGCGTAAGGAATCGCTGTTTGAATAACCCCCGGCGACAAATAAATTTGTGTATTAGGTTCAGAAACTAACGTCGCGATTAATAAAAACATTTTTAACCACAACGCCATTGCAACACAAATAAACAATACCGCATTACCAATAAAAAAGTTCTTCAAAAAAGTTTGAGGACGATGAGTTGCTGTTGCTAATAACAAAACCCATAACAACGGGAAACCCAACAAATAAGTCACCACCTTTTCAACTTTGATATTTTGGACTCGTACACGTTGTGCATCTTTAGTTGGTTGATCGGGTGTTAGAATCGTGGTAGAAATAACCCACCCATTTTCTTTATTATGCAAACGTGCTTGTTCCGTTACAAAACCAACCGTAATAATGGGACTTAATGTTTTCTGAAACGCCGTTAATAACACCGTTTGATAACTCACTTGCCACAAAGCAAAACAAGGGATTAACCACAAAGTCCCAAAGATAACAAACCGCTTAAAGAGCATATTTTTTATCCTGAAAAATCAACCAACTACCAAATAGTAACAATGCAATGAAATGTAACAATATTGGAAAAAATTGTAAATGAATCATATCGAACCAATCGGGTAAAAAACCACCCGCATAAACTAAGCTAATTAACCGAATGACATTAACAAGTTGTAATATCAAAAAGCCTAAGAAAATCCCGATCAATTTGTTTTGACGCGAGGTAGCAAAAACTAAAATCGCCGCACTTAATAACCAAACCGCCGACAAACCACTGCATTCTTTTGAAACAGCAATAGCAAAGTTAGTATTTTTGTGACGTAAAACATTAGGAAATTCTAGAGCAATATTGCTATCAAATAATTGCACAAGATGTCCGCTAATTAGTGCCAATCCGTCGCAGAATTTTTCAATCAACGGGGCAATCCCTTCCCATTCTAAAATACTCAATCCAATTAAAACAACCAATACGTAACGCCATAAAAAACCTTGCATTTTATTTCTCACACGATTCAAACTTATCCTTGGAGTATAGCGGAATTTTCATCATAAATAAACGAGTATTTTATTTGTAAAAACCAATATGGTATGATGTTTCAAGGATTCTGTTTTTAATTAAAGAAAATGCGTTGTTTTGATGACTGGTTATTACAAAAATGTTTTCTGTGTGGTGCATTAACGCCACAGGCGATTTGTTATGATTGTGAGCAACTTCTTCCCAAATTAAAGAATTTTTGTCGATGCTGTGCAAAACCCGTCAAACAACATGATGCACTTTGTGGACAGTGCTTAAAAAAGCCACCTTTTTTTAATCATGTTGAAGCCGTTTTTTCCTATCAATATCCGTTAGATAAACTGATTTTAAGTGCTAAATATAATAAAAATTTTAGCGTATTAAGACAATTAGGTTTTTTTATGGTAGAGCATTTCAAATCTCAAAATAAACCCGATGTTTTAATTCCTGTGCCGTCGCATTTGAAGGATTTGAAAATAAGGGGTTTTAACCAAGCGGTTGAATTAGCAAAAATGCTCAAAAAATATTTGCAAGTTCCTTTAAATGTGGATATTTGTCATTGCATTAAACACAAACGTCCGCAAGAGGGTTTGTCGGCAAAGGAACGTCATGCTAATGTGAGAAATATTTTTGAGGTGCAAAAAATGCCCAAAGATTGGCAACATATTGTTATTGTTGATGATGTTGTGACGACGGGTGCGACGGTGAATGAAATTGCGCGTTTATGTCGCCAGCAAACGACGGCAACAATTAGTGTGTGGGCGTGCGCGAGAGTGGGCAACCATTTGTAATTTAAGAAGATTCTCCCGATAATAAAGCAACGGTTGCGGTTTGAAATTCGAGGGGAGCGAAAAGCTGTTCGGCACTGCGCAAACGGCGATAGGCACGATGCGAAGCATTTTCGTAAATCACTTTGCTGTTCAGCGTGGGCAATTGAAGTGTCATTTGTTGCAATTTTCCTTGCACATCGATGCGATAAACCCCTGAATAATAAATATTTAAAGGATATTTTTTTTGTAAATGCAACCAACCGCTATCGGTATCCGACGGCATCGCCAACAACAGAGCTTGATCCGCATTTCGCACGGTCAAATGCGTGTGGTCGCCAACCACAATAATAGTGCAAGATTGATTGGGGAAATCTAAATCTAAAACGCTGTTTTTATTATAAATAATAACGGAATCTTCATTGGGCGCGCACGATACCGCCCGCGTGGAAAAATTCGACGCAGTAGAATGTAACGGAAAAGTGCCCGCTTGGATAATTAGTAAAAAAGCTAACATCAAACGCTTGATAATTAAGCTAAAAAAGCGTTTTTTCATAAAGAAATCTCTCGAAAACAGCGGTTTTGATAGAAATGCCAAGAAAATATTTAGAAAAACCGGCAAATCCGATAGAATAGTCGGCAAAAATTGCTTAAAATAGTCACAAATTCAATCATTTCATGAAATCACTTTAAAAGCTGCTGAATATTTCTTAGCGGCATAAACGAAGTGATAAGTGGCGACGTTTTATAGGAAAATCTATGTTCACAGGTATTGTGCAGGGGGTTGCGCCCATCACCGCATGGATGCAGCGCGATCAGTTCGCCTCTTTCAGTGTAGCCCTTCCTGAGGCGATTTGCGGCAATCTTTCGCTCGGCGCGAGTATCGCCATTAATGGCGCGTGTTTAACCGTGAAAGCCATTGAAAAACAAACGGTTAGCTTTGATGCCATGATGGAAACACTGCGCGTGACCAATCTCGCTCATTTGAAAATCGGCGATCATGTGAATATTGAACGCGCCGCCAAATTCGGTGATGAAATCGGGGGGCATTTGCTCTCAGGTCACATTCATTGCCAAGCGCAAATTACTCACATAGAAACTCCCCCTGATAATTTTATTATTTCAATGGTTGTCGATCCGCGTTGGCAGAAATATCTTTTCTCAAAAGGTTACATTGGTTTAAATGGTGCAAGTTTGACATTAGGAAATGTTGAGCAAAATCGTTTCAAAGTTTATCTAATTCCAGAAACGTTGCGACTTACAACTTTTGGTCAAATAAAGGTCGACGATTGGGTTAATGTAGAAATCGACACACAAACTCAAATTATCGTAGAAACCTTAGAAAATATTTTAGAACAACGCAAACAGGTGTAATTATTTATGGAACGCAAATCGATTTATCAAGGTCGCGTGATTGATGTAGGGTTGGAAACTATCCAATTTGAAAACAAACCACCATTTGAACTAGAAATCGTTAGACATTCAGGTGGGGCGGCAGTTGTTGCAATCGATGAACAGCAAAGAGTTTGTTTAATTCGTCAATATCGTCATGCGGTTGGCGGTTGGATTTGGGAAATCCCCGCGGGCAAATTAGAACCTAATGAACCGCCACAAATAACTGCCGTGAGAGAATTAGAAGAAGAAGTCGGCTTGCAAGCCAACACATGGCAAGACTTAGGAACAATGTACAGTTCTCCCGGGTTTTGCTCTGAAGAAGTGTATTTGTATTTAGCAAAAGATTTAACCCATGTTGAAATCCATCAAGAAACCCACGAATACATTGAAATTCATTGGAAAACTTTTGAGGAAGCCTTACAACTTGCTCAAAATAATACCATTCGTGATGCGAAATCCGTGATTGCATTGTTTAGAGCACAAGCCTTTTTATCATGAAACTACGCAAAGCCTTACTAGAATGCAAAAATCATTTCTCTAGCTTTGGAAAACGTCCTTTCTCAACACCCAAATTATCTTGCACGTTAAAGGATTTCTGCTGTCCCGAAATTGCGCCTTTTAGTTTAGATGAACAAGCATTGCAATTGCTCTATCGTAAAATCAATCACGCCTTTGCAACCAATGCTTGGCATGAAATCTCTTGGTATGAATGGCGGCGCACGCCTTGGATTTTATGGTATGGTAAAGAACTGCTAATGCCAGCGGTTCAAACGGGGTTTCTCAATTACCTATTTGAACAGTTGAACAACAAACCCACCGCAATTAAGAGATTGCTCTATGTTTATTTGCGGGATTTTTCGGATTCTCGTCCTAATATTCAAATAGTCGCAAACTTTTTGCATCAAACAGTTTCAAATGCAACCTCTGCTTCCTTATTGTTTTATTGGAAAAAAATTGAGCAACAATTCCATTTGTTTGAACCTGATAAAGGTATTGAAAAACTTTCCCTTTTATGTTTAGAATATCACCCGCTAGAAATATTACAACAAGCGGGCTTAAAAGGGCATTTAATGCGCGGTGGATTTGCTCAAGCAACTTATCGTTATGCTCTAAATTATTTAGAAGAACGGCTACCAAATTTACCTAAAGAAGATTATCATAAATTAGAGAAAATATTTATTTGGAGTATTGAAGATAATGATATGCGTTATCCCATTTGTCAGCGTGATTTAATTCATAGCGTTTTATTGCCTTGGCATCGTCAAACACCGCCATTAGAATTACAACATTTAATTACGCAATTTTTATTACAATATATTGGTCACCCGGGTATTTATCCAAAAACATGGCAAGACATTAAAGCACCCGCTATGAAATTGTTTTTTCGCTGGTTAGCAAATGATGCCATTGAACAGTATTTTTATAAAACAAATATTGAGCAATCTTTCTGTCATCAATTATGGTTACATTATTTGAGAACGCAGAGTATTGATGCGGCTTGGTTAAGTGAAAGAAATACTAATGAAATGCAACAGCGGATTTTGTTGATAAAATTGCCTAATTTTGTTTTCGCGGAAGGCGTTGAAAAAGGTGTTTGGTTATTTTGGAATACGAAGAATCCTTACGCTCCAAAATTATTTCAATCTTTTTATCAAAACGAAGAATTGACGCGGCAAGCAGAAAAGATAAATCAAGATCAACAGGGATTTCAAATGCTCGCGCGTTTATTACAACAACAAGCACAATTACCGTTTCCCTCAACCTTATTTGGAGTAAAACCATGAAAAACTACTTATTACTATTTCTTATCAGTGGATTATTAGTCGCTTGTGGACCCGTTTATGAAACGAAAACAAATTATATCAATCCTACCACTGATCAAGGGAAGAACTGCGCATTACAATGTGAAGGAATCCGTGTGGATTGCCAACAAACTTGTGATGAAAATTATAGAAACTGTACGAATAATATCCGTGCAATACAAAAAACCGAATACTTACAAGCTAAAAACCATTTCTTAGAAAAGAAAAACCTTTGTAAAGGCAAAGAAAAAGATAAAGACTGTCAAAACTTAAAAGAGCCTTATTTGAATACTTATGTGAGTGAAAGTGAATGCCAAAAGAATTGCAACTGTCAAACAAATTTTGATCGCTGTTTTGGTTTGTGTGGTGGACAAATTACCAGAGAAACTAAATGCGTAAGTGACTGCGAATAATGCGTATTTGTAAAATCAGTTTCAAAAACCTTAATTCACTCAAAGGTCTTCATGAAGAACTTGATTTTACACGTCCCCCTTTCTCCGAGAGCAACTTATTTGCAATTACGGGAGAAACGGGGGCTGGAAAAACAACCATTTTAGATGCAATAACGTTGGCTTTATATGGTAAAGTTGCGCGGGGTTGTGACATAAAAGATATTATTACGCATGGTGCAGAAGAAAGTTTTGCAAAAATTGAATTTAAAACGAATGAAAAAGTGTATTGCGCGATTTGGCGACAATATAGAACAAAAGGGAAAAATAACGATTTCAAAATTCAGCGTGAATTATTAGATGTAGAAACCCATTTGTCTATGACAGATACGCAAAAAATTCGTGAAATACAGCAAAAAATTGATCAACTCACCCGTTTAACTTATGAGCAATTTATTCGTTCTGTTTTGTTACCGCAAGGACAATTTGCCGCGTTCCTCGAATTAGATGACAAAAATACTCGTGGAGAATTATTAGAAAAAATAACGGGTTATACTGTATATTCTGATTTGTCAAAAAAAGTATTTGAAACGGTGCGATTAAAAGAACAAACCATTAAAGATATTGAAAATAATATAAGTGCTTTAAAATTACTTGAAGTAACTGAAATTACTGCTTTGAAAATAACCCTTTCTACAAAAGAAAAAGATAATCAAATTTTAATTCAACAGCGTGAACAACTCTTAATAAAAATTCAGCGAACAGAATATTTCAATCGCTTATTAGAAAAAGGAAAAGAATTAGCTCGTCATTTAACGCAAGCGCGTCAGAAATGGCAAACTTTTCTTCCTACTCTACAACGTCTTGAACAATACAAAAAAATGTTGCCTTTGCAGGCTGATTTGAGGTTGCTAGATCAGAAGAACCAAGAGTTGGTAATCCTTAAACAACAACTTTCTGAAATAGAAATAAAATTACCAACACTTTGCAATGCTAAACTTGATTTAGAACAACAGCTCATTATTCAAGAAAAATTGGTTGAAAATGCTAAAATAGAACATGAACAAGGTTTGCTAATATTAGATGAAATAATCGCATTAAATAATGTAATTGATATGACGCTTTCAACCGTTCAAGAAACTGAGAAAAACTATCTCCATTTAAATAATGAAATTAATCAGTTACAAGCTGACATTGTAACATTACAAAATCAAATTGCTCAGATTGAACAAAAAATAACCCTTTTTCAGGATAAATTAAATAACTTAACGATAGATGAAAAAATAGAAAAACAACTATTGTCTTATCAGGATTTACAAACCAAATTAAATGAATCCTTGTTTGAACATCAAAATAAAATGATGCAATTGAATATTTTTGAAGAATATAATGATTCTTTGCATGATAAAATCGAGCAACTCCAACGAAAAAAACATAAATTGGATTACGAAATTGACAAAAGAAAAAATGTGTTAAGTTTTTTATTACAAGGACAAACATTACACGTTTTAATTATTAAAATTGATGCTTACTATCAACGTTTGATTTGGTTAGGAAAATTGATTGATTTGGCGATACTTTGGAGTAATCAAACGATGCGCAAAGATAATCATCAATTCCAATTTCAACAGTTAAAAGAAAAGTTATCATTGGATATAAAAATTACCGATAGGAAAAAATTAGAAGCCGATCGACAAAAATGTCGTTTATTATTAGAAGCTGCTAGAAATCGCCGTGACCGTATTTTATCGCATCAAAATATGATTTCTATTTTGAGCAATAAACAACAAACAATCAAAGCACGGATTTTATCTTTTCAACAAGAACACAGTTTGCTTAATCTTCAAATCGCGCACGCATTGCAAGATTTGCGACGTGTTGATGTAGAAATCAACCAACTTAAAATTGATTTAGATTTAACTAAACAATATGCTGAACAGCACAATTTTATTTCATTTACCGAGCAATTAAGAGAAAAAAATCTTATTTCTAAACAATTAGATGATCTGAGAAAAAATCATCACAGTTTTATTATTCGTATAGAAGAAAAAAATCATTATATTCCAGAAAAAACATTGCGATTGGAAGTATTAAAACAAGATTTAATACTTAAAAAACAATCTCTTGAGCAATTAACGCTAGATAAAAAAAACAAATTTGATAATAAAGAACCTTCTCAAGAACGACAACGCCTCATTAATAAAGAAGAAACTGTTAAAAAAGAATTGCAATTGCTCAAAAATAACTTTCAACATATCAATCAGCTAATTGTATTTTTAGAACAGCAGATTCAAATGCTAAAATCTGATATAGAAAATAGAACATTAGATATTTGTCATTTAGAAGAAGATTTGAATTTTAAATTACAAGAAAAAGGTTTGGCTTGTTTTGCGGATATTCAAAATAATCTTTTAATTGAAAGCGAATTTTTTGCCTTAGAAAAAGAACAACAATGTTTAGAAACGCAATTACATAATCTTCAGCAAGCGATGGAAGATAATCAAAAGGAACTCGCCCAATTAAAATCAGAAATAATAGAAACAGAAACCTTAAACTTATTAAAGGAAAAACTTGAAAATATTAATCAAATAATTAGAGAAGCTGATCAAAATATTGGTCAAATAAAAAATGAATTACAACGCGATGAACAATATCGAGAACAATGGCGAATTTTATGTGCACAATTACAAATGCAAAAACAAAACTGGGAACAATGGTTAGAATTAAATCATTTGATTGGTTCAAGTGGAGGAGATAAATTTCGCATTTATGCGCAAGATTTTACATTGGAACGTTTAACGCAATTAGCGAATCATCATTTAAAGCAATTAAACCCCCGTTATTACATTCAAAAAACAGCACATCAAGGAACATTAGAATTAGAAGTCATTGATAATTATCAAGCAAATCATCGGCGTTCTATTAAAACATTATCGGGTGGAGAAAAGTTCTTAATTAGCTTAGCATTGGCATTAGGATTAGCCGAATTAGCGGGTAGAAATGCTTATATTGAATCTTTATTTATTGATGAAGGATTTGGTACATTAGATAGCCATACATTGGATATAGCAATTTCAGCATTAGAAACATTACAAATAAGTGGTAAGTTGATTGGAATTATTTCCCACGTTGATGCTTTGAAAGAACGTATAGGAACTCAGGTGCAAGTCATTAAAAGTGGCGGCGGATTTAGTTATTTGAAAATTGTTTAACAACGGATTAGAATTATGAAACATTTAGGTGATTTGGCACTTTCTCCTTTTCGGCAACAAAAACTATTACAAAATATTCAAAAGAAACAGTCCGAAATTAAAACATTAAGTGCGCAATTTGTGCATTTTATTGAGAGCAATCGGGGTTTAACGGAGGACGAGCAACATAAATTAGATCAGTTGCTCCATTATCAAATCAATGAAGAAATGGTCGCTATTCCTCAATTTGCAATGACGGTTCTTTTAGTAATTCCTCGCCCCGGAACGATTTCTCCTTGGGCAAGCAAAGCCACTGATATTGTTCAAAATTGTGGCTTAGAAATGATTAATCGTATTGAGCGCGGTTTGTTATGGTTTTTTGAAGGTAATCCAGATTTAATAGGTATTTTGCCACTTTTACATGATAAAATGACTGAATTTGCTTTACCAAACGCACAAATTATCCAAATAAATCAATTGCTTGATAAAGCAGAACATCTTATTTTTGATCATCATTCGGCAAAAGCATTACAAACGATTTCTTTATTAGAAGAAGGGAAAGTTGCTTTAGAAAAAGCAAATCAAGAATTAGGACTAGCATTATCGCCTGATGAAATCGATTATTTAGAGGAAAATTTTAAGAAACTTCAACGCAATCCGAGCGACGCAGAATTAATGATGTTTGCTCAAGCAAATTCGGAGCATTGTCGACATAAAATTTTTAATGCGGATTGGATCATTGATGGAGAAAGCAAAGACAAATCTCTATTCTCAATGATTAGAAATACTCATCAAACCAATGCTGGAAAGGTTTTATCGGCGTATAAAGATAATGCTGCGGTAATGCAAGGCTTTGAAACTAAAGCATTTTATCCTCAAAATGGTAATTATGCCTATCATGATCAAAATACACATATTTTAATGAAAGTTGAAACCCATAATCACCCGACCGCGATTTCTCCGTTTGCAGGAGCGGCGACGGGTTCGGGCGGTGAAATTCGAGATGAAGGCGCAACCGGACGCGGTTCGAGAGCCAAAGCGGGTTTAACGGGTTTTTCGGTTTCGCATTTAAAAATACCCGAATATTCAAAGAGTTGGGAAGATAATTACGGCACGCCGTCCCGCATGGCGAGCGCATTAGACATTATGATTGATGCGCCAATTGGCGGCTGCGCGTTCAACAACGAATTTGGTCGCCCTAATATTTGTGGGTATTTTCGCAATTTTGAAATCGATTTTGACGGCAAACGACGCGGCTATCACAAACCCATCATGTTAGCGGGGGGATTGGGCTGGATTACCGAACAAAATATTGAAAAACAACGACTTCCTGTCGGCGGATTGTTAATCGTATTAGGCGGACCAGCCATGTTGATTGGATTGGGCGGCGGAGCGGCATCGTCGGTGAACGCCGGACAAAGCGCGGAAACCCTTGATTTTGCTTCAGTTCAACGCGGCAACCCCGAAATGCAACGTCGCTGCCAAGAAGTCATCGATGCCTGCCACCGTTTGGGCGCAGCAAACCCGATTTTAGCGATTCACGACGTGGGCGCAGGCGGATTATCGAATGCCTTGCCTGAACTTTTGCACGACAGTAATCGCGGCGGAATCATAGACTTACGCAAAGTGTTGAGTGCCGATCCCTCGCTTTCTCCGATGGAAATTTGGAGCAACGAAGCCCAAGAACGCTACGTTTTAGGCATCAAACCCGACGATTTATCCATGTTTTCAAAACTTTGCGAACGTGAACGTTGTTTATTTGCAGTAGTTGGAGAAGCCACAGAAAATCAACAACTTATCGTGAAAGACGGTGATACCCACGTTGTTGATATGCCTTTGCAAGTGTTGCTCGGCAAACCACCCAAAATGTTAAGAAATGTCAAACACTTAACACCAAAAACCATGCCCTTGGATTTTTCAAACTTCAATTGGCAAGAAGCCGCAAAAAATGTATTGAATTTCCCGACGGTGGCGAACAAATCGTTTTTGATTACGATTGGCGACCGTAGTGTGACGGGATTAATCGTTAGAGATCAAATGGTTGGCGCATGGCAAGTACCGGTGGCGGATTGCGCGGTGACGGCGACGGGTTTTTACGGACAAACCGGCGAGGCGATGGCGATGGGCGAGCGCACCCCGCTGGCACTTTTGGACGCACCTGCGTCGGGTCGGATGGCGATTGGCGAGGCGTTGACTAATTTGGCGGCTGCGCCTATTGATGAGATGCAAGATATTGTTTTATCAGCGAATTGGATGGCGGCGTGTGGTCAAGACGGCGAGGACGCGGCATTATTTGACACTGTAAAAACGGTGGGAATGGAGATTTGTCCCGCGTTGGGAATTGCGATTCCGGTTGGTAAAGATTCGTTGTCGATGAAAGCCGCTTGGAATGACAAAAATAAAGCAAAATCAGTCACTTCTCCGTTATCTTTAATTATTTCGGCGTTTGCACGGGTTTCAAATATTAATAAATGCTTAACACCAGAACTTCAACAAAATCAAGATACTACGCTTTTATTAATTGATTTAGGAAATGGCAAAAATCGTTTAGGTGGTTCAATTCTCGCACAAACATTTGGACAAATGGGAGAAACCCCGCCCGATTTAGAAGACGTAGAAACCTTTAAACAGTTCTTTTTAACCATTCAATCCTTAAATAAAGAAAACAAGTTGCTCGCTTATCATGATCGCAGTGATGGCGGTTTGTGGGCAACCCTTTGTGAAATGGCATTTGCAACCCATTGTGGATTACAAATTGATTTGTCTTATTCTTCTGATTCAATTGCCGCGTTGTTTAATGAAGAATTAGGCGCAGTTGTTCAAGTTAAAACGTCTGATATTAAAGAAATTCAACAACGTTTTCATTGTCCAGTTCAAATACTTGGACAAATCAATTCCAATGATCAGATTGAAATCAAACATCATGGACAAGTGTTAATTTCAGAAACCCGTATTGCATTACAACGGATTTGGAGCGAAACCTCCTATCAAATGCAAAAATTACGTGATAATCCAGACTGTGCGCAACAAGAGTTCGATGCGATTTTAGATAATCAAAACAAAGGGTTATTTATAAAACCAACCTTTGAATTACAAGCCCCGATGATTTCAAATCATCGTCCAAAATTAGCAGTTTTAAGAGAACAAGGTGTAAATGGTCAGAACGAAATGGCGGCGGCGTTTGATCGAGCGGGTTTTGCGTGTGTGGACGTGCACATGAGCGATATATTGAATGGAAACATTAGTTTAGCGGATTTCAAAGGTTTCGTGGCGTGCGGTGGTTTTTCGTATGGTGATGTGTTGGGAGCTGGCGGTGGTTGGGCAAATTCAATTCGTTTTAATTCAAGAGCATACAATGAATTTAATGCCTTTTTCCATCGAAATGATACGTTTGCTTTGGGGGTATGTAATGGCTGTCAAATGATGGCGCAACTCCATGATTTAATTCCAAACGCAGAACATTGGGCGCGTTTTGTTCGCAATCGTTCGGAACAATTCGAAGCGCGTTTGGTGATGGTGGAAGTGCTTGATTCACCTTCTGTTTTTCTGCAAGGCATGGCGGGATCACAATTACCCGTCGTGGTCGCGCATGGCGAAGGTCGTGCTTATTTTACCAATGAAATCCCTAATCAAAACATTGCATTACGTTTCATTGATAATTACGGTAATCCAACCGAGCAATATCCTTTCAATCCCAACGGTTCGCCCAATGGCATTACGGGTTTGACGACAAATGATGGACGTTTCACGATTATGATGCCGCACCCAGAAAGGGTTTTCTTAACCAATCGTTTCTCTTATTTTCCTCAGAGCTGGAAACACGAAGAAAGCCCTTGGCTACAAATGTTTTATAATGCCAGAAAATGGCTTAATTGATTCAATCATGATTTGTAGACATCTTTTCTACCACCACCGATTTTAGAGAAACTGGAAACAAAAAATGTGTGAATTATGTGAAACAAAAGGGGGGATTTTGTTATGGGAAGATGATTTCCTCAGAATTGTGAGCGTTGAAATGCCCGAATATGTCGGATTTTGTCGAGTTATTCTTCAACGCCATCTTTCTGAAATGACTGATCTTTCCTCAAATGATAGAAATCGCTTAATGAATGCAGTATGGGCGGTAGAAACGGCATTGAGAAACCTTTATAAACCGACTAAAATTAACCTCGCCAGTTTAGGAAATGTTGTTCCCCATTTGCACTGGCATATTATTCCACGTTTCTCTGATGATCCGCATTTTCCACAACCCATTTGGTCAAACCCTCTACGAAAGAATAGTTATCGTCCAGAAATAGATAATGAAACCCTGCGTCATGAAATACTTGCTCATTTGTAAATTACACGGTTTTCTCTTCTGGTGTTCGAACACAGAAATTTACCAACAAACGCCGTCCATCACTTAAAATAATCCGTTGTGCTAAAGTCGATGCACTAAATTTCTGCCCATCACGACGCTGCTCGTTGTTATATCGAATCAAACGCGGTTCTTCATTGCTTACTAATTGCGCAAAATAATCACGAATGGCTTCATCATGACGTTTCTGCGGTAAAATCACGGTGAAAGGTTTATCCACTAATTCATTAACCTGATAACCATACAAATCTGCATAAGCACGATTCATTTTTACAAACCGTCCGCGATCATCAATTAAACAAACCCCAATATGCGTATTTTCAAATACAAAATTGATAATATCTGTTGCCGATTTTTCATTTTGTAGAATAGAGGATTCTATCACTTGACCTATTTGCCATGTGTACCAATTTGAAATGGGATATTGAGAAGCCGCATTAAACCACCGAATTGTGCGTTGAGAACCATCTTTACAAATCAACTGACCACTCCAATTTCGTTCACCATCACGACTACTTAAACGTCCCCATTGATGAGCATAAATCTTATGAACTAAATCAGGATTGCTCAACACTTCTCGAGCGGTATAACCTGTAAGTTGCTCTGTAAATTTGTTCCATGTTAATAAATGTCCATTCTCATTAACCGCATTCAACACAAAAGGCAGTTGCTCTAAAATACGGCGGATTTTATCATCGCTATCATTAAGCGTATTTCCTTGCGGACGACATTCGGTTAAATCTAATGCAAACATAATTAGACCGTCGATTTGTCCATCATCATTTCGAGAGGGCACTCTTCCAAGATGGAAGAAATGTTCAGCATTATGTTTTTTCAGGAAAATTTGCTGCGTTTCAAATCGAGTTTCTCCCGTTTCAATTAACCGTCGATTAGGTGCAAATAAAGGTGAATTTTCATCGGCGATAATGTTTTCAGTGACGCGCCGATTTGCATAAATTAAACGGTGGTTTTTATCCCAATGCCATAATAACAACGGCAAGGTATCAAATAACACTTGGGATTCTTCCCATTGATTACGCAGTTTCTCCCATAAACGCTTGCGATCACTAATATCGTGCATGAGTTCAAATTTGAACAAAATATTACCTTGCATATCACGCACAGTATCAGCCCGTTGCCAAATAGGAAAAGTATGCCCTTCTGCATTAGAAACTTCCAATTCACCTGTCCAACTTTTTCCTTTCTGTAAAATGGGTTGAATTTCACGATCAATGATTTCACAAGAAACCGGTAAATAAGGCGCGCGGGGATTTTGCTGTAGGGTTTCTGGCGGATATTTGAATAATTGCGTGTACATGGGATTGCTATAAATCAACTTTCCATTCGCATCACTAATCGCAATGGCTTCATCTGATGCTTCAATAATTGTTTTGAACAATTGCAAATCGGATTGGGTTTTATCTCGATCAGTCAAATCGATGCCCACGCCAAATACATAATCTAATGTGCCGTTGGGTTGAACAATTGCTCGACTGTGCCATTCCACAGAACGGAACAAGTTGCTCTTCGTTCTTATGCGATAAATTAAGGTAGTTGGGCGCATCATTTGAGTTAATTGTCGCCATTGTGCATTTAAGGTATCGCGGTCGGCTTCAAATACTAATGTTTGAATAAAATCTTTACCATCGAGTTCCTCAGAATTAAAACCCGTTGTGTCGAGCAATGCTTTATTGACCATGCGAATTGTTCCATTCGGATTAATAGCAAGGAAAAAAGCAGGCGATGCTTGCACTAAAGTATTCACAAAATCGCGTTCGCTTCTCAAGGCTTCTTCGGCGGCTTTTCTTTCGCTCATATCTCGAATCATTGCACACACTAATGAACGACCTTGAAATAAATAACTGCTCCCTGTGGTGATTTCTACGGGGATTTGTGAGCCGTCTTTTTTTCTATGCCAACGCAGAGGAATAATTTGACGATGTTTAGCGGGAGAAAGCATAGAACGGGATTTCACGGGTTCTGCGGACAAATCCATTGTGGTTAAGTGCATCCACTCTTCTTTGCTATAACCGTACATATCCATTGCGGTATTATTTACGTCAAAGATTTGCTGCGTATTTGCATCAAAAATAACGATTGCACTGGAGGCAGCTTCGAAGAGTTGTCGATATTTGGTTTGGCTTTCCCACAAAGCGGTTTCAATTTGTGAACGTTCAGAAATATCTGTGACGATAATAATTTGTATTTCATGTCCGTGCAAATTAAACGGATTAACGGTCATTTCAACGGGAAAAACGGTGCTATCTTTGCGTTTATGATGACGGCGGCGAGTATAACGTCCAGTTCGTTGTTTTGTAGTTGATTTTTCGGTTTGAGCGGATAAATCTGCGCGTTTCAAATTGAGTAATTCTTGGCGAGAATAACCGTACATTTGAACTGCGGATCGATTGATTTCAATAATTCGATCGCTGTCGGTTTCAACGAGAAAGACTGCATTGGTTTCTGTATCGAGCAATTGTTGGTATTTGGTATCGCAAGCAAGTCGTTTGTCTTCAGCTTGTTGTTGTTCGGTAATGTCGATGTGCATGCCAATCAAATGAACGGGTTTGCCGTTGTTATCTCGAACCGCCGTGCCACGACATTTCACCCATCGATAACTTCCATCACGATGTTGTAATCGATGAATATTTTCAAAATGGGGCGTTGCACCTTCTAAATGGCTTTGAATATCTGCTGTTACCCGTTTGTAATCCAAAGGGTGAATGCGTCGATACCAAGTATCAATATGGTTTAATAATTCTTCGGTTCTATACCCCAGCATTTGTTTCCATTGGGGAGGAAATGCAATGCTGTTGCTTTCTAAATTCCAATCCCAAAAATCATATTCATTACCTTCATTATTTGCACTGTCGTTCACTAAAATAGACGTACCGTGATGGGATTTCAACGCGAACTCAGTTTCTTTGTATTGGGTAATGTCGGCAAAAGAAATCACAACGGCGTAAGGGGTCATTTCATCGCGCCACAGTGGATAGGCATTGATGCGCAACCAAATGAGTGTGCCATCGGATTTTTCGACACCCATGATGGAATTGGTGTAGGGTTTGCCTGTGCGGAGGGTGCAAATGGCGGGGTGGGCTTCGCTGGGGAAAGGAGAGCCGTCTTCGCGAATGGCGTTCCAATCGGGGTCGATGAGCGTCCAGCCGATCATTTGTTCTGCCGTCAAACCCAAAATCCGCTCAGCACTGCGATTGCTTGCGCCGATGGTGCCGTTGGCGTATTGCAGGACGATGCCTTCGTCGAGAACGCTGACAATTTCGTCGGCAATTGAGGGCTGGCTGTGTTCGGTGTAGTCCATTGCGACCACATAAAACGCATCTTCTTGCGAGGCGGCGGCGGTCACTTCCCACAATAATTGGTGATAACTGCCGTTGTTGTGGCGAAATCGGCTCGAGAAATCCACCGACACCGATCCTTGACGGAGTTGGTCGAAATAATAATCGACGGCGGCGCGATCGTCGGGGTGGATAAAATCGGTGAGCGTTTTAGCGAGCAACTGCGCGGTGCTCAACCCGAGCATTTTATCCCACGCCGCATTGACCTCTTTGAAACGTCCGTTGCCGTCCAAAAACGCGAACATCGCCGACGAACGCCAAAAAAAACGTGAATGATTAGGGTTATTATTGGGCATAAAAGTATCCTGCGCTTTACAGCGGATGGCAAATGGCTATCCTACACACAAAGCAGCATCAAGCAACCAAAGTGCCATTTTATTATTTTTTATAATTTTTGCAGGTCTTTTTTCAATCTCAACCCTTCAACATGATTTGGCACAAGTCTTAAGGTTTGTTCTAATGCCGTTTGCGCGAGAATTTTTTCTTTGCGTGAGAAATGAATTAATGCCACATTAAAATAAATATCTGCTTTTGTTTCAATCGGCGCATTATTTTTCTCTAAAGCGGTTTCAAAAGATTTCAATGCGTCATCTATTCTTCCAACCGCCAAATATCCATTGCCTAAATCATAATAAGAAACCGAATATTGCCCCGATAATCCCACCGCAAATTCTAAATGTGAAACAGCGCGTTCATAATCACCCAATTTCATTAAAATTGATCCAAACATTCCTTGCGCCAAACCACTATCTGGATCAAAACGTACCACATAATCCCAAAATGTCAGTTCATTTCGCCAAATCTTCAATTGTTCATGCGTTAAATGTATCAGCGACACACTCACCATAAATACAAATAAGATACTGATAAATTTAGAATATTTTTGATAAACGCTAACTATTCCAATAGATAATAGCAAATACAAAGGTAAAGTCGGTAAATACGCATAACGATCCGCCATTCCTTGTGAACCTACTTGAATAAGTCCTAACACGGGCAATAACGTAATAATATAGAACAACCACCCAATTAACCAACCTTTTTGGGATTTTATCCAGAAATAAATGCTCAGAAAAGTTGTTATAAAAACAACGGTGATGCTAATCCAACCATTTTGAGCAAATTGTAATGGATAAAACGGGGATAAATGTAACGGTAATAACCACTTTTCAATGTACGCAACAATACTGTTGAACGCATTTAATAAACGTATTTGTAAAGTTACTTCATTTATACTAGCAACCGCCCCTACCTCTGATTGTGCCAATAATGTAAAAATCCCCGCCATCATTGCAATCATCAAAAAGGGAATTTTATTCGCTAACCATAATTTGTAATGCGGTTTTTTCAAATCAATTTGTTTAAGCGGATACATATCAAATAAAATCAAAATAATCGGCAGCGTAATTGCCATTGGTTTTGATAACAACGACAACGCAAATAAAATAAGACTTGTTATATACCAATTACGTTGAGAAACTTGCTTGTAAATCAAATAACTGATTAACGACGGCATAAAAAAGAAAAAGAATAAAACATCTTTTCTTTCTGCTATCCACGCGACGGATTCAACATGTTGTGGGTGAATGGTAAATAAGATTGCAGTTAATAGAGAAACTACAAATCTTTTTAGATTAAAAATGGCGGCAAATTTGAATGGTTCATTTGAAGTTCTTTCTACCGTATAAAGCAAAACTATGGTGAAAAGAAAAACCCACACACTATTGAGTGCATGAAAAACAATACTGGTCAAATGATGTCCCCACGCATTTTCTCCATAGATTGCGTAATCAACCGCGTGAGAAAACCACGTTAAAGGATGCCAATTGGCGGCATAGAAAGCAGTGAATATCCATTTGATATTTTCTAATGAAAAAGTTTGAATATGGGGATTTCTAATAACATAAGCCCCATCGTCCCAACTTAAAATAAAACCATTTGAAAGTGCTGGATAATAGGCAATCATAGCAATGAAAACAATAATAAATATTGCGGAACTATAATACAGGCGTTGATTCATATTTTTTTATGGTCTTTGAATTGATCTAAAGGAGAGAAAAGTGGTGATTTTTTAATATTTAAGCGATGTAAAAATCCAGCGATAGAAACACCTAAAACACCAAAACCGTATTTGACAGATCGGGAAAAGTTAATTGAAGAGGCTTCTTCAAAATAAAGGGTTGGACAACTAATTTCAGCAATGCTAAAACCCGCATAAATAATTTGTGCCAACATCTGATTATCAAAAACAAAATCATTGGAATTTTTATCGAGAGGAAGTGTTTGTAATATTGTTTTAGAAAATGCTCG
>JBEAVE010000018.1:0-103792 GCA_041161065.1 Pseudomonadota bacterium | reverse complement strand
TATCTTCTTCGCCAATGTTGTTATAAATTTGAAAGTAGTTTCTTTTAGAATTAAACGGTGGATCGATATAACACAAATCCACCGATTCTGAAGGAATTTTATCGCGTAATACAATCAAATTATCACCATAATACAAATGATTCATTTCATTCACTCTTTACTTTTATTTTAGGCGCAATTAAAGGTTTCCACAGCGCAGTTGCACTAAAACATTCCCAGCCCCATTTTAACCAACGTAACAAAGCAAATGCTAACCACAATGCCCAGATTAAAACGATAATTCGATATAACCAAATAGGTAAAGAAATGACGCTAATATTGGGTAGAATCGCGGCACTTCGATCTTGATACCATTTTAATAATGTATCGGTAGAACCGTTGCCGATAATATACATATCAGGTTTTCCAATAAGTCCTTGTTCTATCGAGGATAAAAGCGTACCTAAAGCGGAAATAGTTAAGATAACTAATACGATTTGAATGAAATCAAAAGCCCATTTGTTGAGGGTTTCAACGGTGAGTTTCTGGCGCGCGGCTAACGCTAACAACCAACCCGCAATGATTAATGTGCCCATCATGTGCATTTGCGCGGTAATGATGCCTAATAAAATCCATTCCCATATTTTGAGCGGTGTTAAATGGGTTTGCCCGATGGCGATTGATAAGCCTATGATAACAAACGCCATTCCCCAAAATAACACCGCCGGACCCATTAGTGTGCCGCTTGTCCACCAAATCCATCGATCGGGCGGTAATTGCACTTGAATGGTCGTGTTCACGCTTGGCACGCCGAGATCGAGAGGGGAATTGCGCAACGTGGTTGCAAGTCCTTGATGCTCACGGAAAACCAGCGACACGTGTTGCATACCGGGGGTCAATGGCAGTGAAACTGTACGGTTATCGGCGCGAAGGGGTTGGGATTGGTTGTTGATCCTAAGGCTTTGTAATTGCGCGCCTTCTGGCAAATTGATCGAGTGTTGTCCGCCGCGACTGCTTCGAATCCGCAAATTTAATTCGCTATCGGTGGCGCGCTGTCCCGCTTTGATGGTCAGATTGACTTGGTCGATGGTCATGCTTTGCCCCGCGACCCCCTGCGGACGAGTCAAATGCAATGTCACGCTGTCGCCCGCCCAAGGTCGCCACGTTGGCAGCCACGCGCCCTCGGCGTTTTGATGATGCACGACGGTCAATCCCTCATAATTCAAGTGCCAAATCGCACTCGTATCGACGCGCCACGTTTCGAACCAATCCTGCGTCGCGGGAGCGGTGAGGGTAATGTCGGATTGTTTGGTCAATGTTGAAGTCCAAGCGGTTTCGATCTCGTCGGCAGCCATATTAATCAATGCTTTACCGTTTTCAACGTGAGGTTTATCGCTGGTTATCGATTCGCCATTCAACAACGGAATCGCCAACACGACCGCCGATCCTTGCGGACTCAACCGTTTGACGCGGGTGTCGACCTGCCATTCCAACCCGAGCAACAGCGTGCGTTCGACTTGAACCAGCGGCGGCAACGCACCTTGTTCGAGGCTTTGGGCGTTGGTATCGGTTTGTTCGCGGCTCAATTGCAGCTGCGCGTCGACCACGCCATTTTCGTGCAATCCCTCGAGTTGCCAACCGCTCAATTCCGCCGTCACAAAACGCGGCAGCAAAGGCAGTGGAATTTGCACCGTACTTCGTGAGGGCATAACTCCTTGTAATTGCACACGATTAACGCCTTTTGGCACTAATAACCACAATTGTCCGCTGTCATCTCGATGCACACTGTGGATTTCAAGATCATTCAACCAAATTTGTTGCGCCTGCCATTGTCCAAGCGCGCCCGCCAACGGAATAACACTTTGATCTTGCGCATGAATTTCTAAATTCAACCGTAACGATTGAGGATTTGCAATGAGGTGCATCTTTGAAATCCCCGCGCAATTTGGCAAACAAGTCGGCGCAGCTAATAATTTTTCTTTCATTTCCTCCAAAATAGCCGTTTCTGGAATCTCACTCGAAGCGAGAGGAACAGGTGGTAAATTTGCTTGAGCATCTTGATTTGAAAATGGCATCATTATCAATAAAGCCAATCCCGTAATCGCAGTTTTCATGGGTGGTTTCAAATTCAATTTAAAAGACCCAAAAGAAACCCATAACAAAAATCCCGTTAAACTCCCTAATAAAATCGCCCGTAAAAATCCTAACATCATATTTCCCCAAGGTGGAATTAAATAGAGTTGAATAGTTTGATCTTTTTGTACAGGACCATTCCATTTCAAATGAATTTGTGTCCATTGCCAATCAGGCAGCCCCGGACCCGTTTGAACTTGCGCATTAGGATCGATTTGAACGAGTTGTTGTTTTTGAGAAGATTTCTTTGCCATTTTCTTTGCTTTGCGATAAACCATTGCTTTGCCTTCACTGTAAAGACTTCTCGCATTAGATTCGTTATCAGCATCAGCGATATTTTCTTCGATTATTTTAGCGCGCGGCGCGGGAGAAACAGCGGGCGCAGGCGGAGGCATAGCTTCTGGTTGAGGCGCATTTTGAATGGCATCTTGAATATCTAATTTCTGCATTTCATCAGCCGCTCCTTTATCCATTTGTTGCATAGGAACTTGAGGTTTTGCTGCTATACCACCTATGGTTGAAAAAGAGGGAGTCGTTTGGGGTAGAAAACCCATTTGTGTGCGGGCTAGTTGAGGAAACAATGCTGCTCGAATTTGATACACAGAAAAACCCGCTGTAATGATAACTAGAGAAAGCAAAAAAACATTTCTACTAAACACAATAAATCGAGTAATTTTTTTCTCCGTTGGCAAAACGCTTAATAAAGCAATTGCACCTAAAATATAGAGAAAAATGGTTTGTGGCGCATCGGGTTCGTGATAATTCAACGCTAAAGTTATAAACGCTAATAAACCCCATTTGAAATGCCAAAGTTTAGTTATAATAATTGCGATAACAACCACGATAAAAACATCGAGCAACGTCCAACGATACAACCATGTTAGCGGTTTATTGTCCGCACCCGACACATGAAATAACCGCCAACCCGCCGGCAAATTCAAATTGACGCTAAGTTGTTGAATATCATGCAACCAACCGACGGCAGGTAATGTTCGCAACGGCGCGTCGATACGACTATCGGCGGTCAAATTGAGATTGCCTTGACGGACTTCGACTCCCGTTGGCGATTGGTCGTTTAAACGTGTAATCAATTGATCTTGCGCATTAATATTGACGCGCCCGAGTTTGATGGGTTCAGCCATATCGAGTCGCCAACCATTGGTCATTGTGCCGCTGATTTGATCCTGCAAAGTATAGCCGCCCCCATCAAAATCTAGCCAAAAAGAACGACTTAGCGATAAACGATTGGGCGTGGGATCGGGATCGCCCCGTCGTTTTTCTTGAAATTGCAAGGTTTCTCCCACTTGAAGTCGATACGCTGGAAATGATTGCCATTCTTTTGGTAATCCACTTTGTTTAGGATCAATAGAAGTGATGCCAGCGATCTCGACTTGCCTTAAATCATGCCGCGCTTCAAATACCCAAACTTCCTCATCTTGCAATAAAATGGGTTTCAAGTTGTTTAAATATTCCAGAGAACGCGCTCGAACATTAATAACCCAATGTCCGGGACGAACTTGAATTCGCAAACGCCCGTCGGTTTCTAATCGCGTCGGTAAAGAACTTTCTAAAGAAAGTGCGCGCCAAAGTTGAGGATCAAACAGAGGATTAATGATTTCTTCGCGGGCTAATCCCGATATTTCTAGTTCTAATCGCGTCGTTAATTGTGCAGGAATTTCATCTAACAAATGGCGAAATACCCGCATTTCTAACCGATTGTCTTCAGAGGTATTTTCGTCGGTTGTCCCGTCGCGTTTCAACCATAATTGCCCTTGTTTATCCAAATCGGGCGACGCAATTGTTTCTCCATTTAACGTCAAATTAACCAGCCCCGTATCTTGAGAAACCGGCAAAAATTCAGGTAATCGTTCCCATTGCCAAGTGCCTTCTATTTTGTAATGACCTGATTTTTCAATAAAAATACGCGGCTTGCCATTATGATCGGTGACAATGGCGGATTTTGTTTCGCCGTCGGGTAATTTTTTCACCGTAATTTGTTGAGGATAATGCTGCGCGTCGCCAATGACATCAATCCACGTTTCTCCAAATGTTTGCCAATCTTGAGAAAAATATCCTTGCTTTCCATCAACTTGCAAATACAAACGCCCCGCCCATCGACACACTTGTTCCTCTTGATGATAGAAAAAAGGGCAATCTCGAGTCGTTTCATCATGCAAAACCCAAGAAACCCAACCCTTTAATATTTCTGGTAAATCTTGCGTTGTTAAAGGCGCGGCGTGAGCGAAATTAACCCATAACAACAATATCCACAATAACTTCATATAAACCTCCACGATTATTTTCTATATTTTCAAACAACTATAAAACGTTTATCACTGTTGTTTTAGTGCAATGATTAAAGCATTTTCTCCAATTTTTCCTCACCTGTTGTTTTGGGTGCTTTTTGCTGCTTTTCTTTTAAGGCAGTTAGAGCATTTTGCATTTCTTGTATCCAATCACTAAATTCACTATTTAAGATTTGTTCTGTACGCATCACCAACGCATCAATATTGAGTTGTTTTTCTTGTTCAATTGATGGCAATGCAATCCACCATGTTTTCACATTATTTAATTCTAAAGCTGCTCGATTATATTTCAATAATGTTTTCTCAATTTGCTGGTATTCCAAATATGTTCCAAACGCCGCAACTAATGCACTTGTTAAAGCAATCCACACTTCCATTCCTATCGCTGCCAACAATGTTCCCATTCCCCCCGTAATATAAATACCCCATTGAAATTTATTTAATTTTAGTTCTAATTGGGTCGTTTTTTCAACATAATAATGATATTGATCTTCCAAACGAAAACTCAAATATTGCTCTGGTGATAAACCGCTCATTCCACTATCATTTTTAGCAACAGCTTTAGGAGGAGGTAAAACCCCTTGATAAGATTGTAAAGCTGAGGTATTTATTTCTGTTTGAGAAAGCGCGCTATTTATATCTTTTAATTTGTCGGCTAATCGCTCTTCTCGAGTGATTTGTTCCTCATTGGAGAAATAAATATCTGCCCGCATTCTATATTTGAATATTTCACGTTTCACCGCTTGCGCACTACCTCGTAATAAGAGCCATTTTGTGCCTGCATTGAAACGATTTGCTGCCGCTAATAATGCAGTGATCATAATTGGAATTACAATAATGATGCTTTTTAATAATCCACTCAATCCTTGTAATAGTTTCTCTCTTACCATAAACCAACTAAATAATGTTTCTCGAAAGGTTTGTGCGAGGGTGTTTTTGTTATTATGATCAGAGGGTATTTTTGAAATAATTTCTTGAGGTTTTCTTATTGTTTCAGGCAATAAAGTTTGAGTTTCTAAAATCTGTTTTTCTAATTTAGATTTATCGATATATTCTAGGTGATAATCTAATGAATTTTGTATTAGAGCCAAACCTGTACCAGAAACCGTCAGAAATAAAATTGCGATTTGAATTTTACGATAGTTCTTTTGGTGTCGATTAGCATTTAAATCATACATAGCAAACCGTTCCCATGCTTGCTGTAAAATCGTATCTCCCCGCATTAAACGTCTAATAATTCGTTGTAATTCAACAATTTTTTTATCTAAAATGCCGTCATCGGTATTAAAAAAATGTAATTTACCATCAGATATAATTTCAGCGAGCATTGGATCATCAATAAAATCAGGACGATTATTCTTTAATTTCATTAACTCATCAGCTAATTGTCCCGTCCCAGTTAAAACAACAATATCCCAATTTTGCCGCACACTATGTAAAACTTGTTTGCACGTCATTTCATCGCCGCCAACTAATAATGTTAAAACGGGTAAATGTTGAGAAAAATGCTCTAATACTTTCTCTCTTATTTCATTGCCATGAGAAACACTATTTTCTACAAAAATGAAATGACTGTGATTAGGTTCTAACTGTTCTTCATTTTCCAACAATGCCGATGAACACACGCCAATTAAAGAGGATTTGTGGTTACGATCTGCTATCCCTTTGCCTAATAAGCTATTTATTTCATTTACAACGCCATTATCGAGCAATGATGCACTTAATTCTGCGGCAACCGTTGCAATCGAACGACTAAACAACTGTGCCAAACGTCCATTCATCTCATGATTTTCTTTTTCACGACCAGAATTTACAATATTAATCAAGCCATTAGAATGATTAAACCCTAAACTTTCAAATAATTGCGACATATCTTTTGTGTCGGCGTTTATTTGCACTGTTTTCGCCTGATGATTATTTGAAGGATTTGAAATGATTTGAATGGGCGTTGTCATAACGAATTTCCTATTAGAAAACTTGTTGGAGAAACTCGCGAAAAGAAGTCGCTACTTCTGGGTGTTTCAACGCATAATCAACGGTGGCTTGCAAATAACCCAATTTGCTCCCGCAATCATAGCGTCGTCCTCTAAATTCATACCCCAATACACGCCGATCTTTCAATAACGCATCAATTGCATCAGTTAATTGAATTTCTCCCCCCGTTCCTCTCGGAATATGCTCTAAATAATTAAAGATTTCTGCACTCAATAAATAACGTCCAACAACGGCTAAATTAGAAGGTGCGTTCTCTGGATTGGGCTTTTCTACAATGTTTTTAACATCAAATACCCGTTCATATAAACTAGTTGGTTCAATTATTCCATATTTGTAAGACTCTTCTTTAGGGATTTTCTCAACTGCAACAATGCTACTTTGCTCTCGTGAAAATAATTTTACCATTTGAGATAAACAAGAACTATCTTCTCCATCAATCAAATCATCAGCTAAAATTACCGCAAAAGGTTCATCTCCAATCACGGGTTTTGCACACAACACCGCATGACCTAATCCTAATGCTTGAGGTTGGCGAATATAAATGCAAGAAACCGAGGGCGGCACAATAGATTGCACCATTTTCAATAGTTCTTTTTTTCCACGTTCCTCTAATTCTTGTTCTAATTCTGCATTACGATCAAAATGGTCTTCAATTGCCCGTTTGCTACTGCTAGTGACAAATACCATTTGGCGAACACCTGCTTCAATCGCTTCCTCTACGCCATATTGAATTAAAGGTTTGTCGACAATGGGTAACATTTCTTTAGGACTTGCTTTGGTGGCTGGTAGAAAACGTGTACCTAAACCCGCGACGGGAAAAACTGCTTTGCGAATGGATTTCATATCACTATCCTAGAAATAAAATTACTTAGTGGTAAAAGTTGTTACACCGTCCCAATTTTGCTCGGGAGGTTGTTCTCGAAAATATTTAATACGATCTAAATATATCTTATAAATCAAGCGAGAAGGAATTTTTTGATATAAACTTTGTAATAAATTTTCCGCTTCATTCCATTGTTGTTGGCGATAAAGTTGTAATGCTTGATGATACTGTTGAAGTTCTTGGCGACTTGCACTATCTAAAGTGGTTTGTTCACCCAGCGGTTCAAATATAGCAACGGGTTGATCTTTTCCTTTCACGCGAACACGATCTAATTCACGAAAAACATAGTCAGAAACCGCTATTTTTACGCTTTCACTGACAATAATAGAAACCCCATATTGCTTGGTCAAACCTTCCAATCTTGAACCTAAATTAACCGCATCACCTAAAACCGTGTAAGCCATTCTAAATTCTGACCCCATGTTTCCAACATTCATAACCCCCGTATTCAAACCCACACCAATATGAATTTCGGGCCACCCATTTGCTTTAAAAATAGGCTGCATTTCCTCTAATTTCTTTATCATTTCTAAACCCGCAAGCAAGGCGTTTCTTGCGTGTTGTTTATCATACAAAGGTGCACCCCAGAAAGCCATAATGGCATCGCCCATATATTTGTCAATTGTCCCACGATGATGATGAATCAAATAGGTCATTGGGGTTAAAAAAGTGTTCATTAATTGCGAAAGTTCTTTAGGATTTAAGCCTTCAGAAATCGACGTAAATCCTCTCACATCAGAAAACAAAACCGTCATTTCTCGACTATCCCCTTCCAATGAGAAATTTGCGCCCGGATTCTTACTCATTTCATCAACCAATTGTGAAGGCACATATTGTCCAAATAAACTAGTTAATTGGCGTTTGTGGCGGTTTTCAAGAAAATACCCCAATCCCATGTTAAATAGAAATAATGTCCAAATCATTGTTAATGTAGAAGCAAGTGGAATGACTAATTGCAATTGTGTCCAAAACCACAAATTCACCCAAATGATTGCAAAACTCATTACAATTGCAACCATTATTGACCATAATGGATTTGTCCAAAATATTAAGAAAATCATCACAAAAATACTCAGAAACATTAAAAGAACTTCTGCGCCGCGAACAAATGCGGGACTGGCTAATAAATGGTCATCTAGTAATGCGCTGACCATATTGGCGTGGATTTCAACGCCGGGGTAAATTTCCTCAACAGGTGTTGCCCGCAAATCAAATAAACCTTCCGCAGTTGTTCCCATAATTACAATTGCATTTTGTAATGTTTCAACTGGTACTTTATGCTCTAAAACATCAATAGCCGAAACATAAGAAAAACTACCGCGTTTTCCTCGATAAGGCACTAGCGTTTCTAAGTTTTCATTAACGGGAATGAAATGATCGCCTAATTTCAAGGCTTCAATGGCTTGGTAATTACCGTTCTTTACGATAATGGGTTCAATAAAAGGTTCGCTAAATAAAACCCGCGCCATTGCTAAAGAAAGCGATTCATACAGTTGATTGTTATAAAGATATAACATAGGTATGCGGCGAATAATACTATCATTATCAGGAGCTTGGCTAAATTGTCCACCAGTAATTGCGACTTGATTAAATAGTGGTAAATTACCCACAAAACCTTGTGCTTGAATAGGCATTGCAATGTTTTGTAAATCGCTTAGTTTCAGGATAGGATTGGGCAATTCTCCACTAGAAACACATTTGTTTTGTTGGCAGTCATTTCTACTAATCATGGAGAAACCCAAAACAACACGGCGACCTTTTATACTTTGAGCAAAAATTTGATCATAATTAAGCTGTGAGCGTAAGTGAGTTAGGGTTTCTAGAAAGGCGGTTTGATCTTTGAGCTGTTGTTGAGCAAGTTCTTCTAAAATATTCAAACCCGAGCTTTGATCCGGTTCAGGAAAAACAATATCAAATCCCAAGAGGTTAATTTTATAATAATCAAATAGTTGATCAAGAATAGTCGCCAAAATACTGCGCCGCCAGGGCCAGCGACCTAACGCATTAAGGCTTTTTTCATCAATATCCACAATGACAATTCGAGGATCAAAACCGTTTGTTGGGAGAGAAAAATTCAAACGGGCATCGTAAGCATTACGTTCTAAATAATCCAATAATTCCCAGTGACGAATACCCAGTGCATGAACCAAAAAAACGCAGACAATTAAAGCACTTATTAGAAATCGTAAGCCATGCTGTTTGCAAAATATCCAAAGTTTTGACATTGCAATTTACCTTTTATTTTAGTTGCACACTTTAACATATTAGCGGTCAATCCGCATTAAATACCCGATCAAATTGGTTCGCTTAGAAAAAATCGCTTATACTAACACTAAAGCATTAAATTTGACCAAAACATTGCAACTATGGTGATTTTATTTACTGATTTTGGGATTGGTAGCCCTTATCAAGCGCAATTAAAAGCCCAATTATGGCTGTACAATGCCGTGCCGCCCATTATCGATTTACACGCAGATTTAGCGGCGTTTCAAATGAATCTAGCGGCTTATTTGTTACCTGCGTATGTTGAGAAATTCCCGCCGGCGAGTGTTTTTCTCTGCGTGGTTGATCCAGAGGTAGGAAGTGCGCGGCGACCCCTTGCAATCTACTGTAAAGAACGCTGGTTTGTCGGACCTGATAATGGATTATTTCAAATTTTAGTGCAACATTTTGAGGAAGTTAAAGGTTTTGAAATCATTTGGCGACCACAAAATTTATCCGCAACGTTTCATGGGCGAGATTTATTTGCCCCGATTGCAGCGCAATTGAGCAATCAATATATAAATGGATTACAACCGATTTCTCATTTAATGCCAACAGATTACCATTTACCAAACGATTTATGGAAAATTATTTACATTGATTCGTATGGAAATTTGTTTTCTGGAATTAGAGCAACAACCCTTTCAAAAACTGCCAACATAAAGATGGAAGAGCACACTTTTTCTTATGCAGAAACCTTTTCTAATGTGAAAAAAGGACAAGGTTTTTGGTATGAAAATAGTATTGGATTAGTAGAATTGGCAATCAATCAAGGTAATGCTGCACACACCTATCAAACTTGCATAGGAAAAAGCATTACATTGGGTCATTTTTAGGTTTCAGGAGGAAACATGGCAGTCGAGTTTTTTAATGATGGTCAGCACAAATGTATTGGCTTTTATGAATTGGTTTCTGGAGAGGGTATTCAAGCAAATCAATTTTTGGTGGTAAATGGAGGACATTCTGCGTTAATTGATCCGGGTGGAGATTTGATTTATCGGGATTTGTTTATGGAATCTTATCGTTATTTGTTCACAAAGAATCTTGAATACGTTATTGGTTCTCACCAAGACCCCGATATTATTTCTTCTCTAAATCAATGGATGTTGGGTTCAAGTTGTAAAGTTATTGTCCCAAAATTATGGGAGCGTTTTATTCCCCATTTTGCGCCTAAAATTGATTTCAAAAATCGTTTAATTGGAATTCCAGATGAGGGTATGAATATTCATCTCGGTGATGCCGTTTTACAAGCATTACCCGCGCATTTCTTACATTCAGAAGGTAATTTTCATTTTTATGATCCGGTTGCAAAAATTTTATTTAGCGGGGATTTGGGCGCGTCGTTAGTCAGCTCTAATTTTTCTCGACCGGTTGATAATTTTGAAGCGCATATTCCTTACATGGAAAAATTCCACCAACGTTATATGAGTGGCAATAAAGCCTGCCGTTTGTGGGCAAATATGATTCGTTCATTAGATTTGGAGTGGATTATTCCTCAACACGGGCGACCTTTTAAGGGTAAAGAAATGATTACAAAATTTATTAATTGGATTGAGAAACTCCAATGTGGTTTGGATTTATTAACGCAAGAAAACTATCGGATTCCGTGCAGTGAAAAAGGTGAGAAAATTAATCACGCGGTACGTCTTCGTTAAAGGGTTGTGATTTGGGTAATATTAAACTCAAATCATTACAGAACATTTATGTATATGAACGCGCTGATCATATTGTTTGGTTTGTTGAGCAATTATCAAATCGTTGCGGCGGAAGAAGTGAGAATCGTGATTCAAATTTCTAAGCAGCAACTTTATTTGTATGAAGGTGAGGAATTGCTTAAAACGTATCCGCTTTCAACAGGGCGCGGCGGCGCGGGAAATATGCCTAAAACAGGAAAAACACCCATTGGCAAACATATTATTTCAGAAAAGATTGGAGCGGGTGTTCCCAAAGGGACGATTTTTAATCATCGCGGAAATACTCGAAAAATCAAAAGAAATTTGAGAAACGGGGCGTCCATGACATCAAGAATTTTGAAATTACGCGGGTTGAGCAAAGCGAATCAAACGACAGAGAAACGGGGGATTTATATTCATGGTACGTCGGCGGAACATCGGATAGGAAAAGCGGTTTCTGGCGGGTGCATTCGAATGAAGAACGATCATATCATTTCTCTGTTTGACCAAGTTAAGGTGGGGACTGTCGTTGAAATCAAACGCTGACCCCGTTGCATATCTTGTGGATAACCTGTGGATAACTTGTGAATAAGTCGACGCGTGACCCAAAATGGGCAAAGTTTTCCCCCGTTTTGCCCTATTTTTTCACAAGTTATTAACAGGCTAACTTTTTGTTTTCAAAGCTAAAAACAGAGTTATCCACGTTATTCACAGCCTCATTAATATTATTTTTTAAATCTTAATTAAAAATGAAAATAACGAACGAAATGAAAAAATAATGGGGCGGTGAACATTAAGCTGTCGAGTCGGTCTAAAATGCCACCGTGTCCGGGCAGTGCGTTGCCGCTGTCTTTGATGCCGACATCGCGCTTGATGGCGGAGATGCTCAAATCCCCAAAAAATCCCCCAACACCGATAATTAAGCCCGCCGCGAGGGCTTCTAGGCGCGTTAAAGGCGTTAAATATGGCGCAATAAACATCATCAATAACGTCGTGCTCAAAACGCCTCCTAAAAAACCTTCCCATGTTTTATTTGGGCTGATGTGCGGCGTGATTTTGTGGCGACCAACACTTTTTCCCCACACATATTGCGCTATGTCATTGAATGCCGTCAAAAATAATAAACACAACAATAACGCCGCCCCCACATTTGAATCATTAGATAATCGTTGCAAAAACGCCGCGTGACTGACGCTAAATACCGTAATCATCAATCCCCAATGCAAACGTCCCGCCGCGTGTAAAAAGCCTTGCGTTTGCCCGCCAATCATTAAAAGTAACGGTAAAATCAACAACATATAAACAGGTATAAAAATAATAAACATACCATACCATTGCGTTGCAACCCAATAATATTGCAAAGGAATACTTAGAAAACACGCCCACAAAGCGGGACGATCGGCTTGTCGCAAAGGAATTAAAGAAACATATTCTCTCAATGCAAAGAAACTAATCGCTCCCCATAATACGGCAACCCATTGACCTTGCAATAAAATTGTCGATAATAAAACCGCTGTTAATCCCCACCAAGTATTTAGACGTTGGCGTAATTCTGGGGATTTGAAAAAGAAACGAATCGTGATTTCTGCAAGGATTAATAAACTGAGAATAATTCCACTTGCAATATAAAGCATGGTTTGCATTTTTTTTACTCCTGAATTGCCGCTGTTGCACGGTTAAAAATCGTGATGATTAATAAAATAATCGCTAATAATAACAATAAGTTAAAAAATACAGCATTAAAATAATTCAAACCCACTAATACACCTAAGAAACCCAATAATAAAGCTCGATCGCTTTTACCCATTGGTCCTTGATAATGGCGCGTGCCGCTCAAAACTTGTCCTAAAACGCCTGTCATTTCGCTAATAATGGCAAAAGCAACCATTAAAACAACAAGTTCCGCGCGCACCCCGTCAAGCATGAGAAAAGGCAAATACAACGCCGTATCAGACATTACATCGCCTAATTCATTTAACAACGCGCCGAGTTTGCTCTGTAAATGATGTTCGCGCGCAATCATACCGTCGAGTGCATTTAATCCCATACGAATCAATAAGATAAAAGGTAATATCAACCACAATTGTTTTATGTATGGATAATGTAATAAAATACCCCCTACAATAAGCGATAAAAAGAGTGCGCTTAAGGTAATTTGATTGGGTGTGATGCCGCGATTTGCTAACAAGTTGCTCAACGGGCGCAATATGTTTTGAAAGGCGGGTTTTAATTGGTAAAGTGTAATCATGCGTTATATTTCTCAGATAATTGGATTAAATTTGTTTCATTCGACAATAGTAAGCTCAAATGACGCGACTTATCAAATAAAAAAATGAGAAAATAACAAATGGATAATTTGCGCTTGAAATTGTGCAACTGCATACCAATTACTCGTGGGCGGCGATGGAAACAATGAGCCGTTATTGACCAATGCAATTCGGTTTCAAAAACGTTTTTTACAACGGAAGAAAAGTGAGTTATGATTAACAGCAGATGTTAGAGCATTTTTTTAACTAAATGAGGAGCTTATTATGGGTATGTTTATGAGAATTGGGCTATTTTTGATTACAAATTTAGCCATTATGTTAGTGGTTGGAACGGTGTTGAAAGTGCTTGGATTGCAAGCGCATTCGGCGGGCGGCATTGTAGTGATGGCGTTGATTATTGGAATGGGCGGATCATTGATTTCGTTGGCGATGTCGAAATGGTTGGCGAAGAAATCTGTCGGCGCGCAAGTGATTGAAAATCCGAGTAATTCAAATGAAAAATGGCTGGTTGAAACCGTCCGTCGCCAAGCGGCTGCCGCGGGCATTGGAATGCCTGAAGTAGCGATTTACGACGCGCCAGAAATGAATGCCTTTGCAACCGGTATGACAAAAAACTCGTCGTTAGTTGCAGTTAGTACGGGTTTGTTAAACGGTATGAATCAAGACGAGGTCGAAGCCGTTTTAGCCCATGAAATCAGTCACATATCCAATGGTGATATGGTAACAATGGCGTTAATTCAAGGCGTATTAAATACCTTTGTCATTATTTTAGCTAGAATTGTAGGAACAGTGGTTGATAATGCAACGCGGAGCAGTAATGATGAAAGTAGTGCACCGGGCATGGGATATTACATTGCATCATTTGTAGCAGAACTAGTTTTTGGTATTGTTGCAAGCATCATTGTAATGTGGTTTTCACGCCAAAGAGAATTTAGAGCAGATGAGGGTGCGGCGCGGTTAGAAAATCCTCAAAAAATGATTCGTGCTTTGCAACGTTTACAACAAGCCCATATTGCGCCCTTGCCTGATTCGATGCGGGCTTTCGGGATTGCTCAAAGTGAAGGCGTGGGTTTCTTCCAAAAAATGTTTATGACTCACCCACCTTTAGAAGAACGGATTGCTGCTTTACAAAATATGCGCTAATTTTTTTATTTTAACTTGATTTCTCACTGCTCAATAAAAGCAGTGAGCATTATTTAGGAGAGTGTGATGTTTAATGATTTGAGAATTCCATTTGATGCCAAAATGTTATTTAATGTTGTAAAGTTAAAACCACAATACAGCATTGAAGATGCCGAATTAGCAATGGGAGAAATGTGTAATGTGGTGAAGAATACTTATCGTGATGAAGGTGGTTTCATTGCGGGTCAAGTGTTCAAATATTCGGGATTTGTAAGTGATGAAGGTTCTTTAGGCGGCGCATTAGCGGGAAAACACGATAAATTAGCAAATGCTTTAACCGAAGAACATTTGGTTATTATTACTTATTGGCAGTCATTTGAACAACATGAGAAATCTCACGCCGATGAGAAATTCAAAAACAAATTCTCTGCATTATTACAAATGTGCGAAGATACTTTTGAAATTGGCTACAGTATGCTATGGCAAGGAGAACCCGAATAATAGATTAATTGGTAGTGGTGCATTGAGTGAATAATAATCTTATATTTCAATTGGTTAGCTTGAAACTTTACCCATCTTTATATCACTACCATGTTGATGAACAATGCCGTTAATTTTCAAATGCAATGTTTCTAAACTTTCTAAGCCTTCATTATCGACGACTTTGATTGCAATTTGATAACTTCCTGTTTTTAAATAGTTAAATAATATCACTGGCAAATTCATATAAATTTTCTAAACAATTTTGGCGCATTCGAAATTTAGTGCCGTGATTATGTCCCGTTCTTGCATCAAAATCGACCAAAATATTTCCCTTTTGATTTTCACGAATTTCCCTTTTTATTATTCAATAAAAGGGTAAAACGTTTGCTCATCACAAATTGCTAATTTTTTTATAAAAATCAACTGAATTTGTTCTCTAACTTCAGAAATTAATTCAATATTCCAATCAATTTCATGATTTGTAGGATTGATGTTATTAATAAGCTCAAATATAGAGTTATCAACAAAATCTTGTCTTACTATTTGGCGATTAGTTAATTCCATAATATTTTTCCTTAAAACAGCAGAGGAAATTAGCGATCTTTCTCTCGTTCCCGTGCTCTTTTAATTTTGATGAACGATGCCGTTAATTTTCAAATGTAACGTTTCTAAACTTTCTAAGCCTTCATTATCGACGACTTTGATTGCAATTTGATAACTTCCCGTTTTAAAAGAATAAGTTTGTTTGCCAATTTTATCAATTAAAATGTCGGCTTTGAAACCTTGTTCTTTATCAAAATTGAAATCCCACGCATAAAATTCAATGCCCGCTTCAGATTCACCCGTTGCAATAAATTCGATGTCTCGAAGTTCTTTTGAATTTAAGCCCAAATCATTAAAAGAAAAGGTTAATTTGGGTTTCTTCGCAATCGGAACAATGTCTTCCACTTTCTTTAATTCAATAATCAGATCATCGTGATTTTTCAAACGAGCAATTTCTTCAATTGCGCCGCGTCCAAAACTAAACGCAATTAAAATCCCAATCGGTTTCTTTTCGATCTGATTTTTCTCAAATAATTTACTATCAAAACGTTTGCACGCCGATTGAAAATTGTCAATTACATTTCTCCCAATATTATCCGAGCGTTTCACTTGAATGGGAATGCCGTCTTTGGTTTTTCCATCGATGCCAAAATCACTACGTTGTTTAGTATTTGAAGTGCCGCCAAGTTGTTGAATAATCCAACTTTCAAACTCAAATGCATCTTTATAACGCAAGGTATCATAATCGTATTTATGTAATTGAACTATAAAGGGTTTTGATAATAAATCTTGTTGTTTTTGCAATCGCATTTCAGATACTTTAATGGCTTGAACGGATTGATCAATTCCAATCCACTTTCTTTTCAATTTATCGGCAACTGCAACGGTTGTTCCTCCGCCGACAAATGGGTCTAAAATCACATCATCTTCATTTGATGCGCACAAAATAATTCTTTCTAATAATGCTTCGGGTTTCTGCGTCGGATAACCTATTGCTTCTTTCCCCTTTATTGGAGGAATATCGTCAATAATTGATTGCTGAATTTTCCCTTTGCTTAAACTAGAATAATTTTTATAAGAAGGTAAACTTCCTTTATTTTTTGCATGAATAATTACTCCTTTTTCATCGAGAAAATCTAAAATTTCTAATAAATTTAGATTTTCAGGAATTTCAAATATATTTTTCAAATTATTAGGAATTGCCCAATGCCTGCCTTTTTCTGTTGGGTTGTAATCTTTCCAAATAGCACCAGAAAGACCATTTCGAATACCTGATCCAGTTAAATCCGCACGCTTATATTTTCCAAAGTTATCTTCAAATTTGAAAACATGAGAATATTCTTCTGAATAATTAGCTTTAATCATATTAAAATTATAATTTTCTGTTTTAGAATAAAAGAATAAAGTGTCATGAATTTGTGGAAATCTTTTTGCCGAATTATGACTAGACGTTCTTTTCCAAATTAATTCACTACGAAAATTATTTTCTCCAAAGGTTTTATCTAAAATTTCAACACGAATATAAGCATTTGCATGATCATCACAATGAAGAAAAATCGAACCCGTTGATTTCAAAAGACGGTGCATTTCCTCAACCCGTTCTTTAAGCCATGCAATATAATGATTCATTCCACCCGACCAACGATCTTGAAATGATCTAATTTCACCCGCGTCGCCCCAAATCACCTCATAATTTCGATTTGAAAAAAACGGCGGATCAAGATAAATCAAATCCACACTTTCACTCTCAATTTGTTTCAAAATCTCTAAATTATCACCTAAAATCAATCTGTTACTCATTTTCTTTGTTTCCTTTAAGTTTAGTTTTCTAGTGTCATAATAACCTGCCGATTTTACAATAAAAATAAATAAACGTTTTAGGTAATGCGTTTTTATTATTTAGCGCACAAATAATTCAAAACGATTAACCACATAAAAATCTCTTCAATTTCAATCCATAATCTTAATAGCGTATAATTGAGGGTTTTAATAAATCGTGGAGAAAACATGACAGAGTTTATTTGTGGACAACGTTGGGTCAGCGACACCGAAGCCGAATTGGGGCTGGGCACGGTTTTGAGCACCGATGCGCGCCGCGTGACGTTGCTTTTTCCCGCCTGCAACGAAACCCGCGTCTACGCCAAAAATACTGCGCCCTTGAGCCGCGTGCGTTTTCAAATCGGTGATTCCATTACCAATCAAGCTGGGCTGGTAATCAAGATCACCCAACTCTCTGAAAAAAAAGGGCTTTTAATCTATCACGGCACAATTTCAAATAGCGATCTCATTCAAATTGTTCCCGAATCTGATTTGTCGCATTTCATTCAATTTAGCAAACCCCAAGACCGTTTGTTTGCTGGACAAATCGATTCAAATCAATGGTTTAAGCTACGACAAACCACTTTAAATCATCTCCACACCATAGCCCAATCCCCCGTTCGCGGTCTCATCGGCGCGCGCATCTCATTGATTTTACACCAACTTTACATCGCCCACGAAGTCGCCAATCGCTATGCACCCCGGGTTTTATTAGCCGACGAAGTGGGGCTCGGCAAAACCATCGAAGCAGGATTAATCGTTCACCAACAACTACTTACCGAACGAGCCACCCGCATTTTATTATTGATTCCTGAAAGTTTAACTCATCAATGGCTCGTTGAAATGCGCCGACGTTTCAATTTGAATTTCAGTTTATTTGATGAAGAACGCTGCGCTCAAATCCAAAATGATAACCCTTTTCATGGTGAGCAACTTATTTTATGTAGCTTAAGATTTTTATTAGAAAATCCTTTACGCCAACGCCAAGCAATTTCGGGAGAATGGGATTTGTTAGTGGTTGATGAAGCTCACCATTTGTATTGGGACGAAGGAGATGTTAGTCAAGAATACGCTTTAGTGGAGAAACTTTCTCAAAATACGAAAGGATTATTGCTATTAACAGCAACGCCAGAACAACTCGGTGAAGCAGGACATTTTGCGCGTTTAAGATTGCTCGACCCAGACCGTTTCTATGACTATGAAAAATTCGTTGAAGAAGACAAACATTATGAACCCGTTGCTGATGCTGTTCAACATTTATTAACTTCAAATCATTTACCTGAACAAGCGACTGAAATTTTATTAAAAACACTCGGAGAAACTGCGCACGCTAATTGGGTGCATCAATTTAATCAACCTATTTCAAATGAAGAGCGTGAACATTTACGTCGCCAATTAGTGGATTTATTATTAGATCGACACGGAACAGGGCGGGTTTTATTGAGAAATACGCGCGCAGCAATTAAAGGTTTTCCAAAACGCCAATCACATTCATATCCTATTGAATTACCTGATATTTACAAATCACAAGCGCAAGAAGCGGAGGTTTTAGCAGATATTCTATATCCTGAAGTCTATTATCAAAAACATAAACCTAATAAAGATTCTCCAAATTGGTGGACATTTGATCCACGTGTACATTGGTTAGCCGATTTGCTAGAAACACTAAAATCCGCGAAAGTTTTAGTCATTTGTGCGTATCCAAGAACCGCTTTAGATTTAGAGGAAGCCTTATTTCAAAAAGGTGTGCAAGTTACCGTATTTCATGAAGGTATGAGTATCATTCAACGGGATCGAGCAGCGGCATATTTTGCTGACTTAGAAAATGGTGCAAATGTGTTGGTTTGTTCAGAAATCGGCAGCGAGGGAAGAAACTTTCAATTTGCTCACCATTTGGTGTTATTTGATACGCCATTAAATCCCGATTTATTAGAACAAAGAATTGGACGTTTAGATCGGATTGGACAAACTGAAACCATTCATGTGCACGTTCCTTATATGAAAGGTGGCGTTCAAGAGGTTTTATTTCATTGGTATCATGAGGGTTTGAACGCATTTGAACAGACTTGTCCCGCGTGTGCAGGAGCGTATGAATATTTGCAAGATGAATTATTAGAAGTTTTAGCAACTTTTCCAGAGAAAAATGTTGAAATAACCTTAGAAGATTTGATTGCAAAAGCCCAGAAACTGTTACGAAAACTCCGCGATCATTTGCAAAAAGGGCGCGATCATTTATTAGAATTGAATTCATTTCGCCCTGCAATTGCCGAGCAACTACAACATGAAATTAAAATCCTCGATGATGAAAAAAATCTCATTGATTATGTGGAGCAAATTAGCGAATGTTTTAATTTCAAATTTGAGGAACATGGTAAAAATACTTTTTTACTAGCCCCTAGTGATGAAATGTTTGTTGGGTTTTCTGAATTACCAGAGGAAGGTATGACGGTTGTTTTGGATCGAGAAACCGCTTTAATTCGAGAGGATTTAGATTTCTTAACATGGGAACATCCTTTTATTCGCGGTGCAATGGATTCTGTGTTGAGTAATGAGCAAGGAAATACCACGTTAATTGCTATTAAAAGTCGGGGTTTGTCAGCGGGTATGTTATTGTTAGAAACTTTATATATTCCAATCTGTTCCGCGCCTAAGCATTTGCAACCTGATCGTTTCTTGCCGCCGATGGTTTTACGGTTAGTTTTGAATGGAAATTTTGAGGATTATACTGAGAAACTATCGCCGACAACACTAAACAAATTAGCGGTTAATATTGATAATCATACGGCGCGGGCAGTGGTGCGTTCTCAGCGAGAAATATTGCAGGAAATGCTAGAAGAATCTGAGCAAAAAATTAAAGCAAAATTGCCCACTCTAATTCAAGAAAGTTTGACACTAATGCACGCAACCTTAGATGAGGAAATTGAACGATTGCAAGAATTAAAATCAATTAACCCGAATGTGCGTCAAGATGAAATCGATTTTTTATTTCAACAACGTGAGCAACTGTCAGAACATTTGCAATCCACGCAATTGCGTTTAGATGCGATTCGCGTGATGGTTTCGACATAAAATACGAAGGTTTGCGCGCATGGAACTTTACATTATAAAGGAAGCAATAACCCTATATTAAAAAATTATTGCATCTAACTATTTGATTTTTAATGTTTTTTATGTAGATACTCGGTTATCTTCAAAAAATTAGTAAATTAGCACTTGCTAATATAGCGAGCTTGTAGTACACTGACTTCGAAGCTTGAGACAACAGCTCAAGACAGTTTTGTAAAACAAACTTTTATAAGGAGCATTATCATGAAATTTGCAAAAGCACTCGCTTTAGCGGCGGCAGTAGGTTCTGCTGCGTTTGCAACGACTTCCGTGCAAGCATGGGGTTGGGGTCCTTGGGGCGGCGGTCCTTGGGGTGGCGGTCCTTGGGGCGGTCGCAATAATGGTTACGGCGGCAGCGATTGGGACGGCGACGGTTGGGGCATGGGCGACATGGACTTCAGCTTTGGCGCGAGCGGTCGCGGTCGGGGCAATGGTTACGGTCGTGGTTATGGTAATGGTTACGGCTACGGTGATGGCTACGGTCGTGGTTATGGCTACGGTTATGGCGCACCTTATGGTTATGGTTACCCACCACCTCCCCCTCCTCCTGCGTACGCACCTCCTGCACCTCCTGCGCCAGCACAACAAGCTGCACCGCAAAAGTAAGGTTCTAACAGCATAAAAATCAAGAGTGGTGTTTTTGCACCGCTCTTTTTTTATGGGTTTTTTATGGGGTAGAGCATAAGTTGGATTAGCATTTTGATTTCAACGTGAAACAAAATTGCTCTCCCCATTTCTGAGGAGAATTTGTGTTAGTTTCTCGATGTTTTCAACAGCGCAGGTAATGATTTTCCATACACATCAGGATTATACATTTCCTCGACGTGAGTTGGCGGCACATAAAACTCTCCACTAGAAATCACTTGAACCATATAAGATAAATGGTATTTTCCAGCCGCTAAATAATCCGCGTAGAACTGTGCCGAATCGTGGCGTAATTCTTGGTGATAGAAACTCCATAACTCTAATCCGTATTCATGCCAATCTTTATTAGTGAACCATAAAGAACCACCCGCAAAATGTGATTTCGCTTGCTCTGCATCATTTTGAGAAGCGGTGGCTAATTGTGTATTCACTGGTTCAAATCCGCCTGCAATCGGATCATTAACCACCACAAAATTTCTTGCGGTGGGAATTGTGACGTATAAATCAACTCTTACGCGATCACCCGTTTTAAGTTCTAACGGATTTTGCAATAAAACCCACTCGCCTTTTCTTTGAATGCTGTATTCACGAGAAACCTCAAAACCCGCATTGGTCGCTTCGGCTTTTTCTATCTTTGGCGCGTAACTTAATTGTGCCCGATAATAAACCCGACCATCACCTTCTTTCTCAAGTTTCAAAACCGCTTTTCTTCCCACATCATTTGTTTGTAGTGCTCTTTCAAATGAAATAGGTTTGTCTTTAACACTTTTGAAGGTGGTTTCTCCGAGTTTCTCGGTATCTAACCAAGCACGAATTTGCATAGCTGGAGAAACATTTTCATATACTCTCGTGTAATCAATTAGCGCATTCATACAAAACATATTTTCTTGGGTATTTTCCCAATGCGTCCGTGATTTGCGGGATTCAATGATAAAACGCGCGAGTTTCACGGGTAATCCAGTGGCTGTTTTGTTCCCTTTTTCCTCTAAATGCACCAACGCACTTAAAACCGCGCAATTATCGCGCAACGGTGTCGATAAAATGCGCGTGAAACCATCATCGAGTTTCTCATTAAAACTAATTTTTCCACCCGTTTCACTGGATTGTCCAAGAATGGCTTTTGTAACGGTTTCAACTGCGCGATCTGTCTTAGGAACATTCAGTGCTGCTTCTAAAAATTGCGCCTTTCCAAACAGGCTCATTTCGCTAATATGTGCTTGATAACGTTGAATTTCTGCCGCGTTAATCTTGCCACGTTTCGCTAATGCCGATAAAGCAACTGCGCGCACTGTTGAAGCCATGCCTTTGCTATAAAAATCAGGCATAACATCTTTGCGCAATAGATTGAGCAAATAGTCGTGCAATTTGGTTTCAACATCATTTGAAATGCTCAATTTGCTATCGCGCAGCCAATTAAACGCCAACGCAGTATAAGCACTTAAATAGGGGCTAACTCGTTGATCTTCCGCGATAAAAAATGCCATGCCACCATTGGGAGCTTGAAATTGCCCTGCTAAATCAAGGGTTTGCTGTGGTAAAACTTGGCTATCGTCCCATTGCAACGACAACCAATCACGTAACTCATTGAAATGTGAAGCCATTACGCCTTTGGTAAGTTTTTGTTCCCAACAAGCGTAGGGGTATTTACGCATATAATCGAACGCGCCGTCGACATTACTGATCAGAGAAGGTGTGGCGGTGATTTTGAGCGCGCCCGCGTCGGGATAAATATCGGCAGGAATACTAAGATTTTCAGAGACTTCCTTTTGGGTGGTCGTGCCAAAAGTCGCCGCCGTTTCCAATGAACGCCGTAAATTGACGGTCAATTTGCTTTCCAAACCATCTTTATATGCGCCATTGTCCGCAATCACTTTGAAATCAAAGGGTTCGGCGGTTTTCGCTTGCAAAGGCAGCCACACCGTGTTGCGTTTGTAAGGCTCGGCATGAACTTTTTGAGAAATAGTTTGCGGCGGTTGAGTGCCCTGTTTAGCGGTAATATTTACTGAAATTTCAGTGGGTTGTGCAGTTCGATTCATGACGCTGAACCCCGCTTGAAATTGATCGCCGACCATCACTTGATTGGGCAACACGGGGCGCGTTTCGAGCGGTAGATTAACGGCAAACTTGCCTTCGCCTAAACCCATTCGATCTTCGGGTGTAATCGCCATCACCAGCACTTTCCAACCCGTTAAATTGTCGGGCACGGGAAATTTCACCCATGCTTTGCCGTTTTCGTCGGTTAATAATGAAGGATTCCAATAACTTACGAACTTAAACAGGGATCGCATATCCATTTTACCGCGTCCGCCGTCGCCGCCCGGATTTGCGCCTTTTTTCTCAAATTTTTGTCGCCCGACCAATTTCAATAACAAACTGTAGTTTCTCACATCTAATTCATCTAATGTATAGAAACCTTTGTAAGGATCAAAATAATCGCGCCCATTTGAAATCAAATCAAAAACTGATTCATCTAAAACCGCTACCGCTAATTCAACTTGGCGCGGTTTTTCTTCTTTTGGACGAGGAGAAACTTGCAAATTAACCGTCACTTCTTCACGAGGTTTGTAGGTTTCTTTTGAAGGTTTGACATCAACCACCAATTCTTTATACGGGTCTTTAATTTCTGATTTCGCATAACCAATTCTAAAAGAGGGTTTTCCTAAATCTACTTGGTTTTCATCGATGGGCTTGTCGACGCGCGGAGAAACCACCATCACAGAAACAAAATAACCGGGTAAATAATCGGGTTCAACTTTGAATTCAACCGTTTCAATATTCTTTTCAAAAGTCGTCACCCAACTTTTGAGAACCCCAAACCGTTCAATCGTAATTAAAGCCTTTGCATTCGGGAAAGGATTTTTCACTAAATAACGTGCCGTATCTCCAATATGATAAGTGGGTTTCTCGGGGGTGATTTCTAGCAAATTATTTTGTTGATTAGCAATAATCATATCGCCTTTTCCACTGACCCATTGTTCTAGCTTAGAACTTTGTTTGCGACCTTTGGTATCTGTAACGGTTAATATTACTTTGTAACGTCCTGCTTTTGAAGGCACAAAAGAAGATTTGACGGGTTCTAATCCAGAGGTAGCTTGAAAAGTGGCTTCATCAACCCATTCATTATGGTATTCGGTTAGGTAAGCATTTCCAGCCCCTTTCACTCGAGCAGCTTTGGTTTCTTCGCGTTGAATTTTGATTTCAATTGGGGTATTTGAAACCATTTTCCCTTGCTCATTCAAAACCACAAATAATACATCGGCGTTCTTCCCTTCATACCAAACCCATTCGTCGGTTTTAACGCCCACAAAACGGTCTCGAGCAACGAATTTCACAGAACTGCGCGCAGCAATATCTTTTCCTCGATCATCACGAACGGTACTTTCTATATTTAACTTGCCATATAAAATTCGAGGATCAGCGGGTAATTTGAAGGTAGCAATCCATTCACCTTTGTCATTCAATATTCCTTCACTTTGGTGAATAGATTTTTGGCTTTCTGAGGCTTTCTCATCATAAACATCAAAAACAAAATTTTGCGCAACAGGTTCAGTGGATTCAAGGGTTTCTTCCGCTAAGTTTGCACGGATTTCTGCGCGTGCATCGACATAAGCTCCACCCGCGTGCAAAGTTGCATTGGTATTGACCTTAATTTCATCACTTGCTTGAAATAATTCACCGTGAACAACGCTTTGTACTTTGAAAGGGGCGGGTGTGAAATCACTTACTAATACTCTTAGAGGAGTCCAGAACGCATCTTTATCAAAAACCGCTTTTAATTCAAAATCATACCAACCCACTGCGGCGGTTTTAGGAAGTTTAATTTCTCCTGACGTTGTTCCAAAATCAGAAAGTTTTATGTCTTTTTGATCAAAAATAACTTTACCAGTTGGGTCTTTAACTTCCAACAAATAAGTTTCTTTGGGCGGTAAAACAAATCCCGTATTACTTTGGTCGCGAACAAATAATTTATATTGAATGGTATCGCCGACTTTATAAACACCTTGTGCCGTTGTTCCCCAAGTATGAATATGCCCGTATTTTTTCTTTTGAGAACTATAGAGAGAATAGTTATTTGACAAATCGCTTATTGTAAAAGAATTGTCTAAAGCAATCAGAGCAATACCATCGCCTTTTTGGGCTTTAATAAACAAACGAGGTTGTTTTCTTTCGTAGTTGTTTTGTAGCATTAAATCGGGATCAAAAGTGGTTGTACCTGCTAATTGAGCAAGCCCATTTTCATCGGTGACAGCTTTTGCTTTCACATCAGCGTTATTTCCTAAATCCCCATAATTGCCTACATAAACGGTTAATTCCGCTTGAGGAACGGGTTGTCCCGTTGCTAAATCTGTGACCCAAACAAGTGTGTTGTGATGTCCCATTTTAACTTGGAGATGAAATGGGGTAATCTGCCCAAAGAACCAGTTATCAAAAAGTTTGTCTTTTGTTTTAGGAAAAGGATAAAATGCACCTTCAATAACGCCAGAGAAACTAGAAACCAAACGGCGAATATCTAGAGGGGTTTTAACAGATAAATTTTTGACCTTTGGAAGGGTTTGATCGTTGCGTAAATTTTGTTGAAGACCATTCGGTGTAAGCACGTTATAATTCAGATCAAGTTTCTCATAATTTGTGGTGAAAATAGGGATTTGACTGTCTAATCCACTTTCTAATACCGCTGTGTTATGTTCAAAATGATAGGAAGGTAAGCGATTATCGGTTAGAAACTGCATAGTTGAAGGTTTATTTAAAGTGCGCCCAAACGCATCGGATAATTGGTTTTTTAACTCTAAAGAATAACTGTGATAGGCTTTGAGCAATTCGGGTAAATAAACACTATAAGTTTGATTTTTTTGATGGGGACGATTCAGTTGATTAGAACGGTGTAATTTATCCCAAGGATTATAATCAGTTCTACCGCCTGCTAAATCGGGGGTTAATTTGAAATACGTTTTTAAGGATTCAACGGGAACAGGCGCAGAGAAAATCAATTGAGGACTACGTAAAGGATTGCAGCGTTGTTTATCGAGTTTTTGAGTGGGTTTGAAATCTAATTCTTTTCCTTGATTATCGACACAAGAAACCCCGAGAAACTCAAAGGCTGGAAAGGTTGCAAAACTTTCAACAACTCGTTTTTCATTGCCATATTCTTCGCCTAATTGTGATTTCAAACCGACATCGGTTTCAAAGGTAACATCGGCGTTTTCTGGGAGCATTTTTTCAGGGTGAACAATCCAAACACGACTGAAATCAGGAAGGGGTTTAATGTCGGGTTGTGTACTTTCTATTTCTTCATCATAGGAATCTTCGTTTTCTGGCTGTTTGTTTTTTTGAGCAACGGGGGGTAATTCAACGACTGCTTTAAAACGTTGTTTCTGAGATTGGAAAAAGAGCGATTTTTCGACTGAAGATTTTTGAACAGGTTGATTAAAACTTACGCGAATATAAGGCATTGCAGGTGCTTGCCATGTTTTAAAATTCGCATAACTGACTTTAGGGCGTTCGGTAATGAAAGCGTGTTGAACGGGGGTTTCTAACGTTGTACCGTCCTCTGCTTTGAAAGCATTTGAAACTAACACCCGATAACGAGTAGCGGGTTTCAATTTGTTTTGATCGGTCAAACGACACGCCAGCACACTTCTTTCTAACCAACGCCATTCGCAAGCGGGTTTGGGAGAAATCGTAATGGGGATTTCATTTTCATTGCGATCCATTTTACCCAGTGGAACAACGGGGCGATTAAATTGAAATACAATTTCATTTCCCGCATCGACATCGCGCCCATCAGGTGTAATGCGCAAAATTTCTAACTTTTTGTTTTGATTAGCATTAGCGGAATCGAACGCAGCAAATGCCGACGGGGATAACAAGCTGACAATTAAAGAAAAGCGTAGCCACAACATACAATAAACTCCTTTGCGGTTTTTCATTTGAGTTTAGTATGCCGTGTTTTGCCAAATAAAGAAAGAGTTATCTGTTTTCCGTCTTCCCAAGCATTTAATTCTGGGTGGCGGTGCATTTTACGAAAGATAATCTTTATATTTCAATAGGTTAGAGTATGGTTTTACACTATCTGTCCATTACCTTTTTTATAAAAAAAGACTAGGGTTGCCATACCTAGTCTTGGAAAAATTGCAATGATTTTAGATGAGTAAGCGTCTAACGTCCGCTAAAATGAAGCTCAAATAGGTCGTGAAACGCGCAGCTTGAGCACCATCAATCACTCGATGATCATAGGAAAGCGATAACGGTAACATCAAACGAGGAACAAATTGATCCTTTTGCCAAACCGGTTTCATTTGAGATTTTGAAACCCCTAAAATCGCTACTTCAGGTGCATTGATAATTGGTGTAAATGCCGTTCCACCAACCCCTCCCAAACTAGAAATCGTAAAACAACCACCTTGCATTTCATTAGGGGTTAATTTACCGTCACGCGCTTTCTGACTTAGTTGTCCTATTTCCGCCGCCAAATCAAATAAACTCTTTTGATCGACATTTCTCACGACGGGAACAACTAATCCATTTGGCGTATCTGCCGCAAACCCTAAATGAAAGTATTTTTTTAGAATTAAACTTTCTTTATCGGGAGAAAGCGATGCATTAAAGTCTGGATAGGTTTTCAATGCTGACACACTTGCTTTCATGAGAAACGCTAATAAAGTTAATTTTACTTTACGTTTTTCTCCCTCAGATTGCAGACTTTTTCTAAACGCTTCCAAATCGGTAATATCCGCATCGTCAAATTGCGTGACGTGAGGAATATGCAACCAACTCCGATGCAATGCTGGTCCTGAAAGTTTCTTAATCCGAGAAAAGGATTTTTGCTCAATTTCTCCAAATTGTGAGAAATCCATAATTGGCATTTCTGGAAGAGAGAAACTTCCTCCCGTTGCAATCGGCACAGAAGGTTTAGAAAGTTCGGTTTTGACAAATAACTGAATATCCTCTTTGAGAATCCGATTTCTAATCCCCGTTCCTTTAACTTTGCTCAAATCAACGCCAAACTCACGCGCCATTTTACGAACGGCTGGTCCCGCGTGAGGAATTTGACGCGATTGCTCAACTTTTACGGGTTGAGGAGGCGTTTTAATTTCTGGTTTTTCAACAGCTTGCGTTTTAACAGGTTCAGGCGCACGCGACGGCGGAGGCACTGGCAATGCCGCCCCACTCGATAAAAGCATCGCTAAAACATCACCTTGCGACACTTTATCGCCAATTTTAACGCTAAGTGATTGAATTACCCCGCTTTCTGGACAAGGAATTTCCATTGCTGCTTTGTCACTTTCCAACGTTACCAACGGATCGTCTTTTTTAACCGTGTCGCCCGCTTTCACAAAGATTTCAATGATTTGCACGCCTTTGAAATTTCCAATATCGGGAACGGTGATCGGTTTGATTGCGGGTGCAGCTTCAAGACTGCTAGTCCTCGAAGGACTGGCAGTCTGTTCAGGTTCAATTTTCCCAGTATTTTCAACGAGTTCCAACGTTAAAATAGCACTGCCTTCGGAGACTTTATCGCCGATGTTGACGCTAAGTGATTGAATTATCCCGCTTTCTGTTGAAGGGATTTCCATTGCCGCTTTGTCGCTTTCGAGAGTGATCAACGGATCGTCTTTTTTGATCGTGTCGCCAACTTTTACAAAGATTTCAATGATTTGCACATCTTTGAAATTCCCGATGTCGGGCACGGTGATTTCTTTACGCATGACCGACTCCTTTATACCGTTGTGGGATTGGGTTTTTCGGGATTAATGCCAAATTTTTCAATAGCTTGGCTGACTGTCGACGCTGGGATTTTACCTTGTTCGGCGAGAGCTTTTAATGCCGCGACCGCAATGTAACGACGGTCGATTTCGAAAAATTCCCGCAATTTCTTGCGTCCGTCGCTGCGTCCAAAACCGTCCGTTCCTAACACCATGTATTTATTAGGAATCCATTCACGGATTTGATCCGCATAGATTTTCATGTAATCGGTCGCTGCGATAACGGGACATTGACATTCTTCAAAACATTCAGTGACATACGGTTTTTTCGGGGTACTTTCGGGGTGTAACATATTCCAACGTTCAGCATCTAAACCATCACGACGTAATTCGTTGAAACTGGTTACGCTCCACACATCCGCAGCAATATCAAAGGCTTGCAATAATTCAACCGCTGCTAAACTTTCTCTTAAAATCGCGCCGCTTCCCAAAAGTTGCACTCGTTTCTTGGTTTCTAAAGGCGATTTTTGAAATAAATACATTCCTTTCAAAATCCCTTTTTCAACACCCGCTGGCATTTCTGGATGTAAGTAGTTTTCGTTTAATATCGTGATGTAATAAAAGATATTTTCTTGTTTGACATACATCCGTTGCATACCGTCATGAACGATTACCGCTAATTCATAACCAAAGGTCGGATCATAAGAAACACAGTTCGGAATGGTCGATGCAATCAAATGACTGTGACCGTCTTGATGTTGCAATCCTTCGCCCGCTAAAGTCGTGCGTCCAGACGTGCCGCCCATCAAAAATCCACGCGCCTGCATATCGCCAGCCGCCCACGCTAAATCGCCAATCCGTTGGAATCCAAACATCGAATAGAAAATGTAAAACGGAATCATGTTCACGCTGTGGTTCGCATACGCCGTTCCCGCCGCGATCCATGATGACATCGCGCCTGCTTCATTAATGCCTTCTTCGAGAATTTGACCCGCTTTATCTTCACGATAATACATAACCTGATCAGCATCTTGCGGCTCGTAACGTTGCCCTTCAGACGAGTAAATCCCCAACTGTCTGAACAAACCTTCCATTCCAAATGTCCGCGCTTCGTCGGGCACAATCGGAACGATGTATTGTCCAATTTGCTTGTCTTTGACGAAAGTCGTGAGCATTCTCACAAACGCCATCGTGGTCGATATTTCGCGGTCGCCAGAGCCTTTTAAAAGCCCTTCAAACGCGCTCAACGGTGGTACATCTAACGGTTTCGCATTCCGATTCCGCACTGGCATATATCCGCCCAACGCTTCACGGCGCGTGCGCAAGTATTTCATTTCTGCGGAATCTTCGGCGGGTTTGTAGAATGGCGCGTCGGCAATCACATCATCAGAAACAGGAATATTGAACCGATCACGGAATCCTTTTAAGGACTCAATGTCCATTTTCTTTTGTTGGTGAGTCGCGTTTTGACCTTCGCCTGCCGCGCCCATGCCGTAACCTTTGACAGTTTTTGCAAGAATAACAGTGGGTTGTCCTGTATGCTTAACCGCCGATGCGTAAGCCGCGTAAATTTTGTGCGGATCGTGACCTCCCCGATTCAAACGCCAAATATCTTTGTCGGTCATGTGCGCAACCATGCGTTTTAATTCAGGATATTTCCCGAAAAAGTGCTCACGAGTGTACGCGCCGCCTTTTGCCTTGAAATTCTGATATTCGCCGTCGCAGGTTTCATTCATGCACTTGCGCAACAGCCCTTGGGTGTCCATCGCCAACAACGGGTCCCAATAAGAACCCCACACGACTTTAATGACATTCCAACCCGCGCCACGAAAATCTGCTTCAAGTTCTTGAATAATCTTACCATTTCCGCGAACGGGACCGTCCAAACGTTGAAGGTTACAATTCACCACGAAAATCAAATTATCCAATTTCTCGCGGGCTGCCATGCCAATTGCACCGAGCGATTCGGGTTCGTCCATTTCGCCATCGCCCATAAACGCCCACACTTTGCGATTGTCGGTTTTCGCAAGGTTGCGTTGATGGAGATATTTCATGAAACGCGCTTGATAAATCGCTTGAATCGGACCTAAACCCATTGAAACGGTTGGAAATTGCCAAAAATCTGGCATCAACCAAGGATGAGGATACGAAGGTAATCCGCCGCCATCGACTTCTTGACGAAACTTATGTAATTGATCTTCGGTCAAACGTCCTTCCAAAAACGCTCGCGCATAAATACCTGGCGCAGAATGTCCTTGAAAATAAACTAAATCGCCACCGTGTGTATTGGTCGGCGCGTGAAAAAAGTGATTAAAACCAACATCATACAAAGTGGCAGATGATGCAAAGCTCGCAATATGACCGCCTAATTCGGTGCTTTTACGATTGGCTTGCACGACCATCGCCATTGCATTCCAGCGAATATAAGAACGCAAACGCCATTCTAATTCGGAATCGCCGGGGCTGGTTTCCTCCAAATGGGGTGGGATCGTGTTGAGATAGGCGGTGTTGGCAGAATGCGGCAAATAAGCCCCATTGCGCCGCGCTTCATCGATCAATTGTTCTAATAAAAAATGAGCACGATCAACGCCTTCGTGGGTAAGAACGGCGTTTAACGCCTCGATCCATTCTTGGGTTTCGACCGGATCGAGATCGTGCGATAATTGAGCTGTCATACAGCCTCCTTATGAGTTTATGGGTAGAATTTATAGTTTCGCTGAAAATCTCTCTCAACGCAAACCTTAACAATTCTAACCTCAATTATTATAAAATCCAATTTTTAGCGCCTATTTTCAATATTGAAACTCACAAAAGGCTTTACAAAAGTTACTCAACTGATAGATACTTTTACCTCAAGTAACTGCAAAAATAAGGTAATGTCTAAATGGAATTTATTTCTGGAAGTATTAGTATAAAAGGAAGTATAGGTGAAAAAGAAATATGGAAATGTTTGCAAGGTATTTTTGCAAATAAAGAGGGACAATGTGGTTACAAAAAACCATCAATTAGTGTTCACATTAATGAAGTCCCTTCTTTTATTATAATTTCAAAGGAATATGGGATTGTAATTATTGATGTTATTGATCATAAACTTTCCCATATAAACGGTGACTATTGGCAATTTACTAATGGGGATAGCTTTTTTTCAAGAGACATTATATTAAATAGTTTTTCTCAAGAAATAAATACTAGGCTATCAAACAACTCAATGACTTATGATCGTAGAAAACAAAAAGCCTTAATCCCAATTTCTAAATTATTAGTTTTTTTCCAAAATAATAAACAAGAATTAGAACATTTTAAAGAAGATTTATTCGAAGAGTTTATTAGCCAAGAAAATTTTAAAGGTGATTTAGAGCAGTTTTTTGAACAAATTAGTAAAATTGAAGATATATCTACTGAAAAGTACAATAAAGTTATTTCTCTGTTGGAGGGTACTGATTCACTAAGAAATAAACTGCCTCAGATAAAATTACCAGAAACAAAAAATGATTTTATTCAAAGGTCATTAGAAGAAACATTTAAATTAGATGATGTTCAGCGACAAGTTGCTATGCAAATAGCAGATGGACCCCAGAGAATAAGAGGGCTTGCAGGAACAGGTAAAACTGTTATTCTCTGCCTTAAAGCAGCAATAGCACATCAAGAATTTTCTAACTATAAAATATTATTTCTATTCAATACTCGGAGTATGTATCCTCAAATAAATGATCTAATATCTAAATACTACACTCGTGAAGCTAAACAACCTGTCAATTGGGAAAATGTAGAGGTACTACATGCTTGGGGTGGGCGTGAACAAAAGGGGCTATATTACAATCTTTGTCATCAGTATGGAGTTCATTTTTTGCCATTTGGGCGAGGAGTATCCTTAGAATTTATATTTGAAGATTTATTAAGAAAAATTAGAGAAAAACTACAACCAACTTATGATTTAGTATTAATCGATGAAGCTCAAGACTTGCCGCCCTCTATTTTTGAAACAATATTTTATTTAACAAAAGGAGAACCTTCAAAAAAGCGTATTGTTTGGGCATATGATGAGTTTCAAACATTAACAGACATTCAAATAAGAGAGCCTGAAGACCTATTTGGAATTACAGGAGGAAAACCAAATTTACCTAATTCTATTTTAGATGGTAAATACGATCTGATAGATAAAGATTATATTCTATCCAATTCCTATCGAAATCCTCGCGCAGTATTAATGGTTGCTCATGGTCTAGCTCTAGGACTTTATCGCCAAAAAGGTGATATTGAATGTATAAAAAATAAAAAAACGTGGAATGCTTTAGGTTATAAAATAATTGAGCCTACAAATATTGAGAATTTTAATTCTGGGAATAAAATGGTTATCGAAAGACCTGAAGAATTTAGTAAAAATAAATTGGAAAATTTATTAAAAGAATACCAAAAAGAAGAACAAAAGCTAATCCAAATCACCCAATTTTTAACGATAAATGAAGAAATAGCGTTTATCGTTCCAAAGATTCAAGAAGCTATTACTATAGGAAAAATTGATCCAACAGAAATTATTGTGGTGACTTTAGATACAAAGGCTGCCAAAGAGCATTTATCACTGATAAGACAATCTCTTGATCGTTTAAATATTGCTTCAACCATGCCAGGTTTAATTGAAGACGCTTCTATTTTTAAGAAAAAAGGTACAGTAACACTAACAACTCCATTCAGAGCAAAAGGTAATGAAGCAAATGTTGTTTTTATTATTAATGCTCAAAAAGTAGTAATGGATTCTCTATTTCGTGCTAGAAATGCATTATTTGTGGCAATTACGAGAGCAAGAGGTTGGTGTTATATTAGTGGAAATGGTAATGCAATGAATGAATTAGAAAATGAAATTCAACAAATTTTAGCTAAGTATCCCTGTTTTGAATTTTTACAACCTAGCGATGAGGAAGTTAAAAGAACAAGAAATATGTACGATGATGGTGAAATACAAGAAGATAAACTTACTATTGGTAAAATAATAGGTAGAAACCGTGAGTTAGTAATCGAACAAATTATTAACGATCATCCCGATGTTGCAAAAGCAATAAGTGCAAAAGCAATAAAAGAAGATTATGAATAAGTTATTAAACTTTGACAAGCTATATTCCAATTTAGAACAAACTTTTATAGTATTTAAGGATTTTATCCTTGAGCATAATTATCAAAAATTTGACTCAACAGTTATTAGTTGGTTAAATTATGAATCGGGTATTACAAAAAATACTTATTATGCAAAAGAATATGAAGAACTTATCAATAACCGACAATTTAGTTTTTTATTAAAGGATCGTTCAATAATACAAATTTACTATGAATTTAATACTAAAGAGTTAATCAAGTACAAACTTGCATATTATCCTTATCCTGTTTTGACTAAAGAAGATTCAAATCAAATAGAAGATTATTATTGTAATTCCTATGATGAAACACTATGTGATCTTTATAATGTATTAAAAGAATCTTCTCAACTTACAAATACATCTCATCTCCGATTTGATTACGATCACTTTGTTACTTCGCACGCCACAAGTGAACTACAAATAGGGGCTATTAATAATATTCGTATTCCGTCTGCAATTCTAATTTGTCCATTTATATTTGTTGACTTCATCATAAAAAATTTATTTTCTAAATCCCTAGAATATAAAGATGTAACCCAATCCAAAAACTACAAAGATGCTCATAAATTTTCTAAAAGCTGCAGTGTGAAAATTGAAAAGTTTATAGATTCTGATATTTGTTTAATATTACTAAACAAATAATTGCCGATTCATTAATTCCTAGATGTGGTGCAAACCGCATCATTAACAAAGGTAGCAACTATGCAAGCAATTCAATTTAAAACTATTGTGCATGATGAGGGTACAATTAAAATACCTGAATGCTATCGTGTAATATTACAAGGTGAAATACAACTTATTGTTTTATTTCAAGATAATTTAAAAAAGAAATGGCATTACAAGCCGCTTCTCAACTTGCTACATTAGGAGGAACAGAAACACAGCTTGACTTCATTCCTCGTCGCCGAGAGTTTTAACTAAATGATTTTAGTTGATACCTCTGTGTGGATTAACCATTTTCGCAAACATGATCAACAATTAGCTAACTTTCTTCGGTAGCGATTAAATTAGGATGTTAATTTTCAGTAAATTATAAATTCAACTAGTATCTTAATTTGATCACTACTCAAATACTGTTATATAGTGCGATACCTATAAACGGGTGAATTGAAAAAACTAGACACAAGACTGCCCGTTCTTTTAATAGGAATTACACTATAAAATGCTTAGAGAAAACTTAGATATTCTTGAACGAGCAAACACGATTTGGATTGCTTATAGTGGTGGATTAGATTCGCAGGTTTTGTTGCATTTGTGTGCGCATTCAATTTATCGTTCACAAGTCAAAGCCATTCATGTTCATCATGGTCTAAGCAAAAATGCCAATCAATGGGTAAAATATTGTGAAGAAACTTGTCAAACTTTAGAAATCCCTTTAGTTGTAAAGTATCTTCAAATTTGTCGTCACAAAAAAGAAAGTTTAGAAGAAATTGCGCGTAAAGAACGCTATCGCCTTTTTGAAGAGCTTTTAGAGGAAAAAGATGTTTTATTAATGGCACATCATGCTGATGATCAAGTAGAAACTTTTCTTTTAAGGGCACTAAGAGGAGCGGGTGTCGAAGGATTAAGTGCAATTCCTCAACAAAGAAAATTAGGGAAAGGTATTTTATATCGACCATTGCTTAACTTTTCACGAATAGAATTACAAAAATATGCTCATGAAAATAATTTAAAATGGATTGAAGATGAGAGCAACCAAAGTGAAGTATTTGATCGGAATTTTTTGAGAAAACAGATTATTCCCATTTTAAAAAATCGTTGGAAAGGATTAGAAAAAACGCTTTGTCGAACCGCACACATTCAAACCGAAACTGCGCAATTATTATTTGAAATTGCGAGTGAAGATTTAATTAAATGTCAAAGTAATGAAAGAAATATTTTAGATATAAAAGAATTATTACAACTTTCAGAGCAACGTCGCGCAAATTTGTTAAGGTGTTGGTTAAAAAGTTTAGGTTTTGAAATTCCTTCAAGAATTAAAATGCAACAAATTCAAGAAGATATTTTATTATCAAAAATTGATCGGCAACCTTGCGTGAGTTGGGAAGGCGTGGAAATTCGGCGTTATCGACATAATTTATACGCAATGTCGCCTTTACCACCTAAAATCTTACAACCTATTGAATTTATTTGGGATTTAAAAAACACTTTAAAACTACCTTTTGGAGAATTAAAAGCTGGAAATGAGAAATTTGGTTTGCCAAACAACACTTATCAAATTCGGTTTCGTAAAGGGGGAGAAACTTGCTTTGTGTATGGGCAACATCACGAGGTAAAGAAATTATTACAAGAAAAGGGCGTTCCGACATGGTTTAGACCTTTTATCCCATTGATTTATCACGAAAATATTTTAGTGGCGATTCCTAATGTGGTCATTGCAGATAAGTGGCGAATTGAAAATGGAATAAGACCCGATTGGAAATTTTAACTTGCTGAAAATGCAGTCTGCACATACAATAATAAGCCCATTTTATGAGCATCTTCGCGTTTTGTTGCCTGTCTATTTGCTCCCAATTGATTGAAAATTAAGGAGATTTTGTGCGTTATCCCGCAGTCCTAGCTTTGGCTGACGGCAGCCTGTTTTATGGTCAATCCATTGGCGTTGCTGGTCAAACCGTCGGCGAAGTGGTGTTTAACACCGCGATGACCGGTTATCAAGAAATTTTAACCGACCCGTCCTACGCTAAACAAATCGTCACCCTGACCTATCCTCACATCGGGAATGTCGGCGTGAATCCTGAAGACGCAGAATCTGACCGTGTGCACGCGGCGGGGCTGATTATTCGCGATTTGCCGCTGTTGGAAAGCAACTGGCGGTCGACCGAAACCCTCGAGGCTTATTTGGAACGTCACCATCTCGTGGCGATTGCGGGCATCGATACCCGTCGTTTAACGCGAATTTTACGGGAAAAAGGCGCACAAAACGGTTGTATTTTAGCGCAAGATTTCCCTGATATTAAACGAGAAGCCGCCGCTGCATTAGAATACGCCAAACAATTCAGTGGGTTAAAAGGTTTAGATTTAGCAAAAGAGGTTTCTACTGCTCAATCTTATAATTGGCAAAGAACGGTTTGGGAATTAGGTCAAACAAATGATGAGAAAACCGATTTCAAATATCACGTCGTTGCGTATGATTTTGGCGTAAAAAGAAACATTTTAAGAATGTTAGTGGAACGCGGTTGCAAAATTACCGTTGTGCCTGCGCAAACACCCGCTAAAGAAGTCTTAGCAATGAAACCCGACGGGGTATTTCTATCAAATGGTCCCGGTGATCCCGAGCCTTGTAATTATGCTATTGAAGCCATTAAAGAATTTCTTAACGTTAAAATCCCCGTATTTGGCATTTGTTTGGGTCATCAATTATTAGGATTAGCGAGTGGTGCAAAAACCATGAAAATGAAATTCGGGCATCATGGTGCAAATCATCCCGTGCAAGATTTGAATACCAAACAGGTTTTAATTACCAGTCAAAATCATGGTTTCGCGGTTGATGAAAATACCTTACCTTCAAATGTCAAAGCGACGCATCGTTCTTTATTTGACGGATCATTGCAAGGCATTGAATTAACGGATTGTCCCGCCTTTAGTTTTCAAGGACACCCCGAAGCCAGCCCTGGCCCACACGATGTAAGCTATTTATTTGATCGTTTCATCAATAGCTTTGCTCAATAATTTGAAATGACTAGAAATAAGAAAGTGATTTCTAGTCATTAAAAAGGTTGAAAGGAAAATGTCAGAAACCACCACAGAAAATCTATCAGAACGGCTTATCGTTAAAAACTTTGGCCCGTTAAAGGATGTCGATATTGAATTAAAAGACATCATGGTTTTTATCGGACCTCAAGCCAGTGGCAAAAGCACTTTAGCTAAGATTTTGTATTTAATAAACGACCACTTAAAGTTATCATTAGGCATGGTTTTAGATGACATAGATATTGATGATATAGATATTCAAGAAAATTTAAAAAGATTTAATATAAATTTTTCTTCAGAAAAAACTGAAATTTACTATAAGATAAAAGATTTTGTATCTTGTTCTATTAAAAATACAAAGTTAACTTTTGATCTTTCTCTTAAAACAATTAATATATTTAAACAAATAAGAGAAGCTATTGAAAAATTAGAAAACCCAAGTCCACAAATATTTAATAATGTGAAAAAATTTAGCTTTGTTCCTCACAGTTCAAATATAAAAAAATCTAATATTAATAAAACTAGTCAGCCCGTATCACCAATAGATCGATTTAATATGCAGGAAGAAGCAATATTAGAGCATTTTGCAGAGGAAAGTACTTATATTCCTGCTGAACGGAATACAATTTCTTCTTTGTCAGATTCTCTCATGGGGGTCTTGGCAGCAGGTGTTTCGATTCCTAAATTTATTCTTGATTTTGGTAGTAAATTCGAAATTGCAAGAAAAAATTTGATAACGGTCTATATTGATTTTTTAAATATTACTTATGAACATAGTTTTGGAATAGGAAATAGAGTTTTTATTTCACCAGAACAATCTATTTCTTTATCAGAAGCAGCAAGTGGGCTTCAATCAGTCATTCCATTATATTTAGTGACTAAGCATTTTGCAGAAAGTAATTTATTAGTAATTGAAGAACCCGAATTAAATTTATTTCCAGAAACACAAAAGAAATTGGTTGAATTTATTATAGAAACGTGTCGAGATAAAACTAAACGTTTAATTATTACAACGCATAGTCCTTATATTTTGACAACCTTAAATGGTTTAATTCAAGCACATAATACAGCGAGAACAAAACCTGAATTAAAAGATAAGGTTGCAGAAATTGTTCCCGAAAATCGCTGGATAGATTTTGATAAAATAGGCGTTTATCATGTTGCCGATGGCACAGTTAAACGAATTATGGACGATGAATATCGTTTAATCGATGCAAATCCAATTGATGATGTTTCTGATAAATTAGGTCGTGAATTTGATGAATTATTGGATTTGAAATATGATTAGTAAATGTTGTGAAAACTTAAAATGGCTTGATAAACAAAATTGTGCAACGAGTGCTTGTGTTAGCGCAACAGAAAAAAATAAAACTTTTGAGATCAAAACAGAAAATAGGAAAAATTATTGTCGAATAAAAATTGACGATTGTGTTATTAAATCAGAACAGAAAAAATGTGACTATTTATTTGTAGAAACCCAAAAAGAATGCTTTATTTTTGTAGAATTAAAAGGGGGAGAAATTGGAATAGCTTGTGAACAAATTTGTCAAACTATTGATTATTTTATAAGTAAATCCATTCAAATAAAATATAAAAAAGCCTATGTGATTTCTAGCTCAGTTTACCCAAAGTCAGATGTTGCTTTTGGTAAATATAAAGAAAAATTAAAACAAAAATATGGTATTTTATTAGAACGTTACACAAGACACTATATTGCAAATGAAAATGATCTTTTTAAATAGTTCAAATAAATTTTCCTTAGATTTTAGACTGGTTTGATATGCCAAAACGTACTGATATTAAAAGCATTTTGATTATTGGGGCTGGACCGATTGTAATTGGTCAAGCGTGCGAATTTGATTATTCTGGCACGCAAGCCTGTAAAGCTCTGCGCGACGAAGGGTATCGAGTTGTGTTGGTCAATTCGAATCCCGCTACGATTATGACCGATCCCGATATGGCGGATGCCACTTACATCGAACCTATCGATTGGCAAACGGTCGCGCAAATCATTGAAAAAGAACGCCCCGATGCTCTATTGCCAACGATGGGCGGACAAACCGCGTTGAATTGCGCTTTAGATTTGGCGAGAAATGGCGTTTTAGAGCAATTTAATGTCGAATTAATTGGCGCAAGTCGAGAAGCCATCGACAAAGCCGAAGACCGCGATAAATTCCGCTCGGCAATGCGCAAAATTGGGCTCGATATGCCGCGTTCGGCGATGGCGCACAGCATGGAAGAAGCCATGCAAGCCGTTGCTGAAACAGGCTTTCCAGCCATCATTCGCCCATCATTCACTTTAGGCGGCAGCGGCGGCGGCATCGCTTACAATCGGGAAGAATTTGCAGAAATCTGTGAACGTGGATTAGAAATCTCTCCAACACACGAGTTGCTCATCGAAGAATCGGTGATCGGTTGGAAAGAATTTGAAATGGAAGTGGTTCGTGATAGAAAAGATAATTGCATTATTATTTGCTCAATTGAGAACTTCGATGCAATGGGTGTTCATACCGGAGATTCTATCACCGTTGCTCCCATTCAAACCCTCACCGACAAAGAATATCAAATCATGCGCAATGCTTCAATTGCCGTATTGCGTGAAATCGGGGTTGATACCGGTGGTTCAAATGTTCAATTTGCAATCAATCCTAAAAATGGGCGAATGATTATTATTGAAATGAACCCGCGCGTATCTCGTTCTTCTGCCTTGGCTTCTAAAGCAACGGGGTTTCCCATTGCTAAAATTGCCGCGAAACTTGCTATCGGTTATACATTAGACGAATTAGCCAATGAAATGACCGGCGGACAAACCCCCGCTTCTTTTGAACCCACCATTGATTATGTGGTAACAAAAATCCCCCGTTTTGCCTTTGAAAAATTCCCCCAAGCTGAACCCATTTTAACCACCCAAATGAAATCGGTTGGCGAAGTCATGGCAATGGGAAGAACTTTTCAAGAATCATTACAAAAAGCACTGCGCGGATTAGAAACAGGCATTCACGGTTTAGACCCCATTTTAGATTTGCAAATGCCCGATGTCGACAAACCATTACATTATGCGTTGAGAAATCCCGGTCCTGAAAGAATTCGTTATGTGGCAGATGCGTGTCGTTTGGGTTGGTCGATCGAGCAAATTCATGAAGAAAGCGGGATTGATCCATGGTTTCTCATTCAAATTGCAAATCTTATTGATGAAGAAAGCGCAGTTCAAATGGGCGGGATTGCATCGTTTGATTATGATCGGTTGTGGCAATTGAAAAGAAAAGGTTTCTCCGATTTTAGATTGGCGCATTTGACAAACGTTTCTGAAACGGAGATAAGAAAACTTAGACAAAGTTTGAATATACGCCCAGTTTATAAGCGGGTAGATTCGTGTGCGGCGGAGTTTGCTGCCAGTACCGCGTATATGTATTCAACCTATGAAGAAGAATGTGAAGCAAATCCGAGCAATCGTGAGAAAATGATGGTGTTAGGAAGTGGACCGAATCGGATTGGACAAGGGATTGAATTTGATTATTGTTGTGTGCAAGCGGCGTTGGCTTTGAGAGAGGACGGTTATGAAACCATTATGGTTAATTGTAATCCCGAAACCGTTTCTACCGATTATGATACATCGGATCGTTTGTATTTTGAGCCGCTGACATTAGAAGATGTTTTAGAAATTATCGATTTGGAGAAACCTAAAGGCGTAATTGTTCAGTTAGGTGGACAAACCCCATTGAAATTAGCGCGAGAGTTAGAAAAAGCTGGCGCGCCGATCATTGGAACAACGCCAGATTCGATTGATTTGGCGGAAGATCGTGAGCGTTTTCAACAACTTATTCACACCTTAGGATTGCGCCAACCCCCTAATTGTACTGCAAGAACTGAAACTGAAGCCTTAGAACTTGCTCGAGAAATTGGTTATCCGTTAGTCGTGCGTCCGTCCTATGTGTTGGGCGGTCGAGCAATGGAAATTGTCCACGAAGAAAGTCAATTAGAACGTTATATGAAAGAAGCAGTGAAAGTTTCTAATGATTCTCCCGTTCTTTTAGATCATTTCTTGAATGATGCGATTGAGGTTGATGTCGATGCGGTTTCTGATGGAGAAAGTTTCTTAATTGGCGGCATTATGGAACACATTGAACAAGCGGGAATTCATTCGGGAGATTCTGCGTGTTCGTTGCCGCCGTACGGTTTGTCACCCATGATTCAAGACATTTTACGCGACCAAATGAAACGCATGTCAAAAGCCTTAAATGTGGTGGGTTTGATGAACGCCCAATTTGCGATTCAAGGCGATAATGTGTACGTATTGGAAGTGAACCCGCGCGCGTCGAGAACCGTGCCGTTTGTTTCTAAAGCGATTGGGCGACCGTTAATTAAAATTGCGGCGCGTTGCATGGCGGGTCAAAGTTTGATTTCTCAACACGTCACGGACGAGCTGATTCCCAATTATTATTCGGTGAAAGAAGCGGTGTTTCCGTTCACGAAATTTCAGGGTGTTGATCCGATTTTGGGACCCGAAATGAAATCGACGGGCGAAGTGATGGGCGTGGGGCATAGTTTTGGCGAAGCGTTTGGAAAAGCTCAACGCGCCGCGAATATGCTATTGCCGCAAACTGGGCGGGCTTTTATTAGTGTTCGCAACGACGACAAAACGGGCGCAATCGATGTCGCGCGCGGGTTGGTTGATTTGGGATTTGAAATTGTCGCCACGCACGGCACGGCGAATGTCTTTGAAAATGCAGGGATTCCGTGTCAGCGCGTCAATAAAGTGAACGAAGGTCGCCCGCACATTGTCGATCAAATCAAAAACAACGAAATTGCCTTTATTATCAATACGACAGAAGCGTCGGCGGTGTTGGATTCACACTTGATTCGAGGGGCGGCACTGCGTCATAAAGTGACTTATACGACGACCTTGGCGGGTGCGCGCGCGACGGTGTTAGCCCTCAAAGCCCACTCGCGCCAACGCATTCATTGCCTTCAAGAATTACACAAAGAATTACAAGGAGCTTCTCTGAGATGAAAAAACCACCTTTGACCGCAAAAGGGGCAGCGCACATTCGTGACGAATTAAAACGCCTCAAAGAAGTCGAACGTCCGCGCATCGTGCAAGCCATCGCCGAAGCCCGCGCGTTGGGCGATTTGAAGGAAAACGCCGAATATCACGCCGCCCGCGAACAACAAAGTTTCAATGAAGGGCGCATTTCTGAATTGGAAGGTATTTTAGCCACCGCCGAAATTATCGATATTTCAACCCTTAACGCGCACGGCAAAGTGGTGTTTGGCGCGACGGTGCGGTTGGTCGAAATCGCAAACGATGACGATATCGAGGTCGAATACCAAATCGTGGGCGACGTTGAAGCCGACATCAAACAAAACAAAGTGTCGATCAGTTCGCCCATCGCCCGCGCCCTCATCGGCAAACGCGAAGGCGACGAAGTCCAAGTGCAAGCCCCCAGCGGCGTGAAAGAATACGAAATTCTCGAAGTAAAATACGGTTGAGTTGGGGTAGAAACCTAATTGCAAGCGGTGCTAAAAAGGCACTGCTTTTTTTTGTCTTTTTTACTGTTCAGAGAAATAAACGTTGCTCTAAAAATCGCAACAAACTAAAAAAGGTTTCTTTGAGAAGATTTTTTGAGAAACTGCGGTATGGATTTGTAATCAAAATTCCGCGCGTGTTTGCCAAACAAGTGGCTAAAATACCCGTGAGCAATCGATCATCAATTAACAGTATCGTTTCTCGCTGAGAAAGGGTTTGTTGGGCGATGTAATTTAAGCCGTCGGGATAGGGTTTTTTGCGGGCGGCACAAACGAAATGAATCCCCAGTTGTTCAATATAGCGTTGGCGTTCTAAAAAAGGATTGTTGCTTAAAACAAAGACGTTCTCTTGTCCAAATAGATTTAAGCATTGCATTAGCCATTGTTCGGTATTTTTTTGTGGTAAGATTTCTCCGTGCGCGGACAACACGCCATCAAAATCCAAAACAACGATTTTAATACCTTGATTTTTAAGTTGTTTTAAATCAATGTGCAACAGGGTTTGGGCGCGCGGCACGATTTTTAAGCAGCGGCGACGGGCAAAGGCGTGGTGCAAACTGTAAAATAGGCGCGCTAACATATCACTTTTGAGTTGAAGAATTGCTCGTAACGCTGCAAAATACACGAAAAAATACAAAAGGCAAGCGGAGAAAGGAATGGCGTTAATTGATATGGAAAACGGGGTTGTGCGCGTGCGAATCGTTTATGACGGTCTGCCGCAATCTGGCAAAACAACCACGCTCCGTGTGCTCGAACACAGACTCGCCATCGCCCGCGTTGTGCCCGATTTGGAAGACATCGGGATTAATTGGCTGGAATATCAAGGCGGTATGTACGATCAACTGCCAATCGCCTGCCAAATTCTTAGCTCGCCCGCGCCGCAATGGCAACAACGCCGCGAATTTATGCTCAGCCAAGCCGACGCGATTGTGATCGTGCTGGACACGCGCCCCGCCGCGCTGGCGTTAGGATTGGAACATATCCGCCAATTACAGGTTTTTTTAAGCCATTTACCGCCGCCCGCCCCGCTTTTTTTGATTCAAGCCAATTTCCAAGATTCACCCCTCGCGTTAAATACTCAACAATTACGCGCGCTTTTTGTCGATTCAACCACCAAAATTGTTGAAACCGCTATTCCTGAAGGCGCGGGCGTGCGAGAAACCTTTGTCATGGCGGTCAGATTAGCGGTTGAACGTTTGAATGCGCTCAAACAACATTTCAAATTATTGCAAGGAAAAGACGATCTCGATACCCCAGAAAATTGGTTGCAGCAACTTCATCAACAACAACTCGAACCAATCCCTAATTTGCTCTCGTCATTATTCGATAATACACCGCCCCTTGAAACCGAACTAGAAATCACTGATCCGAACGTTATTCACGCAGATTTATCTGAAATAACCTTGCCCTCCGCAGAAACCCCTTTGAAATGGTTATTTCCCGCCGTTTCTACCAAAATATTATTACAATCTTTACCTACTTTAGTCCCCACTTTGCAACCCGATGATAGTTGGCTTGCATCAAATGAACAGTGGTTGTTGCTCTCAAAACCCGATTGGCATTATTTAAGTGAGAAAAAAGCCATTTTAGCTCTACAACAACAAACGCGCTGGCATACAAAAGCCCTGTTTAGATTGCCCGACAATCGTAGTTTGGTGCTTTCTAATAATGAACAGGGTTGGCATTTGTGGCAATTGACGCGACGTAGTGCACCTATTTGTATTTCAAATGAATCGGTTGAGGAATTTATTAAGCAGTTGCTCATCACAACAAATAACATTTATCGAACACTCCAGAAACTCCACACATTAATTCCACTGTCACAATTAGAAATAACCTATTTTGATCAACAAGGTCATTATTGTGGACGGTTAAATCCATTGGAAAAAAATCTGGACGCTGCCGATGTCATCAATAAAACATTTGATATTTGTGTTCCACTCTTAAAATCCGCGCCTTTTAGTGAGCAAGATTTATTAGAAACATTGGAAAAATTAGAACTTTATAACCCCCAATTTGCTCACCTTTTTGCGAATATCTTTGTGTAAGTTGTTTAAAATTTTATGTTATTCAAAACGGTAGGATTTGACTTGCGTACAAATCACCATTACAATTTAGATGTGACATTTGAGGGCGATTAGCTCAGCGGGAGAGCACTGCCTTCACACGGCAGGGGTCGCTGGTTCGAACCCAGCATCGCCCACCATTTTTGTTAAACCTGACTGTTAAAGTCGGGTTTTTTGTTGTCTTAACCCTTTATGGACGCTGAACTTTTTCGCTTACTTTTACACAAACAGCACACCGCTTTTGTCATTATCAACCGCGAGGGTGAAGTTGTGCAGTCTTGTGGTAATTTTACCTCTTTTGCCCTCGATCACGCCATCACCACCAATAGCAAAGATGTCTTTGATTTTATTCCTGAATTAATCGGAAGCGAAGATATTTTGTGGGATATTTTAGACGGGCATTTAGCGGATTTCGAATTAGAAAATCTCAATCGAATCAAAGATAATAATGACATTTGTTATTTAAATGTCTATATTTTGCCGTATTATCCGCCAACGGGTGAAAAATTCCTACTTATTATCATGCGTGATACATCGGATTGGACAAATATTCAACAAACCCTCACGCAACAACGCAACGAATTACATTTATTACAACACGATTTAGCCCAAACAAATCAACAACTTGAGTTTATTTTACAACATTATGTGCCGCGAGAAGTGAGCAAAGGTTTATTAGAAAAACGTATTACACCTGAATTGGGCGGGGAATTGCGGGAAGTGACGGTTTTATTTGCGGATTTACGAAATTTTACGAGTATTTCTGAAAAATTAACTCCCAAACAAACTGTTGAAATGCTTCATGTTTATTTGAATTTAGCCAGCGAAGCGATTGAAGAAACCGGTGGGGTGGTTGTTAATTATATGGGTGATGCGGTGATGGCGGTTTTCAATGCTCCCAATCTTCAACCAGATCATGCGTTTAGAGCGGTTCGCGCCGGTTTAGTTATGCAATTCAAAGCCGCACAATATCATGCAAATCAACAACAAAACATTCCGCCGATGTTTTTTGGCGTGGGGATTAACACGGGGCTGGCGTTGATGGGCAATATTGGCGCGCAAGGGCATTACCAATACACGGCGGTCGGCGATAGCGTGAACGTGGCATCGCGGATTTGTAGTTATGCCCGTCCGGCAGAAGTGCTAATCGGAACAGATACTTACGCGATTGTTAAAAACCATGTTCAAGCCGAACCTCTCGAACAAGCTCTCAAATTTAAAGGCAAAAGCTGCGAAACGTTGGTTTATCACGTGTGTGGATTGCGCTAATTTGAAATGTTATTTTCTTCTCATAATCTTTGGTGAATTGAAATAAGACTACCCGTTCTTAAAGGATTGGTGGTCTTCACAAATTAATAGGCATGATACTATTTCAAACGAGAGAGAAAACAAGAGAGAAAAAATGAATTACATTCAGCATTATTGGCAAAAGCTAGAAACCTTGCAACAAGTGGGCGCAACGAATGAAAGTGCGTTACGGGCGGCATTTCAAAGTTTATTAGATAATTATGCCCAAGATTATCGATTAACTTTATATCAAGAATATCCTTTCAAACCTTTTAATCGACCTAATGCACCCGATTTGAAAGCTGACGGCGTTTTAATTGATCCGTTAAAGATTGTGCATGGTTGGTGGGAAGCAAAAGATGACAAAGATGATTTAGAGAAAGAGATTGAAAGTAAGTTAGCAAAAGGCTATCCGTCGGATAATATTATTTTTGAGGATACGCGCACGGCAATTTTATTACAAAATGGTCAAGAAACGTCGCGGTGTTCTACTAAAGATGCCGAGCAACTTAATCGGTTATTAGAAACCTTTTTTAATTATGAAACCCCCGAAGTAAAAAGTTTTCGAGAAGCCCGTGCGCAGTTTCTCAGTGATATTCCCAATATTTCACAAGCATTAACAGAATTGTTGAGCAACGCACATCGAGAAAATGCTCAATTTAAGAAACAAGCGGCGGCATTTCTAACATTATGTCAAGGCTCAATTGGCAAACAAGTAACAGAGCAACATATCGATGAAATGTTAGTGCAACATATTTTAACGGATCAAATCTTTCGGGCGGTGTTTCCCGAGAGCAACTTTCATCAAGAAAATCATTTGGCAAAAGCGATTGGTGATTTAGAAAAGTGTTTCTTTTTAGGTGACACCCGTAGAAATCTTTTGAAACGCATTGAACCTTATTTAGCAAAAATCCGTCAATCGGCGGCGAGTACCGTCACTTCTTTTGAGAAACAGACCTTTTTGAAACAGGTTTATGAGGATTTCTACACGGCTTATAATTGGAAAGATGCGGACAAATTAGGCATTGTGTACACGCCACACGAAGCCGTGCGTTTTATAATTGAAGGCTGTGATTGGTTATCGCAACAACATTTTGAAAAACGCTTATCAAACAAAGAAGTAGAAATACTTGATCCGTGCACAGGAACAGGAACATTTATTGTCGATTTGATTGATTATTTGCGATTTGATAAAGCCGCCTTAGAATACAAATATTTAAATGAAATTCATGCGAATGAAATTTCTATTTTATCGTATTACATTGCGTGTTTGAATATTGAGCAAACTTATTCTGAAATTATTGGAAAATATCGTGAATTTAAGGGCGCGTGTTTTGTTAATACCTTAGAGAATTGGGCATTTGAACAAACCTATAAAGGTATGAGCGATTTGTTTGGACAATTAACCGATGAAAATCAAGCGCGTATTCAATTACAAAACAAACGCAAAATCCCAATTATTTTTGGGAATCCACCTTATAATGCCAATCAACAAAATGAAAACAATAATAATAAGAACGATGCCGCGCCTTTTGTCGACAAACGCATTAAAGAAACCTATTTGAAAGAAAGCACTGCCCAGAAAACAAATCTCTATGATCCGTACATTCGTTTCTTTCGCTGGGCTTCTGATCGTTTGGGAAAACAAGGTATTTTATCTTTTATTACCAATCGTTCGTATTTGGATTCTCGACACGCCGATGGTTTTCGTAAAACAGTGGTAAAAGAATTTCAAGAAATTTGGATTGTTGATTTAATGAGTGATGTGAGGAAAAATCCTAAAATTTCGGGCACAAAACATAATATTTTTGGGATTCAAACGGGCGTTGCTATTGTGTTTTTAGTGCGTAAAGAAAAACCTGTGTCAGAAACTGGTGAAATTCGTTATTTGAGTGTAGAGGATTTTCTTCCCGCGATTGAAAAGAAACGTTGGTTACAATCCAATCATTTGCGTCAATTATATCAGCAAGGAAAATTTCGCCGAATTGATCCAAATAGTAATGGAATGTGGTTAAATCAACCCACTGAAGATTGGAGCACTTGGTTGCCGATCGCCAGTAAAGAAGTTAAATTAGGAAAAAGTGAGGAAGCGATTTTTAAGTTGTATTCATTAGGCGTTAATACATCGCGTGATGAATGGGTGTATGGTTTCTCTAAACAAGAAGTCGAAAATAAGATTAAGTATTTGATTGAACATTACGAAGCAAAACGTCTTAATCCAGAAACCGATGATGGCGGCATAAAATGGACGCGCGCTGTTAAAAATGATCTTTCTAAAAATGTTTGTTACAAATTTGAGGAAAATTTAATCATTGATTCACTTTATCGACCTTTTACAAAACGTCAATTGTATTTCAGCAAACAACTTAATGAAATGCAATATAAACAACGAGAAATTTTTGGAATTGGATTTGAAAATATTGCGATTGGGATTTCTGGAATTCCAAGTGCAAAACCGTTTCAAACATTGGTAGTTTCAAATGTTCCTTGTTATGATTTTCTCGAGAAAACGCAATTTCTACCCCTTTACAGTTATGATAAAAACGGATTAAAACAAGAAAATATCACGGATTGGGGATTAGAACAATTTAAGCAACATTACAATTTAGCGATTACGAAACGGGAAATATTTCATTATGTGTATGCGGTATTGCACGATCCGCGTTATCGAGAGAAATTTGCGTTGAATTTGAAAACCGAATTTCCACACATTCCATTTCACAATGATTTCAAAAAGTGGGCAGAAATAGGCGAACAATTGATTAAATTACACGCCGATTTTGAAACCGTTGAAGCGTATCGATTAGAACGGGTAGAAATCTCAAGCAAAGGGATTTATAAATGTCGTTTGAAAGCGGATAAAGTTTCCAATGCAATAGAATTAGATTCAGAAACCGTGTTGAAAGGCATTCCAGAAAGCGCGTGGGATTATCAATTGGGCAATCGGTCGGCATTAGAATGGGTGTTAGATCAATACAAAGAAAAAACGCCCAAAGACCCGACGATTAAAGCAAAATTTCATCGTTATCGATTTGTCGAACACAAAGAAAGCGTGATTGAATTATTAGAGAAAGTTTGTCGGGTGAGTGTAGAAACCATCGCTTTGATCAAACAACTCGAGCAATTAGCGTGGGATTAAAGATTTAATGAGCATCTCCATTTGATCACTACCCCAAATAACAATAAATAGTTTGCATAAACTTGCTAAAATGCTCGGTTACGCCTAAAATGGGCTGTTTTTTAAATTTTAATGACAGGAGATTGGGTGATGCGTCAAAAATTAGTTGCCGGAAATTGGAAAATGAACGGTTCTGCCGCCAGCATTCACAGTTTGTTGGACGGGATTAAACAGGGGTTTTCCGATGTGAAAAACGCGGAAGTGACGGTTTGTCCGCCGTTTGTTTATTTGGCGCAGGTTGCCCAATCGCTGTCTGGAACGCCCATTTCGTGGGGCGCGCAAAACCTTTCAAAAGAATCTCTTGGCGCATTTACGGGAGAAATCGCGGCGGAAATGCTCAACGATTTTCAATGTAAGTATGTGATTATTGGGCATTCTGAACGACGCGCATTGTATGGCGATACCGATCAATGGGTTGCGGAAAAATACGCGGTCGCGGTGAAAAATGGTTTAAAACCCATTATTTGTGTCGGTGAATTATTGTCCGAGCGCGAAGCCAATCAAACCGAAGCCGTCATCGCCCGCCAATTAGATGCTGTCTTAACGCTCAATGGCGTTGAAGCCTTAAATCAAGGGGTTATCGCTTATGAACCCGTGTGGGCAATCGGCACCGGCAAAACCGCTTCCCCCGATCAAGCGCAAGCCGTTCACGCCTTCATTCGCCAACGCATCGCCGCGCAATCTCCTGAAACAGCAGCAAAAGTTCAAATTTTATACGGCGGCAGCGTCAAAGCCGATAACGCCGCAGAACTTTTCTCAATGCCCGATATTGATGGGGGCTTAATTGGGGGCGCAGCTCTCAAAGCCACTGATTTTCTTGCCATTTGTCGAGCAGCTTAATTTTTTTCTTTGGAATAACTGATACAAACATTATGAGTGATTTTTTTCATGTACTTCATGTCCTAGCCGCTTTGGGTTTGATCGGCTTGGTTTTATTGCAACACGGCAAAGGCGCAGACGCAGGCGCAGCATTCGGAAGCGGCGCATCATCGACCGTTTTCGGTAGTCGCGGCGCAAGCTCGTTTCTATCGCGCACCACCGCTATTTTAGCCGCAACCTTCTTTTGCACCAGCTTAGTGTTGGCTTATTTCAGCACGAAACACAGCAATAAACCCGTTACCAGTGTCATCAATACGCAAACCGCGCCCAAATCTGAATCGTCTGATTTACCAACTTTGCAACCCGCCGCGCCCGCGACAACTAGCGAACAACAAGCTATCCCCCCCGTTTCGCAAACGCCGCCGCCCGTCGTTGAACAACCGCAACCCGCTCAACAAGCACCCGCCGCCGCGCCAATGACAAACAACGAATCTCAACCCCAACAACAAATACCTGCAACAGGTGTTTCCACAATGCAATAATTGCGTTATAATGAACGTTTCCCCGCCGACGTGGTGGAATTTGGTAGACACGCTACCTTGAGGTGGTAGTGGCGAATGCTGTGCCGGTTCGAGTCCGGCCGTCGGTACATTTTATAATAAAAATATCTCCTTTTCTGATTTCATTCCGATTTCTAAAGTTCCAATCAACAATCTTCCATTCCAAAAACATCGAGCACCCCACCAAATGCTATTACAAAGAATTATTACTGGACTTATATTAGCCGCTATGAGTTTGGTGGCAATCTTTTATTTAGACACAGAGGAATTGACCCTTTTTATCGGCGTTTTTGTAACATTAGCTGCGTGGGAATGGAGTCGTTTAGCCAATTGTGAGAAACGCTGGCAACAAATCCTTTACGCCGCCTTTGTTGGTTTATTACCTTTTCTAACCTTCGCTTCCTTTATTTTATCCCTGTATTCAAATATTGCAATTCTTCAAAATATTGGCTTTTTTACGGCTTATTTTGTTTTAATACTGTACGCCTTTTTCTTCGTTTCCAGCCCTTTAATTTGGACAGTTGCATTATTAAAACTCGTTGCTTATCAACGTGATAAAGACCCCAAAATAGGCTTCAAATGTTTGTTAGGGTTTTGGTTATTATCCGCCGCGTGGATTGCTTTAGCTTTATTAAGAGAAATGGGCGTGGAATGGTTATTATATTTGTTTGGATTAGTGTGGATTGCAGACATTGGTGCGTTCTTTGTTGGACGCGCATTTGGCAAACACAAATTAGCCGATAAAATTAGTCCCGGAAAAACCATAGAAGGCGTATTAGGCGCAATGCTTTTTGGGGGCGCATTTTCCTTAGGATTTGCTTTGTGGAAAACAGATGAAATAACGAGCATTTTTGTTTTTGTAGGATTAGCAATTGTCACGGTGATTTTCTCAATTATTGGGGATTTGTTAGAAAGCCTTTTCAAACGACAAAAAGGGGTGAAAGATAGCAGCCAATTATTACCCGGACATGGAGGTTTTTTAGATCGTTTGGATAGCATTATTGCCGCTGCCCCAGTATTTCTAGTGGGTTTGCTTATCTTAAAAGAAATGCACTTATTAACATTTCTCAATTACGTTGATTAATTATATGCAAACATTAACCATTCTTGGCGCAACTGGATCGATTGGTTTAAGCACTTTGGACGTTGTCCGTCAGCATTCTGACCAATTTCAAGTAGTGGCTTTAACGGCTAATCAAAATGTTGAACAATTGGCAAAATTATGTGAGGAATTTCAACCCCAATTTGCGGTAATGGTTAATGAAAATGCTGCCGAGCAACTTGCTCAGAAAATTAGCTCCAATATCACGGTTTTATCGGGAAAAGAACATTTAAGTACTGTTGCTAGTTTGCCTAATGTCACAACGGTCATGGCAGCCATTGTTGGCGCGGCAGGTTTATTACCCACTTTAGCCGCTGCAAAAAAGGGTAAAACTGTATTATTAGCAAATAAAGAAAGTTTGGTTATGTCGGGACAACTTTTCATTAATACAATAAAAGAAAATAATGCTACATTGCTCCCCATTGATAGTGAACACAACGCAATTTTCCAATGTTTGTACGGACAAGATCGTAAGGGATTGGAACGGATTTTATTAACGGCTTCAGGCGGACCCTTTCGAACATTAAATTATCAAGATTTACAAAAGATTACGCCATCTCAAGCCTGTGCGCACCCCAATTGGAAAATGGGTAGAAAAATCTCAGTCGATTCTGCGACACTAATGAATAAAGGTTTAGAGGTCATCGAAGCTTGTTGGTTATTTGATTTGCCACCAAACAAAGTTGAAGTTATTATTCACCCACAAAGCATTATTCATTCGTTGGTAGAATATAGTGATGGTTCTATGTTAGCGCAATTAGGAAATCCCGATATGAGAACACCGATTGCGTATTCATTGGCATTTCCTCAAAGGATAACTTCTGGAGTAAAATCCTTAAATTTATTTGACATTGCACGATTGGATTTTGAGAAACCCGATTTGCAACGTTTTCCTTGTTTGAGATTGGCATTTGAAGCAATGCAAATGGGTGGAACAGCGACGGCTATTTTGAATGCCGCCAATGAAATAGCGGTTGAAGCCTTTTTAAGTGAGAAACTGGCATTTGTCGACATTCCAATAATCATTGAGGAAACTTTAAGTCGTTGCACTATACAACCTGCGGAACAACTAGAAATCATTTTGAACGCCGATCAACAAGCTAGAATTATTGCAAAAGAGTTATTGCAACAAAGAGGAACTTTACAATGATAGAGCTGTTTAGTTTTCTCCTGACCATTGTGATTTTGGTGATTGTTCACGAGTGGGGACATTACATTGTCGCAAAAAAATTAGGGATAAAAATTCTAAGATTTTCAGTGGGTTTCGGATCGCCGATTTGGACAAAAAAAAGTGGCGCGGATCAAACCGAATTTGTGATTGCGCCGATTCCGCTGGGTGGTTATGTCAAAATGCTCGATGAACGCGAAGGAGAAGTGCCGCCCGATCAAGTACATAGAGCGTTTAATCGTCAAAAGTTGTGGGTGAGATCGGCGGTAGTTTTTGCGGGACCGGGCATTAATTTTGTGTTTGCAATTTTGGCGTTTGCGGCAATGTTTATGTATGGTATTCCGACACTTAAACCTGTATTGGGTGATATTTTGAATGATACCCCTGCGGCGCGCGCGGGTTTGAAGGCGGACGATATTATTGTGTCGGTGAATGGGGAGGCGGTGAAAAGTTGGGAGCAAACGCTGCAACAAACCGCGACCGCTGTTTTAGACGCGCAACCCATTGTTTGGGAAGTCGAAGATGAACACGGCTACAAACGCAGGGCATCGTTTGAGTTAGGGTTGTCGGCAGATGATTTGACGCAAGGGGATTTGTTAGAAAAAATCGGAGTTCAGCGCGGATCACCAAAAATCCCGCCTGTTTTAGCAGAAATCACCCCCCAAAGTCCCGCCGCACAAGCCCATTTGCTCGAGGGAGATACCATTTTAGCAATTCACGATCAACCCGTTAAAATGTGGGAAGAAGTGGGTAAATTGATTAATGAAAATGGCGATAAACCCTTAACTATCAAAATCTTACGAAAATCACAAACGCTAACTCTCGAAGTTAAACCCGCATATAACGATCAAGCAAAACGTTATCTTATCGGGATAAAACCCGCCCACCCCTCCAAACACATCGATCGTTATGTGGAAATGGAACAATATGGTATAGTGGCGGCTTTGCAAAAAGGGCTCGACAAAACTTGGGAAATTACCGTTTTGACATTAAAAGTGTTGAGCAAAATTGTCACTTTTGAAATGTCGCCAACTAAGAATTTAGGCGGACCTGTAACGCTGGCAAAACAAGCCGGTTCTGCCTTTAATCAAGGCGGGGTTATTTTCCTCTATTTTTTGGGATTTGTGAGTGCAAATTTAGCCATTTTTAATTTGTTACCTGTTCCTATTTTAGATGGCGGACATTTGCTCACTTACGCATTAGAAGCCATTAAAGGTTCTCCCCTGTCAGAAACCACCCTAGATATTATGCAAAAAGTGGGTTTGTCGTTAATTGGATTGTTGTTTTCATTCGCGATTTTAGGTGATATGACGCGCTTATTTGGATAACGTTATGATGAAACATGGAATAAAAAGCATTTTTTTAAGTATCAGCGTCGTATTTTCCTCGATGGTGATGGCATTGGATACCTTTCAAATTGAGGATATTCGTTTAGAAGGTTTAGAACGGATTTCAGCGGGAACAGTGTTTAATTATCTACCTTTGAAAACAGGCGATCAATTTGATAACAAAACCTCAGAACAAGCCTTGAAATCGTTATTTAAAACAGGCTTTTTCAATGACATTCAATTTGGGCAAGATGATCGGGTATTGGTAATCTATTTCACCGAACGCCCCGCGATTTCTGAAATTGTCTTTGAAGGCAATAAAGAAATCGAGAAAGATAATTTAGTTAAAGCCTTGAAAGGCATCGGTTTTGCGGAAGGTAGAGTTTTTGATCGGTCGATTTTAGAAAAGGTTGAATTGGAATTGCAACGCCAATATTTTAGTTTAGGACGTTATGCGGCGCGAATTAAATCCACTGTCACCGATTTGTCACGCAATCGAGTGAAAATTAATATTGATATTTCGGAAGGAAAAGCCGCCGCCATTAAACATATCCAATTGGTTGGAAATGAAGCGTTTTCAGATAAAGAATTGCTTGATGAATTTGAATTAAGCCCGACCACTTTTTGGTCATTTTTTTCGAGCTCAGATCAATACGCGAAACAAAAGCTCGCCGCCGATTTAGAAACCTTGAAATCATTTTATTTGGATCGAGGGTATTTGAATTTCTCCATCGATTCAACTCAAGTTTCTATCACACCCGATAAACAAGATATTTATATCACGGTTAATCTCACCGAAGGTAAAAAACACCGAATTACCGATATTAAATTGGTAGGAAATTTGGTTGTGCCAGAACAAGAATTGCGAGAGAAAATTAAGATTGAAAATAACAGTGTGTTTTCTCGCAAACAAATTACTGCCAGTGTGGAAGCCTTAGCGGAAAGATTAGGTGATGACGGTTATACTTTTGCAAATGTTAATCCGGTGCCTGAACCGATTTCTCCAGACAGCACCGATGTAGTGCTAACTTTCTTTGTTGATCCGGGTAAAAGAACTTACGTTCGGCGGATTAATTTTGCGGGCAATACTAAAACCCGCGACGAAGTGTTGCGCCGAGAAATGCGGCAAATGGAGGGCGCGTGGGCATCGACCGCTAAAATTAAACGTTCGCGTGAACGCTTGGATCGCTTGAATTTTTTTGAAGACGTGAAAGTCGAAACCGTTCCCGTGCCCGAACAATCCGATCAAGTGGATATAAATTATAGTGTTACCGAGCGTCCGTCGGGAAATTTTATGGCGGGGATCGGTTATTCACAAACGCAGGGTGTGCTTTTTAATGCAAGCGTAAGTCAGGATAACTTTTTGGGCAGCGGCAATCGCGTAAGTATCGGATTTAACACCAGTAAAGTTCAAACGTTGTACAGTTTTAGTTATTATGATCCGTATTTCACGGTCGATGGGATTAGCCAAAGTTTTGGTATGTATTATCGTAAAACCGATGCCGAACAAGCGAATTTAAGTAGTTACGCGCTCGATGCGTTTGGCGGCACGTTGGGTTACGGGATTCCGATTTCTGAGCACGATTCGGTGCGTTTTGGCATCGAACCTGAGCATTTGCAAGTGAAAACTACCGCCAATAGTGCTAAAGAAGTGTCTGATTATATTGGAAAAAATGGCGATAACTTCAATATTTTTAAATTATCAACAGGTTGGACGCACGACACGCGCAATCGGATATTATTCCCTGAAAGTGGTGTGCTACAATCGCTGGGCGGGGAGATCGCGTTGCCATTGGGCGGCGATAAACTCAAATATTACAAATTGAGCGGCAAATGGTCGTGGCATTACTCGTTGGTGAAAAACTATACGTTAATGCTCAATGCCGATGCAAGTTACGGAAAAGCCTACGGAAGTACGGATTTTCCTTTCTTTGAGAATTACGTGGCGGGCGGTCCGAGAAGCGTGCGGGGTTATAAGGAAAATACTTTAGGTCCGCGCGATTCGAATTTACGTCCTTTTGGGGGCACGCTGCGCACGGTGGGGAATGTGGAGTTGTTTTTCCCGCTGCCGCTCGCTAAAGAAAGCCAACGATTTCGCTTGTCAGCGTTCTTTGACATTGGTAATGTTTATGCGCGCCGCGAAGATTTTGATCGAAGCAGTTTGCGGTCGTCGACGGGCATGGCAGCGATTTGGTTGTCGCCGCTTGGTATGCTCAGTTTTAGTTTGGCTAAGCCCTTGAATAATAAACCTGAAGATGAAACGCAGGTGTTCCAATTTACTTTAGGGGCTAATTTCAATTAAGATTTTAACTTGGATAAATTACTATGATGGAGTTACGTTTGAAAAAATCACTTTTTTATTTGATGACCGCCTTAACCTTAGGAAGCGCGTCATCGTTAGCCATCGCAGAAGAAGGGTTGCGGATTGGGTTTGTCAATATTCCGAAAATTTTGGATGGCGCGCCGCAAGCTAAAGACGCGGATTCTCGCCTGAAACAAGAATTTACCAACCGCGAAAGCAAGGTCGGCAAGGCAAAAGAAGAATTGCGCCGCCTCGAAGAAAAACTGCGCAAAGAAGAAGAAACCATGAGTCAGGCAGAAGCCAATAAATTGACTCAGGATATTCGCACCAAACGCCGCGATTTAGAACGAGAATTAGATGTCTTTCGTGAAGATTTTAGCATTCGCCGTTCTGACGAAATTAACAAACTGCAAAAAGATATTCTCACTGCTATCAATGCGTTAGCGAAAGAAGAAGGCTATGATTTAGTGGTGGGAGAAGGCGTGGTGTACGCAAACTCTCGCGTCGATATTACCGATAAAATTCTCAGTCGTTTGCAAGGCGGCGAGTAATTTCTTAGGCGTGCGTCGATGAAAACGTTCACCCTTGCCGCGCTATCCGCGCACATTGGCGCACAACTGGAGTCGCCCACTCCAGACATCGCTCAATCCGTTGTGATCGGCATCGCGGGTTTGCACGACGCAACACCTTCTCACATCAGCTTTTTTACCAACCGCGCCTATCGAAAAGCCCTCAAACAAACTCGCGCCGCCGCCGTCATTTTAGCCCCCCGCGATCAGCGCGATTGCCCAGTTCCCGTGTTGTTAATGGAAAATCCTTATTTGGGATACGCCAAAGCGGCGGCACTATTTTGTCCGACATTTCAACCTGTTGCGGGTATTCACCCGTCGGCTGTCATTGATCCGTCCGCAATAATTTCCCCAACCGCCCGCATCGATGCCCATGCGGTGATCGATGAAAATGTCCGCGTCGATGATTTTGTCCATATTTCAGCGGGTTGTGTAATTGGAAAAAATGTACAGATCGGCGAAAAAACGTTAGTTTATCCGAATGTTACGCTTTACGACGGGGTTAAAATCGGCAAACGAGCGATCATTCATGCAGGCGTGGTGATCGGGGCGGACGGGTTTGGATTGGCGCACAGCGCGGACGGGTGGGTGAAAATTCCACAACTCGGCGGCGTGGAAATCGGCGACGACGTGGAAATTGGCGCAAATACCACCATCGATCGAGGCGCGTTGGGCAATACCGTGATCGGCAACGGCGTGAAACTCGACAATCAAATCCAAATCGCTCACAACGTCCACATTGGCGAACACACGGTGATGGCGGGTTGTTCGGGCGTGGCGGGAAGCACCAAAATTGGCAAACACTGCATGATTGGCGGCGGCGTGGGAATTGCGGGGCATCTGGACATTACCGACCGCGTGCAAATTACCGGCGGGTCGACGGTGTTGCAATCTGTTTTGGAGGCGGGCGTGTATTCTTCGGGTGTGCCGTTACAAATCAATGCAGAGTGGCATAAAAATCATTTAAGATTCAAGGAATTAGATAATATGGTTCGGCGTTTGCGGCAATTGGAGAAACAATAATGAACACGATGGATATTCACGATATTTTGCAACATTTACCGCATCGTTATCCGTTTTTGTTGATCGATCGAGTCATTGATTACAAAATTGGCGACTATTTGATTGCGATCAAAAACGTGTCGTTTAATGAACCGTATTTTTTGGGGCATTTTCCCATTCGTCCGGTGATGCCCGGGGTGTTAGTGGTTGAAGCGATGGCGCAAGCGACTGGCGTGTTATCGTTCAAAACCGCCAAAGCCCAACCCGATAGTAAGTCATTGTATTATTTAGCAGGAATCGATAATGCGCGTTTCAAAAATCCCGTCGAACCCGGCGATCAATTGCTGATCGATGTGCGTTTGCAAAAAAATGCGCGGGGCGTGTGGAAATACACCGCGACCGCTAAAGTCGACGACAAAATCGCCGCGACCGCCGAGTTAATGTGCATTCATCGAGAAATTCCCAATGATTGATCCGCGCGCCATCATTGATCCCGCCGCCAAAATCGCCGATGATGTCACGATTGGTGCGTTCAGCATCATTGGCGCAGATGTCGAAATCGGCGAAGGCACATCGATTGGTTCGCACGTCGTCATCAAAGGTCCGACAAAAATCGGCAAAAACAACAAGATATATCAATTCGCGTCACTCGGCGAAGACCCCCAAGACAAAAAATACGCCGGCGAACGCAGCTATTTAGAAATCGGCGATCACAACGAAATCCGCGAATTTTGCACGATGAGTCGCGGCACAAGCGGCGGCGGCGGCATCACTAAAATTGGAAACCACAATTGGCTCATGGTTTATACCCATTTCGCGCACGATTGCATTGTGGGCGATCACACGATTTTCGCGAATAATGCGTCATTGGCAGGTCATGTGACGGTGGGCGATTACGCGATTTTAGGCGGATTTACGGGCGTTCATCAATTTTGCCGCATCGGCGCGCACAGTTTCATCGCCGGTGGATCGATCGTGCTTAAAGATGTCCCTCCGTTCATTATGGCAGCGGGAAATAGCGCAAAAGCCAACGGCTTAAATAAAGAGGGGTTGAAACGACGCGGCTTTTCTCCAGAAACCCTCAATTATTTGCGGCAGGCTTATAAAATTATTTATCGACAAAACCTCACCACCAATGCCGCGATTGAAACCCTAGAAACCCTTTTACCGCATTGCCCAGAAATCCAACATTTCATTGATTTCCTCCAAAATGCTACAAGAGGAATTGTCCGCTAATTTAAGAGAGAAAAAATAGTTGAGTCTTAGGAGAAACTAATAATATGAATGAATACCTACTTTTATTTTCGAATACTGGTGCAACTAGGGTTCGTGTCAAGTTCAAGGGCTTGAAGGTTTCTATAAGTGATCAGATGATGAATGCAAATGAGATCGTCAAACTTCTTTCACCGAATACCGATGGATTTATATCGGAACTAAATTTCGATGACCATTCATTTCAGGTTTATAAGTATGAAATAGATGTCATTAAAAATATTATTACAATTTATGCAAGAGAACCAGAATAACGAGAACATTGGCTAACTAACTTTATTCCATTGAAAAAGTTGATTGGAGAGAAGTCTAGAAGCATGAAACCTTGAACTTTATGAACTGGCTTGCTAAGTGAGAAAGTTTCGAAACTATTGAGTGATAAAATAATGCGTGAATTAAACTTTTTAGACCGATTAATTGTCAATTTTGATCAAGGGCTGAGAACGGTGTTTGGACAACCTCAAATTACCGAACGTTCAAATCCCGCAGAAACTATTCCAGAAACCGATTTATCAGAGAACGAGAAACAACTTTCTGCTCGTTTAATGCGCATTAATCATACGGGAGAAGTTTGCGCACAGGCTTTATATCAAGGGCAAGCTCTCACCGCTAAAACAGCCGCCGTTCATCAAAGTATGCAACGCGCCGCGCAAGAGGAAAATGATCATTTGGCGTGGTGTGAACAACGTTTGAATGAATTTAATGATCACAAAAGCCTTTTGAACCCGTTTTGGTATGTCGGTTCTTTTGCAATGGGTGCAATCGCTGGGATTGCGGGCGACAAATGGAGTTTGGGATTTGTCGCAGAAACCGAACGCCAAGTCGTTAAACACATCGATGCGCATTTGAAAAAATTGCCCATTAATGATAAGAAAAGTCGTGCAATTTTAGAGCAAATGAAAATCGATGAGAAACACCACGCCACCGAAGCCATTAAAGCAGGCGGTGCACCATTGCCAGAAACCGTTAAATTTGCGATGAAACAAACCTCCAAAATCATGACTTCCACTGTGTATTGGATTTGAAAATGGACAGCATTGTTCCTCACAAAATGCTTGTTACATCAGAAATGATGAGAAATGGCGTGAAACCTTTGTTATTTACAGGTGGCGCGTGTAATATTCAAACCGAAAAGGGTACGGAAAGAAATCGTGGACGTGATGAACTCGCCAAATGGTTAAATGAAAAGGAATGGAGTTATTTTGATCCACAAATTCATCAACTTACGCATGGTCGAGAGTATATTTGGGACATCGACGGACTACAAGAAAAACGCGCTCGTGAAATCGCTAAATTACGCATTTATGAAATCACGCCAACCACAATTGCTTCAATGACCATGTTAGAAATTATGGACGATGCGAGATTACATCGAATGAGCATTGTTTGGTTTAATGATGGGGGAGAAAGTTTCTCTCCGATTGGCTTAGGTAATAAAGACGAGTTGCTCGAGAATATTGCTCTCAAAGAAAAGGTTGGAAATTTAGTTTTTTCTCATTTATTGGCGTATGTAAATGCAGGTCGACAAACCCGAACTGAATTACAACTCATGTTAGCGGATTGTCAAAGCGTGGTTTTTGTGAATAGTTTTGACGAATTAAAACTCGCCATTACGCATTTGATTGCTGTTGTTATGCGGAATTCTTCACTTCATTTATAAGTTTTTCAAATAAAAATTGCAATGCTTTATCTTGTTTAATTAGCGCATTTGAAACCACAATAATCCCTCGCACAGTATTGCGTGAAATCTTAATTTGTTTCCCCGTATAGAAACCTTTTTCTTTAGCAATATTACGCAAAGTTAAAACCGCCATCGCCACCGCCCACAAACAAAATTTTCTAATCCCTGTTTCTTGCTTCGGAATCAAATAAATATAATTCATGGCTTGTTGCAAATGTTCACAAGCTATTGCAACGAGTTTCTTTATACCAAGATGAAACGTTTGTTCATCAAAAAAATCACCGTTTTCAAATATGTCTTTGGGTAGCCAACAAATCCCTCGTTCTCTATCATCTGAAATATCTTTTAGAATATTGGTCATTTGCAAACCTTCCCCAAATGAAACCGCGAGTTTCTCTAATTGAGTTTGATATTTTGCAATGTCTTTGGAATAATCACTAAATAATGCCGCCAACATTTCTCCCACCACCCCCGCAACCACATAACAATATTCATTGAGTTCCTCTATATTTTGTAATCCATTTAAGGAAGCAGTTCTTTGAAATTTTGCCATGCCGTTGCTCATAATTTTAATACAACGAATCAATTGAGATTGTTGATAGGTATTAAAGCTGTGGGTTATTTCAATGACCAAAGCCGTATTAATAATCAAATCGCGTTCAGGTTTAGGAATTTTCTTTGATAATAAAGGTGCAAGTTGTTCCGCAAAAGTTTGAGGATTTTCTTGACCATTCACGACACTGATAAAATGATTTGAAAAGGTCGTTTTTTGTTCTGTTGTTAATTGAGGATCGTCTTCAATGGTATCCGCAATTCGACATAACAAATACGCATTACTCACCACTAAAATAAGTGGTTTAGGTAATTGAGGAATAGTTAGAGCAAAGGTTCGAGAAACTTGCGGCAAAATCCATTCTTGAAATTCTAAAGCATTATTCATTTTAAGACATCGCTTTTATCTTGAGAGAAACACCCGCGACTTGCATAGTGAGAAATAGGAGTTGTTCCCAAACATTTCCAATGTGCATTCCTTTCAACGTTCTATCTAAAATAACGGTTTGTTGCACTAATTGCTGCCATTTCATGACGGAGTGGCGAGAAATCGCTTTGGTAACGGCACTTTTCTTGGCGGGCTGCCAAATTTTGAAACGAGGAAATAAACTTTCTAAGGCTTGACCTTGTTGTTTGGCGTAGGCTAATTGACATAAGGTTCTGATTTCGCGGGTTAAAAGGCTACCCATGATGGCGGCTTCCAAGCCTTCGGCGCGCAAATGGTGCAATTGTCGGGCGGCTTTGGCGGCGTGCCCTGCGATGACGGTGTCGAGCCAATCGAAAACGGCAAATCGTGCGCTGTCGGCGACGGCTTCTAAAATGTGTGATTCATCGATCGGCGTGTTGGGAAATAAAAGTTTAATTTTTTCAATTTCTTGCGCGGCAGCTAACAAATGACCTTCGGTGCGCTCGGCTAATAACGCGACGGCTTGCGGAGTGGCTTTGATGCCGTGTTGGGCGAGGCGTTGCGCCAACCACGCGGGCAATTGTTGATCGTCGGGCGGGGTGATGTCGACAATGATGCCGACTTTGTCAAAAATTTCAAACCACGTTGTTTTGCGATTGGCGGCGGGCAATTTGTGCAAGCTCATGATAAATATCGTATCTTTCGGGGGTTTGGAGAAATACGCGGCTAAGGTTTCGGCGGCGGTTTTGTCGGGGATTTTATCGGCGAATCGTAATTCAATTAAACGTTGGGTTGAAAATAAGGATAAACCCGCAGCGGCAGCGGTTAATTGTTGCCAGTTGAAATGTGCTTCGACGCTTAGAACGGTGCGCTCGTTGAAACCCGCTTGAAATGCCGTTTGGCGAATCGCATCACCACATTCCATTTGTTGCAACGGTTCTTCACCTACTAATAAATAAGCCATTGCTAGCGGCGCATTTTTTAGTTGAGCGGCTAATTGGTTTGCTTTAATTTTCATAATGTTTCTCTTTTTATTTCCTGATCCTTATTGTACACTATCGCGCACCGAATATTGAATCCGGATAAAATAAAATGAATAAACGATATATTTTTCTAATGGCGAATGTAATTCCATTTTTAGCGCATGCAACTTCATTAAGTGATGAGGAACAACACGCCGCCAGAATTAAACAATTGCAATCCCTTTCTTTAGAAGAACTGATGGAAATTCCGATCGTTTCTGTGGCGACCGGTTTGAAACAAAATATATCTGATGCGCCTGCGGTAACAACGGTTATTACCGATAAAGATATTCAAGCCCTTGGTGCAACAAATTTAAGTGAAGTGCTAGAAACCGTCCCGGGATTTCAAGTTTCTCACCATACTAATGGATATATGCCCAAATATACTGTGAGAGGAATTTACGCAGGTCAATACAGTCCTGAAATCGCTTTTTTGGTAAATGGTACGTCTATTTCAACAGTTTATTTAGGTGGATTTCCATTTTACGCCAACGATGGTTCTTTACAAAATGTGAAAAGAATTGAAATCATTCGAGGACCGGGTTCAGCGGTTTATGGGGCAGATGCGTTTGCGGGGGTGGTGAATATTATTACAAAAACCGCAAAAGATATTGATGGTGTGGAAGTCGGCGCGAGAACAGGGAGTTTCAAAACCAATTCTGTATGGTTTCAACAAGGAGAGAAAATTGGAAAGAACGAGATTGCATTAAGTGTTGAACTAAAAGATACCGATGGCGATAAAAGTATTATTCAAGAAGATATGGCTACACAAATGGATCGTTTGTTTCAACAAAGCAAGAATTCTTATGCGCCTGACTCAGTGAAACGGGGCAAACAAAATGTCGATGCGCGATTGGACGTTTCTAATGAAAATTGGCAATGGCGAAGTGCAGTACAAATGGGAAGAAAAGTTGAAATGGGGGCTGGGCTTGGAACGGCAATTGATCCGATTGGTACAATGAAAGGAAATGTTTTAAGCAGCGATTTGAATTATCATAATACCTTTGCAAAAGATTGGGAGTTTAAGGCGCAAGCAAGTGTTTATTACTATGATATGGAAACTGAAAACTTTTTACACGCATTACCTGCTAATTTTTATGGCAAAGATACTCCCGCCACGTTAGCAAAAATAGGGGTTAAAGAAATTCAAGATCGCTTAAATCTTGATGTGTTTTATAATGGTTTCAACAATCACTCGTTACGATTAGGTGTAGGCGCGTATTATGGAGATTTGTATCGGGTCAAAAATATTGACAATCAATTCCCTAATTTATTTAATCTGGTCGACAAATCAAATACCCCTAATGATTTTCTCAAAACTGCGATTAGAAAAAATGCTTATTTCTTTGCACAAGATGTTTATTCAATGGCTCAAGATTGGGAATTAACCAGTGGTTTGCGTTATGACCATTATTCGGACTTTGGTTCAACCGTTAATCCTCGCCTTGCATTGGTGTGGAAAACTCGCCCCGATTTAACCACTAAATTGCTCTATGGACGCGCATTTCGTGCACCCTCTTTTCTTGAATTGTACACAAGAAACAATTTGCTTGAATTGGGTAATCCAGACCTTAAACCAGAAATCATTCAAACCTATGAATTTGTAATAAATTACCAACCCACATCGAGTTGGCGTTTGGGTTTGAACTTGTTTGCTTTTGATCTCAAAAAGGGCATCGCTTATTTGCCTGCGGGTCAAACCTTAATGATCCAAAATTTAATGACTCAAAATGCGGGTGAGCAAACGGGGAAAGGTTTTGAAATAGAAAGTCGTTATCAAGTGAATAAACAATTGGTTTTATCGGGGCATTATGCTTTCACTAAAACCACTGAGAAAAATCCTCTCGCAACATTAGGAAATACCCCCCACCCTGAACATTCTGCTTATTTGAGAGCTGATTGGCAATTTCAAAAGGATTGGTTCTTAAATCTACAAACGAATTATACGGGCAAAAGAAACCGAGCATTTACTGATCCGCGCCCAGCGATGCCGTCTTATGCGATTTTTGATTTGAATGCGCGTTATCAACCCAAACATAATTTTAGCGTTTCTGCGGGGGTGAGAAACTTATTTGATAAAGCGATTTCTGATCCGAGTCCTCCGCCCAATAATTTAGGGATTATTGCTTACCCTTATGATTTGCCTTTAGAAGGGAGAAACTATTTTGTGGAAATGCGTTATAAATTTAATTAGTTTTTCGGTAGTGAAGCAGAGGAAATAAATGAAATAAATACCTGTGACCATTTTGATTTAACTTGTTATCATAAGCGTTTTTGACTTTAGAGAAACTTTTTATGACTTTAGATGATAGTTGGTTTAGCGAGCCTTTTGAATCTTGCGGAACAGCTTTTTCCTTAAAAATCAAAGCGAAACTTCACGAAGAACAAAGCCCTTATCAAAAAATTGCGATTTACGACACCGAAACTTTTGGAAAATTAATGACCATCGATGGCTGCGTGATGCTGACGACGCGCGATAATTTTTTGTATCACGAAATGATGTCGCACCCCGCGTTGTTCACGCATTCAAACCCGCAAAATGTGGTAATTATTGGCGGCGGCGATTGTGGGACGTTGCGAGAAGTCCTTAAACATCAAAGCGTTAAATCCGCCATTCAAGTCGACATCGACGAAAGAGTCACCCGTTTGTCCGAACAATATTTCCCCGAATTGTGCGATTCAAATCACGATCCGCGCGCGCAATTGTTATTTGTCGATGGCGTGAAATGGATGAAAGAAAGTCCTGAAGAAAGCGTCGATATTATCATCGTCGATAGTACCGATCCCGTTGGATTTGCAGAAGGGTTATTTCAAACACCGTTTTTTAAAGATTGCTGGCGCGTGTTAAAAAATGGAGGAATCATTGTTCAACAAAGTGAATCCCCTTTGTTACATGGCGACAGTATTATCAAGAACTTACATCACACTATGAAAGCAGCGGGCTTTATTGAAACCCAAACCATTCCTTTTCCACAACCGGTTTATCCGTCGGGTTGGTGGAGTGCCACGATGGCGAGCAAAAATAGTGCAATTCCTCCCTTTCGTGACACCGATGCGCGCGAGAAAACCTTTGAAACATTGTATTACAACGCCGATTTACATCGCGGTAGTTTAGCATTACCCACTTTCTTACAAAAAATCTTAGCAACTTGATTTGTCGAATGGGTAGAAAAAGTGATTTCTGCCCATTTGATTTTATTTCTCTCTGGCAATCGCTCGATAACCGATGTCGCGCCGATAAAACATACCGTTCCACGAAATTTGATCAACTAAATCATAAGCATATTGTTGTGCTTGACTAACCGTTTCTCCCAATGCACACGCACACAACACCCGCCCGCCGTTTGTCACTAATTGATCGTCTTTTGAGGCAGTCCCCGCATGAAAAATCTTTTGATAATCCGTAACTTGTGTCGGCAACGAAATCACATCGCCTTTTTGATAATCATTGGGATAGCCGCCCGCCGCCAAAACAACGCCGACCGCCGCTCTTTTATCCCAACACACGGATATTTCAGGTAATTTTTGATCGATCGCGGCATTGCACAAATCGGTCAAATCGGATTTTAAGCGCATCATGATCGGTTGAGTTTCGGGATCGCCAAAGCGGCAATTGTATTCCAACACTTTAGGATTGCCTTGTAAATCAATCATTAAGCCCGCGTATAAAAATCCCGTGTAAGGATTGCCTTCGGCTGCCATGCCTTTAACTGTCGGATAAATAATGGTTTTCATGACTTTTTGGTGGACATCGGGAGTGACGACGGGCGCGGGCGAATACGCACCCATGCCGCCGGTGTTGGGTCCTAAATCGCCGTCGTCGCGGGCTTTGTGGTCTTGGGAAGTGGCGAGCGGCAGGACATTTTCGCCATCGACCATGCAGATAAAACTGGCTTCTTCGCCGACCAAAAACTCCTCGATCACCACGCGCCGCCCGGCATCTCCGAATGAATTGCCCGCGAGCATATCTTTGACAGTTTCTTCTGCTTCTTCAAAGGTTTGCGCGATGATCACGCCTTTTCCAGCAGCTAATCCGTCGGCTTTAATCACAATGGGAAACGAACGGGATTTCAAATAGTCGAGCGCGGGGGAGATTTCTGTAAAAACTTGATATTCAGCGGTGGGAATGTGATGTCGGGCTAAAAAATCCTTGGTAAATGCCTTCGAACCCTCTAATTGTGCGGCGTTTCGCGTGGGTCCAAAACAACGTAACCCTTTTTCCCGAAAAACATCGACAACCCCCAACACCAGCGGAGCTTCGGGTCCCACAATGGTTAAATCGATGCCTTGATTTTTTGCAAAAATAGCGAGTTCGTGAATTTTTTCGGGTGAAATCGTGATATTTTGCACTTTTGGTTCAGTGGCAGTCCCCGTATTTCCAGATGCAACAAAGACTTGTGTCACTTTTGGCGATTGGGCAATTTTCCAAGTAAGTGCGTGTTCACGCCCGCCATTTCCAATAATTAATACCTGCACACAACACTCCTTAACGGTGCTTTATTCAAAAGGTTATTATAATTATTTGAAACTAAATAGCAAATTTCTATTGTTGTCTAAAGGAAAACCGCTTTTTTTATTTTAATGCTTTATTAATCCTCTAAAAAGAGAACAATAGAGAAATGTTAAAATTGAGAAAAGGGGGGTGCGTTCAAACGTAATAATCGCGGGGGATAAATTTTTGGATAGCGAATTTGGAGTATAATGGGCGTTTTTTATGCTAAGTGGAATCGTGAAAAATGTCTGAATTTCAATTATTTACCTCTGAATCCGTTTCTGAAGGTCATCCCGACAAAGTCGCCGATCAAATTTCTGATGCGATTTTAGATGCGTTTTTAGCTCAAGATCGCAAAGCCCGCGTGGCGTGTGAGACTTTGGTCAAAACGGGCATGGTGTTTGTTGCGGGCGAAATCACGGCGGCGGGCACGGTCGATATCGAAGCAGTGACGCGCCAAGTTATTAAAGATATTGGTTATAACAGTTCAGACATGGGTTTTGATTGGGAATCGTGCGCGGTCATTTCGGCGGTCGGCAAACAGTCCGTCGACATCGCGATGGGCGTTGATGAAAGCGAAAATCACGAACAAGGCGCAGGCGATCAAGGACTTATGTTCGGTTATGCGTCCAACGAAACCGACGTGCTCATGCCCGCCCCGATCACTTATTCCCATTTATTGGTCAAACGCCAAGCTCAAATGCGCAAAAACGGCACGCTGCCTTGGTTGCGCCCCGATGCCAAAAGCCAAGTCACCTTTCGTTACGACGACCAAAACAAACCCGTCGGCATCGATGCAGTCGTTCTCTCCACGCAACACGCCCCCGACATCGGCAACAAAGAACTCCACGAAGCCGTGATGGACGAAATCATTTTGCCCGTCCTTCCCAAAGAATGGATTTCAAAAGAAACCCGCTTCTTCATCAATCCAACGGGAAGATTTGTAATCGGTGGACCCGTCGGCGATTGCGGTTTAACGGGAAGAAAAATTATCGTCGATACTTACGGCGGAATGGCGCGTCATGGCGGTGGAGCGTTTTCGGGCAAAGACCCCACAAAAGTAGATAGATCAGCGGCTTACGCATGTCGTTATGTGGCAAAAAACATTGTCGCGGCGGGTTTGGCAGACCGTTGTGAAATCCAAGTTTCTTATGCGATTGGGGTTGCAGAACCAACGTCGATTCGGGTAGAAACGTTCGGGACGGGCAAAATCGAAGAAAGCCGTTTAACCCAATTGGTTCGTGAGCATTTTGATTTACGCCCGCGTGGTTTAGTTGAAATGTTGGATTTATTACGCCCCATTTATCGAAACACGGCAGCTTATGGACATTTTGGACGTGAAGAACCAGATTTCAGTTGGGAACAAACCGACAAAGCCCAACTCTTAAAAGACGCGGCAGGTTTGTAATCCCCAAAAGGTGAGCAATGGTGTTAATTGCTTGCCTTAAATAAAAAACAGTAGTAATCAAGAATTGATCACTACCATTTGTTTGATTAGAATTATTACACGGCACTACCAAGAAAATTACGGAGAAATGCTAATTCGAAGGAGAACGCTTCCCACCAGATTTCTCTAGTTTCTCTAAATATTCTGCCCACAAAAGGTTTTTATTTGTTCCCAAATAATATAACCAATCCCATGAGAAAATCCCCGTATCGTGATTATCATCAAAAAAGAGTTGCACTGCATAATTTCCTACGGGAACAATCTGATCAATTTGCACATCTTGTTTTCCTACTTGCAATACCGCCGTATCTTCAGAATGTCCTCTCACTTCAGCGGACGGTGAATTAACCCGTAGAAACTCCGCAGACATTTCAAATTGCTCTCCATTTTCAAATTCAACAAACAAAACTCGAGGAATCCGACGATACTCAATATTAACGGGAACTGGCGCAGCGCGTGTCATACTAAAACTCCTAAAAGAAAAATGGTAAGCCAGAAATGGTGTTTCTTTTATTAAAAATCAAGGTTGTTCGGTCGGAATTTGCATCGTCACACAATGCAAACTACCATGTTGTTCAATTAAAGTAGAGCAATCAATTCCAATCACTTCACGTTGAGGAAAACACGCGGCTAATCGTTCTAAAGCGATTTGATCTGCTTTATCGTGATACGTTGGAACAAGCACCGCATCATTCAAAATCAAAAAATTAGCATAAGTAGCAGGAAGTCTTTGATTTTCATGATCATATTTTGCTTTAGGAAAGGGCAACGGCACTAATTGATAAGGCTCACCATTCATTTGACGAAAGGCTTTTAACTCCTTTTCCATTGCGTTGAGTTCCTCAAAATGGCTATCCTTTGAATCCTCACAACTTTGATAAGCAATGGTTCTCTCATTACAAAAGCGCGCTAAGGTATCAATATGGCTATCAGTATCGTCGCCTTCCAATGCGCCGTGTTTTAGCCATAAAACCCGTTTTGCACCCAACCACAAATGCAAAAAATCCTCAATTTGTTGAACGTTAAATTGCGGGTTTCTTTCAGGCGATTTCAAACAATGTTCAGTGGTTAAAATTGTACCTAAACCATCGCTTTCAATACTTCCGCCTTCTAATACAAAATGGTGAGAAATCAGAGGACTCTTTTCAAATGCACCTTGTTTATGTAAATGTGAGGTAATTTGGTTATCTAAAACCGCCTCAAATTTGTTTCCCCAACCATTGAATGTGAAATCCAAAATTTGACGTTGGTTGTTTTCATAAATACAAATCGCCCCGTGATCGCGTGCCCAAGTATCATTTGAAGGAACAACGTACAATTTGAAACGGCTTTGTGGAATTTCATGTGCAATAAGCAATTGCTCAACGTATTTCAAATGATTTTGATCAAAACATGAAATAATCAAGGATTGAAAATGTGAAACAGCTTTTGCAATGGCAAGAAATGTTTTTTCTACGTCGGATAACAAATATTTCCAATCGCTATGTTCATGAGGAAAAGTGAGTAAAATTGCACTTTGTTGATGCCATTCGGCGGGTAGAATGCGTGAGGAATGATTCATAATGTTTCTTTAATTTTCGTTTTTAGCAAGACGTTGCATTTTGCTATATAAAGTTGTTCGATTTATGCCGAGCAAACGGGCGGCTTGGCTTAAATTTTGCTGGCTAATTTTTAGTGCAACATCAATATAACTACGTTCCCAATCTAGCATGGTTTCATCTAAAGAAAAATTTCCTTTAAGCAACAAATCTTCAATCGTTTCATTTTGATTGCTATCGTTGGTATGTTTAATTGAGAAATCTTCCTCTAATTCTGCTTCGAGTTGTTCTATATTAACGGTTTGTCCCGCATATTTGGTGCTCAAACGAATTACAATATTGCGGAGTTCTCGAACATTACCCGGAAAATTATAGGAACGCCATTTCTCAGTGGCTTTTTCATCTAATTCAAAACGATTTTTACCCATGCTTGAACTATAGAAAGATTGAAAGTGTTTCAGGAGTGTTAATTTGTCATCGCTGCGTTCACAAAGTAACGGCACTCGAATAGTGAGAACGGTTAAACGATGGTACAAATCATTACGAAAAGAACCTTTCCGCACAGTATCGCGTAAATCTCGGTTTGTCGATGCAATAATTCGGGCATTAGATTTGCGCACTTTTGTTTCGCCTAAACGGTAATATTCGCCGTTTTCTAAAACTCGTAATAATTTGGATTGCAACTCTAAAGGCATTTCTCCAATTTCGTCGAGGATTAAACTTCCATTTTCTGCATCTTCAAAGAAACCTGTTTTTGCAACCGCTGCCCCTGTATAAGCACCTTTCGCGTGACCAAACAATTGCGCGTCTAATAATTCAGGGGTAAATGCGGCGCAGTTAATGGTTAAGCAATTAGCGTTTTTACGAGAGCTAGAAGTATGCAAACATTGCGCAACTAATTCTTTACCTGAACCCGATTCTCCCATGATAAGAACGGGGAAAGGAGAATCCGCAAATTGTTGGGTTTGTGCTTTGAGAGCAAGCATTGGCAAACTTTCTCCAATAATACCGCAATCAGTTTCTTGATTTTGAGGTTTCTCTTGCTCGGCTTCGTAAATAATCAACTGGTGTTTCAAACGGGCTTGTAATAATGAAACATCACAAGGTTTAGGAATGAAATCAACTGCCCCTAATGTTAAGGCGTGAAGAATATTGGTTTTTGAATCCTGACCCGATAGAACTAAAATTTTCATTGCTTGATTAAAATTAAGCAATTCAGAAACGAGAGCAAATCCCTCATCAGGTTGATGTGGATTGGGCGGTAATCCTAGATCAATCAATGCGATAACGGGCTGACGTGGCAATGTTTGTAATAAACGACGCGCGGCTTCGCGGGTTTCTGCGCTATAAACATCAAAATCTTGACGTAGAGAAAATTTTAAGATTTCAACGATAGAAAAATCATCATCAACTAATAGCAATGTGGGTTTCAACATCTACATTCTCCTCACCTTTAATTGTTGGAAATTATTTTAGCAAACCTAACCGTTTGGAGATTTCTAGGGTCGCGTGAGAACGATTTAAAGTATAGAAATGTAGACCGCAAGCCCCACCTTGTAATAAACGCTCACATAATGCGGTAACAACATCTAAACCAATGGCTTGAATTTGTGTAATATCATCACCGCAATCTTGCAAGCGTCGTTGTAACCAACGAGGGATTTCTGCACCACAGGATTCTGAAAACCGTGCAAGTTGAGAAAAATTGCTAATAGGCATAATACCCGGAACGATTGGAATTGAAATCCCTACTTTAGTGCAATCATCAACAAATTTGAAATACGCATCGGCATTGTAAAAGTATTGTGTAATTGCACTATTTGCTCCCGCTTCGACCTTTTGTTTGAAATAAGCCAAATCGCTTTTTGCACTGCGTGCTTGGGGGTGAAACTCGGGATAAGCAGCGACTTCAATATGGAAATAATCACCTGTTTCTGCGCGAATGAAATCAACTAATTCATTGGCGTAATGCAATTCCTCTTTTTCAGTTCCGCCCATTCCTGAAGGACGATCGCCCCGCAATGCAACAATTCTTGAAATATTTTTTGATTGGTAATTGTTGAGCAACTTGCGGATATTTTCTTTAGAAGAACCGACACATGATAAATGAGGTGCAGCGGGAATTTGGGTTTGAGTTTGGATTTCTACGACGGTTTCAAATGTTTGATCTTGAGTAGAACCGCCTGCACCAAAAGTTACAGAGAAAAAAGTGGGTTTCAAGGGTAACAATTGCTCGCGCGCTAAACGAAAGTTTTTAATGCCTTCGTCGGTGCGAGGTGGAAAAAATTCACAGCTTAAAGTTAAAGTTTGGTTCATTGTTATCAACTCACAAAAGTAGAAAATTATTTTAACGGATATTTCACAGAAAAGAAAATAGCATTACAACTGATACATTTTACAAACCCCAATTTCCTATGTCGGCGTTAATGCCGTCGCCGCCGATTTGCCCGTCCGCGCCCAGTGAATAAATATCGATGTCACGATGCTGACCGGGCTGTAAATACAAATAGTTACGTCCCCAAGGGTCTTGCGGCAGGCGGTCTAAATAGCCCCCGTTTTTCCATTGACGCGGCTCGGGAGGAATGGTCGGTTTTGCGACGAGGGCTTCCAATCCTTGATCGGTGGTCGGATAAACGTAATTATCTAATTTATAAAGATTTAGTGCCGCTTCAACCGTGCGAATATCTTGACGAGCTTTTGCCAAACGCGCATCGTCGGGACGACTCATAATTTTAGGAACAACTAACGCGGCTAAAATCCCCAAAATAACCACTACAACCATCACTTCAATTAACGTAAATCCTTTCAATTTCTTCACTATTTTCTCCCATTAAACGCTAACCAATTCAAAACAAACTTTGCCCTTTTCATTATGATTAATGCTCAAACGATAACCACTGTGAATAGTTTGTTTTGCAACCTGATATAAACCCACCCCATAACCATCTCGAGAAGGAACAGGTTGTGTGAGCAATTGCTTAACAAGTTCTTCCGAAATGATACTCCCATTATCACAAACAATCAAACGGACTTGTTTTTCTGTTGTTTCTAAAGAAACCTGAATATGTAAATCGGGTTCTCTTTGACGTTTATTAAACGCATTTTCTAATAAATTTTCTACCACATTATCAAATATTTCTTCAGGAATTTTGCTATTCCACATCATATTTGCTGAGAAACCAACATCACGTTTATGATAACGGGCTTGTAGATTTGTCCACCATTCTCGAATTAAAACATAAGTTTGTTGTGATTGTAAAGGTTGCTGTATTTTATCTAAAATCCGTTGCAAACGCTGCCCTAAATAAGGAAATTGTCCTTGCAAAACTTTTTGTGTATCACCAAAATTTTCGGGCTGACTTGCTCCCTCAATAATAGAAGTAATACCTTTTAAGGATTGCAAAATATTTTTCATATCATGTGTAAGTTTTGCACCCGTTTCATAAATAGCTTGCAAATGGGCTTGTTGTGATAAAATTTCTTCCCGCCTTTTTGCTTGATGAAAATGCTCCAACAGCTGAATCAACAATTTAATATGTGATTGATAATTTGGATATATTATATATTTTGAGTAAAAAATTATCTCCAATGATTGGACTTGAAATTCAAAAGTATGTTTCGCCGTTTCTCCCCAATTTTTATCGCCATATAAAGTATGACTGTACAAACCACAAATATTGGGTAAAATGTGTTGCAAATTATCCAAACCTTCCTCTAAATATTCTTGCGGCGTGGTTGTTTTATAAATACCCGGTTGAATAAGCATTGCAATCCATTGTTCAAAATTATGTTCATGTGTTGTATTATGGTGCAAACTTAATTGATTAATGGTTTGTATATGCCCCATCATAAACCATATTAAAATAAAAACCCAAATAAAAGTAATTGATATCGCACAACTAATGGTTAAAGCGAGTGGATAAGAAATATTTCCATAAAATGTTAAAAGCAAAGTATTCAAGGCAATTAGCAATCCTAAAAAAGCAGTTGTTAAACCCATGAAGAAATCACTATTTTTATAATGTGAGGTTTGAGAATCTGACAAAATAAATAAAGGCAAAAATAACGCCGTTAAACCAAGACGGATATAAAGTTCAATAGCGGGATTTGTGGGATAAATATTAGCAATATAATTGAGATTGAATAGAAATAAACTGAGAAATAAACTTAATAATGCGAAGAAATCAAATAAACGGCTGATACGTTGCGTTGAAATGTTACTTGCTAACAGAGCAATTAACATAAATTTCCAACCCAATAATAAAATAGGTTCTGCAAAAACGATATTAAATGCAATTAAGATGAGTGTTAAAATGCCTGTGGGCGATAACAAATGAAATAAAGGATTGCGCTGTGAAACCCAGATTAGAAAAATTGAGAAATGTAAAAGTAGAAAAATTTGCACTAATAAGCCATTAAAAGTGCTTGATAAACTCCATTCTAATCCTATCAATAATAAGGCAAATAGCCGATATTCGTGTTGCACAGGAATGGTCATTTGAGGTTTTCGCCTGTTGCTAAAAAGCGTTATTCTAACAAAATTTCAAACTAAAAAAGGTGCAATTATGACAACTGAAACGCCAAATACGCCCGACATAACAATTGAGGAGAATGTAGAACAAAACACCGAACAAACGACACCATTGGTGAATCTAAAAGATATTATGCCGCCTATTTTACATATTTTACCTTTAGTGAATCGACCTTTTTTTCCAGGACAAGCAATTCCTCTCATTATGGACGCTAATTTGTGGAAAGAAACCATCGATGCGGTGATTGAAAGTGAACATAAGATATTGGGATTGGTATTGTTACGTTCTGAAAATCCCACCGATGCTCAAACAAATGATTTCTATTTAATGGGAACAGCTTGCCGAATTCATCGGGTTTCTCAAGCCGACGATAAATTGCAAATTACAGTGGAAGGTTTGCAACGTTTTCATATTGAAGAATGGCTAAGTTCAGCACGTCCATTTGTGGTAAAACCCCAGTATTTTCCAGAAACCCGTTACAATGATAATCAGGATTTGAAAGCCTATGTTTTGGCGGTCGTCAATACCATTAGAGAATTATTACCCTTAAATCCTTTATATGGAGAGGAACTTAAGTATTTCTTAGAACGTTTTGGACCCGATAATCCTTCCCATTTAGCAGATTTCGCCGCGAGTTTAACAACCTCAAAGAAAGAAGAGTTGCAAGAGGTTTTAGAAACTGTTCCAATTTTGAGCCGTTTAGAAAAGGTTTTAGTATTGCTCAATCAAGAATTACAAACGGCGCAAGCGCAAGCACATATTAGAAAGCAAGTTGAAGAACGCATGGAAAAACAACAACGCGAGTTTTTCTTACGCGAACAACTTAAAACTATTCAGAAGGAACTCGGTTTAGAAAAAGATGATCGAACAGCAGAATTAGAAAAATTCAAAAAACGCTTAAATGGTTTAGTCATTCCAGAAGAAATCCAGAAAGTGCTTGATGAAGAATTTGAGAAATTTGCTGTATTAGAAACGGGTTCTGCTGAATATGGAGTGAGTCGAAATTATTTGGATTGGCTAACATTGCTGCCTTGGGGTAAATTTTCAACGGATAAGCTGGATATTAAACGGGCTAGAAAAGTCTTAGATCGAGATCATGAGGGTTTAAAAGAGGTGAAAGATCGGATTATCGAGTTTATTGGTGTTGGCAAATTAAAGGGAAGCGTTGGGGGAACAATTTTATTATTAGTTGGTCCACCGGGTGTGGGTAAAACCTCAATAGGAAAATCGATTGCAAATGCGTTAGGAAGACAGTTTTATCGCTTTTCTGTGGGCGGTATTCGAGATGAAGCAGAAATCAAAGGACACAGAAGAACATACATTGGAGCAATGCCGGGTAAATTTGTGCAAGCATTGAAATCGGTTGGCACAGCAAATCCCATCATTATGTTAGATGAAATTGATAAGATTGGCGCGTCTTATCACGGTGATCCTGCCTCTGCATTATTAGAAGTGTTAGACCCCGAACAAAATGTCGATTTTTTAGATCATTATTTAGATGTACGATTTGATTTGTCGAAAGTGCTTTTTATTTGTACTGCAAACCAATTAGACACCATTCCCTCTCCTTTGTTAGATCGCATGGAATTAATCCAATTGTCGGGTTATTTGACGAGTGAGAAACTTCAAATTGCTAAGAAACATTTACTTCGCCGTCAATTAGAGAAAAATGGTGTAAAGAAAACCGATTTGAAATTAAGTGACAATGTGATTTGTCATATTATTGAAAATTATGCGCGAGAAGCGGGTGTGCGTAATTTAGAAAAACAACTCGGTACAATTATTCGAAAAGCCGCGATTAAAATGTTAGAAGATGACACCAAATTACCCATTCAAATTACGTTAAAAAATTTGAACAACTATTTAGGAAAACCGCTTTTTGAAAATGAGCAACCCTTAAATGGAATTGGGGTTGTAACGGGTTTGGCGTGGACAGCAATGGGTGGCGCAACATTAAGCATAGAATCGGCTTGCATTCATCGTAATGGTTGGGGTTTGAAATTGACAGGGCAATTAGGCGATGTCATGAGAGAATCGGCGGAAATTGCTTATAATTATTTGGTTTCTCAAACGGATTTCTTTGGGATAGAAAAAGATTTCTTCACGCAGGCTTTTATTCATGTGCATGTTCCCGCCGGCGCGACCCCTAAAGATGGTCCAAGTGCTGGAATTACAATGGCTTCTGCGCTGCTTTCATTAGCGAGAAAGCAACAAATTGCGGCGGGTTTTGCAATGACCGGTGAATTGACTTTAACAGGGGAGGTGTTGCCCATTGGAGGGGTGAGAGAAAAAATCATTGCAGCGCGAAGAATAAATATTAAGAAACTTATTTTACCGCACGCAAATAAACGGGATTTTGAAGAATTACCCGATTATATTCGACATGGTTTGACAGTGCACTTTGTAAAACATTATACTGAGGTAGAAAAAATACTGTTTCAAGTGAACAAAGGAGATATTTGATCATGTTTAATACTATTCGACAATTTTTGAAACTCGAATCCACTTCTGGCGTGATTTTATTAGGCGCGGCAGCGATTGCACTTATTTTAAGCAACTCACCCTTAGAACGATGGTATGAATATTTATTACAAGTCTCCGCTGGGGTATTTCTAGGTGATTTGAAATTGATTAAACCCATTTTGTTATGGATTAACGATGGTTTAATGGCAATTTTCTTTATGTTAGTCGGATTAGAAATTAAACGAGAAATTGTAGAAGGACAGCTTTCTAAACCGTCACAAATTGTTTTACCCGCGATTGCTGCATTGGGAGGAATGTTAGTGCCCGCATTGATTTATGTGGCGTTTAATTGGAACGATCCAAAAACATTACAAGGCTGGGCAATTCCTTCCGCCACAGACATTGCATTTTCTTTAGGTATTTTAGCATTATTAGGCAATAGAGTTCCTCTATCTTTAAAGTTATTTCTAAGCACCCTAGCCATTATGGACGATTTGGGTGCAATTCTTATTATTGCATTATTTTACGCGCACTCAGAATTATCTATTTTAGCGTTATTTCTAGCGAGTATAGCAATTGGTGTTTTATGGTTATTAAATTATCGCGGTGTAACGAATATTGCTAGTTATATGATCGTGGGATTTTTTTTGTGGGTATTTGTTTTAGAATCAGGTGTTCATGCGACATTGGCGGGGGTTATCATTGCGTTTATGATTCCAATGTATGATAAGAAAAAAGAGCATTCTCCTTTACGTCATTTAGAGCATTCTTTACACCCTTGGGTAGCGTTTGCAATTATTCCTGTTTTTGCTTTTGCGAATGCAGGCGTGAGTTTAGAAGGTATGTCATTTTCAACCTTACTTATGCCAGTTCCATTGGGGATTGCATTGGGTTTGTTTGTGGGAAAACAACTCGGTATTTTTGGTCTAACTTGGTTGGGTATTAAAATGGGTTGGGCAGAAATCCCCAGCGGCGCAACGTGGCTGCAACTTTATGGGGTTTCAATATTGGGAGGAATTGGTTTCACAATGAGCTTATTTATTGGTTCGTTAGCATTTGCAGGACACGGTGATATTACTCATATTAGTGAAATGCGATTGGGAATTTTAGTGGGTACATTTCTATCAGCAGTGGTAGGTTATTTGATTTTGCGGTTTTCAAATAACCCCCATAAGGTTCAAATATCTGCAGAATAAATGTGTTCGGAGATGACCCCGTGTTCTAAAAGAACTGCTTTTGCAGTTTCAATAAATAATGCGGGTCCCACGATATAAACATAGCAATTATTTATATTTGTTGAAAGTGTGTTTAATCGGGTTTGTAAATCTTGTTTCAAGTGGGTTTGTGAGGTTTCCGTTAATTGATAAGAAAAATTATCTAATGCATCAGACCAAGAACGACAAAGTTTCTCTAAATAATGCCCATTTGAAGTTGCGCTGAACCATTCCAAATAAAATGCCTCAATCGTATCAATTGAAATCGCGTGTTCTAGCATACTTTTAACGGGTGCAAAACCTTGTTCCCAAGCTAGAAATAAAACCGGATTAGTCGATTCTCGCATTACAAAATGCCCTTTGGGTCCTTCAATATTAACGGGATATTTTGCAGGTAATCCTTGAAAAATTTGCTTTACTAATGGGGTTTCATTTCGACGAATATGTAATTGCAAATTGTGCCCATCACAAGGACAACTTGCAATATAGAAATCGGCTTGGTGATGATCCATTTCTAAGGTAACAAATTGACCCGCCATGAAACGCAAGATTTTAGTTTTGGGTGTGCGTAAAGATAAAACAGCAAAATCGTCGTTTAAAATGTCAATTTTTTCTACCTTGGTTGAAACAGATTGATGTGGGAGTTCTTCTACGCAAGTGGCTTCAGACACTTCTAAAACAACATCGGTAATTGCCGTATAAGAACACATCAAAAGATAGCCGAGTTGTTTCTCATGTTCAGAGAGTTCATATTCAAAGTCGCGCAATTTGTGGACTTCACCAGAAACTAAACGGGCTTTACAAGAACCACAATTACCGCTACTACAGCCAAAACTCGCATGAATACCGGCTTTTAAAGCGGATTCTAATAAAGAATTTGAACCATCGACAAAAAACTCCCGACCACTTGGAATCACTTTAACATGCGCGGCGATAATTCTCAAAACAGTATCTTTCGCTAATAAACGATTTTTTGCATCAGATTTATCGAGGCTTTGTTGCATTTCTTGTTGAATCCAGCATAATAATTCTTGCAACGCCTCTTTTGAAATGTGATCTTGATTTGAAAAGTGGCGGATTTTCTCTAAGAGTTGTTCACCGCATTGATGATATTGTCGCAAATGTTGTTTGGCTTCGACCAATTCATAACTTAAACTGGTTAAACGTTCGGCTAAAATTTCGGGCGATGGCAAACAAGGTTTCTCACGATTTTTGGGAGAAGAATGGGATTTGATGTTCTCGACTTTTTCTAACATTTCGTTGTTTTCTAATTGGGTGTCGGGATATAAGCGCAACAAATCGGTGACAGCAATTTTTCCTTCAAAGGTAGCTAATTCGTCATTGCGGATTTGAATTTGTAAGGCGGCGCGGGTAATACCGACTAAACGGGCAGCGCGGGAAAGACTTAATAATTGCGGCATTGGGTTGTTCCTCGTTTCTGAAATGGCGTTTTGAGTATATAGAAAATCAGGTCACGACAAAACTACTATTGAAATAAACGATAACCGGTTGGGAAAGAAAGCCTACAATAGACTTTTCCCCATTTGTAATAAAAATTGGGTAATATTAAGGGTGAGAGTCGTATTATTTAACATTGAGGAGGTTCTATGGAAATACCTGAAAAAACGGAACGTGTTGAACGAAATGTAAGTATCTTAACCAAAAATACCCTTGCGTTGGTGTTGGCGGGAGGGCGCGGATCGCGGTTGGACGCGCTGACGGATTGGCGGGCGAAACCTGCCGTGCCGTTTGGGGGAAAATTTCGAATTATCGATTTTCCGCTGTCGAATTGTTTGAATTCGGACATTCGGCGCGTATCGGTGATGACGCAATACAAAGCCCATTCGTTGATTCTGCACATTCAAAAGGGGTGGAACTTTCTGCGCGCGGAACGGGGCGAGTTTGTGGAAATTATTCCCGCACAACAGCGTTTGGAAGGCGATTCGTGGTATCGAGGCACTGCCGATGCGGTGTATCAAAATCTCGACATTATTCGCACGCATAACCCTGAATACGTGTTGATTTTGGCGGGCGATCACATTTACAAAATGGATTACGGTCCGATGTTGTCTTATCACGTCAGAAACAACGCGGACTTAACAATCGGTTGTCTCGAAGTCGACCTCGAAACCGCCAAAAGTTTCGGCATCATGGGCATTGACGATAACAAACGCATTCGCCGCTTTTCTGAAAAACCCGCCGCCCCCGAACCAATCCCCAATAAACCCAATTTGGCGTTGGCTTCAATGGGAATTTACGTTTTCAACGCCCGATTTTTATATGAACAACTGGGCATTGACGCGCTGTCGAGCAAATCTAGCCACGATTTTGGCAACGATATTATTCCCAGCATTATCCAAAAACATCGCGCATTTGCGTATCCGTTTGAAGGCGTTGGCGCGGAAACCGAAAAATATTGGCGCGATGTGGGAACGGTCGATGCGTTTTGGGAAGCCAACATGGAATTGGTCAGCGTTGAACCCCAGTTAAATTTATATGATCGCAAGTGGCCCATTTGGACTTATCAAGAACAATTGCCGCCCGCCAAATTCGTGTTTGACGATGAGGAAAAGCGCGGTAAAGCCGTTGATTCGATGGTGTCAGGGGCGTGTATTATTTCTGGCGGCACGGTTCGTCGTTCGTTACTTTTTTCAAATGTTCGCATTGAAATTAAATCCCTTGTCGAAGATTGCGTGATTTTGCCCGACGTGAGAATTGGGCGGAATTGCCACCTCAACAAAGTGGTGCTCGATAAAGGTTGTATTATTCCTGACAATACAGTCATCGGTGTTAATCATGCCGATGATTTGAAACGAAAATTTCATATTAGCCCCAAAGGCGTTGTGCTAGTCACGCCCGATATGTTAGGTCAAGATTTGCATCACGCTCGTTAGTTTTTTACCTCAAAAATTTTATTTTCTCTCGTTATCAATGGATCAGATTGGTAACGAGTTTATTTAATTGTTGCTTTTCAAACAACTTGCCGTTATTGTTTAAAATATGACAAGTCTTTCGAGGGTTGTCGTGGCTAAAACACGGGATTGCGTTGTTTGGCACAGTAATTGTAATTTATGCGACATTGCCCCATTTTTTGGAGGAGAAACATGGCGCATCCGATAGTTTCTTCACATCGACGTTCCAGAATTAAAACCGTGTCATCAAAAACAACAACGCTGCAACAAGATGAAAATGCAGCACTTTTACCATCAAGCGTATTTTTTGAAACCGTGCGTCAAGCACCCATTGCGATTTCGATCACCGATCCAAACGCCAATATTTTATACGCCAACCCCGCGTGTGAGCGAATTTCGGGCTATTCCGCCGCCGAAATGGTCAATCACAACGAGTCAATGCTGTCCGACAAAAATACGCCTCCCGAATTATATCAGCAATTGTGGGAAACCCTACAAGAAAAACAGGCTTGGAACGGGGTATTGCTGAATCGTCGCAAAGATGGCTCGTCTTATTTGGCTGATTTAACCGTCGCGCCCGTTTTAGATACGTCGGGAAATACCCAATTCTATTTGGGCATTCATCGAGATGTTAGCGATATTCACGCATTAGAAAGCAAGGTTAATAATCAAAAAACCTTTATTGAATCAGTAGTAGATGCGGTGCCTGTGGCGATTGCATTATTGGATTTGAACGGTGAGGAACTGCTATCTAATAAAGCCTATAAACGGTTGTCCGATGAAATAGAGCACCCCGCGCAACGATTATTATTAGGTATTTCGGATTATAATTTACCCGATCAATCTATAAAAAAGAATGATTTTAATGGGTTAGAAGTACATTACGATATTGGAAAAGGTTATGAACCTCGATGGTTTTCTTGTTCAGGCATTTGGATTAATGAACAAGAAACTAGCGTGGATAGTTATTTCAATTCAAATGAACAAGCGCGGTTATTATTTGTGGCGCATGAAATCACCAGCGTGAAACGTCAGCAAGAACAAGCCAGAATGCAAGCGGTTCGAGCATTAATGGCGGAACAACAAATGGTGCAAGGGATTAAAGAAGCGATTTCTGGAAGTATGTTTCAATTGCGTGGATTGTTAAATGTGGCGGTGGCGGCGTTGCAAACCTTACAACGGCGCGGCGAAAACAGTTCGATGCGGGGCGTTTTGCAGCAAATCGAACAATCTGGCACGCAAGCTCTTGAAACACTTAGATTTGCTCTGCCGCGCGACAGTTTAGAACCCAGTTGTTTGGTGAATTTAAATCAAGTGGTGCGCAATGTCCTTGAAATTTCGACGGATCGCTTACTTTCACAGGGCGTGACGGTCGATTGGCAGCCCGAACCAGTGTTGCCTTCCTTACAAGGGCGCGAACAACAATTGCACAGTGTGATTAAACATTTGATTGATAACGCTTTATTTGCACTCGAAGAACCGCAAACCCGCAAGCGCGACATTCACATTCGCAGTTTTATCGACGGGCATTTGATTGGATTGGAAATCACCGATTCGGGGCATGGCGTGCCAGAACATTTGCAACTGCGGGTTTTTGAACCATTTTTTACGGCGTGGCGGCGAAAAGGGCATCACGCAGGCATGGGGCTGGCGGTTGCGCGCGAAATTGTGGCGCAACATCTGGGCGACATCGACATCGATAATCGCTATCATGAAGGTTGTCGGATTCGTGTTTTATTACCAATTTCTTCTTCACTTTGAAAAACTTATGTCATTACACCAACGTGTCCAATTGATTGAAGCGCAGCTCGAAGCCCTTTACGAGGTGAGTCGGGTGCTGAGTCGCTCGCTAAATGTCCACGAAACGCTGATTTCGGTGGTGCGCATTCTTCACGAGCGCGGCGAAATGGCGAAGGGCATGATTGCGCTGGTCGAAGCCGACACGGGCGAATTGCAATTGAGCGTGTTGCACGACGACGATGAACCGAGTTGGGATCGTCCCGTGCGTTATCGGCGTGGCGAAGGCGTGTTGGGCAGTATTCTGACAAATTTGCAACCTGTTGTTATCAATAAGATTTCTGATGAGCCGCGCTTTTTGCATCGGTTGGGGGTTTATAATCCTGAATTACCGTTTGTTGGCGTGCCGATTTGCGCCGAACATGAACCGCTCGGTGTTTTAGCCGCGCAACCGCCTGTTTTAGATCAATTTTTAGAGGAACGGGTGCGTTTTTTAGAAATGGTTGCGAATTTAATTGCTCGAGTGCTGCGCCTTTCAAAACGGGTAGAAAATGAACAACGCGAACTCATCGACGAACGCGATAAATTACGTCGAATGATCAAAGGAAATCATAGCTTTGAAAATATCGTTGGACATAGCAAAACCATGCGTTCAATCTTTGAATTGGTGCGGCAAGTAGCGAAATGGAATACGACGGTTTTAATTCGTGGAGAATCGGGCACAGGAAAAGAACTGATTGCAAACGCCATTCATTACAATTCTCCTCGAGCAAAAGGTGCATTTGTCAAATTAAATTGCGCGGCATTGCCCGATAATTTATTAGAATCCGAATTATTTGGTCATGAAAAGGGTGCATTTACGGGTGCAGTTTCTCAAAGAAAAGGGCGATTTGAACGCGCCGATAGCGGAACAATTTTTTTAGATGAAATTGGTGAAATTTCTCCCGCCTTTCAAGCAAAGTTGCTCCGTGTTTTACAAGAAGGTGAATTTGAAAGAGTGGGAGGAAATCAAACTCTCCGCGTCGATGTTCGAGTGATTGCTGCGACAAACAAAGATTTAGAAGCCGCGGTTGATGAAGGTAAGTTTCGTGAAGATTTGTATTATCGTTTGAATGTCATGCCCATTTTAATGCCGCCATTACGAGAAAGATTAGAGGATATTCCTGAATTAGCCGCCTTTTTAATCAATAAAATCGCGCAGTTACAACGCCGTAAATTAGAAATCACCGACAGTGCTATCCGTTTATTAATGAAAAATGAATGGCAAGGAAATGTACGTGAACTAGAAAATTGTTTAGAACGCGCGTCGGTAATGAGTGAAAACGGCACAGTCGACAGAGAAACGTTAGAGCAAGCTGGATTAGGAGAATACCCACTTGTTTCTCAAACTCCTGCCCGAACAAACAGTGTTACAGTTGATTTCAATGATCCGTCAATTGACGATCGAGAAAAAGTCATTGCGGCATTAGAACAAGCGGGTTGGGTTCAAGCAAAAGCCGCCCGTTTATTAGGCTTAACACCCCGCCAAATTGCTTATCGCATTCAAACCCTCAAAATTAAAGTCCGTCAATTCTGAAAACGTTTCAAATAACGATAAAAGGTCGGTTTCTAACGCCGACCTTTTTTTATATCAAAATAACAGAAAAATTTTCTTTGGGGTAGAATAACCTCCTACCACATTGTCACAGGATACTTTGTAACAAAGATAGTCAAAATCGTTATAAAATATCTCATTGATGTATCGGTATTAAATTCATTTTTTAACGCTCTTTTGAGTAACCATTTGAGGATAATGTTATGTCAAATAATTTAGACAGCGTTGTAGAGCATTTACGCCAAGCAAAACGGGTATTATTTATTACAGGAGCGGGTATTTCTGCGGAATCTGGTTTGCCAACTTATCGAGGAATCGGGGGTTTGTACAATGATCGTTTAACAGAAGAATCTATGCCCATAGAAATGGCGTTGTCGGCGACGATTATGAGCATTTCTCCAGAAATCACTTGGCGGCATTTGGCAAACATAGAAAAATCCTGTCGACACGCACGGTTTAATCGTGCTCATCAGTTGATTGCTGAAATAGAGAAACTCAAACCAGAAACATGGGTTTTAACGCAAAACATCGACGGCTTTCATCGCGCGGCGGGTTCTCACCATTTAATTGAAATTCACGGGTGTCTACACGATTTATATTGCGTGGATTGCAACTATCAAACAAATGTAAAAGATTACTCAGGCTTAAAAGAAATCCCGCCGATTTGTCCAAATTGTGGTGGATTAGTAAGACCGCGCGTGGTTTTATTTGAAGAAAACTTACCAGAATTAGCATTGATGCAATTATATAATGAATTGAGCAAAGGCTTTGATCTAGTGTTTAGTATTGGCACAACAAGTTCCTTTAGTTACATAAAACAACCGGTGATGAAAGCGAAAAGCTGGGGCGCATTAACCGTTGAAATCAATCCCGATGATACAGCCGTTTCTGATTTCGTCGATATTAAACTAAAAACCACCGCCTCTGCAACCTTAGAAAAAATCTGGCAGTTGTTATAATTTTAATTAAACAAATTATTTTTCTTTTTTACCATTTTTAGGAGAAAAGCAATGTACAAGTTTTTGAGCAATTTTTTATTGGTAAGTTGTTTCATTTCACCTGTATACGCAATTGATCATCAAATGATTCTTCAGCAATTAGAAACATTAAACAAACGAAAGTTAGCATTTCCTATTGCTTATCAATTAGCATTAAAACAAGATAATTACGAAGTTTGGCATGGATTGGCAAAGAAATACGAAAACATAGATACTCAATATGCAGCGTATTTTCAAACATGGAAGAAAGCCTATCAAATTAATACGCAAGAAACCTATGAACAGTTTCTAGAGTTGCGCCCTAATTCTCTGTTTAATGTATTGGTAATTCATCAAATTTTTGAATTAGTAAAAGCGAAAAACTCCATTGAAGAATACACAAAATTCATTGAAAAATTTGGAGAAAAATTTCCAGCAGCAATTGAATTTGTTGATGCTTTTAATAGAATACAGGAACTTTCTTTTGAAAAAGCTAAACAAATGAATTCGGTTGAAATTTTATATGAATTTATCAAAACTTTTCCTAATTCACCATTATTGGAAGAAGCGATCAAAATGCTTTCTGAATTAGAGAAAAATAATCTTGAAAAAGAAATCAAAGATAAGTCGCCCGATCAATTAGAAACGATTGCTAGAAAACTCTACAATGAAGCGCGCAAAATAGAGAAAGAATCTTTAATGTTAGCCGCACCGAAATACAGCCTATTAAATTTGCCCGTGTTTAATGTCACAAAAACGGTTTCAGAAATGTTAGATCGTGAAGAACGTAAGATTTTTGAGGCAAAATTACTTCAGGAATTAAGATCGATTAAAACCAGCATCGATGATATGAAAGCAACCATTGTCGATGCAATAAAAGAACAAAGCAAATTATTGGGTATTATTATTGAACAAAATAAAGATTTGAAAATCACCATCGACAATCATTACAACGTAGTTTCTAAGCAATTAGAGCAAATTAAGCAAATGAATGTTAATTTAGGTGGTTTGAACTTGGATTTTAGTGGTTCTTCCTTGAGTTATCAACCAAGCAATGCTAAAAATGATAGCACGGTATCTTCAATCATTAGTATAGGTATTGATACGCTTACTAATTTTATTCCTTTTGGTGGTTTAGTTAAAACCATAATGCGTTCTATCCCAACAGTTTATCGTTTTGTTAAACGTCTTATATAGAAATAAGGAGAACAACCGTGAAATTTATTTTTGTAATTTTTGCATTACTTTTACAACCCGTTTATGCTGAAGAAACAGGCGCAGTTTTATTGGAAAATTTACCATCTAATATTGAGATTTTTGTAAAAAATGAATTAAAATCTCAGAAAGGAAATACTCACGCAATAATTACATTGCCAGTGGGTTCTCATCAATTAGAACTTCGTAGAAATGGACAAGCCTTTCAAACTGTCGATGTTGAAATTATAAAAGATAAATTGATTCCTAAAGAAATTACGCCACCTGATCAACAAATTTTAGAACAACTCTATGTAACTAAAATGCCCACCGAATTTGATAAAGAATTTATTGAAAGAAGACAAACATTATTAGATCAATATAATCAAGAAACTCAAAAAAGAACAGTCAATTATCAGGCGGGAATTGTTGAAATCAAAGAAGATAACTTTAATATTAAAACCAATACGCTGAATTTATCAATTAATTGGCTAGATTGGGTTAAGAAACACCATTCTGTAAGGGAAAACTTATTGCCTGAAATAACTGATATATGGTTCACAAAACTCTCATTTTCTCGAGCTGCAACTATTGCAATTTCTCGTGAACAATTAAAAGAAATGTTAAAGGAAGGATCATATAAATCAGTGTTTATTTATTTCAAACTAGATAATCAACCTCCATTAAAGAAGACTACAATTGTTGATAAAGCTGTTCTAACGGGTTTAAATCAAGAATGGTTAATTAAACCGTTATCTGGTCAATTAACGATTGCTATTTCACCCGAATTTCAAACTTTGGTAGAAAAATGGCGAGATGGTTTTAATAAAAATAGTTCAAATAATGTTCATATAAATATCGTAACAGCATCTTTGGATAAAAGTGTTGAACAACTTACGGATGAACTTGCAAATTTTGTTCTACTTTTCCGTCAGCAGAATAAAGAATATCCATCTTTTGAAATTTTTGAAAAAAAATATAATCATTCACCCGCTATTTTTGATATAGGAAAAGGCGCGATTGTGATTTATGCTCATAAAGCAAATCCCTTATTTAACTTAACACGAAAAAATATAGATAGTATTTTCTCAAAAAACGAAAAGAAACTGTGCGGTGGAACTCACAATATTTTATTTTGGTCTGCAAAGTGGGATTCTATTATTAAGCATCGATTTAATTGGGAGCTTAAAAGCCATTCATTAGAAGATAAGTCCATTCAATTAATGGGTTCACCTTTATTAAAAGATAGTTTTGAAGTGCTAGCTAAGCAATTATTGTTATGTGGAGGTGATTTCAAATCTAACTTAGAAACAAAAGAAACTTCGGAACAAGTGTTATCTGCTATTAGTGAAAATGTTGAAATGTTAGGATATGCAAATTGGTTTGATAAGATTGCATCAACTAAACAAGGTGTGAAGCAAATTACAATTGATGGCGTTGAAGCTACGAAAGCAAATATTTTAACAGACAGATACCCATACGGTTATTATATAAGTTTTTTAGCAAATAAACCAAAGGATAAGAAATTAGCCCCTTTAGAAGAGGAATTTCTAAAATTTGTTCGATCAAAAGAAGGGCAAACTATCTTAGAAGAAGCTGGTTTTATTGCCTTACCTGTACCCAAATAATTATATTATAAAAATGTGTTGAGTATTTAATGAATATGCGGATTTCTAAGGCGTGGCGACAATTGAGCATTATTGCAGGTTTGTTGATATTTCTACAAATCACCGGATCATTACAATTTTTAGAGGAAAAACTGTATGAAAATATGATGTTTTTCTCTAATAAAAAAGCTCATCATGCCATTGAAATTGTGGCAATTGATGATGAAAGCGTCAAACGATTGGGCGGCTGGCAATTGTCAAGAGCGGTGTATGCGCAAATATTGACCGCATTAAAAGATGCGAAAGTGGTTGTTTTTACAACATTTTTAGATAAAATTCAATACCCCGAATTTAATAAAATATTGCGAGATATGTTGCAATTTTATGAAGCCAGCCATTTGGTTAATGAATCAACCAAATTTTCTGATGATATTCGTACATTAAGCGAAAAAATTTACCAATTAAATCAACTTGTTAATACTGATCAATTATTCGCCGATGCGATTCGACAACATGGAAATGTGATTTTAAGTATGCCATTGTGGTTAAATAACCATACTGATACAAGTGTTTTACTCGCGCCCAGTCAATTGCCGGTTGGTTTTTTAAGTGATTGGATTTTCAAGGATTTTCCACCATCTGCTAGTGTTGCTCTGCCACCTCTTGCCCAATTAAGTAGCGGGGCGTTGCGGATTGGTGCGACCGCGTTTGGGATATTTAATCCCGCCGCGCACCCGCATATTGAACCGCTGCTTTTTCGTTATCGTGAACAAATTTATCCTTCACTCATTCTTCAAATTGCTAAAACACTTATTCCTCGATTAGAAATATTACAAAATGGTCTTCAATGGGGGGATTATTTTATTTCAACAGATACCCAATGGCAAATGCGCCCTTTTCTTTATCCGCCTAAACCTAATCAAACCTCAGCATTCGCAACCACACCACTCTATCAACTCTATGAAAATAAAGTCGCTTCTGGATTATTTCGTGATAAAATTGTTTTAATTGGTTTAACCGCTTCCTCTCGTTTAGTGCCCACAGTTGAAACCGCCTCTGCTCCAATTCCTCCCGTTATTTCTTTAGCAAATAGTTTAGCCAGTTTGCTCAATCGTGATGTGATCTCTTTTCCTCAGTGGAAAACATTTCTCCAACATAGCATTTTTCTAATAAGTTTTATCATATTGTTATTGGATTTTCTCCAAAAACGGTGGTTAATGATGATTGCGCTAAGTGGTTTAGTGATTTTATTGAGCGCGGAATTTGTTTTGTTGGTTCATTTCAAAATGTGGTTAAATTTGCTATTGCCTATTTTACTAATTAGTACGTTTTTGGGATTTGAACTTTTAAAGAAAAATTTACCCAAATTATGGCGATTTCTTCAACAAGATGCAGAAGCAAATCGATTACTAGGATTGCTTTATCAAGGGCAAGGTAGATTAGAGCTTGCATACGAAAAATTTACGCAATGCCCCATTGATGAAAACCTATTTGCGTCACTTTATAATTTAGCATTAGATTTTGAGCGTAAATTTCAATTACAAGAGGCTTTAAAAACCTACCATTTTATCTATGAGCATGATCCAGATTATCGAGATTGTGTTCAAGCAATGCAACGTTTGCAAATTCGATTGAATAATACCAATGGAAATCGTCCCCATCATTTGAGCAATTGGTTAGAAGAATACACTGAAAATCGCAAACCCATTATTGGAGGACGCTTTCAAATAGAAAAGAAAATTGCAAGTGGTGCAATGGGCGTAGTTTATTTAGGAAGAGAATTAAAATTAGATCGAATGGTTGCGATTAAAACATTAACACTTTCAAAGGAGTTCGACGGTTTAAATTTACAAGAAGTCTTAGAACGTTTCTTTAGAGAAGCCTCCGCCGCTGGTAGATTAACGCATGAGCATATTATTTCAATTTATGATGCGGGTGAAGATGATGATATTGCGTATTTGGCAATGGAGTATTTCAAAGGGGGTAATTTAGTACCTTATACGCGCAAAGAAAACTTGTTATCTGTTGATGAGTTTTTAAGTGTTGCTATTAAGATTTCAGAAGCATTACATTATGCGCACAGTCAAGGGGTTATTCATCGTGATATAAAACCCGCGAATATTCTTTATAATTATGGGAACAAAAATCTTAAGATTACGGATTTTGGAATTGCGAGGATTACCGATCATAAACAAACTAAAACTGGCACGCCGCCATTGGGTTCACCGTCTTATATGTCACCAGAGCAAGTATCGGGTAAGATTGTTGATGGAAGAAGTGATTTGTTTTCTTTAGGCGTAACCTTTTATCAATTGTTAAGTGGCACATTGCCTTTTAATAGTGATTCTATTCCGAGTTTAATGTATAAAATTGCAACCGAACAACCGCGTGATTTGTTGAAATTGCGACCTGATTTGCCCCGAGATTTGTGTGATATGATTGGAACTTTGTTAGAAAAGAAACCGGAACAGCGTTATTCAGAGGGCGCGCGGTTGGCGCAGGCTTTGCGCGATTGTCAAGCAACTTGGGCACTTAAAACAGAGGAACATCCTCCATGATGGCGTTAGAAATCGCCTACGATACCGATGTTGGCATGGTTCGCCACGAAAATGAAGATTATCTTGCGGTCGATCAAGCACTTGGCATCGCTGTGTTGGCTGATGGCATGGGGGGGTATCAAGCGGGCGAAATTGCGAGCCGCCTTGCTGTCGAAGCCATTTTGAGCGAATTACAAACCCGTGTGCCGCAAATAACTCCCGCTGATGTGCATTCGAGTTCGGGCTTGCGCTACGCCAGCTTATTGCTCCAACAGGCAATTTTGCATGCAAATCAAGCGGTTTGGCAATCCGCGTGTTCGCAAATTAATTATCGTGGTATGGGTACAACAGTTGTAGCGGTGTGGTTTTATGAGAATTATTTGAGCATCGCGCACGTGGGCGATTCTCGTTTGTATCGATTGCGCAACAAAGAATTGAAACCCCTCACCAAAGATCATTCCGTATTGCAACAATTGGTTGATGTGGGTTTGATCGCCGCTGAGCAAGCGTGGCACGCACCTAATAAAAACTTGATTACAAGAGCCTTAGGCGTGAAAGAACAAGTTGAAGTCGATTTGCAAGAGCACAAAGCCCAAGAAAATGATATTTATTTGCTCTGTTCTGACGGTTTGAATGATATGTTGCAAGATAACGATATTTTGAGCATTCTACAAAAAAAAACCACCGCTTTAGATATGGCTCATCAACTCGTTGCAACAGCAAATCAACGTGGCGGTAAAGATAATATTTCTGTCATTATCATTAAATTAAAACAATCTTCTCAACAAAATTGGTGGAAAAGGTTTCTCAAATGGCTATCACAGTAAAGTTTTTTGCGCAATTGCGTGAACAAGTCGGTATTAATACCTTATTAATTCCTTTCGAATCCACTATAACAATTGCAACCTTATGGACACAAATTTGCCCAACAATTCCGATGCCTAGTAATACATTATGCGCATTGAATTTGGAATATGTTACGAAAGAAACTTCTATCAAAGATAACGATGAAATTGCGTTCTTTCCTCCTGTCACAGGCGGTTAGTTTTTGATGTTTATTTTGGAGAAAAAATTATGAATGCTCTGCTAAGTTCTTCACCTCCTCAAACCACGCTTGAGGATTTTTTAGAGAATTATCCAACTGATGGACATTACGAATGGGTAAATGGAGAAATAATTGATATGCGCGCCACTCGACAACACGATGATATTGCTAATTTTATGATGTTTGCTTTTCACGATGAAATTAGACAGCACCAATTAAACTATGTTGTTACAAATATTGCACTTGTTCGGACGGTTGTTTTGAATGGCAGGGAACAATGTCGAAAGCCCGATGTGAGCGTGATTTCGCGGGCGCAATGGGAAATAGAACGACAAAGCTACGCGGCGTTAATTGATCCGATTCAATTAGCAGTGGAAGTGGTTTCTACGAATTGGGACGATGATTATTTGGATAAATTAGAGGAATATCAGCGGTTGGGGATTTCAGAATATTGGATTGTGGATTATTTGGCGTTAGGAAGTCGGGATTTCTTGGGCAAACCCAAACAACCGGCGGTTTTAGTGTTTCAATTAGATGAACAACGTCGTTATCAATGTCAGCTTTTTCGAGAGGAACAACGGATTATATCGTCGACGTTTGCGCATTTGAATTTAACCGCTCAACAAATCTTAAAAGCCTAATAAATAAAGCGCACAATTTTTGGTTGTACGCTTTATATAGATTTGTAGAAAAAACTCGTTTGATTCTCAAGGTTTTTCTGAAAATCTATGTTAGGAAAAATCGAAAATATCTTCTAAATGGTAGCCCCATTTATCCAATACCCACACATTTCCCCATAATGAGTCGCGCCAAGTTTCGGTGACGGTTTTAATGTATTTCTGCGTGACGCTAATATCGGAAGGACATTTGCCGGCACGTTTGACGCGATTGGGACCTAAATTGTAAGCGCATAACGCCAATTCAACCGAACCAAAGTCCTCCAATTGAACCGCAAAATAACGCGCACCGCAGTCAAGATTTTTAGCGGGATCAAAGAGTTCGTCGGGTTCAAGATCACAAAATTCGGCGGCGGTGGGGGCTTGCAATTGCGTTAAACCGATGGCGTTTTGAGAGGAAACTGCCCGTGCATTCCAGCGCGATTCGTGGGTAATTAAAGCTCGAAACAAATGAGGATTCAAACCATAATCGGCGGCGGCTTTGTCAGCCATTTTTTCAAGTTTTTTCTGAGAGAAACTCTTCGCGTCGGTATCGAGCGAACTATGTTCGTCGACGGTTGCCGCCGCCTGTAATTGCCAAACGCATAATGCCGCGCCTAACCATAATGAATATTTTCGATGCTGCATAAATAACTCCTATTGTTTTTTGAGGATACGACTTGCCTTCATCTCCTAAGGGGTTAATTTGACAAACTTTTTTTATAAGAACACACCATCGTCCTGATCAATTAAACGGGTTCACAAACAGGGACGATCCATAAGTGAAAGCGAGTTTAGCAATCTTGCAACAAAAACGCAACACCTTTTGTCACAAAAACACCACATTGTGGTAAAAAATGACACCTCAACCCGCAATTTAAGCCAAGATAAATCAAGTGGCAACACGGCAACACTCTAAAACAGGATAAAATGACAGGCGTTAAGGTAATATTGGAGAATTTAGAAATGAAGGCGGTGATCAAAAGCAGGAGATAATTTTGCCTATTTTGGGCTTATTTTCAGCAAAGTATAGATTTAATTAGCATCTCAATTTGATCACTATCCACGCCAAATTCTTAGTGTGTTATGATTAAAAGTTTCACTTGTACAAAGGAACGACGATGTTTTCCTCACAAACCCTCGCAGAATTTGATCCCGAATTAGCCCAATCTTTACAAAACGAACTCGCTCGCCAAGAAGCCCACGTTGAATTAATCGCCTCTGAAAATTATGCCAGTCCTCGCGTTTTAACCGCGCAAGGCTCTGTTTTAACGAATAAATACGCCGAAGGCTATCCCGCAAAACGTTATTATGGCGGCTGCGAATTTGTCGATGTTGCCGAACAACTCGCCATTGATCGCGCCAAAGCCTTATTCGGTGCAGATTACGCCAACGTTCAACCTCACTCCGGTTCGCAAGCAAACGCGGCAGTGTATTTGGCACTGTTGCAAGCCGGCGACACGATTTTGGGCATGAGTTTGGCGCACGGCGGACATTTGACACACGGCGCGAAAGTGAATTTCTCTGGAAAACTTTTTAATTCAATACAATACGGCTTAAATCCTTCAACAGGCGAAATCGATTACGAAGAAATGGAACGCCTCGCCCTCGAACACAAACCCAAAATGTTGATCGGCGGATTTAGCGCGTATTCGCGGGTGGTTGATTGGCAACGGATGCGGGAAATCGCGGACAAAGTTGGCGCGTATTTAGTGACTGACATTGCCCACGTTGCGGGTTTGGTGGCGGCGGGATTGTATCCGAATCCGATCAAAATTGCCGACGTGGTGATGACCACTACTCACAAAACTTTGCGCGGTCCGCGTGGTGGTTTGATTTTGGCGCGTTCGAATCCAGACATTGAGAAGAAGTTGAATTCGTTAGTATTTCCGGGTACGCAAGGCGGTCCGTTAATGCACGTTATCGCGGCAAAAGCAGTCGCTTTCAAAGAAGCCATGCAACCAGAATTTAAAGCTTATCAACAACAAGTGATTGATAATGCTAAAATTATGGCAACTACATTACAAAAACGTGGTTATAATATTGTTTCTGGCGGCACGGATAATCATTTGTTTTTGGTTGATTTAATTGCGAAGAACTTGACAGGAAAAGCGGCGGACGCGGCGTTAGGAAATGCGCATATTACGGTTAATAAGAACTCCGTCCCAAATGATCCCCAAACGCCATTTGTAACCAGTGGAATTCGCATTGGAACGCCAGCGGTAACAACTCGAGGATTTGGAGTGAAAGAATGTGAAGAACTTGCGGGTTGGATCGCTGACATTTTAGATGACATTGAAAACGTGAGCATTCAAGAAACCGTTAGAAATAAAGTTTCTCAACTTTGCAAACGTTTCCCCGTGTACGGTTAAGTTATTTCAATTCACAAAGCGGTGAACTATCGATAAACCGCTTTTGTGACCAATAAATACGGGCAAACTTGTTTTTATTTAAGCGTAATAAATACCACCCAAAATAACCGCTTGTTTTGCTCCCGTTACGCTAGGAAGATTTCCTGTTTTTTTCTCTAATGTTTGTTTCGCCAACCACGCAAAACAACTCGCCTCGATCCAATCCGGATCAACATTTAATGCCGCTGTAGAAATCACTGGTATTTGTAAAACTTCATTTAATCGGCGCATCATTAAAGCATTATGAACGCCACCACCACATACTAAAACGGTTGTTGCTTGAAAAGGTGCAATCGCTCGAGCAACGCTTTCAACGGTTAAATCCACTAAGGTCATTTGCACATCTTGCGGGGTTTCATTTTTTAAGAAAGGTTGCAACCAATGTAGATTAAAATAATCCCGTCCGGTACTTTTAGGTGGTGGTAAAGAAAAATACGCATCTTGTAATAAATTTTCTAATAAAAGTGGATTAGTTTTTCCTTGCGCAGCCCATTCACCGTTTAAATCCATTGCAACACCCAAATGTTGTAATGCCCAAGCATCTAATAAAGCATTGCCCGTTCCGGTATCAAAACCAATAATTGGTGCATTGGAATGCGCGGGAGGAAGAACGGTAATATTGGCAATTCCACCTATATTTAAAACGATTTGAACTTCATTTGAATGGCGAAATAACGCGGCGTGAAAAGCGGGTACAAGCGGCGCGCCCTGTCCACCCGCTGCTAAATCTCGCCGTCTAAAATCAGAAACAGTTGTAATTTCAGTACGTTGGGCGATAATATTTGGGTCGCCGATTTGCCATGTAAAAGGTCGGGTATTAATGCCAGAACAACGCGGCGGTTGATGCCAAAGCGTTTGTCCATGACTTCCAAGTGCTTGAATATCCGAATGTTTATAGTTTGTTTGTTTTAACAGCGCATCGACCGCGTCAGCAAAAGTGTCGGCAACCACTTGATCCAAATGCGCTAACGTAGCGGGAAAAATAGCTTGATTTGTTTGACTAATTTGCAACAATTGCTGGCGAACAGAAGGCGACCAATAATGTTGGTGGGTTGCTATCAAGCGCGGAAAATCTTCTGAAAAATCAACCAATACCGCATCAATCGCATCAATACTTGTTCCAGACATTAAACCAATAAATAACATATTCTTTTATCCTTTGTTATGTTAAATAAAAACAACCTAGAAATCTCTACTTGCTTTTCTTTTTCTCAATACTCTATAATGAAAACTCGTTTTATTTTTTCTATCGGGAAATACTATGCAAAAATATGGTCGCTGGTTTGTAATGGGTTGGATTTGTTGGGCGGTTTCTGCCGTTGCAGAAGTTAAGAATATTGATAATAATATGTTACAAACTTTAATTAAGCAAGGTGTGCCGATTGTTGATATTCGAACGCCCGAAGAATGGAAAGCAACGGGAATTGTGGAAGGCAGCCATTTGCTCACTTTTTTTGATAAGAACGGACGTTACGATGCGGCGAATTGGACACAATCCTTAGAGAAAATTACTCAAAAAGATCAACCTGTTATTTTAATTTGCCGCACAGGAAATCGTACCACCAATGTTGCACATTTCCTCGATAAGAAGATGGGTTATCAAATGGTTTATAATGTAGAAAGAGGGATTGTAGGTTGGCTTCAAAAAGGGAATCCCGTTGTAAAAGCACCTTAAAACAAAGTTTCTCTATAAAAGAATAGGTGAATGTGATCCAAATTGTTCAAAAAAGGAAGGAGGAAAAATGTTAGAAATTCGTATTCATGGGCGCGGCGGACAAGGTAATGTGGTTGCGGCGTATTTGTTGGCGACGGCGGCATTTGAAGTGAAACGTTACGGGCAGGCGTTTCCAAATTTTGGGGCGGAACGGCGGGGCGCGCCGGTGGTGGCGTTTGTGCGCATTGACGACAAACCGATTAAACGCCGCAATCAAGTGAATAGTCCCGCGTTTTTAATCGTTCAAGATCAAGCACTTCTGCACGTTCCGGGGGTAATGGACGGCTTGCGGGCGGGCGGCGGCGTGCTGGTTAATTCGACCCTGAGCAGTGAGGCGTTGAGCCAAGAAATGGGTTATCCGTTGGTGGCGTTGCCCGCGTCGTCGTTGGCGAAGGACATTTTGGGAAAACCCGTTCCCAATACGGCATTGTTGGCGGGGTTTTTAGCTTTGACGGGAATTTTGCCAGTTGATGCGTTAAATCAAGCACTTAGCCATCGTTTTAAGGGCGATATTTTGCAGCGTAATTTGCGTTTAATCGAGGAAGCCGCCCATTACGTTCCCGCCGATCATTGGAAAAATACCTAATTGAATCGTCCCCACGTTCAAATGTGGGGAGATGCTAATTATATGATAAATAAAACAAAACCTTACATAGCGATTGTCGCGGGAGAAACTTCTGGGGATTTGTTGGGCGCAGGCTTAATTAAAGCTATTCGAGCACGTTTTCCTCACGCAAGAATTGAAGGAATTGGTGGAACAAATATGATTTCTGCGGGTATGAAAAGTTTATATCCAATGGAATGGTTGTCGGTTATGGGTTTGATGGAAGTTTTGCAACATTTACCCCGTTTGTGGCGTTGCCGACAAGGTTTGAAAAATCATTTCTCCGCCGACCCGCCCGATGTATTTGTCGGGATTGATGCACCTGATTTCAATTTGGGATTAGAACTCGCGCTCAAAAAGTTAAATATTCCAACCGTGCATTATGTGAGTCCAACGGTGTGGGCGTGGCGAGAATATCGCTTAAAGAAAATCCGGCGCGCGTGTGATTTGATGCTCACCTTATTTCCATTTGAAGCCGCTTATTATCAGAAACAAAACATGGCGGTTGAATTTGTTGGACATCCATTTGCGTGGCAAATCCCGCTTTCTTCTGATAAAAAACAAGCGCGTGAACAGTTGAATATTCCTATAGAAAATCGATATGTGGCTTTATTGGTAGGCAGTCGAGTCAGCGAGGTTTCAACATTAGGAAATTTATTTCTTGAAACCGCACAATTACTGCAATCTACCTCACCATTAAAGTTTTTAGTGCCCTTAGCAAATCCAAAAGTCAGTGAAATATTCAAAACACAATTAGCGCATTTCAACGACATTGAGGTACAAATCTTTCAAGGGCAAGCCCGCCAAGTTATGGCAGCCGCTGATGTTGTTTTATTAGCATCGGGCACTGCAACCTTAGAAACTGCGCTTATTAAACGTCCAATGGTGGTGGCGTATCGGGTGAACAAAATCACGCATTGGTTGGTAAAGAAACTCATGAAAGTACCTTACATTGCATTACCCAATTTACTTGCGCAGAAACTTTTAGTGCCTGAGTTTATTCAAGATCGAGCAACGCCTGCAAATTTAGCAGCGGCTGTGAAGGATTTTTTAGAGCATTCAGATAAACAATCAGCATTAAAAAGTGCGTTTAATGTGATTCATTTCAGTTTGCGGCAAAATTCAGATGAATTAGCGGCAAATGCGGTGCTTTCTAAAATGAGAGGAAATCCTCTCCAAACGGAGAGGAAAAAAGATTAGTAGCCGCCCTTACGCTTGCTTTCTGGCAAACCTGCGATGCGCCCACCTTGTTTGGAAGGGTCTAACGGAAAAAGTTCATAAAGTGATTTAGAATCAATGGAATCGTCGTTCCACGCTTCTTTCATTGCCTTGACAATATTACGGGTATTAGGTTGATTGCCCTTATTTTCCGTGTATTCTTCGCGCAAATAGTTGATTAAATCCCAATGTTTTTCCGTCAAAGTGATGCCTTCGTGCGCGGCAATCGCTTGCGCAACGTCCTCATTCCAATCATCGATATTGACCAAATAGCCGTTTTTATCGGCTTCAATCGCCGTTCCATTCACATCATATTGCATGGTTGTCTCCTTTTTCTACAGTTAAGTCTCGGTCTAATTTTAATACATTCTGATAAAGTAATGAAGTGTGTTGGCTGCATTTAATAAAAAATACTCTAAAAACAATCAGATAAAGGCTTAATGAAAGAAAACTTGCCAGCACAGCCGCGTCCCCAACAAAACAAACATCGCAATAAATAAAGGGCGAATTAACGCCGCCCCGTATTTCAAAGCAGAATGCGCTCCCAAATACGCCCCAATCATAAGCGTTGTTCCCAACGTTAAACCCAACCCAATATCCACATTTCCTACCGCTAAAAACGTAATTAATGCAACCACATTGCTCACAAAATTCATCAAGCGTGCTAAACAACTTGCTTCAACTAAATTCAAATCAAAAAAAGTCATATTTGCCATTGTCCAGAAAGAACCCACTCCAGGTCCTGCAATACCATCGTAGAAACCCAACAAATGTCCCAATAGAATACTTTTTCCTCTCGGCGCAAAAGCTAGTGGTTGTAATGTGTTGTTTTGAATATGGGGACGTTTTAATAAAATATAAGTCGCCGCCCCAAAAATAACAATCGACAACCCTTTTTTCAACCATTCTGGTGATAACAACCACGCCGTTAATGCACCTAAAAATGATCCTTGCAATGTTGAAAAAATCATAATTAGCCAGAAACGCGGTTGAACCATGCCCTTAATAATGCAAATTCTCGAAGCGGTGAAACTCCCAAAGGTTGCAGATAATTTATTTGTACCTAACGCAAGATGGGGAGGAATTCCTACCGTTAATAACGCGGGCAACAGTAACAATCCACCTCCCCCTGCAATCGCATCAACCAATCCAGCAAAAAACGAAATTCCTAATAAAAAAATCGTGTTTAATTCCATATTTTACACTAAAAAAAGTTCCAATAATTCATTAAGCCATTTTAAGCCATTTTCGGTTGGCATAATTCTCGAGTTTTTACAAATTAACCAACCCTTTTCAATCGCTTGTTGCAATGGCTGATTAATGATGTCCAACGTTAAACCAGTGCGCTGATAAAAGAGCGATTTATCAAAGCCTTGACATAATCTTAACGCATTTAACATAAACTCAAAAGCTAAATTTTCATGACTGACTTCTAATCGTTCAGCAATTTTATGACTGGATTGCAAATAGAAATCAGGGTGTTTATGTTTGCTCAAACGCAAAACTCTATTGGATGACAGCGTTATTTTACTATGTGCACCTGCGCCAATTCCTAAATAATCTCCAAATTGCCAATAATTCAAATTATGTCGACAATAATGCTGTTTTTTAGTGAACGCAGAAATCTCATAATGTTCATAATTTTTCTCACGCAATAATTGTTCACCTGCCATTTGCATTTCCCAGATAATATTTTCATCGGGCAAATGAGGAGGATAACGATCAAAATAGGTATTTTTCTCAAGCGTTAATTGATACCAAGACAAATGTGTGGGTTGAAAATGTAATGCCATTTTTAAATCATCTAATGCCATTTCTAATGTTTGATTGGGCAAACCGTACATTAAATCTAAATTGAAATTTTTGAAACCAACTTTTTTGAGCATTTCAATTGCATCTATTGCGTGTTGTCGATGATGAATTCTTTGGATATTTTGTAATGATTGATCATTAAAACTTTGCACGCCCAATGACAAACGATTGATACCTGTTTGATAAAAGCCTGCAAACTTAGAAATTTCAGCGGTGGCGGGATTGGCTTCTAAGGTAATTTCGATATTTTTTTCAAATGGGATTCTTAAACGCAATTGGGCGAATAATTGAAATAGGGCATCGGGAGAAAATAAGCTGGGTGTTCCTCCCCCTAAAAAAATGCTAGAAATCCGGCGGTTCTTTACCAGCGGCAAATCGTATGAAATATCTTGCAATAAGGCTTGGATATAACGTTGCTCTGGTAATTCTGTTTTCAACGGGTGCGAATTGAAATCACAATACGGGCATTTTCGCACGCACCAAGGCAGATGAATATATAAACTTAAAGGAATCATAATGTTTTATAATAGCGGTTATTTATTTCATTATTAAGGAGAATGTACATGGGTGTCAAATCCGATCGTTGGATTCGAGAAATGGCTTTGAAATGTCAAATGATTGAGCCTTTTGAACCCCATCAAATCAAACAATCCTCTCACGGTGCAATCATTTCTTATGGCACATCGAGTTATGGTTATGATGTGCGTTGCGCTAATGAATTTAAGATTTTTACCAATATCAATTCCACTGTCGTTGATCCCAAAAATTTTGATGAAAAGAGTTTCATTGATATTTCTAGCGAGGTGTGTATTATTCCGCCCAATTCATTTGTACTGGCGCGTACCGTCGAGTATTTTCGGATTCCTCGAGACGTTTTGGTGATTTGTTTGGGGAAATCAACTTATGCGCGGATTGGGATTGTGGTAAATGTAACCCCTTTAGAACCCGAATGGGAAGGTCATGTGACATTAGAGTTTTCAAATACTACGCCATTACCTGCTAAAATCTATGCAAACGAAGGCGTTGCTCAAATGGTTTTCTTAGGCGCAGATCAAATCTGTGAAACCTCGTATTTAGATCGCAACGGGAAATATCAAGGACAAATGGGCGTGACATTGCCGAAAACGTGATCTTTTGCGATCACTGCCAATCGCCCCAACGCGCTTGACAAGCGGCGATCGCGGCAATCGCAGCGGTTTCTGTGCGTAAAATCCGCGTTCCGACCCGAATTCCGATAAATCCCCGCGTTTTTAACAATTTTATTTCTTCCGCCGTTAATCCCCCTTCCGCCCCGATTAAAAGGGTTAAAGGCATTTCAATTTCTAATAAATTTGCAAAGGTTTGCTCGGCGGTGGGTTCTAAAAAAATCCTTGTACCAATTATTTGTGTTTCTACCCAATCTTCAAATGGTTGGGGGATTTCTAAAGTGGGGAGTTTATTTCTACCTGACTGTTCGCACGCGCTTTGTAAGATATTGTGCCAACGAACTATTTTTTTATCCAAACGCTGTTTATCATGACCTTGAGTTCTAGCGGTTAAAATCGGAATAATGCGTTGAACTCCTAATTCAGTGGCTTTCTGCAATGCCCATTCAAAATGCTCTGGGTGAGAAACCGCTTGAGCTAGCACCAATTGCAATGGAGATTCTCGATCAATTGCATTAAAACGGTGGATTTCTAGCGTGAAGGTTTTTTTGTTTTCACTTTTTAATTGACCATGAAATTCCCCGCCGCGTCCATTAAAAGCAATCAGTTGCTCACCGTCTTTTAAGCGCAAAACATTTCTCAAATAATGGCTGGTTTCTTCGGGTAAAACAACTGATTTTCCAATCTGGAAATCGATATTGACAAATACTCTTGAAATACGCATAAAGGTTTCATTTATTTTGTTTATTTTGTTTGTGGATTTGGCGGCGAGATTGGAAGAAATGGCTTAACTGTTGCCCACAAATATCGGCTAAAACGCCGCCCGTGACGTGAATTTTGTGATTATGACGCGGATCGATCAAAACATCAAACACACTGCCCGCTGCGCCCGTTTTAAGGTCAAATGCGCCAAAAATCAAACGGTTAATGCGCGCATGAATCATCGCACCCGCACACATCGCGCAGGGTTCGAGCGTGACATATAAATCCACATTAGGCAGACGGTAATTACCCAACCTTTGTCCCGCCGCGCGCAACGCAATGATTTCAGCATGGGCGGTGGCATCTTGTTGATAAATAGGCTGATTCCAACCTTCGCCGACAATTTTTTCCTGACAAACCGCGACCGCCCCGACGGGCACCTCGCCCATTTCTGCCGCCCGATCCGCCAATTGCAAAGCATATTGTAACCATTTTTCGTGATTGGTTTCTGTGTGAGTGTATTGGTTCATGCCATTAAAAATAGACGAAAGAAAACCCCATCACTGTGGGTGACGGGGTTAAGGGTATTAGATGCTTGGCGGTGACCTACTTTAGCATGAGGAGACCTCACACAATCATCGGCGCACAGTGGTTTCACTACC
>JBEAVE010000011.1:0-9876 GCA_041161065.1 Pseudomonadota bacterium | reverse complement strand
TATCTTCTTCGCCAATGTTGTTATAAATTTGAAAGTAGTTTCTTTTAGAATTAAACGGTGGATCGATATAACACAAATCCACCGATTCTGAAGGAATTTTATCGCGTAATACAATCAAATTGTCACCATAATACAAATGGTTCATTAAAACTGTTTCTCCTTTGTTTTTATTTGTTTTTGAAATCGACGTTGATTTGTCGACCTTCAGGCAGAACATAGTTTAAACGAATTATGATATTGGGTGTTGGTAAAATGCCGTGACCGCGTTCAGCCCATTCGATTAAACAAATACTATTTTCTTGCATCAAATAATCCCAAATGCCGAGAAACTCTAATTCTTCTGGATCACTTAAACGATATAAATCAAAGTGATAGATGCGCTGAATCAATGAATTTGTGAGCTTTATTTCATAAGGTTCAACTAAGGTATAAGTAGGGCTTTTAACTGTCCCTTGAAATCCCAATCCGCGTAAGAAACCGCGCACGAAAGTTGTTTTGCCTGCGCCCAACTCGCCTTCCAAAAAAACCAGTGCTTTAGTGGGGCAAGATTTCGCAAATTGTGCACCAAATTGTTCGGTTATCTCGGCATTTGCTAGATAATTCATTTATAATTTCCCTATTTAACGTAACGCCAGTGAATCTTATCATGTATCGCGAAGAAGAAATCTCTCACCTCCTTTCACGACTTAAACAACTGAATTCCATAGGAATTGCGCTATCGTCTGAAAAAAATAGCGACCGTTTATTGGAATGTATTTTAGACGCGGCGCGCATTCTTACCAACGCCGACGGAGGAACGTTGTACATTAAAACCGATGCGGGTTTGAAATTCGAAATTATGATCTCGGAAAGTCTAAAAATTCGCAAGGGTGGAAGCAGCGGTGAACCCATTACATTTCCTCCCCTTCCTCTACACGATGATAAAGGAAATCCTAACCTTCATATGGTCGCCGTGTGCGCGGCTTTACAAGAAAAAACTATCAATATTCCAGATGCTTACGAAGATACTCAGTTCGAATTTTCAGGCACACGCAAGTTTGATGAGAAAATGAATTATCGTTCAAAATCTTTCCTCACTGTTCCAATGAAAGATCATAAGAACGACATTATCGGTGTATTACAACTCATCAATGCCAGAGAACAAGAAACTCACGAAATTATTGCTTTCAATCAATGGGATCAAGAATTAGTGGAATCTTTAACTTCTCAAGCGGCGATTTCTCTAATGAACCAGCGTTTTATTAAAGAGCAAAAAGAGCTTTTTGAAGCCTTTATTAAATTGATTGCAAATGCGATTGATGCCAAATCCCCTCACACGAGCAAACATTGCAGTCGTGTACCCGAAATTACGTTAATGTTAGCAAATGCCGCCGCGCGAACAAAAGGGGGTTCTCCAGAAATCCGTAATTTTAATATGAATGAGGAACTTTCTTATGAATTATGGATCGCCGCAATGTTACACGACTGCGGTAAAATTACCACCAAAGAATACGTCGTTGATAAAGGTAGAAAATTAGAAACTATTTTTGATCGAATTCATTTAATTGACACCCGCTTTGAAGTGCTTAAACGTGATGCCGAAATTGCTACCTTAAAAAACCAAATAACGCTATTAAAACAAGGCGAACAACTTGATGCTGATTTTTTTGAACAACAGCTTGCAAATAAGATTAAAATATTAGATGAAGAACGTGATTTCATTCGTCATTGCAACATTGGGAGTGAAGCGATGAGTGAAACTGATCAAAGCAGGGTGAAACAAATTGCACAGCGTCGATGGATTTCTCCAAACGGTCAAGAAATGAATCTTTTAATCGATGATCAAATGGTTGAAAGTTTATATTATCCCCTCCGAAAAAATGAAATCCGTCGTGAAGAAGATTTGAGAAAATGTAATGGTGAAATTGAAAATCTTTGTATTAAAAAAGGTACGCTAAGAGATAATGAACGCAAACATATCAACGATCATATTGTTGCTACGATTAAGATGTTGAAATCATTACCTTATCCGCAACACTTAAAAAGCGTTCCAGAGTTTGCAGGAGGGCATCATGAACGTATGGACGGTAAAGGTTATCCTAATGGTTTAACGCGAGAGGAAATGACTTTACCGGCGCGTGTCATGGGTATTGCAGATATATTTGAAGCCTTGACTTCTGGTGATCGTCCTTATAAAAAGGCAATGCCGCTTTCTCAGGCTTTAACTATTTTAGGAAAAATGAAAGAAGAAAACCATATTGATCCCGATTTGTTTGATGTATTTATTCATGAGAAAGTGTATTTAGAATACGCTGAAAAATACCTCGATCCTGAACAAATCGATAATATCGAAATAACCAAATTACCCGGTTATAATCCGAACTTTTCTCTGGGCTAACAACATGACAAACAAAATATTAGTAACAGGCGGTGCTGGTTTTATTGGTTCGCACTTAGTTGAAGAATTATTGAAACGGGGTTTTTTTGTAAGAATTTTAGATAATTTTTTGACAGGAAAACTTGAAAATATTGCTCATTTAGATCAAAACAACCTTGAAATCATTAAAGGCGATGTTTCTCAAATAGAAGAGGTAATGAATGCCGCCCAAAATGTTCAAGCAATTTATCATGAAGCTGCTTTAGTTTCTGTGCCGCTTTCCATTCAAAATCCGCAACTGAATTTTCAAATAAACAGTTTAGGTTCTTTTAATGTGTTTGAAACAGCAAGGTGTTTGAAAATTCCAAAAGTAATTTATGCAAGTTCGGCGGCGGTTTATGGAACAAATCAGCAGTTACCTTTGAAGGAAATTGAAACCTGTGAACCATTAAGTCCGTATGCGTTAGAAAAATATTATACAGAACAACTTGCGCATTTGTATTTTCATTTGTATGATGTTTCATCGGTGGGTTTGCGTTATTTCAATGTGTATGGAGAACGCCAAGACCCCTCTTCGCCTTATTCTGGGGTGATTTCAATATTTGTCGATAAACTTTTAAAAGGTGAGCAAATAACGGTTTTTGGTGATGGTGAACAAACCCGCGATTTTATTTATGTTAAAGATGTTATTTCTGCTAATATGTTAGCTTTAGAAAAAGTAGAGAAAAGTGCGCAAGTTTTTAATGTTGGAACGCAAAGAAAAACAACCATTAATCAATTGCTCAATGCATTACAACAACAACTTAAGATATCGAGCACACCTCAATATTTAGAAAGCCGATCGGGAGATATTAAACATTCTTGCGCCGACCATTCAAAGTTAAAACAACTTCTTCGATGGACTCCTCAATATTCTTTGCAAGAAGGTTTAATTCATTATTTAACATGGCAGAAACAACAATTAGGTTAGAAAACAATGTTACAAATAAACAATTTATTGGCAAGAACAACGCGCTATCAAACTCAAATTCAAACGGCGGTTGATCGGGTAATTAAAAGTGGTTGGTTTGTGTTAGGACCTGAAGTGAAACATTTTGAGCAAATGTTTGCTAATTTTCTCGGTGTTCAACATTGCATTAGTGTAGGAAATGGTACAGATGCCATTGAACTCGCTTTGAAAGCGTTAGGTGTGCAAATAGGTGATAAAGTTGCAACCGTTGCAAACGCTGGAATGTACACAACAACAGCAGTATTAGCAATAGGTGCAAAACCCTATTTCATGGACGTTGATTTAGAAACCCGAGTTGTTACCTTAGAAGAGGTTATAAAAGCCATTGATTCAGGTGTGAAAGCAGTAGTTGTAACACATTTGTACGGATTAGCCATTCCACAAATAGTAGAAATAGCTAATTATTGTGCAAAAAGAAATGTTCCATTACTCGAAGATTGTGCGCAAGCCCATTTGGCTAATATTAATGGAAAATGTGTTGGAACATTTGGAAATGCAGCGAGTTTTAGTTTTTATCCGACTAAAAATCTTGGTGCGTTAGGTGATGGTGGTGCAATTATTTCTAATGATTCCGCTATTTCAAAAAGAGTAGAACTCTTACGCCAATATGGTTGGACAGCAAAATATCAAGTTGAAATTCCTAGTGCTAGAAATAGTCGATTAGATGAAATGCAAGCAGCTGTTTTATCTGAATTTTTACCTTTTCTAGAACAAGATAATGATCGGCGGCGACAAATTGCAATTCATTACAGCCAATCCATTCAGCATTCAAATATTATTACTCCTAAGATTACCAAAGAAAAAAATTATGTTGCGCATTTGTATGTGATTAGAAGTCCACAAAGAAACCAATTACGAGAATATTTGCGTCAATCAAATATTTCTTCTGATATTCATTATCCTATTCCAGACTATCGACAACCGATATTTGGGGAACAATTTGCTCATATTTATCTTCAAGCAACTGAACAATTAGCCAATGAAATTTTAACATTACCTTGTTATCCCGAAATGTCTGATCAAGAAGTTGAGCAAGTTATTTCTACGGTTAATAGTTGGTGCGTATGAAATACTCGGTTATTATTCCCGTTTACAAAAATGAAGCATCGATTTCTCGTTTATTGCAAATGCTTGAGGAAATTAATGCAAATTTAGAGAACCAATTAGAAGCTGTTTTTGTTGTCGATGGCAGCCCCGACCAATCTTATGCGTTATTGAAAAATGGGATTTCTGAGTTAAGTTTTCCAGCGCAATTGTTGGCGCATTCGCGTAATTTTGGTTCATTTCCAGCGATTAGAAGTGGCTTAATGGTAGCGCGAGGAGATTTCTTTGGTGTGATGGCAGCTGATCTTCAAGAACCGCCTGAATTATTGGTAGCGTTTTTCAAATCACTTTCTGCCGATGAATGTGATGTTGCTATTGGAACACGGATTGGAAGAAATGATCCCTTTTTCTCGCGTTTAACTTCTGGGTTATTTTGGGGAATTTATCGTCGTTTAGTTATGCCAGAAATGCCTGAAGGTGGGGTTGATGTCTTTGGTTGTAATCGTCTTTTTCGAGAGCAATTGCTCAAATTAGAAGAATCTCGTTCTTCACTAATTGCTTTAATTTTTTGGTTAGGTTTTCGCCGCAAAATTGTGGGATATGAACGCCAACTCCGTCAAGAAGGAAAATCCGCGTGGACATTTCGTAAGAAATTAGATTACATGATGGATAGCATTTTTGCTTTCACCGATTACCCTATTCGTTTGTTAATGCGCATAGGAAGTATTGGTTCAGTGTTATTAATTTTGTTAGGAATAGTTGTTTTATTTGCAAAATTGTCGGGCACAATTGACGTACCCGGTTACGCAGCAACAATGTTAGTTATTTTATTTCTAGGTGCACTCAATTTGTTTGGACTTGGATTGGTAGGAACGTACGCTTGGCGGGCTTATGAAAACTCTAAGCAACGTCCTCTTGCCGTTATTGCTATAAGACTATCAAACCACTTAGAATTAGAAAAACGGGATAGTGGTCAATAAGAGATGAATTTGTAAATTTTACCTTTATTTTCATATTATTGCATAATTTAGCGGCATCTTTATTGATCGCTATCTTTTTTTCTGCATCACCACGAATAATGCCAAATTATGCACATATTGCTCGCCGATGATCACGCTTTGTTTCGACAAGGTTTAGTCATGCTCATTGAAGCAACTTTCTCAAATTGTTCTATCACAGAATGCACGAATTGGGAAGAAGTTTATCAACTCTTTTCATCAAATCATTTTGATTTAGTTTTATTAGATATTTTCATGCCTCGCCAACATCATTGGGAGGAAGAACTTGAAACACTTATTCATCTAAATTCAAATATCCCTATTTGCATGATTTCCGCTTCATCAGAAACCGAACATATCCAAACCGCTTTTCAACTCGGTGTGAAAGGTTATCTTTGCAAAACCGCTGAACCCCAAGAAATTACGCGAGCTTTATTAGAAATCAGTCGTGGAAATGAGTATTTTCCTTTACAGTTGCAATCCCATTTAAATCAAACTATTTATGATTTAACTTTGCGCCAACAAGAAATCCTTAAATTAATGGCAAATGGGCAATGTAATAAATCAATTGCTCGACAATTAAATATTAGTGAAAGCACCGTTAAACGCCACCTTTATAATACTTATCAGATATTAAATGCTCACAATCGAGTGGAAGCCATTGAAATCGCTCGTCAGAAAGGTTTATTATCCTGTAATTTGGAAGAAAGTTATGACACACATTAACGAAGAAAGCCTTTTAAAAGCTCAAATGGAAATGGCAATTGACGGCTATCTTCCTTCCATTATTATAACTTTGCCAACCAGTTGGTTGTTATACTTTTTTCTGGGGCATTATTCCACTGTACAACCACATTACATGATAGCGTGGCTAACCATGCAAATGTTGTTATGTATCATTTGGTTAGTTTTATATTTACGTTATCGACATAACTTTGAAAGCATCAAATCTTATTGGGCAAATTGGATTAAAGTTCCTTTAAATTTGTTTTCTGGATTAGGGTGGGGATCAATATGGATTTTATTTGTCGATCCTCAAAATTTAATTACCATTGTATTACCCAATGTCATTACCTCAAGCGCGCTATTTATTTACGTCATTTCAACCCCCTTACATCAACGCGCGACCAATACCGCTTTGATTGCTTGTGTGTTTCCTGCAATTATGACCGCTTATTTCTTTACAAATCCGATTTTCAAATGGCTTGCATTAGGTGGGATTATTTTATTAGTTTCTGTATATTTCTTTGGGTTAAAATTACACGAATTATATTTGAAAATGCTCTTACAAATTGAAGAAAAACGAGAGTTAGTAGAAGCCTTACAACGTGAGAAACAACAAGTCGAACAACTCGCTTTGGAGAAATCCCATTTTCTCGCCGCCACCAGTCATGATTTACGCCAACCCACCCAAGCGATTAAACTCTTTGAAAGCGTATTAATGCCATTATTAAATGATCCAAAACATAAAGAAATTCTCAGTAAAATTGCTCAATCTAATCAAAGTTTAATTGATTTGTTAAATCCGTTGTTAGAACTCTCAAAATTAGAGTCTGGATCATTACAATTTCATTCAAAATTGATTTACATTGATGATCTATTTTTTCTCCTTCAACAACAATACACAGATTTAGCGGCGAGAAATAAAATTACATTACGCTGTGTTTCTACTTCACAACAGCTATTAATTGATGCAAAACAATTAGAACGTATTTTGAGAAACTTGATTTTTAATGCCATTAAACATATGAAACGGTCAGGAAAAATCGTGGTTGGCGTGCGACATAAAACCGCTGGATTACAAATAGAAGTGTGGGATAATGGGGTCGGTATTCCTCACACTGAATTAGAGAAAATATTTCAACCTTTTTATCAAATAGATAATCCAGAGCGGCATTACCGCAAAGGATATGGATTGGGTTTGTCGATTGTGAAACAATTGGTGGAAACAATGGGAGGAACTTTAACCGTGCGTTCTCACATTAATCGAGGAAGTTGTTTTGCAGTTTATTTTCCAATTTCCTCTCAAGTTTCAGAAAAACTGTCGCCGCCAGAAATGACTGATAAAATAGCAGAATCTGATAATTTTAGTAAAAATTACAATGTATTAGTGATTGAAGATGACGAGCGTATTGTTGAATCTTTAACAGCGTTGCTTGAAAGTTGGGGATTACAAGTTAAAACCGCCCACAATTACGCTACTGCTTTACAAATTTTACAAGATTATTCGCCGCACATTATTATTTTAGATTATCAATTACCGCAAGAAAAAAGCGGCTTGGTTGTTTTAGAACGATTACGTCCTAATTTAATACAAAATTTACCGGTTGTTTTGCTGACGGGCACGACTGATCAAAAGAGTTTAGCTATGTTTGAAGCATTAGATTTTCCTATCTTGTACAAACCCATTGCTCCGTTAAAATTGAAAGCCACTTTAATGCAGTTGTTATCTTAAAAAGGTTCTTTTATGACAAAGTTAAATACCGATTATTTTGTTCGTTGTGTTCAAACCTTAGAGCAAGCCTTTTATGCACTCAAAACACAACCGCCAGAAACCATTTTATATGATGTTTATCGAGCAGCTTGTGTGAAAGAATTTGAGATTATTTTAGAGCAAACGGGCAAATTACTCAAAAAACGCTTGAGAGATTATTTTTCCTCACCTAAACAGGCAGACCTCTTAAATTTCAAAGACATATTTCGTTATGCTGCTAAGCACGGGTTAATCAGTTTGGAAGAAACTGAACGTTGGTTGGCATATCGAGAGAATCGTAATAAAACAGCGCACGATTATGGGGCGGGTTTTGCGGAAAATACATTGAAATTGTTGCCGCAATTTTTGATAGATGCCGCGCACATTTATGAAATCCTCCGCGATTCGCCATGAAGTCACTGTTTTTGCGGGAGAAAGATCAACGCTGTTTGCAAGCCTTGATGGTCGAACATTTGCCGGACATTACCGTGTGGGCGTACGGATCGAGGGTGACGGGGGGTGCGCATGAGGGCAGTGATTTGGATATTGTGTTGCGATCCAAAGACTTACGTCCTATTCCACCGACTCAATTCAATCGTTTTATCGACGCGGTGCGCGACTCTAACATTCCGATTTTAATTGATGTGCATGATTGGGCGCGGTTGCCGCCAGATTTTCACGACCAGATTTTGAAGAATCATGTTGAATTATCAGTTACCAAGCAATTGGTTTAAAATTGTCGTCATTTAAGAAAGCGACGGATTCACCTTGTTGTGCGATTACAAAAAATCCTTTTTTATAAGCATATTTTGCTACATTTTCTGCAATCACCATGCTTGCCACTGCCCCAAAGGCTTTCTTATCCGCATATTCAGGAAATAACGGTTTGAATTTCTCCATTCTTTCAACGTGTTCATTGACATCATCGATGCTTAATTTGCTCTTCACTTCAATTAACGCACAAACGTCGCCATTGACCACCAATAAATCAATTTGAGTGGCTAGATTTAATTGCGGATTATTTACACTGACATCGCTGTGCACTTTATGTAGTGGAATTCCTCGAGTTTGAAACAAACGCACGACCGCTGGCTTAATGAGTTCTTCAACAAATTCACCTAATCGATTAGTCAATCGTCCAATTTTCTTATCGGTTTCTTTTGACAGTTCCTTAATAAAACGTTCCGTTTCACGAAAACGTCGATCGGTTTCTTGTGAACGTCTTTCCGCCTCTCGGGCTTGTTCTTTAAGTTGCCGATCGGTTTCTTTAAGTTGTTGATCAGTTTCACGAAATAAACGCCACACATCGTCAAGGGTTGGCGCGGGGTCTGAAATATTCATTTTGTTCTCCAATTGTTTAAATATCAAAGTGATAGCTTGCTCGATATTATAACAAACACTCGATTTTAATCATCAAACAACACAGTATCAATATCACAAAGGTGTATGATGCTTCGCTTATACACCCTATAAGGGCACAAAACGTGCTTAAATTGTTAAAATAGCTTAAATATCAATAAATTATACAGCGTTCAACAATCAAAAATGCCCTCTATTCACAGCTATTTTACAAGGTTTTTTAATTTTTTTGAAATTTTTTTCTTCATAATAATCAATCCATTAACCCGATATTCCACAATAAACCAAAGGCTGCTTACAACTTAAGTTGTATATACACCTCGTTTTCGCTGTCCTATACTGTTCTCACGTTGTCGCTGAATCGCTTTGAAAGCGCACTAAGGCGATGAAATAGCAACGGTTTTTAAGTCGATCCGTCCAGAGTTATGTTACCAAGGAGTTAATTAAATGAAGACGTACCAACAACTGATCAGCTTATTAGCTGTTCTATTACTGAGTAGTTCGTTGTTTGCGGCAGATATAGTCGGATTCCTATTAAATTATTAACTAGATGAAAATGAAAATAATGGATTAAAAATATAATCGATGGTTTGTTGAAGAGATTTAAATAGAGGGTAATATTTCTTCACTTTTTTCT
>JBEAVE010000035.1:0-59149 GCA_041161065.1 Pseudomonadota bacterium | reverse complement strand
CTAAGGAGATTTTCTCTAACAAGAGTTTATCAATTAATTGTTTGGTTTCCTCTGATATTTTATTGGATTTTGGGTTCTGCACAAATTGACGCTTGCACGCTTTACATTGGTATTTTTGTTTGCCAGCAACCCGTTGAGCCATTTTTCACTACTTCTAAACTGTTACAATAACGACATCTCATTTTCTTCTCTCCTCTTTTCATTTACCTTCTCTATTATGTCACCATAATATGCACCACTACCCATATTTTCTCTCTGTTTTATAAAATATTCCTCTCATTCCTACACTCGAACATAGGCATGAGAGAAAGAGTTTTGAAATAAACTAATGCACGCCTTTGCTATTTAAGTGGGCGGAGTATTTTTTATCGATTTCTAAGATGTGTTCTTCAATCCAGAATTTAAGGAAATTCATTAACTGACCGCTGTCGATGTTTTGACCTTGCGCAAAAATGTCGCCCATAAAAACGACTTTCTCGGCGAGCGCGTCGTGTTCGGCTTTATGCGGATCAAACATTGGATAACCATTTGTCGACAACAAGTTTTCCTCATATTCAAAATGAGTTTTTGTGTAATCAAGTAATTCGGCTAAAACGTGACCAATTGCTTCATTACTATGATTTGCTTTAATGGCATCATCTAATTCGTTGATGATTGCAATAAGTTTTTGATGTTGGCGATCAATTTCGGCAACTTGCACACTAAAATTATCGTTCCAAACGACTAAAGCCATGACCTAATTCTCCTTAGATGTTTAGCGAAATTGTTTATCAGATTTCTCCTACTTGAGGGGAGGAGAGAAACCCTTTTGAGTTTATCTATTTTTGAGCGCATCACGACGGTTCAAATCATTTCTATTGTAATGTCCGTCGCGGTTTCTATCACGATGATCAATTGGTGACGGCGCGGGTCGATGACGAGGCGGCGGCGCGTGGTGATGCACGGGGCGATGCGCGTGATTGTAGTAAAAACTCCAATAAAAATACGGGTAAGTGTAGAAAAATGGCGAATAATAAGTCCGCACAGGCATTACTGTTGGTTGATAAATCGTTGTTGTTACAGGCGTTTGCGTGTAGTAAGGCACGACAGGCTGCGTATTTTGTGCCAAATAAAATTGCTGCGCGGGTCGAGAACTGCACGCCGCCAAAGCCGCCAATATTTGTGTGGTTTCTTTGATCTCATCAACGCACCAACCCAGCGCGTTGTAAAGGTTTTGCCGATCAAAAAACCATTGTTGTGACGGGACATTTTGACAAGTTCGCCCCGCCAAAAAAACGCCCGCCGATGGGATTTCCGTCGCGCTATCCAAACATAACCCACTGATTGGATTGCGTAAAATGGCTGTTTGCGATTCATAAACCCACTGTTGCGCGGGATCATTATTGCACATCGCCACACGAATTGGCTGCCCATTATTAACAGTCAAGCAATGTTGTTTGCCGTTCATGATTTGTCCGATTTGATTTGAACTTTGAGAAAAAGTATTGCTCGGATTAACAATTTCATACCGTTCAACATACGTTGTACAGCCGTTTAATACAATTAGAAAAATACCCCATCGCCACATAACATTCTCCTTCACAATTAAAACAATGTTCTACGTTTCCACAGCAAATAAATAGCGGGAATAACAAATAAAGAAAGTAACGGTGCAGTTAGCATACCTCCAATCATAGGAGCAGCAATGCGTTGCATGATTTCTGAACCCGTCCCATGACTAAACATAATAGGGATTAAACCTGCAATAATTACCGCAACTGTCATGGCTTTAGGGCGCACTCTCAAAACCGCCCCATCAATAATCGCAACGTGTAAATCTTCGACCGTTTTAACAGTGTGTTCTTTGAGTGCATTATTCAAATAAATTAACATAACAACACCAAACTCCGCAGAAACCCCCGCCAACGCTATAAAACCCACCGCCACTGCCACTGAAAAATGATAATCCAATATGTAAATCAACCAAAATCCGCCCACTAAAGCAAATGGTAAAGAAAGCATAACTAATAAGGCTTCCCAAATATTTCCAAAAGTTAAATACAATAAAATAAAAATAATCGCTAATGTTAGCGGAACAACTTGAAATAATTTATGTTGAACCCGCAATAAATATTCGTATTGCCCCGACCATGTAATAGAATAACCCGTCGGCAACTTAACCTTTTCGTGAACAACTCGCTGTGCATTTTTAACATAAGAACCTAAATCAACACCTCTAATATCAACAAATATCCAACCATTTAAACGGGCATTTTCACTTTGAATCATCGGTGCGCCGTCGGTGATTTTAAGTTCAGCGATTTGTCCTAGAGCAACTTGTGCACCACTTGGGGTTACAATGGGGATTTCTTTGAGCTTTTCTACATCATCGCGCAATTCTCGAGGTAAACGCAAATTAATCGGGTAACGTTCTCTCCCCTCAATAGTTTGAGAAATGTTTTCTCCACCGATTGCAATACTAACCCATTCATTGATTTCATTAATGCTTAAACCCAACCGAGCAGCAGCAACCCGATTAGGGATAATATCAATGTAACGTCCACCCGTTACACGTTGAGAGTAAGCAGAAACCGTTCCTTCAATGCCAATTAAGGCTTTTTCGATATTTCTACCGATTTCTTCGATGACCCCTAAATCCGCGCCCGCAACCTTAATTCCTACAGGCGTTTTAATACCCGTTGCTAACATATCAATTCTGGTTTTAATGGGCATTACCCAAGCATTCGTAACACCTGGTATTTTAACCGTTTTATCTAATTCTTGAATTAATTTATCAACGGTCATTCCTTCGCGCCATTCGGTTTCTGGTTTTAGTTGAATAACGGTTTCAACCATGTTTAATGGGGCGGGATCAGTTGCACTTTCTGCACGCCCTATTTTTCCAAAGACCCCTTTGATTTCTGGAAGGGTTTTAATTAAGCGATCCGTTTGTTGGAGCAACTCCTGTGCTTTTCCAATTGAAATACTCGGCAATGTTGTCGGCATATACAACAAATCACCTTCATATAATTGCGGCATAAATTCCGAACCCAATCCATCAACCCATCCTGCTAGCGGGGTCTGTTTCAAAAATTGAGAAAAATGGGTTTGTAATGTTGTAATTTTATCGGTTAGTTGGGTTTGAGAAAAACCTTGAGAAAGCCATTTGAACGGTTCAAAAATACCACTCAAACCATACAAAGGAATAACTAATGTACTAAAAACCAAAAAAGCTAAAAATAAAATTGTTTTTGGGAATCGTAAAACGATTTTAATTAAGGGTTTGTAAATCCAAATCAAAAAACGGTTTAATGGATTTGCATTTTCGTGAGGAATTTTGCCTCGAATGAAATAACCCATCAATACTGGAATTAAGGTAATGGCTAATAATGCTGCCGCCGCCATCGCGTAACTTTTTGTAAATGCTAACGGCGCAAACAACCGTCCTTCCTGTTGTTCTAAACTAAAAACGGGTACAAAACTCAATGTAATAATGAGCAATGAAAAGAACAATGCTGCACCCACTTGCTCTGAAGATTTAATAATCAATTTCCAATGTTCTTTAGAAGATAAATTAGGTGGTGCTTTCTCTAAATGCTTATGCGCGTTTTCAATCATGACAATCGCCGCATCAACCATCGCACCAATTGCAATTGCAATCCCCCCTAATGACATAATATTTGCGTTAATCCCTTGATATTTCATCAAAATAAATGCCATTAAAATCCCCAGCGGCAAAGTAATAATTGCAACCAATGCTGAACGTAAATGAAATAAAAAAATTACACAGACTAACGCCACGACAATGAACTCTTCAATGAGTTTTTCTTTTAAGTTATCGACCGCCCTTAAAATGAGCGCAGAACGATCGTAAGTTTCTATAATTTCAACCCCCTCTGGCAAACTCTTTTGTAATTGTTTTAATTTGTTTTTCACCGCGTCAATGGTTGTTAAAGCATTTTCTCCATAACGCATAACCACGATGCCGCCCGTTGTTTCACCTTGACCATCTAAATCCGCCACCGCTCGCCGCATTTCTGGACCGATTTGAACGTGTGCAATATCTTTGAGCAAAATCGGCGTTAATCGATCATTGGTGGCGATAGGAATTTGCTCGATGTCAGAAATACTCGACAAATATCCTCGACTACGAATCATGTATTCTGCTTCAGCTAATTCAATGACCGATCCCCCTGTTTCTTGATTGGCATTTTTAACGGCATTTATAACTTGAGCAAGTGGCAAATTGTAAGCGCGTAATTTAAGGGGATCAAATTGGATTTGATATTGTTTAACCATTCCTCCAATAGTAGCGATTTCTGCAACACCCGAAACGGTTTTTAATTCAAATCGCAAAAACCAATCTTGCAACGTGCGTAATTGCGATAAATCGTGTTGATTTGTTTTGTCAATTAATGCATAAGAATAAATCCAACCCACACCGGTTGCATCAGGTCCTAATCGGGGTTGAACATTTTGAGGAAGACTTGAAGCAACTTGGTTCAAATACTCTAAAACACGCGACCGTGCCCAATATAAATCTGTGCCGTCTTTGAAAATAACGTAAACATAAGAATCTCCAAACATAGAATAACCACGAACAGCTTGTGCAGCAGGAACAGAAAGCATCGTTGTTGCGATTGGATAAGTGATTTGATCTTCAACAATTTTAGGAGATTGTCCCGCATAAGAAGTTCTAATAATAACTTGAACATCTGATAAATCTGGCAACGCATCTAAAGCGGTTTGTTGAAGAGAGAAAACTCCCCAACCTGTTAATAACAATGTGGCAATTAAAATAAGAAAACGATTGCTAATTGACCAACGAATCAGTATGTTTATCATAAAGTTTATTCTATTATAGTTTTAGAGTTGATGGAAATAGGGGCAAATAAACTATGTTGATTAATGTGGAGCAAATTTTCTCGAGCAAGCTCTAAAATAGCGAGAAAAGAAACAATAACACCCGCTTTGGATTCTTGAGTGGAAAAACACACATAAAAATCGATAAATTGATTTGTTTTAAGGATTTCTAAAATAGAGCTCATTCTTTCACGCATAGATAAGGGTTCACGGGTAATTTGATGGGCGGTAAAAAGTTCCATTCTCAATAAAACATCTTGCATAGCTACTAATAAATCGGTTAAAACAATTTTAGGGGGGATTTTGGGTCGAGCAACTTCGGGAACAAAAACCTCTGTTTCAAAAGTATCTCGTCCTAAAACGGGTAATTCATTTAATATTTCTGCAGCTCGTTTAATATAAGCGTATTCTTCTAATTGTTGAATTAATTGACGACGCGGATCAGTGTCGGCTTTTTTATCGGTTGGTGGCAATAATAAACGGGATTTAATTTCCAATAATAAACTTGCCATCGACAAATAGTCGCCGGCTAAATCTAATTGTAGTTCTTGCATTAAATTAATGTAGTGCAAATATTGTTGCGTAATTTTAGCGATGGGGATATGTAAAATATCTAAATTTTGTTTTTGAATTAAATAGAGCAATAAGTCTAACGGTCCTTCGAAAGTTTCTAAGAAAACTCTCAAAGCATCGGGAGGAATGTACAAATCCTTTGGCAATTCAATTAAGGGAACACCTTGAATAATTGCAAAGGGGGTTTCCTGAAAGGGCGACATATTGATTAAAATCCTGTTAAAATGCGAAAAAAACGAGAACATATTATGCAGTATAACATTACATTAATGGGTGCAGTGTCGGGGGAGTCGCCGTATCAAGCCGCTGATATTGCGCGACTCTTTTCACTGCCGCAAACCGCGTTGGTTCATGGTCAAATGTTCACGGGTCGTCCAAATACGCGCCTGCACATCGATGATCATAACATTTTGAAGATTCGGGCTGAACTGAATTTTGATGAGAAATCCGCCACGCGATGGATCAAGCAAATCCTTGAAAAAGAACGCCAATTAAACGTTCATATCCCTTCTAAAACATGGTTTCTCGCCATTCCCGATAACGGCGATCAACCCTTAATTGGAAACATTTGTCCGCTATTGAAACCCCTGCACACGTTGCTTGGCGAAACGGCGCAAGACAATCTCGAACCCCTTGATTGGTTTGATCAAATTTGGCGAATGTATTTCAACGTTGCAACCCAACACAATTTGCGGCTTGATGAAGGGCTTTCTAATTTTGGGTTGGCGAGCGACGGGCAGATTTATTATCTCGACGATGATGTGTACAACTGGGATTGTTTTTTGTCGGGCGCGCAGGCGTTGGGGGTTTATTTGCGCGGATTGGGGTGGCTGACCGACCAAACCAGCGCACAACTCGGCGCACAATTGCGGGATTTGATTTTGACTTTTTTTGGAAAGCAGTATCTTACGGTTTTAGCTGAACTTTTACGAAATTTGTTTATCCCCGATGCAAAACAATCCTTATTAGTTTCTTTAGTCGATGCGTTAATGCGCGGACAAACCCAAACTCGCTCCAAACCCCCTAAAATTAATCAACGATTCATTGCCTTATTAGCTGATGTGCATTCCAATTTGCCCGCGCTAGAAACCGTTTTAGCCTTTCTCAAACAGGAAAATATTTCCGAAGGATTGGTGTTGGGCGACACGGTGGGTTACGGTCCGCACCCCGCTCAATGTATCGAACGCTTACAAAACAGTGGGTTAGTGATCATTAAAGGCAATCACGATCACGGATTGGCGACAGGGGAATTTACCAAAGGCTTCTCAAAAACCGCGCAATGGGCATTGAAATGGAATCTGCAACAGGTCACTGCTGAACACCGTCAATGGTTATTAGATTTACCGCCTATGTTATTGAATGATCAATGGTTAGCGGTTCACGGATCACCCCTCGATCCGACTTTTTTTAATGCCTATGTGTATGAAATGACGTATGAACGTAATTTAGATGTGTTGGTTGAACGAAAAATTAATCTGTGTTTTCATGGACATACCCATTTACCCGGCATTTATGCCCGAATAGCAGGTATTCCCGATCAACATTACCTCGAAGCAACCCTCGATTTGAAACGCTTTCAACAAGCCTTAGTGTGCCCGGGATCGGTCGGACAGCCCCGAAATCGCCAAATCGGCACGCAATTCGCCATTTATGACCGCGAAGAACACCGCGTTCATTTCAAATGTTTGACGTATCCGATTGAAAAAACCACCCACGACATGGAAAAACACGATTTTCCTCTCGCCCTCATTAACATTCTAAGAGCTCCCTAAAAACGGCACAACACCCGTGTTTTGGGGTATTTTAGAAATAGTTTGGTGCGGAGGTAATTCTGAAATGAAAATATAGAAAGGAAATGCTTGGAGAAAGTGGTGGGACGTGCAGGAATCGAACCTGCGACCCGTGGATTAAAAGTCCATTGCTCTACCGACTGAGCTAACGTCCCACTAGATTTTTCATGGTGGCCAGAGGCAGAATCGAACTGCCGACACGAGGATTTTCAGTCCTCTGCTCTACCGACTGAGCTATCTGGCCGCGGCTAAGAAAGCGCACATTATAGCGTTTCTCTATTTTCTGTCAAGTCTTTTTTGCCTTAAAGTTTTAGTTGCAAGTGATTCTCAATTGCGTTATAGTTTCTCCCATCACATTTTATCTTTTTAGCGCAATGAACTTGTAAAGTATTAAAGGAGTTACTATGTATGTGTGTATCTGTCAAGGCGTGACGGATCGCCAGATTCGCGACGCGGTGTGTGCGGGCAATTGCACGTCGATGCGCCAATTATGTCAGCAGTTGGGCGTGATCGAACAGTGCGGACGCTGCGGCAAGGAAACCCACCAAATTTTGCGCAACACTCTCACCGAATTAAACAACAGACAAGGATAAACGTCGATGAAAGGCAATGAACAAGTCATTAAATATCTCAATCAAGCCCTTAAAAACGAATTAACCGCGATTAACCAATATTTTCTCCACGCCCGAATGTTTAAAAATTGGGGTTTGAAGAAATTGAACGATAAAGTTCATCACGAATCCATCGATGAAATGAAACACGCTGATCAATTAATTGAACGGATTTTGTTTTTAGAAGGGTTACCCAATCTTCAAGATTTAGGCAAAGTGCGGATTGGCGAACACCCTAAAGAAATGCTCGAAGCGGATTTGGCGTTAGAAAACGATGCGATTCCTTTATTGCGTGAAGCGATTGTGCATTGTGAATCGTGTAAAGACTTTGTTTCTAGGGAAGTTTTTGTGTCTATTTTAGAATCCGAAGAAGAACACGTGGATTGGTTAGAAACCCAATTAGATTTGATTGAAAGAGTGGGCATTCAAAACTATTTGCAAGAACAAATGCACAGTTAAAAACGAATTATCCATCACCCCCTTTTGACGCTCTCCATATGTGGGAGCGTTTTTTTATTTCTCTTCACCAGAGTATAGTTAGGTAGTGCTCAAATTAAGAGGTTAGTTAATGAAAGAGAAGAATAATAATGTTGAATAAAATGAACAAGAGAAGCGAGATGGTGAGAAAGTTTCTTAGGAACTAAAAGAGAGTTTTTCTTCCTAATCAGGGAGTTCTCTGTCTTAATGTATGGTTAAGCCTCTCAATTCAATATGATTTGTGGTAATGGTGCATATAATAATGGTGAGTAGAGAATAAAGATGGGTGATATAAGGGGAAAAATAGAGGAAAATTTTAAAGTTGCTTTTTTTAATCAATTTCTAAATCAAAGAAAAAGCCCTCTCAATTTAAGTTGAAAGGGCGTTTTTGTGTGGTTAAAATAGTTTATAAATCAAGGAGTAAGCGTTGTGGGTCTTCGAGGTATTGTTTGACGTTGAAGAGGAATTGAACTGCTTCACGACCGTCGATGATTCTATGATCATAGGTTAAAGCAACGTACATAATCGGGCGAATCACGACTTGACCATTTTCCGCAATCGGACGATCAACAATATTGTGCATGCCTAAAATTGCGCTTTGAGGTGGATTTAAGATCGGCGTGGACATCATCGAACCGAAAATTCCTCCGTTTGTAATCGAGAAAGTTCCGCCTTCTAAATCAGAGAGTTCCAATTTATTATCGCGGGCTTTTGCTCCAAAAGTTGCAATGCTTTTCTCCACATTGGCAAACGACATTTTATCGGCATCGCGCAAAATCGGGACAACCAATCCGCGCGGCGAACTCACCGCAATCCCAATATCATAAAATCCATGATAAACAATGTCATTGCCGTCGGTCGAGGCGTTAATGATGGGGAATTTTTGCAATCCCGCAATCGCCGCTTTCACAAAAAACGACATAAAACCTAATTTCGTGCCGTGCATTTTCTCAAATTGATCTTTGTATTTTGAGCGCAAATCCATCGCGGGTTTCATGTTGATTTCATTGAAAGTTGTTAAAAGCGCGTGTTCGTGTTGGGCACTCAATAAACGCTCGGACACCCGTTTGCGTAGACGTGTCATCGGAACGCGTTCTTGTTTGCGACCTTGTGCGTCGGGCAGTGGGGTCGATGGCACGAGTTTGGGCGCGGCTTGTTGAATGACGGGCGGGGCAGCGATGATCGGCGCGGGGGCTTGTTGCGTTTGAACGTGCGCTAACACATCGGCTTTGGTGACGCGATCGCCTTCGTGGGGCACTTGCGCGGGAGAAATGCCTTTTTCTTCGGTGATTTTGCGAACAGCGGGACCGGTTTTGGGCTCAGCGGCAACGGGTGCAGGGGCAGCAACAGGCGCGGGTGCGGGGGTTGCAGCAGGTGCGGGAGCTGATGCGCCAGCGGTGGCGGCGGTGTCGATATAACCGATCACTTCATCGCTATTGACCAACTCGCCGACTTTTTTGAGCGGTTGCTGTAATTGACCCGCTTGAGTCGCAACGACTTCTAACACCACTTTATCGGTTTCAATATCGACGATCTTTTCATCAACATTCACCCATTCTCCCGCGCCTTTGTTCCAAACCATAATGGTGGCTTCAGAAATGGATTCGGCTAATTGCGGAACTTTAACTTCTACTAAAGACATACAAAGAAACTCCTTGTTCTTTTGATTAATGTGAAAAATTTAACCGTTTCAAAGCGAAGACAGATTATTGTCATTTTCTCGTACAAAGGTTACTTGATATTTACAATTCCATAAGCATTAAGTAAATACACTTACTAAGAGGAATCTACCCATGAATGAACCATCTTACGTCCAAATAATCGACGATTTTCACGAACTTAAATCCTGCTTTTATTTCTATGCTGATGCAATGTCTGCACTCATGGACGAGGTAAATCCAAATAGCCCAAGTAATTACGGTTCTTCTTTGGTGGCTTATGACATAAAAGAGCGGTTTGGTCGCCTTGACGAGTTGCTAAAAAGCCTTCCTCACGACACACCGACCAACATTGTCATTCTGAACTCCCCCACCTTAGAAGAAACCTGATACTTCACAACTATTGGAAATCCAAATCAAAGGCTTGATTGAGCAGTTCTTTTTCTTGCTCATGATGGACTTTGTAATAACCCACAGCAGGTGAAGCAGACGGCAATCTGCCCGCATAACTGACCGTTAAATCATTAGGGAAGTGCATGGTTTCCATCAACCGTGCGCGCACAAACCGCCATGCGCCTTGATTGCGGGGTTCTTCTTGCGTCCAAAACCATTGGGTAACGTGTTGATATTTTTTGAAAATCTGATCCATCGCGGCGCGGGGGAACGGATATAGTTGCTCGATGCGAATAATCGCCACATCTTGTTCTAAGCCCCTTTCGCGGCGCGCGTCGACCAATTTGTAATAAACCTGACCCGCGCAAAGCAATACCCGTTTGACGGTTTGGGGGTTTTGAATATCCGCGTCGTCGATGATGTTATTGAATTGACCGTCGGTTAAATCCTGCAAACTCGACACCGATCGTTTGTCGCGCAACAAACTCTTGGGAGTCATTACAATCAAGGGCTTACGATAATTGCGGATCATTTGGCGGCGAATCATATGGAAAAACTGCGCGGGCGTGCTCGGCACACAAACCTGCATATTGTCTTCGGCGCACAATTGCAAATAACGCTCTAAACGGGCGGACGAATGCTCGGGACCTTGACCATCGTAACCGTGCGGCAAATACACCACAAGTCCGCATAAACGTTGCCATTTTGATTCGGACGAGCTGATGAATTGATCGAACACCACCTGCGCGCCGTTTGCAAAATCGCCAAATTGTGCTTCCCAAATTACCAACGAATCCGGTTCGGACGACGCATAGCCAAATTCAAACCCCAGCACCGCTTCTTCGGACAACAACGAATTGATCACCAAAAACGGAGCTTGTGAGGGAGATAAGTGTTGTAAAGGCAAATAAGTGCCGCGTTTCAATTGGTTATGCAAGACGGCGTGACGATGAGCGAAAGTGCCGCGCCCGCAATCTTGTCCCGACAACCGCACGGGATAGCCCATTTCCAATAAACTCGCATACGCTAAGGTTTCGGCAAATCCCCAATCCATCGGCAAATTACCCGCTGCCATTTCTTTGCGATTCAACATGATCCGTTCGACAGTGCGATGCAATTGATAATCGTCGGGGTACATTGTCAAGCGCGCGGATAAACGATTAATAGTCTCTATATTCAAGGAGGTATCACAAGATTCCGTCCATTTTTTACCGATATAGGGTTTCCAATTGACTCCAAATTCGAATTTATCCAATTTGCGCGGCGTGACCATTTCGCGGGCTTTGAGGGAAGCGCGGTAGTTTTGCACCATTTGCTCGTAATCGGGCTGAGAAATCACTTTTTCTTCCACCAACCGTTGCGCGTACAAAACGGGCGGGGTCGCGTGTTTTGAAATGTGTGAATACATAATCGGTTGAGTTGCAAAGGGTTCGTCGGTTTCGTTGTGTCCGTGACGGCGATAGCAAACCATATCGATGACCACGTCTTGATTGAATTTCATGCGGTAATCGAGAGCTAATTTCGCCACATAAACCACCGCTTCGGGATCATCACCATTGACATGGAAAATCGGGGCTTGAACCAATTTGGCAATGTCGGTGCAATGCAAGGTCGACCGCGCTTCAAAAGGTTCGCTCGTTGTAAAACCGATTTGATTATTAATAACGATGTGTAATGTGCCGCCTGTTTTGTAACCTCTGGTTTGAGAAAGGTTTAAGGTTTCCATCACCACGCCTTGACCCGCAAACGCCGCATCGCCATGAATTAAAATTGGCAACACTTGGTTGTGATCTTTGTCGTGACGACGTTCTTGGCGCGCGCGCACCGATCCTTCGACGACCGGATTAATGATTTCCAAATGCGACGGATTAAACGCCAACGCCAAATGCACGGGTCCACCCGGGGTCATCACTTCGGAAGAATAGCCTTGATGATATTTGACATCGCCCGATCCATTATTTCTGTCGCCAATTTTTCCTTCAAATTCGAGAAATAAATCTTTGGTCGCTTTTCCCATCACGTTCACTAACACATTCAAACGTCCGCGATGCGCCATACCAATGACCATTTCCTTAACGCCGTGTTTGCCGCCACTTTGTACGACTTCATCTAACAGCGGGATTAAACTTTCTCCCCCTTCCAATGAGAAACGTTTTTGCCCGACATATTGGGTATGCAAATAGGTTTCTATGCCTTCCGAAGCGACCAATCGTTCTAAAATATTCTTTTTAATGCCCGCGTCGAAGCTCAAATTACCTTGTGCTAAGCGCGTTTCAATACGTTTTTGAATCCAGCGTTTCTTATGGGTATCGATAATGTGCATATATTCTGCGCCAATCGATCCGCAATAAATCTTTTCTAAGACGCTAATAATGTCGCGTAATTTGCCTTCTTTGAAACCAAAAAACGACCCGCAATTAAACACCCGATCCATATCCGCTTGATTTAAGCCGTGAAAGGCGGGGTCTAAATCTTGGACGCGCGGGGTTTTTCTCATGCGAATGGGGTCGAGTTTGGCGACTTCGTGTCCGCGAACCCGATAATAGTTAATCAATCGCAACACCGCGTTTTGTTTTTCAACGTCATTGCGGCTGACCATGCCTTGCGGTAAGGGAGCGGCGGGCGCGGGTGCGTATGAAAAGGGTTGGGGCGGGGCGTACAGCATGGCGGGGGGTAATACATCGGGAGAGGCTGTCCAATCTTGATTTGCCCCGTTTCCGCGGCGGCGATAGCTCTCTAAAATCGGTAAATGGGGAACATCTTGGGCGGCTTCTTGTGCCTGAAGTTGTTCAAAATAGTTGCGCCAATCGGGACTGACTTGCGCGGGATTTTCCAAAAATGCTTCGTACAAGCCATCTACAAAAGCAGCGTTAAACAAATGAGAACTAGGTTGCGTCATACCAATACTCGTAGCAGTCGTGTGATATAAAATAGTCTTTTAGTATAACACCATTAAATTTATATATGATGCTCAAAATTTGTTAAACCTTAACTTTGCCTTTCAAATATCAGCACATTAGCATTTATTGATAAATCACCTCGACAGATACGATTCCCTCTTTAGGGTTTTAATTCCTACCTATTTCTTCATCATAAAAATAATCACTTCTTTGATAATAAAACCGCCCATTCCTAACCCTAAAACTAAAAACAAGGTGATGTATGCCCATTTGCCGGCGTTGGCTTGTTTGGCTAAATCATAAATGATAAAAAACATAAACAAAATCAATCCGCCCAATCCCAAAATAAGCGACCAATGTTCAAATTCAGCAACTGTCATTTTTTGTTTCCTTTTTCATCAAAACTTTCGGTAGTGGCGCATTTCTCTTATGATTGCAAACGAATGCGGGGATCAAACCAACCGTATAATAAATCGGTCATGGTATTAATGACTACATAACTTAAACTTACGATTAAAACGCAGCCTTGAACAACGGGATAATCACGGCGTTGGATTGCTTCTACTAAGGTGTAACCGATTCCGGGTAATCCAAAAATGATTTCTGTAATCACTGCACCACCTAATAATGCACCGAGTTGTAATCCCAATAAAGTTAGAATTGGCAAGGCGGCGTTCTTTAATGCGTGAAATAAAACAATAGCGGTTTCAGATAACCCTTTTGCTCTCGCGGTTCTTATGTAATCTTCATTCAAAACTTCTAATAAAACAGCGCGGGTCATTCGAGATAAAATGGCAGCCAATGCCGTTCCCAACGTTAATGCGGGCAAAATCAACGACAAAGGTTGATCTTGACCGCTGACGGGAAACCACCCCAACCACAATGAAAAAACGAGAATTAACAATGGTCCAAACCAAAAATGCGGAATTGAAATCCCCAATAATGCAAAGGTCATCGCGCCCCGATCCCAGAAAGTGTGCTGTTTCATCGCGGCTAATGCGCCCAGCGGCAACGCAATCAGCAACGCCGTCCCCAAACCCGCCACCGCTAAAATCGCCGTCGACGGCAATCGTTCGGCTAAAATTGCCGTCACCGCGCGCCGCGAATGCAACGATTCACCCAAATTTCCTTGCACCAACTTTGTAATATAGTGTTGAAATTGCACAAGAATAGGTTGATCTAAGCCTAAATTTTTCCTCAACATTTCTCGATCCGCCGTCGGCGCAGATTCTCCTAACATCACCTCGACCGGATCGCCCGGAACGATATGAATTAAAAGGAAAACCAACGTAATCACGCCAAACACCACAATTAACGTGCTTAACAAACGCGACAAAAAGAACTTTAACATTACGGTTGAAACCACGCTTTTTTGGCTTCGGAGAAACGATCTTCTTTTATGGAAGTTCTAATCGTTTCTACCAATCTCATCATGAAACGCATATTATGAATTGTTAAGAGTTGTAATCCCAAAATTTCCTCTGCTTTAAACAAATGATGAAGATATGCTCGAGAATACGTTTTGCAAGTCGGACAATCGCATTCATGATCTAAAGGATTCGGATCGGTTTTGAAACGGGCGTTTCTCAAATTTAATTTGAAACCTTTTTCCCACCGCACCAATGCCCCCGCGTGACGTGCCATTCGAGTCGGTGCAACGCAATCAAAGGTATCAATTCCTAAACCCACCCCGTGCCAAATATCTTCTACCCCACCAATTCCTAACAAATGGGTAGGACGATCCTTTCGCAAATATTTCATTGCAAAACCCGCTACTTCATACATTTGTTCTTTATTTGCACCTAAAGAACCGCCGACTGCATTTCCAAAGAAAGGTCTTGAATTAACATAGGTTGCGGCTTGTTCGCGCAAATCTTCATATACCCCTCCTTGTAAGATGCCATATAAGGCTTGTTTGCCAGTATTTTCTTTATTTTCTTTCTCAAATTCCTTTAAACATCGATCACCCCAGCGATGAGTTCTTTCTAAAGAATCAGCGGTGTATTGCTTATCCACATGAAAGGGTGTGCACTCATCAAACATTACAATTAAATCTGCGCCCAATTTACGTTGAATATCGATAGAACGTTCGGGGGTTAAAAGCTGTTTGCTCCCGTCAATATAAGACTTAAAAACCGCGCCTTCCTCTGTAATTTTTTGGAGCATGGGTTTCGTTTTGAAATCCCGATTTCCTTTAATTTCTTCTGCAACCGAACCATGCCCTAAACTAAAGACTTGAAACCCCCCGCTATCGGTTAACATCGGCGCGTTCCAACCCATAAATTTATGCAGTCCGCCCATTTCTGCAATTAAATCCGCCGTTGGTTGCAACATCAAATGATAAGTATTTGCCAAAATAATATCTGCACCAATGTTTTTCAAATCGCTGGGAGAAGCCGCTTTAATCGCAGCTTTAGTTGCACAAAAAATAAACGCAGGCGTTGTAATAGTTCCGTGCGGCGTTGTTAAATGTCCCAAACGGGCATTTGTTTGAGCATCTTGCTTAATAATTTGAAATCCAAAATGGGGGTAATCGGTAGGCATTTTTTATGACCATAAAACAGTTATGAAAAAGGTGTACAATCTCTATCTACATTAAATAAAGTTTGCACACCCATTATTGAAGAAATCTACAAAAAAATCAGAGCAATTATTCTACTGTTTCACTCGAATCTGGATTAGAATCAATACTAATAAAAGCGTCCATTAAATCTTTATCCACCTCGTAAATATCACGAAGTTTTTGCAATCCCCCGTTGCTCTCATACCATAAGGTTTGATATGTCAAATAAACGGGGACGGGTACTTTCAATGGATAATAACGGGTTTTTACATCAGTATCCAAATGATTTGCAATCCTTTCAACCTTCTCTTCATCACCAATCAAGAAAGCGAGCAAATAAAATGGTTCTTCTAAACGAATGCAACCCGAACTATAAGCCCGCGCAGGATTTCCAAACAAATGTTTTTTCGGAGTATCATGCAAATAAATGTTATAGCCATTGGTTAAAGAAAATTTAATTCTACCTAACGCATTATTATCGCCCGGCGGTTGGCGCATTCTAATCGCTTTTCCTACCTTAGAAACCTTAAAACCTTTTTCTGCCATATGTTCATTCATTAAACTAGGTGGCACAAACCAGCTAGGATTAATAATAACTTGCGTTACTTGATCATCTAACGTAGGCGTTCGACGATCGGGACGACCCACAATCACTTTCATATTTAAGATGCTCTGATCATTTTCAATCAAATTCAATTGATAATCAGGAATATTAACCATGATGTATTTGTTACCCAATTCTCTAGGCATCCAACGCCACCGTTCTAATGTCGCTTGAAGATGACGAAAGGTTTTTTGTGAAAAGGATAATCCTTCATTTAACAAATCGCGGGTTTGTGCGCCGACCAATCCGTCAGCAGTGAGTTTTTTACGTTTTTGAAAGGCTTTGACTGCGTCGAGCAATTCCTCATCAAATTCCTCACTGTTGTTATCTTTTGACAAATCCCCTAATTTAACCAACCGTTGTCGTAAAATTTGCACGGCGGGAGATTTCAAACCCAACCGCAAATTTTGAGGAGGAATGGCGGCTTCTGCCTGATGTTTTTGCGCCAACATTTGATTGAATAACTCGCGCAATTTGATATATTGAAAATGTTTTGGCGGCAATTCATCAAGCAATGTTTTGAACGTACCTTCTTTTAGCGTTTGTAATAAAGTTTCTACAGGATTCCAAGGGGTTGGTTTAATGAACCAATCGCCATCAACTTCACGCGGTTTGAAACGCCCTTGCCGCAAATGCGTGCTATAACTAATAAAAGCCTCGCTTAATAACACATCAATATCTTTTTCTTCACAGTTGTTTTGAGGTTTGAAACAATAATCAAAAAAGGAAATATAATAATCATCGGGTTCTAAACCTTCGTGTTTGGCGGTTTTGGCGGCATCGATTAGTTGTTTGGCTTCTGGGATAAGTTTTTGATTTTTATACCAAACCAATTGAAATTGTTGCGCGATGTATAAATCACGTAATTGGGGTAAGTGTTCTAATTTAATGTTCTTATTTATCAAGACCTTGCCTTTTTCTAAGCGCAGTGCCCAGTCGGGATCGGGCGCGACAAAAGGGGGCGGCACAGGTTTGGCGGGTTTAACGGGAACGGCGGGTTTGGTAGAATCGGCAGATTTTGCGGGTGATTCAGACGCGGGCGAAGCGGGGGGCGTATCCGCGTAACTATTTGAATAAATAAATAATGTTAAGAAAAACCATAAACGCATTTTAGATTATCTCGCAATGAAAATATAACGGTGAAACGACAAATCGCGGTCATTTTATCGCAAACGATTGTTTTACGCTTGGGTTTCAGCCTTTGGTTTTGGTGTTGCCGTAGCGGGCGTTTTTTTCGATGAATTTGATGATGATACCTGCTACGTCGTGGCGGGTGGTTTCTTCGATGCCTTCTAATCCGGGCGACGAATTGACTTCGAGCACAACGGGTCCGCGATTTGAACGCATTAAATCTACACCCGCCACATTCAATCCCATGATTTTAGCGGCTTTTACTGCCACCGCGCGTTCTTCGGGGGTAATTTTAATGGGGGTTGCCGTGCCGCCTCGATGCAAATTAGAGCGAAATTCGCCCACTTTTGCTTGGCGTTTAATTGCCGCAACCACCCGATTTCCTACCACAAAACAGCGCAAATCTTCTCCCTTTGATTCTCCAATAAATTCTTGCACCAAGAAATAGGCTTGCAATCCCCGAAACGCATCAATCAAACCCACCGCTGCTTCATGCGTTTCTGCTAAAACAACTCCTTTTCCTTGCGTGCCTTCCAATAGCTTCATAATTAACGGCGTTCCTCCCGCTAAGTTAATCAAATCTTCTGCATCATCAGGAGAATGCGCAAATCCTGTAATCGGTAATTCAATACCCCGCCGTGCTAACAATTGCAATGTGCGGAGTTTATCTCTTGCTCGACTAATAGCAACCGATTCATTCAAACAAAAAATCCCCATCATTTCAAACTGTCGAACCACCGCCGTACCATAAAATGTAATCGACGCACCTATGCGGGGAATGACTGCATCAATATTACAAAGTTGCTCTCCTTTGTAATGAATTTCAGGGTGATTTGCAGCAATGTTCATATAACAACGCAACGGATCAATTACTCGACAATGATGCTGACGTTGCTCAGCGGCTTCCACTAAACGACGGGTTGAATACAAATCCGCGTTTCTCGACAAAATAACAATATTCATTTAATTTGTTCTTCTTGTTTTCATAAAAGAATATTTCGCGTGTTTTCCTAACAAATACGATGCCGATGGATCAACGCACAAACGTCCTTGCATCGCCGTTCTTCCTAACAACATTTTGAATTGCATATCGTGTCGAGCAGTTAAAGTTAATTCAATATTCCACTGAGAATGCCCAATTTTGAGCAAGGTGTTAATCACATAGCGTTCCTCACGATGTCCTCCCGAATCAGAAATCACTTTTGTTCCAATTAAAGGGGCTTGGCTGCTCACAACCACATCGTGCTGATGCTCTAACGGGTGAGTTTGAAAATGCACCCATAATCCACTGTCTGTTTGAAAGGTATAAATATTGAACGCATGAAGAGCAGATGTTCGCGCACCGGTATCTGCTTTTGCTCGAATGGCGGTAATGCCTAATTCAGGCAAAGAAATCCATTCTCTCCAGCCAATCAATACTTTATCAAACATGAGCGTTCAACTTTTCTTAAACATTAAAACGGAAGTGCATCACATCACCATCATGCACAATGTACTCTTTTCCTTCTAATCGCCATTTACCCGCTTCTTTCGCGCCTTGCTCACCTTTGTAAGTAATGAAATCTTCATAGCCTACCACTTCAGCACGAATGAAACCTTTCTCAAAATCGGTGTGAATAACACTGGCGGCTTGCGGCGCAGTTGCTCCAATCGGAATTGTCCACGCTCTTACTTCTTTTACACCCGCCGTAAAATAGGTTTGTAATCCTAACAATTTGTAACCCGCATGAATCACTCGATGTAATCCGGGTTCTTCTAAACCTAAATCGTGCAAATATTCCGCTTTTTCTTGTTCATTTAAGGCGGTTAATTCTGCTTCAATTGATGCACAAATTGAAACCACTCCCGCCTTTTCTTGAGCAGCGAGTTCCTCAACCTGTTTCAAATACGGATTATTTTTAAATCCGTCTTCCGCCACATTTGCAATGTATAAAGTGGGCTTAATGGTTAATAAATGCAAAGGATAGAGTTCGACTTTTTCTTCTGTGGTCAAATCCAAGGTTCTAACGGGTGATCCATTATTCAAATGCGCGAGGACTTTCTCAAATAAGTTCTTTTGAGATAACGCCTCTTTATTTCCACTTTTCGCATTTTTTGAAGAACGCAAAATCGCTTTCTCGACGCTATCCATATCTGCAAGGGCTAATTCGGTATTAATCACTTCAATATCAGAAAGCGGATTAACTTTGCCAGAAACGTGAATAATATCATCATTTTCAAAACACCGAACCACGTGCGCAATGGCTTGAGTTTCTCTAATATTTGCTAAGAATTTGTTACCCAATCCTTCGCCTTTTGACGCGCCCGCGACTAATCCCGCAATATCGACAAATTCCATATAGGTTTGAATGACTTTTTGCGGTTTGACGATTTCGGCGAGTTTGGTCAATCTTGCGTCTGGCATCGCAACCACGCCGACATTCGGATCAATGGTGCAAAAAGGATAGTTTTCTGCCTGAATTCCCGCTTCAGTCAAGGCGTTAAATAACGTCGATTTTCCCACATTTGGCAAACCGACAATCCCACATTTAAATCCCATTTTCTCAAATCCCCAATATTTTAAATAAAACAGAGTTGTTTTGCTTTTTCTTCTAATCTATTTATAGCATTTTGATAGTAATTTTCGTTAATTTCAAAACCAATAAAATGACGTTTTAAATGAGCAGCAGCAACCGCAGTTGTTCCACTCCCCATGAAAGGATCAATTATAAGATGATTTTCACGGGTTGTTAGCTTAATTAAATATTCTATAAGTTTAACGGGTTTTTGTGCTTCATGTACTTTTATTTCATCGCGTTCAAATCCAAACTCTAAAATGTTTGTCGGATTTTTTCCATTAACTAAAGTTTCATCAATATTCATTGCGCCAACTTCATTTTGAATTAAATTATCCGCAATCGTTAAATCATAAGGTTTAAATAACCATGCAATGGGTTCATAAATAGGGGCTAAATTTCCTAGCCGCCAACCTTGCCATTTTTGCATCAAAGCTATTTCATTTCTACGCTCAAATACTATTTCAACTCTTTGACTGCGATGGTGCGCAGAAACTTTCTTCCACGCTAAAACATCTCTCAAAATAAACCCCGCATCTTCTAAAGCAACAATTGCTCGATGAATGGTTCGCCGTGCACCAAAAACAAAAACACTTGCTCCTTTTTTCATGATAGGAAAAATCATTTCACCCCATTCATAACACCATTCTTCATATTCATGAACAATTTTTCTATCTGCTGCACTCCAGCCATTAAGCGGTTTTCCTCTCCGTTTGAAACCCTTTTTTCCACTTTGTGCGGGAGATTGTCCTAAATAAGCTGAATTAGTATTTTGGTGTAATACATCCCATTCATCTAAACCAATCCCATAAGGAATATCTGATAAGAATAAGTGAATAGATTCTTTAGGCAATTTAGGTAAGTAATTTCTACAATCTCCTAATATGATTTTATCAAGATATTCATTGATATTATTCATGTTTTTAATCCAATGACTTTTTTTATAGTATTGATTTTAGAATCAATTTTTTCTGCTTTGATTAATTCAGCAATTGCTTGTTCTCTTGACAACTCTTGATAGATATTTTTCTTACTTTCCCAAAAGTTAATTCCTTCCTGACCAAGCTGTTGAGTTATGTCAATTGAATTTATTTTATAGTTATTTAGTTCATTTAAATTTTTATTCAAAAGATAACAAATTTTTCATCTATTTTCTCCCAATACGAAATGGCGTTTTTATTTTCTATAGATAAAATATTTTCTTGAGTAATCCATAAAGACATCAAATCCTGCCCAGAGAAATAATCAACTAAAAACTTTAAATGAGTATATGACAACAGAGTCACATTATGATCAATAGCTTGGCGATAAATTTGGCTAGAACGTGTCGGATATTGGGAAAGGGGAGAAATTAAACAGGCATAAGTATCACTTTTTCTCCAATCATCTAAGGATTTTATTTTGAAATCTTTTTGATTTTTAGCGGTTCTACTTAAACGAAAGGCTTTTGCGTCACCTACAATGCTGTAATTTTCTGTTTTGCCATACACATCAGCAGAATCCCCACGAGTTCTTAAAACTTCAGCGGGTATATTTAAGAAACTTAAACTCTTTGCAAGAAGAATATCGCAATACTTTGCCCACAGTTTTTCTTCAGACGAATCATGCTCAAAACATTCGGGAATTACTTCGCATTTAATTAAAGCATGGCTCAATTCTTCTTTTGATATATTAGAAAAAGTTTCCTCTAATTTATCGAAAGCATTTTTTTGTTTGGCAATGCTCAAAATTAGACTAATTATTTCATTTCTAAGCATGGTTCTTAGTATGTAGTTGATTCATTGCTTTTGCTAGGTCGCCACTTAAAATAAACGGCAGCACCGCAAACGCTTGATCGATAGCTTGTAAAATTGCAATTTGATCGTCGGCAGAGGGGTTTTTGAGGACATAATTGGCAACTTGGTTTTTATTACCCGGATGCCCAATGCCTAATCGTAACCGATGGAATTCATTACCCATTTGCTGAGAAATATCGCGCAAACCATTATGTCCGCCATGTCCGCCACCCGTTTTTAGACGCGCTGTGCCGACGGGTAAATCCAAATCATCATGAATAACAAGCAGTTGCGAGGGTGTTAAACGATAAAATTGCGCAAAAGCCATCACCGCGCGACCGCTTTCGTTCATGTAAGTATTTGATTTGAAAAGCCAATAATTAGAAATTTTGGCGAGTTGTCCGTGAAATTTGCTTTCGGTTTTGAAGCTCGCCCGTTGTTGTTCTGCTAGGCGATCCACAAACCAAAACCCGACATTGTGTCGGGTTTGAGCATATTGCGTTCCGGGGTTTCCCAGTCCAATAATCGCTTGAATCAAGGTTATACAGCACCTTCGGTTGGGGTTTCTTCGTCGCCGCCTTCACCCGCATCGGAAGCCGCGCCCCCGTGACCTTTGTGAACGCTCACCACCGGCAAATCATGCTCAGCACCGTGCGCCAACATAGGAATTTCCACGCCAGCAGGTAAAGTTAATTCAGATAAATGAACAATTTGACCTAATTGAAGATTTAATAAATCCACTTCAATAAATTCGGGCAAATCTTTAGGTAAGCAACGGATTTCAATTTCAACCATTTGGTGAGAAATAACGCCGCCGCCTTGTTTCACGCCCACACAAACCTGTTCATTTAAGAAATGTAAAGGAACGTGCATGGTAATTTTCTCAGACGCACTGACGCGCATGAAATCGGCGTGCATAATAATCGGGCGCGCAGGGTGACGTTGCAAATCTTTCAAAACCACTTGCTCAACTTTCTCACCCACTTTCAAACTTAAAATATGAGAATAAAACGATTCATTGGCTAAATGGCGCAGCATTTCAGAATGGCGCAAAGTTAATGCAACCGCTTCTTTTCCTGCACCGTATAAAATTGCGGGGACTTTTCCGGCGTGACGAAGGCGGCGGCTCGCACCTTTGCCTTGGTCTTGACGAATTTCCGCAGTCACTTCAAATTGATTCATGGGTATTTCTCCGAATTTTGAATATAAAAACAACGCCGTACCCGCGACCAGATACGGCAAACTAAACCGCGCATTCTAACAAATAGCCCCATCATTGTCCAATCACTCCAAACAACTTTATGGACGAGTCAAAAAAAACCTTGCATATAGTTCTAACTAGGACTATACTAATTAAAACTATACAACACAACGATGCTATGTCTCATTCAAAACAAGCGGCGAAAGAACCTTTTTTAGCATTAATAAAAGAATTAGTGCTGACTTATCAAGTCTTTACGCAAATAGGCGACGCGCATATTCGCCAATTGGGTTTGACCACCTCACAATTTGATGTGATTGCCACCTTAGGTAATACAAAAGGCTTTAATTTCAAAGAGTTGGGAGAAAAAACGCTCATCACCAAAGGCACATTAACGGGCGTGATCGATCGTTTAGAAAAAAAAGGACTCGTGCAACGTCAAATGGATCAGCAGGATCGGCGAGTGTTTCAAGTGGTTTTAACTAAACAAGGAGAAGAAATATTTGAAAAGGTTTTTCCTCAACACATTTCGTATTTCAAACAGCGGTTTCAATCGCTAACAACAGAAGAGCATCAAGAGATTTTAACTGCCCTTCGTAAATTAAAGACAATCTTTCAGGAGTAATCGATTTTATGTTACAAACTTATAACAAAACCGCTATTGCATTACATTGGTTAGTTGCATTAAGTATTGCAATCGTATTTAGCGTCGGCATTTATATGCACGAATTACCTTTATCACCGCAAAAGTTACAAATTTATTCTTATCACAAATGGGCGGGGATTACGATTTTTCTTTTGGTTTTATTTCGTTTGGTATGGCGACATTTGCATTCTCCTCCCCCATTTCCAGAAACCATGCTAAAAAAAGAGCGGCAAATTGCTCATTTAGTTCATTTTAGCTTATATTTCTTGATGTTATCTATTCCTATATCGGGTTGGTTAATGAGTTCGGCGGCGGGTTTTCCGGTTGTGTTGTTTGGGATAATTCCTTTGCCTGATTTAATTGAAAAAAACAAAGTATTGGCGGATATTTTGAAACAATTGCATTTTATGCTAAACATGGGATTTTTACTATTAGTTATTTTGCATATTGCAGCGGCGTTGAAACACCATTTTCTTATAAAAGATGAAGTGTTAATTCAAATGCTACCTTTCTTAAAACGGGAGAAAAAATAATGCGTTTAGTTGTTTTATTGAGTTTATGCTGCGTATCTGTTCAAGCAACGGTGTTTGATCAAATACAATTACCTCAAAGCAGTATTACTTTTGTTTCAAAGCAAATGAACGTACCTGTGGAAGGAAAATTTAATCAATTTACCGCGCAACTGCAATTTGATCCTGAAAAACTAGAAACCGCCAATGCTCAGTTAGAAATTGATTTAAATAGTATTGAAACAGGCAGTGCAGAAGCCAATGAAGAAGTGAAAGGAAAGGGGTGGTTTTATGTGAAGAACTTTCCAATGGCTAAGTTTATTTCAACGTCAGTTAAAAAATTAGAAAATAACCGTTATGAAGTTATAGGAAAGATGAGCATTAAAGGTAAAACAACACCAATAACGCTTACAGTTGAATTTAAGCCGCAACAGAAGGGAGCTTTATTTGAAGGAAACTTTATCTTAAAACGTTCACAATTTGGAATTGGTGAAGGTATTTGGTCGGATACATCGGTGGTTGCTGATGAAGTGGTTGTGCGTTTTAAGTTGATGGTTTTATCCAGTCATTAGTGCTTTAACAATTTTTTAAACAACAATGGAGTTATTTTTTATGAAAAAGCGAGTTTTATCGGGTTTAATTGTTTCTTTAATTGCCTCGTCGGTTTCTTTGGCGGCTGATGAGTATAGTATTGATGAAACACATACTTTTCCGAGCTTTGAAATCAGCCATTTAGGTTTTTCTACGCAGCGCGGACGTTTCAATAAAACGACTGGAAATCTAATGTTAGATTTGGAAGCTAAAAAGGGAAGTATTGAGGTAACAATTGATGTGGATTCTTTAGATACAGGCTTAAAGAAATTAGAAGATCATTTGTTAGGCGAAGATTTCTTTGATGCGAAACAATTTCCAACGATGACATTTAAAGGTGATGATTTTACTTTTGAAGGTAAGAAATTGGTCAGTGTGGCGGGAGATTTTACTTTTCACGGTGTAACCAAACCCGTAGTATTAAAAGTAGAGAATTTCAAATGCGCACCGCACCCAATGTTTAAGGTAGAAACCTGCGGCGCAGATGCGAGCACCAGCATTAAACGTACAGAGTTTGGAATGGGTAAATACGCACCCGCTTTAGGCGATGATGTAAAAATCCAAATTCAAGTGGAAGCAGTGAAGAAATAATTGGTTTCTATTGATTTCTCGTTACTAAACACCGTAACGAGAAAGTTGTTTAGTGTTGGGCGGCGGATTCGGGGAGAGGATTAATGTTTAAACTGGATAATAAACGTCCCGTCGCGGCTAATAAGCGATAAATCCCAAAATATTCTGTGTAACGTGCGGAAATTAAAGCAGTTTTTGCGTTGTATAATTCGCTTTCAGAATCCAATACATCTAATAAACTGCGTTGTCCGAGTTTGAATTGTTGTTTGTAGGAATCGGTGACGGCTTCGGCGGAGAAAACCTGTTGTTGCAAATAATTCAAACGTTTGCCGACGGTTTGTAGTGCATTCCACGCCAAACGGGTTTCTTCCTCTAAAATTCTTTGTGCGCGAGTAACGTTTTCCTTTGCCAAATTCAACCGTTCAGCGGTTTCTTTCATACGCGCTTGATGTGCGCCGCCTTTATAGAAATTGTAACGCAGTTTCACCATTGCCCGCGCGTCGTCGTTCTTATATTCAATACCGTCTAAGTTTTTGTTTTTAGAGGCTTCTAGTTCTAAATCTAAACGCGGCATAAAAGGCGCACGCGATTGATCATGGGCGGCTTGGGCGGCTTCTAATTCGGCTTGAAATGCTTTCAATGTTGGGTGCTGAGAAATGAATGCTAATGCCATGTCGAGATTCTTTGGGAGTTGCTCTCGCGCGACTTTCAAATCAGGGGCAATTAAATCTTTGGGTGATTCACCCACAACTTTCAAATAATTGGCTTGCGCATCTAACACAAATCCTTGCGAATATTCTAAATTTGAAGATGCTAAGGCTTCACGGCTTTCAGATTGTTGAACGTCGGCTTTTCTGCCCGCCCCTTGAGAAAATAACTCGTTGATTTGTTTGCGGGTTTTTTGATGAATGACCAAATTATCTTTTGCGAGTTCCACTAATTCATTGCGCCGAAAATACTCTAAAAAAACCTCGATGGCTTTGAGAGAAAGGGTTTCGCTGCTTTCTTGGACGCGCCACGCTGCGGCATCGACTTTGGCGGCACGTTTTAAGGATTCATTGCGGGTGTCGAAGCCGTCGAATAGCATTTGCGTTAAGGTCAAACTGGCTTCTTGGCGATCCAAATCGAACGCGCCGCCGTTTCGAGAAAAAGTTGTGTAATTATCGCTGCGTTGTTTGCCGTAACCCGCTTGCACGTCAATCGACGGAAAATAACCCGCGCGCGCTTGACGTAATTCGTGATCCGCCGCCAATCGAGAACTCACACTGATTCGCACGTCGGGATTGGTTTCTAAGGTTTTGCGGATAACCTCCGTCAGCGTGTCCGCGAATACGTTGGCTTGTGCGACACATAACAACATTAACAGATTGATTTTTCTCATTATATTCTCCTTAAAAAATAAATTGTGTGCCAATATCGTGGCTGACGAGCAAATGCGCGCCGCCCGCTGTGTAATCGGTGTAATTCATGCCGCCGATGGTCAAAAGTCCTGCATTTGTCCAGCCTTGTCCCGACGAAATCACCGAACTCGCCGCGTCGCCGTCCACGATCAGTCGCCCATTATCCGACACGCTGATCACGTCGCTGGCATTTAAAGTCAAAACATTGCCGCCGTGCAGATCGATGCGGTCGATGCCAGAAAGTTGGATATTTTGACCGGCGGGCGCGCTGTGATTGGCGATTAAATCCAAATACGCCCCTGTGCTGTTCAATTTTAGGACATCTTCGCCTTGACCGCCGTCGATCACAATCGCGCCATTGTTCGGATTAAACAAAAAGGTATCGTTGCCCAATCCGCCGATCAAACGGTCGAATCCGCCGCCGCCATCGATAGTGTCATTGCCTGCGCCGCCGTCGATAAGGTCATCGCCCGCCAATCCCGACAACGTGTCATTGCCATCTAAGCCTTGTAAAACATCATTTTGCGGCGTACCCGTTAAAATGTCGTCGCCTGCTGTTGCGGTTTGAATGTTGTTGGGTTGCAAAGTGACGTGCGCCGATCCCGTTTCGCCGTTCACGCTTTGGACTTTATAATCGAAACCCAACGGCGTTTGGGCGGCGACGTTGCTATCGATATGAATTGCCACATCATTTCCGTACAATTGGGCTTGCACACCGTTGCTCAAATTGCTTAATCCGGTTATTTTCAGCCCCGCACCCGAATCATTCGCAAACAATTGATCTGATGGGATTAAAAACGGGGTATTGACGGGCGCGCTCACGATATCGTCGGCGACAATTTGCGGCAACGACACCTCGATAGAACGGCTCACGGTGGTGTCCAATGCCGCCGCGCCATCGCCATTTAACGCCGCTGTTTGATCCGCGTACAAACTAAAACTCACGGTTTTTAAGCCACTTGTCGGCGGCGACGATGATTGATAAGCATAATAAGAGATTGATCTTAAAGCAGTTTCCAAAGCCGTTTGCCCAATCGCCCCATCAAAACTTAACACTAACAAACTCGCGGTTGCCGTCAAAACATTAATCCCAGAAACCCCATTTGTTAAACTTAGTTGCTCATTAGACGACAAACCCGTTGCTTCAATTCTCAAGTAACGCATTTCTCCCGCAGGCGCATAATTCATATTACTAATAACCGCTTGATTATCCACATTAACGGGTGGAAAATTGACCTGATATTGTAAAGGTGTGCTCGCTTGCGGTAAAACCAAAAAATGCCCCGTCAAATTCAATTGAACATCAACCGATACTAACCCCGTTGCTTGAGCACCCGTGTTATCTTCAAGCGTGTATTCAAAAGTCGCCGTTCCTTTGAAATTATGAGCGGGTGTAAATTTATTTAATTCTACCGTACCATTTGATGGATTTTGCACTGATTTTATAATAGCCGTTCTTCCCGTAGGAATAATATCATTTCCTAACAAATCATTAATAAGAAACGGTAATGGCGTATTAAAGGACGTAACTAATTTATCGGGCACAGCTTGTAATGTGCTAATGGTTTCTGGTTGAATTTGAATTGTTCCCACAACGGGTACATCAGTATTTGAAGCATCAGAAACATAATAAGTAAAGGAAATACTTTGTCCCGCCAACGCATTAGGAAAAAGCACTTGCAATCCGTTAGTTCCATTATTTGACCATTGTCCTTGCGTAGGAAAATCGACTCGAGAAATCCGCAAATGATCCCCATCAACATCGCGCATCACCCCTAATAAATCACTTTCATTAATATTGAGTATTTGATTGGCTATCACCACGAAAGTGGGCGCATTCTCCGCAAACGGTAAATCATTAACAGGAGAAACCGTTATTCCAATGCTTACATTACCTAATTTTGACGAATAAAGATTGAAACTGTCTTCTCCAAAGAAATCTTTATTTGGCGTATAACTCAGAGCATTTCCTTGAATATTCACCGTTCCATGAAGTGGTTGTATTAATTGACTAATTTCACCTTCCGTTGGCAGCGTTAAAACCCCGTCTTCTTCAACAGTGAAGTGTGCGCTCGTTCCGGTGGGAGGAGGCGTGGGTTTTTGTCCGTCGGCGGGAGGAGGCGTGGGTTCTTGTCCGTCGGTGGGAGGAGGCGTGGGTTTTTGTCCGTCGGTGGGAGGAGGCGTAGGTTCTTGTCCGTCGGTGGGAGGAGGCGTAGGTTTTTGTCCGTCGGTGGGAGGAGGCGTAGGTTTCTGTCCACTCGATGGCGGGGGAAGAGCGTGTTCTCTTTGTTCAGTTTGCTCGATCCGCGCGTCCGCTGACCGTCTTTCTCCATTTGGCGGAGAGGGAGGAACTCCACCGTTTTCTTCAGGGTGTCCGCGCAAGGATTCTCGCTCAGACATGGTGGGAGGCTCGATGCCTTTTCCGCGCGCCGCTGAGGGCACATCGCGTTCGGTGACGAAACCCTGCTGAGGCATTGGGGGGTGCGGCGAATCGTGATCGCCATGAGATGATTCAGCCCCGTTTCTTAATTGAGCGGGCGGCGGGCGATCGTGAGATAAATTTTGCGTGTCGTGCGGAGAATCGCCTTGACCGACGGATTGTTGGTTGAGCGGCGCGAGAAAACTTCGAATGTACTGGGCGGAATCGTTGCTGATGATTTCAGAATGCGAATTTTCAATTGTTGTGTTGGGGATTTCAATTTTGGTATGAGGTTGATAAACCGTGAAATGTTCTGCGTGATAAATCGAGCGGATTTCGATCACGCCGGTTGAATGCAAAATGGTGGTGTTGCCGTCTTCGTCGACCTGCCCGTCGATTTCGCTGCCTCGAATGCCGATGGTGGCGGACGGGGTTTTTAGAACGGTATGAATGCCCTCGTTTTTGTCGGCGATTGCCCCGCTGATAAAACGAAAAATTCCGGTAAAAATGCTCGATTCAAATTTGCCGCCCACTTTTGACGAATCAAACTCATAGGCTTCCAAACTGGCTTTGGACTGCGGTCCGAGTTGAAAAACCGTCCCATCTTTAAGCGTGATTTTCAAATACGTTTTCGACCCCGTAGAAACCGTATCAAACAAATACACCGGATCGCCAATGTTTAAGGCGCGTTCTTGACCGTTGCTCGAATTAATGGCTTTTGCAGGACCTTCAACGACCAAACTCACTTTTCCAATCATAGCAGGCATTTCTGCAACAGGAACAACATTATTATCAGCAACTTGCACCGACATAGGCGGATAAGTTATATCGATTTGTGATAAATCAATAATCTCGCCCGATACGGTTTTAAGAATGAGAGGGGGAACGCTTTCAAAAAAGTGAGCAATTTTGAACTGTTCACCAAATGCTTTAATCATCAAATCATTTCCAACTCTCGCATAAGTTGCATCGGACAATGCAGCAAAATTGGGCACAGTCACGGTATTTTTTTCAGATAATTGAAGCGCATACATAAAAATGTTCTCCTTTCAAGTCGCTGAGCTTATCCTGCGCGATTTTTGCCGCCGATAACCGATTTCTCCGATAAAATGCGCACTTTACACGGCAAGCGGTCGGGTTTAACGCCGTCGCGGCGATTTTTTCGCCTGTTCAAACGCCAATGCAAAAGCATTACCACTATTATTTTCTATCGTTTCTTGTTTTGTCGAACGATTAGATTTTGCAGGCATTTTCTCCATGTCAGTGATTTGATCGCGCGCCTGTTCATTCAAACGCATTGTGAGAGCAACTCTTTTGCGTTTCAAATCCACTTCCATTACCTTTACTTTCACCACATCACCTGCTTTAACAACTTCACGCGGGTCTTTCACAAATTTCTCAGATAATGAAGAAATATGCACCAATCCATCTTGATGAACGCCAATATCCACAAATGCCCCAAAATTCGTTACATTGGTAATCACCCCTTCTAATACCATATCGGGTTTCAAATCTTCTAAATTTTCTACCCCTTCTTTGAAAGAAGCAGTTTTGAATTCGGGGCGCGGATCACGACCCGGTTTATCCAATTCTTTCAAAATATCCAACACCGTCGGCAAACCAAATTGTTCATCAATAAACTCTTGCGGTTTTAACTGTTTTAGAAATGCCGTATCACCAATCAAACTTTTAAGGTTTTTTTGGGTTTTCTTCGCAATTTTCTCAACAATGGGATAGGCTTCTGGGTGAACCGCTGACGCATCTAATGGATTATCCCCGTGCATAACCCGTAGAAACCCCGCTGCCAATTCAAATGTTTTCGCTCCCAAACGGGGAATTTTGAGCAATTCTTTACGATTTTTGAATGTCCCATTTTGATTGCGGTATTCAATAATATTGTTTGCTAACGTATTATTCAATCCAGAAACCCGCGTTAATAAAGAAACCGAAGCCGTATTAACATCAACACCCACCGCATTCACGCAATCTTCTACCACTGCATCTAAACTTCTCACTAATGCGTGTTGATTTACATCGTGTTGATACTGTCCAACTCCAATAGATTTTGGATCAATTTTCACTAATTCAGCTAAAGGGTCTTGTAATCGTCTTGCAATAGAAACTGCACCACGAATTGTCACATCTAAATCAGGAAATTCTTTAGCGGCTAATTCTGATGCAGAATAAACCGATGCACCCGCTTCTGAAACCACTAATTTCTGCAAATTCAAATCGGGATATGCTTTAATTAAATCATTCACTAATCGATCGGTTTCTCTTGAAGCTGTTCCATTTCCAATACTGATTAGTTCTATATGATGTTTTTTGGCTAATAACGCTAAAACTTTAATTGAATCAGCCCATTGATTTTTAGGCGCGTGCGGATAAATAACACCATGTTCTACTAATTTTCCCGTCACATCAATTACAGCTACTTTAACCCCTGTTCTCAAACCCGGGTCTAAACCAATAGTTGGGCGAGAGCCTGCGGGTGCAGCTAATAATAAATCCTTCAAATTCATTGCAAAAACATTAATCGCTTCGTGTTCTGCTGTTTCACGCAATTGCATAAAAAGTTCTACTTCAAAATGATTGCGTAATTTTATTTTCCAACACCATCGTACAGCTTCTAATAAAAAGTTATCTGCGGGACGATTTTGTTGTGCAATATTGAAATGATGAGCGATTTTATTTTCACAATATCCAAACTCAGTAGTTGCTAACGTTTCAGCATCGCTATTTTCTAACAAATTCATTGTTAAAATGTTTTCGTTTCTCCCGCGAAATAAAGCTAATGCTCGATGAGAAGGAATGTTTTTAATTGCTTCGTTGTAATCAAAATAATCGGCAAATTTTGCACCTTCTTCCTCTTTTTTGTCGGCAACTTTTGAAATAACGATTCCATTTTCCCACAAGTATTGTCGCAATTCACCCAACAAAGCCGCATCTTCTGCGAATTTTTCCATTAAAATTTGTTTTGCACCTTCTAATGCACTTTTAATGTCATTAATACCTTTGTCTGCATTAATATATTGTAATGCAGTTTCTTCAGGTATTAAAAGGGGATTTTCTAATAGGGAAAGGGCTAATGATTCTAAACCCGCTTCTCGAGCAATTTGAGCTTTGGTACGACGTTTAGGTTTATAAGGTAAATACAAATCTTCTAAGGTAGTTTTTGTGTCGGCTTGTTCGATTTGTAATTGTAATGCAGGTGTGAGCTTTTCTTGTTCTTCAATGCTTTTAAGAATTACACTGCGACGTTCTTCTAATTCTCTTAAATAACGCAGTCGTTCTTCTAATGTTCTTAATTGCGTGTCATCTAATGCGCCCGTGATTTCTTTTCTATATCTTGAAATGAAAGGAACGGTTGCTCCCTCATCTAACAGTTGTACAGCGGCTTGTACTTGGCGAGGAAATACGGCAAGTTCTTCAGCAATCTTTTGAATAATATCCATTTATTGATACCCATAATACAAAATAACTTATCTTCTATTGTACGGCTTGATTCATAAAAATACCATAGCAAGTTTTAAATAATTCAATTTGTCATAAGAAAATTAGGTGTCGATCAAACATGAGAGGTAATTTTTACGAATATTTCTTTTATTTTCATTGAATTATAGAATTCATCAACTTCTCTGATTGATTGCTACCCAGTTTAATAACACGTTAAGATAACGAGTTTTTCGATTGGTAAAAACCGCGCTTTTTACAGGTTATATTGTTGTATTAGCCACTATTTTGCCACCCTTCAATTACCTTTGCCTCAAAAACGGCTATTTAAGAATAGCAATCGATAGCACAGTGTGATGAATGGACGCTATTTAGCGTGTCAAGATTATTTTTTAGTGCATTAATTATATGATTTCATTGATTATTTATTGATTTTTAATAATTAAAACCTATATGGATTGACAACTTTATTTTTCGCGATAATAGTTTGATTTCATTATAAATAAGCATTTAATAATATACAAATATTCAAATGTTGCGCTTGCACAAAAACGGATACGATGCTATATTAGAGTCATCTGATATACTTGAACTTACTTAGGAGTTATTTATGAAAATCTTTAGTTGCGAAAATTTGAAGCAAGCCGTGAGTGTAACCGTTTTTGCTTTTGCCGCCGGCATCGCTTTACAAATCATGATGCCCGCTATTTTAGCCCTTCTTCCTAAAGGTGGGGTGTATGATTTCTTACCCGCGTTCTTTTGGTACACCGGTTTCTTGTTATTAGGTGGCGGTATGTTAGGGTTTGTGAGCACTTTAATCATGTTGTTCATTCCTGGCAAGTCTGAAGTTTTTGAAACCTGCGCCTAACAGCATTTAGAACGATTAACGCCTTGTTTATAAAACGACAAGGCTTTTTTATGCCCACATCACAAAAAAAGTATGTTATACTCGGTGCTCCTCATTTTCCCTTTTAATTATTAAGGGAAATCTTTAATCACTGAAATTCGGAGAAAATATAATTATGCGTCATATCATGAAGTTAGGATTATTATTGGCGGCGGCGTTAGGTTTAGCGGCGTGCAACGACAAAACACCCGCAAAAGCACCTGCTGCGCCTCAAGCCCCAGCGGCTAAAGAAGCACCAGCAGCACCTCCCGCGGCTGCGCCTCAACAAGTAGCACCACCAGCAGCACCTGCCGCAACACCTGCACCGGCTGCGCCTCAACAAGCTGCGCCCGCTCCCGCCGCAACACCTGCACCGGCTGCTGCACCACAACAAGCCGCGCCCACACCAATGGACAAAGCGCAACAAGCGGGTGACATGATGAAAAAAGATGAAGCCGCTCAAAAACAAGCCATCGACGGCAACGCTAAAAAGTAATCTATTCTTGTAATTTTTTATGATGTCTCTCTAATTCGTTAGAGGGACATTTTGTTGTAATTCAACTAATTTTTGATCGCGTTCTCTTTTTGGAAATCCCGCCAAATCATGCACTTGCGCGTAGAAATCTAGTATATTCCCCCCACTTTGTTCAAATAGCCTTTGAAACGCAGGCACAAACTCTTCATACATGGCAACAGACAGCAGTTTTGCATTATTCAAATCCGCAAACCAATAATCATAACCACGATAATGATTCCACTGCGTTTCTTTCAATGTTTGATAATCGAGTTGTAATGTATTCAAAATAGCATTCTTTTGCGCCAACATTTCAGATTCAGGCAGTGTTTGTTGATAAAGTTTCTCTAATTTTGTTTTAGCGGTTAAAACTAATGTAATCATTTGTTGATTGCGCTGTTTTGAGATTAAATATTGGCTAAATTGTTGTGGAGTTCCTTGTTTTTCTAACCATTTTTTAACGCCGATTTCCTCAACTGTTGAAGCAAAAGATTCATTAAAGGTGGAATCGTCTGAAACGTAAATCAATTGATGGGATAATTCGTGAAAAATTAACGCTGCCAATTGCCAACTTTCTTGAGAAAACATGGTATTTAGCAACGGATCAGCAAACCAGCCCAATGTGGAATAAGCTCGAATACCCGTCACATACACATCAAATCCTTGTTGTTTCAATTGGTTAGCTTCTGCGTTGGCGGGTTCAGGCGAAAAATATCCCCGATAACTCAAACAGCCTACAATTGGAAAGCACCACAATTTAGGCGTTAGAGCAAAACGCGGCGCAGCATACACATTCCATACAACAAATTTCCTTTGTAAATCAGCAAATTGCGTGTAGCTTGCATTATCTGGCAAATGCAAACTTTCTATTGCAAAACGGCGAATTTCTTTAGCTGTATTTAATTGCTGACGTAATTGCGGTGAAATTGTCGGTGACGCAATCACTTCATCAATTGGTTTAACACGTTTAACAATCTCCAGATGTCCATTAACCGCTTGATTATAATAGGAAATTTGAGCACAACCGCTCGCACTGACTAAAGAAAAGATTGCCAACCAGTTGAACAACCGATTACAATATCGGTTTCGACGGAGAGGTACCGAAGCGGTCACAACGGCGCCGACTCGAAATCGGATGGGGGTTTTACCGCCCCACGCGGGTTCGAATCCCGCCTTCTCCGCCACTTTTCTTTGGTTATTCATTTCAAAAACGGCATTTCTGTTGAAACCATCTCTTCAAATGTTTCGCGCCGCCGAATCAAACGATGTTCTTCTCCTTTTACCAATACTTCTGCAACGCGCGGACGACTATTGTAATTTGAACTCATTGCAAACCCGTATGCACCCGCTGAACAAATCGCCAACAAATCATTTTCCTCAATGGCTAATTCACGATTTTTACCCAAAAAATCCCCTGTTTCACAAATCGGTCCAACAACATCATAATACTGCGTTGGTAAATCATTTTGTTTAACCGGAATGATATTCTGCCAAGCACTGTACAAAGCGGGGCGAATCAAATCATTCATTGCGGCATCGACAATTGCAAAATGTTTATCTTCTGCACCCGCTTTCAAATACGCAACTTTAGTTAATAAAATCCCAGCATTTGCAATAATTGCTCTACCCGGTTCTAATAATAATTGATAAGATTTACCCGCCAGTTTTGTTTTAATGGCACTAATGTATTCTGAAATAGTTGGCGGAGTTTCTTCTCGATAGCGCACACCTAAACCACCACCCATATCTAAATGCTTTATAGCAATCCCTTTTTGCTCTAATTGTGCAATCAAATGTAATACTCGATCTAACGCATCTAAAAAAGGTGACAGAGAGGTTAATTGTGAACCAATATGGCAATCCACACCAATGATTTGAAGATGAGACATTTCATTTGCCATTTGATACAAATTAATGGCATGATTGATTTCAATTCCAAACTTATTTTCTTTTAATCCTGTAGAAATATAAGGGTGTGTTTGTGCATCGACATCGGGGTTCACGCGAATAGAAATAGGTGCTTGTTTATTCAAGTGTTTTGCGATGGTTTGAATACGAGATAATTCAGCAGCAGATTCGACATTAAAACACCCAATTCCGATTTCTAATGCGCGTTGAATTTCGATGTCAGATTTTCCAACACCTGAGAAAACAATTTGCTGAGGTTTTGCTCCCGCCATTAAAACCTTTTCTAACTCACCACCAGAAACCAAATCAAATCCTGATCCGAGTTGAGCAAGTAATTTCAAAATAGAAAGATTTGAATTTGCTTTAACGGCATAACAAATCAAATGAGGTTGTTCGCCCAATGCAGCATCAAAAGCGAGCCAATTTTCCTCGATAAGTGTTTGCGAATAAACATAACAAGGTGTACCGTATTTTTCGGCGATAGTTTGTAAATCAACAGATTCTGCGTATAAAACGCCCGATTGATAAGTAAAGGCTTCCATAGTTGCTTTCTACAATTTCCAAGTTTAATTAAAAGATTAAATCGTACCGTGTATTGCTTTTAAGTGCGGGTTGGTTCTTTTTGTTCTACTAAGCTGTTTCTCTCCCAGAAATAACCATTTGAATATCCCTGAATGGTTCTGTTTTCTTCTGATAATAATAATCGCTTCACTGTTATTTGACAATACGTTTTTTCTTGTTCAATTCCTAAGAAGTTTCTACCCAGTTTCTTGGCGACAACAGCCGTTGTTCCTGAACCCAAAAACGGGTCAAACACCAAATCATTTTCTTTTGAACTTGCTAAAATTAACTTAGCAATTAGTTTCTCAGGTTTTTGAGTTGGGTGCTCAGTGTTTTCTGGCATTGACCAAAACGGAATGGTAATATCCGTCCACAAATTGCTTGGGTGCGTTAAACGATGTTTTCCTTCATCGGATTCTTCCCAGTCTTTAGGGTCGCCATCTTTAGTTTTATACGGAGCAAGTACCTTTCGTTTTAATTTCACAGATTCTACATCAAAATAATAGTCTTTTGAAACGGTTGCAAACCAAATATCTTCTGAGCAATTCTTCCAATTTATTAAAGAACCGCGTCCTTTTTCTCTTTCCCATGTAATCCGATTTCTAATCACAAAATATTTTTCAAGAACGGTTTGAATGGCTTTTGAAGATTGCCAGTCACAGCACACGTAAATAGACGCAGTTTTATTTAAGCATCTTACCAATTTTGAAACCCAACTATCAATATAACTTTCATAGGATTGATCTGGCATTTTAGAGAATTTAGAATCACTAAATTTCTTGCTCAAATTATAGGGAGGATCAACTATCAACAAATCAATAAAATTGTCAGGCAAGAAATCAACACAGGAAAAGAAATCTTGATAAATAATATTATTCTTGATAGCTTCCAACGCAGCTGGTTTTGTTAAAGAAATAGTTTGTTGAAGTAAGTTAATTTCTTCTTCTTTTTGTACAGTTAAAGTTCTGTTGTAGGGGGCTTTAGTTTTCATAATTAGTCTCGTTTCTAGTTTCTCAAAAATGTTCCAGCAATTTTAGTCTTTCTTTTGGTTATCTTAGCACACCTAATTTTTGTTTTCTGTTAAACGTAACGCATTGAAAACAACCAATAAAGAACTCCCCGCCATGCCCACGCCAGCAATCCAAGGGACAATAAAACCCATCATTGCTGCAGGTAAAACAACTAGGTTATAACCTAATGCCCACCAAAGGTTTTGTCGAATGATTTTTAAGGTTTGACGAGCGATTTGTAATCCGATATGTAATTGCTGTAAATTTTCGCTGAGCAAAATCATATCTGCGCTGGCTCGAGCAACTTGCGTTCCTCCCCCCATTGCAATTGAAACCTGCGCGGCGGCTAAAACAGGTGCATCATTAACACCGTCTCCTAACATTGCAACGACTGCACCGTTGTTTTGCAGTTCTTTAACTTTTTGCAATTTGTCAGCGGGAGAAAATTGAAATCCTATTTCAGAAATACCCACCATTTGCGCAACCTTTTGTGCATTGGTTTCATGATCGCCCGTTAATAGCAATGTTTTAATCCCTAATTGTTGAATATTTTTCACTAATTCTGCCGCACCCTCTCTCAAATGATCACCTAACCCAAAAACTGCACACAGTTGCTCTGAATTAGCTAACCACACCAATGTATTGTCGGATTGCTGAAGTTGCTCTCGCAAATTAGGCGGAATAGAAATCCCCGCTTGAAATAAAAAATTTGCTGTTCCTAAATAATAAGTTTCTCCCTGAATAAGACCTTTCAATCCCGCTCCAGCTTGATTCACTATTTGCTCAGCCACAGGGATTTCTCCAGAAACTGCACTTAAAATAGCTTTTGCAATCGGATGTTCTGATTGTTTCTCTAATGAAGCGGCAATTTGTAATGCTTGTTCTTGAGAAAAGTTATTATATAAATGGGTTTCTAATAATTGTAATTTTCCATCGGTTAAAGTTCCTGTTTTATCAAAGACAAAATGGGTAATTTTTGCTAAGGTTTCTAATGCGTGTCCTCTCGTCGTTAAAATACCGTGTTTTGTGAGTGTTCCTGTCGCCGCTGTAATGGCAACGGGTGTTGCTAACGATAATGCACACGGACAAGTTACGACTAAAACTGCTAATGTAATTGGCAACCAAACCGCCGGATCAACTATCCACCAATAACTAGCAACACCCATTGCTAGAAATAGAATTACAATCACAAAATAAGCTGCAATCTTATCCGCTAATTGGGTAATAAAAGGTTTCTCTGTTTGTGCTCGTTCTAGCAGACGTAAAATATGTGATAAAACCGTATCTTCACCAATTTTTTCTACCCGCATTTGCAAAGGACTTTCTATATTAATAGTCCCTGCAATCAAATCATCATGGAGTGTTTTTAGAAGGGGTAAATTTTCTCCCGTTAAAAGGGCTTCATCAACAGTCGATTGCCCTTCAATAACTTTACCATCTGCAGGCACACTTTCTCCCGCTTTAATTAAAACAATATCACCAATTTTTAATTCAACAACTGCAACAATTTCTATGATATTTTCTTTAACACGATTAGCCATTGCGGGTAACATTTGCACTAAAGATTCGGAGGCTTGTGCACTGCGATGTCGAGCCATCAATTCAAAATAGCGTCCTAACAACAGTAGAAATACAAACATGGTTACCGAATCATAATAAACGTGCTCACCTTGTGTAATCGTTGCCCACACACTTCCTAGAAATGCCAACCAAATCCCCAATGAAACAGGTACGTCCATACCAACTTGCTTACGTTTCAAATCCCGCCAAGCATTTTGATAGAAAGGCAACGCAGAATAAAGCAAAACGGGGATTGTCATTAACAAGTTTATCCAATAAAATAACACCCGAAATTCGGTTTCAATGCCATAAGAATCTCCGGCATATAATGCAATAGAAGTCATCATCACTTGCATACTCAAAACACCCGCCACTCCTAACCGTTTTAATTGCTGGCGACGTTCTTTATCTAGTAATGCTTGTTGTTTTGCGGGATCATAAGGGTGAGCGAAATAACCAATCGCACTAATTGCTTGCAAAATTTCACTTAATTTGATTTGACGATTATCCCATTGAACACGCGCGCGATGGGTTGTATAATTGATTTGTACAGATAAGATTCCTTTCAATGATTTCAAATGTTTTTCATTTAACCAAATGCACGCGGCACAAGTAATGCCTTCTAATATTAGAGAAGCCTCTTGCAAATGCTCTCCTGTTTCTCTTACAAAGCGTTTTTGAACTTCTGGATTATCGTAGATTTCAGTTTGTTTGAGAAACTCGGGCACTAATGTTTTAGCGGTTTGAGCGGGTTCTGTTCGATAACGGTAGAAATCCGTCAAACCATTTTCTACAATGGCTTCTGCAACCGCTTGGCAACCCGCACAACACATCGGTTGTTCTTGATGATTGATTTGAACGGAGAAATGGGTGTGTTGAGGAACTTCTAATCCACAATGAAAACAATTAACAGTCATTCTATTATCTTTACGTTTAATCAAGGAGAGGTGTTTAATGTCAAATAAAAAGTTACCGGTTTCTTTACCACTAATTATTCAACCGATGTTTTCTAAAAAAATGGCAATCTTTATCGCTTTTCTTCACAGCACTGCTTTAATAGGTATTTGGTTAGCTTCTTTGGATATGATCATACAACTTTTTTTGAGTTGCTATGTTTTTTTAATGCTTTATTTTAATATCAAAAAACAACTCTTTTTCAAATATCGACAACCTATTCAGAACATAACACTTATTAACGACTATTTTTTATTTCCTGATAAAACAGTTGCAACCATTTTACCTTATGTTTATGTGCATTCAAAAATCGTTATTTTACCTTTGGCATTAAAAAACAAAAAAACTGAAATACTTATTTTATTTGATGATAGCTTAGATAAAACCACTTTTCATTATTTGCGGGTTCGTTTATTGCACCCCATCACAAACTAACTTATTAACTATCAAATAGTTTATCTTTTCCTAACGAAATAAATACCTTAAAATACCTGTTTTTGAATAAAAGGCATCTATTTCTTTCCTATTTATTCGATTTGTACATATTAAACACCGAATATTATTTATATTCAAGCCCTACATTGGAGAAAGTATTGATGAACATTGAAAACAAATTGCCAGAAGAAGAAATTGAAATGGCTAATTTACAAGCTCCGCTGCGTTATGTAGAAGAAGCCGTTTGTTATTAACTTATGCGGCTCAAAATGGGTTAGATTTAGAGGAAATACTGGTTAAAGAAATTGTGGAAGCCAAAAGCGCATTAGAGTTTAATCGTTGGAATGCAGATATTGAATCTAGATTTTGGTTAGCATTTAATCAAATTGCTAAACTAGTTGCACCTGTTTCGGTAGATAGTTTGAAAGCAACGCACGTTTTAACAGATGACCAAGACTTAAAATGTAAAACAGGTTTTTTGGGAGGAATACGCGGGTGGTTATTTGGTAGAAAACGCCGCTCATCTGCACAAAGAAGCGTCATAACTTATCAGCGAGGAACTTTATTAGTTTTAGCCTTATTAATGGGCGCACAATTTTATTGGATTATCGTTTCAAATTTAACCACCGATATTTCTCAAACCTTACCCAAAAAAATTGAAGTCTTAGAACAAGAAAGAAGCCGTTTATTATTGCAAGTTTCGCCTGAAAAAATTCTTTCTAAAAATAGAGAAACGTTGGATAAAAAGATAGATTCTGAAAATATTACTGATGATGTTTTAAGTATTTCTCAGAAATCCGATACAACTCCCTTATTACCTATTAATCAACAAATTCAACTTATCGATAAACAAATTGAGGAAACCAAATATCGATTGGAAGCCAATTACAATTTATTAACGATTTGGGTGAGCACTTTTTTTATAAACAAAACGCAAGAAAATATCCTCAAAAGACAAAATCAAAATGCGCCTCAAAAGTTGGAAGCTCAACGCAGTATTTTGCGAGATACAGCGGCGTTACAAGAGGCTAAGTTTATTTTACAAGGGATTCAACTATATATTTTACCGCTGCTTTATGGTTTATTAGGGGCGGCGGCTTATGTATTGAGAACTTTGACAACCGAAATTCGTAATTTAACCTATGAAATTGAATCAAACATTCGTTACCGTTTGAGAATTCAATTAGGGGCGGTTTCTGGATTAGCAATTGGTTGGTTTAGTGATGCAGGTTTAACGTTTTCTGCCAGCACGTTGTCACTTTCGCCATTGGCATTAGCATTTCTCGCAGGTTATAGTGTGGAAGTGTTGTTTTCATTAATGGATAGAATGATTTATACTTTTTCTTCGGAAGAAACGCCACTGAGAAATAAAATACCGGATAAGAAAAGTTAAGTTATAAGTAATTCAACACCAATCCAATAAAAACCACTAAACCCGCCCAATGATTATTGAGAAACGCCTCAAAACAACGGGTAGGATTACGATCTCTAATAAGGTATTGCTGATAAATAAAGAAACCCGCCATCGTTAAAACCCCACCTTGATAAAATAAATTGAGGTGTTGATCGATACCGATTAAACTCAAAGAAATTAAAACAAATACCTGTAAAATACCAATGGCTAATTTATCAAACTTTCCAAAGAAAATGGCGGTAGATTTAATACCAATTTTCAAATCATCTTCTCGATCAGTCATTGCGTATTGGGTATCGTAAGCAACTGTCCAGAGCAACGCGGTAACAAATAACCACCATGCAACGAGAGGAACTTGATTTAATTGCGCCGCAAAAACCATTGGAATTGCCCAACTAAAAGCTGCGCCTAAAATGATTTGTGGGAAATGGGTGTAGCGTTTGGTAAAGGGATAAAGAATCGCTAAACCCATTGCGGGAATTGAAAGCAAAATAGTAGAGAAATTCAGCGGTAAAACTAATAAAAATGCCAATAAACACAAGGTGATAAATAAACCTAAAGCCTCTTTTGGAGAAACCAGCCCATTAGCGATTGGACGATCTTTGGTGCGGTGAACGTGCGGATCAAAATGGCGATCCGCATAATCATTAATCACGCAACCCGCTGAACGCATTACAATTACACCCGCCACAAAAATAATCACCAACTTAACATCAGGTTGCCCCTGCCCTGCCAACCACAATGCCCACAAAGTCGGGTGCAATAACAAATAAATCCCAATCGGACGGTGCAAACGCATGAGCAAAAAATATTGGTAAAAACGGGTTTGTTTAATCATCATAAAAAATTTCTTGGACTAATAAAGGTTTGTTTTTTAAGATAAAAATAGAACGTCGCCCCCATAAAAAATCAGGAGGTTGTTTTGCGTGGGACATCGCGCGGTGAAATAAGTTGTTATGCGGTGACAAACAACGAATTTGGGCATTTATTCGACGGGCATGTTGCGTAAATAAAACTTCGCCGAGCGGTTGCGATCCGAGTTTTAGCAATTGCCGCAATTGTCCGCGCACCCCGTCAAGCGGCATCACCGTGCGCGCAAACACCAACGGGCGATCGCCGCAACATAACTGCACCTCACGAATTCGCGCACAGCGATCGGGCGGCGACTTCAAAAAACGCGCTTCTTCAATCGACGGGCGCGCCCAAAATTGTCGTAACACCTTGATATGAAAGGATTGTGGGCAAGTTTCCCGCACGCGCTGCGTCAGCGATCCCCGCTCAAATAACCACGTTCGCAACGAAACGGGCGGCTGCCGTCCCCGCCTTTGCCAGACATCTTTCATTCGCTTTTGCAATCGCCAAAAACACCAGTGTAAAAGATTTTCTTGAAATTGATAATATCAAATTTACGGTAGTGGTATAAGCGGTGAGTGACGGTTTTTATATTTCAATTGGTTAGATCAAAATTTCACCCAGCTTTACACCACTACCTCACCACGATAAAGATGCGGATATTGGAAAGCGGGCGGATCGGAAGGTTTTTTATTTAAAATATTGAAATGTAAAAATATTTATTCATTAACGGTATTATCCCCCAACATCTCAAAATTGCCGCAGGTAGCTTCTTTTCTTTTTGTGAAGAATAGGTTATCATACCCGTTTTTTTGGATTGAGCTATGGCAAATCAACGTATACGCATCCGCTTGAAAGCATTCGACCATCGATTGCTCGATCAGTCAACGCGGGAAATAGTACAAACCGCCCGCACGACGGGTGCAATGTTTAAAGGACCGATTCCGTTACCGACCAAAAAAGAACGGTTCACGGTGCTGACTTCTCCGCACGTCGATAAAGATGCGCGTGACCAATATGAATTGCGCACCCACAAACGTTTGCTGGATATCATTGATCCAACAGATAAAACGGTTGATGCGCTGATGAAGCTGGATTTAGCAGCTGGCGTTGATGTCCAAATCAAGCTGAATTAGGACATCTAAACCTAGATAAAGGATAGAAAAATCATGAGTATAGGATTGATGGGGCGTAAATGCGGCATGACACGGATATTTCAAGAAGACGGCACGGGCGTTCCGGTGTCAGTTATCGAAATTATCCCCAACCGCGTGACGCAACTGAAAACCGCTGACGGTTCAGACGGTTACAATGCCGTCCAATTGGTCGCGGGCACTGCAAAAGCCCAACGCTTGACTAAACCGCGCGCAGGTTTATTTCGCAAAGCAGGAGTCGATGCGGGTAAAAAACTCCACGAATGTCGAGTCGATGCGGACGTGGTGTCTCAACATGCCGTTGGCGCGACTTTATCGGTTGAAATTTTTAGCGAAGGGCAAGCCATTGATGTTGTAGGTGTTTCGAAAGGTAAAGGCTTTGCGGGGGTTTTAAAACGCTACCACTTCGCCGCCCAAGATGCCACGCACGGTAACTCATTGTCGCATCGTGCTCCCGGTTCGATCGGACAACGCCAAAGTCCGGGTCGGGTTTTCAAAGGCAAAAAAATGGCGGGGCAAATGGGCAACGTGCGCTGCACCGTCCAAAATCTCCACATTGTCAAAATTATCGCGGACAAAAACCTGTTGTTGGTTAAAGGCGCAGTTCCGGGCGCGACGGGCGGCGACGTGTTAGTGCGTCCCTCGATCAAAGCCAAAAAATAAACGGAACGCAGGTCTTTGGCGGGGCAAAATAAGGTGAAACGGTTGAGCGTGTTGTTCAACCTGCGGGGAAAAAAGTGCTCGATGCACTGATCGACATCAACGCGGATAAACGCGGATTATCGTGATTGAAAAACATCGCGGATAACAACGGAATAACAGAATGGAAATTAGATTACAGAATTTAACAGAAGCTGCAAGCGGGGTGATGAGCGTCGATGCAGCGGTGTTTGATGCGCCCTATAATGAGGCACTGATTCATCAAACCGTCACGGCGTATTTGGCGGGCGGACGCGCCGGCACTGCCGCTCAAAAAACCCGTGCAGAAGTACGCGGAAGTACCGCTAAGCCTTGGAAACAAAAGGGTACAGGGCGTGCCCGCGCGGGTCATGTCAGAAGTCCCATTTGGCGCGGCGGTGGGGTTACGTTTGCTGCAAAAACCTCCGATCACTCCCAAAAACTCAATAAAAAAATGTATCGCGGCGCATTGCGGTCAATTTTATCGGAGTTGATTCGTCAAGAACGCCTAGTCGCGGTCGATAGCCTGAATCTCCAAACCCACAAAACCCAAGATTTATTGGGGCAATTGGCGCAGTTTGGAAAAGCCAAAATCCTCATTATCGCCGATGACGTGAGCGATAACTTATGGTTGGCATCGCGCAACGTTCACACGATTCGTCTTGCCGATCCGGTGTCACTCGAGCCCGTTAGCTTAGTGTGGGCAGAAAAAGTCATTGCCACGCAAGCCGCCCTAAAAGCCCTTGAGGAGCGTTTCGCATGAATCAAGTGAATCAAGCCTACCAAGCCCGTTTGATGCAAATTCTGCTCAAACCCAAAGCGACCGAAAAAGCCACCCAACAAGCCGATAAATACCGTCAATTCGTGTTTCAAGTGGCTAAAAATGCGACCAAAAACGAAGTCAAAGATGCGGTGGAATTTTTGTTCAATGTGAAAGTGGAAAACGTCCAAACCTTGAATGTCAAAGGCAAACACAAACGGCTCGGCAAAACGCCCGGCAAACGCTCGGATTGGAAAAAAGCCTACGTCTGCCTCAAAGAAGGCTACGACATCGTGTTGGGAGGTCAATAAGTTATGGCACTATTAAAAGCAAAACCCACCTCAGCCGGTCGCCGTTTTGTCATCAAAGTCGTTACGCCCGATTTGCACAAAGGCGCGCCGTTCGCCCCACTGATCGAAAAACAAACCAGCAATGGCGGACGCAATAATTACGGTCGAATCACCACCCGTCATCAAGGCGGCGGTCACAAACACCATTACCGCATTATCGACTTCAAACGCGCCGATAAAGACGGCATTCCCGCGACGGTTGAACGTTTAGAATACGATCCCAATCGCACCGCGCATATCGCCTTATTAAAATACATCGATGGCGAACGCCGTTACATTATCGCGCCCAAGAATTTAAAAGCGGGCGATCCCGTGATGTCTGGGCATCAAGCTGCGATCAAAGTGGGTAACTGCTTGCCGCTGCGCAATATTCCGGTTGGAACGACCGTTCACTGCATCGAGATGAAAGCGGGCAAAGGCGCGCAACTCGCTCGTTCAGCCGGCGCAGGCGTGCAATTAGTGGCGCGGGAAGGGGCATTTGCCACGATTCGGTTGCGGTCTGGTGAAATGCGCAAAGTGCCTATCGATTGTCGTGCGACGATTGGCGAAGTGGGCAATTCAGAACATAATCTTCGCTCATTGGGCAAAGCGGGGGCGCAACGTTGGCGCGGTGTTCGTCCGACCGTTCGCGGTGTGGCGATGAACCCCGTTGATCACCCGCATGGGGGTGGTGAAGGTCGTACTTCGGGTGGCAGACACCCCGTTTCTCCTTGGGGCAAACCCACCAAAGGTGCAAAAACCCGCAAAAATAAACGTACGGACAACATGATCGTCCGCCGCCGTCAAAAATAGGAATCGTAACTTATGCCTCGTTCAGTAAAAAAAGGACCATTTATCGATCTGCACCTTCTGCGAAAAGTGGAAGCGATGCAGGGTTCGGCAACCAAAAGACCGATCAAAACATGGTCGCGTCGATCAACCGTGTTGCCCGAAATGGTGGGATTAACCATTGCCGTCCACAACGGAAAAGCGCACATACCCGTGTATGTGAATGAAAATATGGTTGGACATAAACTTGGGGAATTTGCGCTGACGCGGACATTCAAAGGTCACGCAGGCGACAAAAAAGCGGCGAAAGGCAAACGCTAGGAGAACATGATGGAAGCAATAGCGGTATATAGATACGCGCACATTTCGCCGCAAAAATGTCGATTGGTGGCGGATATGGTTCGGGGACTACCGGTCGGTAAAGCACTGGAAATACTCAATTTTAGCGACAAAAAAGGCGCGGATTTGGTCAAAAAAGTGCTCAATTCCGCAATCGCCAACGCAGAACACAACGTCGGCGCGGATATCGATGATTTGAAGGTTGCGGCGATTTCGGTCGACGAAGGTCCAATCCTCAAAAGAATGCACGCCCGCGCCAAAGGTCGTGGAAATCGGATTTCTAAACGCACCAGCCACATTAACGTGACGGTTGCCGACCGTTAGAGGAATTATTATGGGACAAAAAGTCAATCCAGTCGGTTTGCGATTAGGCATCGTGAAAGATTGGTCATCAAAATGGTACGCAAATAGCCAAGATTACGCGAATTTTCTCAATACCGACCTCAAAATCCGTGAGTATATTCGCAGCAAACTCAAAGCCGCGGGGGTCAGCCAAATCCGCATCGAACGCCCCGCCCGCAACGCGAGAATTATCATTCACACCGCCCGTCCGGGGATTGTGATCGGGAAAAAAGGCGAAGACATCGATAAATTGCGCAAAGATATTTCGCAAATGGTCGGTATGCCGGTCAATATTGGGGTCGAAGAAATTCGCAAACCTGAGTTGGACGCTTACCTTGTCGCCGAAAGCGTCGCGCAACAACTCGAACGGCGGATTATGTTTCGCCGCGCCATGAAACGTGCCGTCACCAATGCGATGCGGTTGGGTGCGTTGGGTGTTCGAATCAATGTCGCGGGACGTTTAAACGGCGCAGAAATCGCCCGCACTGAATGGTATCGCGAAGGTCGCGTGCCGCTTCACACCTTAAGAGCCGACATCGATTACGGTTTCGCTGAAGCCCATACGACTTTTGGAGTAATTGGCGTAAAAGTGTGGATTTTCAAAGGCGAAATTCTCGGCAAACCCACTTTCGGGATCGGCGAAAAAGAATCTGAAAAAGTCGAGTCCGATGCAAAACCCGATCGTCCAAAAAATGATAGACCTCGCAACGATAAGCCTCGCGGTGACAATAAACGCGGCGGTGGTGGCAGAGGCGGTCAGAAAAATAGTCAGAAAGAAGGATAATCGTCATGCTGCAACCAAAACGAACGAAATTTAGAAAAATGCACAAAGGGCGCAATCGCGGATTGGCATTGCGCGGCAGCGCGGTGAGCTTTGGCGAATTTGGCTTGAAAGCAACAGAACGCGGCGAATTAACCGCCCGCCAAATCGAATCTGCGCGGCGCGCCATCGCTCGTTATGTCAAACGGGGCGGCAAATTGTGGATTCGGGTCTTTCCTGACAAGCCCATCACTCAAAAGCCTCTCGAGGTTCGGATGGGATCGGGGAAAGGGAACGTCGAATACTGGGTCGCCTTGATTCAACCCGGGAAAATGCTGTACGAAATCGAAGGGGTGTCCGAAGAAGTGGCGCGCGAAGCCTTCCGATTGGCGGCATCAAAGCTCCCCGTTCAAACGACCTTTATCAATCGGACTGTGTTGTAAGTTAAGATGGGGTGCGCCCCATCGTTAGAAAGAAGGAATAGATATGAAGGGCAATGACTTACGCGCAAAAAATGTCGCGGATTTAGAGCAAGATTTACTGGGCTTGTTGCGCGAGCAATTCAATTTGCGAATGCAGCGCGGCAGCGAACAATTGGCGCAAACTCATTTGTTAAGACAAGTGCGCCGCAATATCGCGCGGGTAAAAACAATTCTGGGCGAAAAAAATAACGCAGGAGCGGCAAAATGAGCGATTCACCCCAAACCGTTCGCACACTCGTCGGGCGCGTTCTCAGCAACAAAATGGACAAAACCATCACCGTCGCCATCGAACGCACCGTTAAACACCCGTTGTACGGAAAATACATCAAACGCACCACCAAACTCCACGCGCATGACGCTGAAAACGCTTGCCAAATCGGCGATGTGGTGGCGATTTGTGAATGCCGTCCGTTGTCAAAAACCAAAGCCTTTACCTTGCATCACATCGTCGAAAAAAATCTCGATGTGTAGGTTGAACGGCATTTAACGAGGATTACAACCCATGATTCAAATGCAATCCCACTTAAGCGTTGCCGATAACAGCGGCGCAAAAAAAGTGATGTGCATCAAAGTATTAGGCGGCGCAAAACGCCGTTACGCAGGCATTGGTGACATCATCAAAGTCAGCATCAAAGACGCAGCCCCCCGCGGCAAAGTTAAAAAAGGCGACGTTTATAACGCGGTCGTCGTGAGAACTCGTCACGGCGTGCGTCGCCCCGACGGCTCATTAATCCGTTTCGACGGCAATGCGGCGGTGTTATTAAACAATCAACATCAACCGATCGGCACACGGATTTTTGGACCCGTGACCCGCGAATTGCGCAGCGAAAAATTCATGAAAATCATTTCATTAGCTCCTGAGGTGTTATAATGCGCAAACTCAAATCTGGTGATGAAGTCATTGTGATCACAGGCAAAGATAAAGGCAAAACCGGCAAAATCGTTCGCATTATTGACAACGAAAAAGTCGTGGTTGAAAACCTCAATTTGGCAAAACGCCACACCAAAGGTAATCCCATGAAAAACACCCCGGGCGGCATCGTCGACAAAGAAATGCCCATTCATATTTCGAATGTTGCATTGTTTAACCCGTTGACCAATAAGGCTGATCGGGTTGGCATCAAAACTCTCGAAGACGGCAAAAAAGTCCGTTTCTTCAAGTCCAATCAAGAAGTGGTGGACATTTAAGATGGCAAGACTCCAAGACACCTATAAAAAAGAAATTGTTGCCAAACTCATGGAACAATTTGGTTACAAAAATATCATGCAAGTCCCCAAAATTGAGAAAATTACCCTCAATATGGGCGTGGGCGAAGCGGTTGCTGATAAAAAAGTGATCGATAAAGCCGTTGGCGATATGACAGCCATTACGGGTCAAAAACCGGTTGTCACCAAAGCCCGCAAATCTGTTGCGACTTTCAAAATTCGCACAGGTTATCCCGTTGGCTGCAAAGTCACCTTGCGTCGTGAAAAAATGTACGAATTTTTAGATCGTTTCGTGAGCATTGCGTGTCCTCGAATTCGTGACTTTCGCGGTTTTAGCCCCAAAGGTTTTGACGGTCAAGGCAATTACAGCGTCGGCGTGCGTGAACAAATTATCTTCCCCGAAATCGACTACGATAAAGTCGACACCATTCGCGGTATGGATATTACCATCACCACCAGCGCAAAAACCGACGAAGAAGGTCGGGCATTGTTGAAAGCCTTTAACTTTCCATTACGGGAGAAATAACGATGGCAAAATTGTCGATGATTAATCGCGAAGTCAAACGCGCCGCTGTGATCAAAAAATACGCCGACAAACGTAAAGCATTGAAAGCCGCGGTCGTGAACATGAATTTGAGCGAAGAAGAGCGCGCCGCCGCACAAGCTAAATTTCAAGCGTTACCTCGCAACGCCAGCCCTTGTCGTTTGAGAAATCGTTGCCGCGTCACCGGCAGATCGCACGGGGTATATCGTAAATTTGGTTTAGGTCGCAGTAAATTGCGCGAATACGCCATGTGGGGCTTAATCCCGGGTTTGGCAAAAGCCAGCTGGTAAAACTTTCGTTGGACTATCTTTGAAATCCAACATTTTGATAATCTTAAATTTTTTAGATACTGAAGGGTTGAAAATCTTTCAAGTCTGGAGCATAAAATAGATGAGTATGACTGATCCGATTGCGGACATGCTAACCCGCATTCGCAACGCGCAAGCGATGAACAAAACGCAGGTCGAGATGCCCGCGTCAAAAGTGAAATCTGCGGTCGCCGCACTTTTAAAGGACGAAGGCTATATTACTGATTTTTCAGTGAATACTGAAGCAAAGCCCACCTTGTCCCTCCAATTAAAATACTATTTGGGCAAACCTGTGATTGAAAATATCCAACGCATCAGTCGCCCGGGTCTGCGCATTTACAAACCAAAAGACGACCTTCCTTCCGTGAAAGGGGGATTGGGAATTGCGATTATTTCTACTTCCAAAGGACTGATGTCTGATCGTGCCGCACGCGCTGCGGGTCACGGCGGCGAAGTCTTATGCTACGTCTTCTAGGGAGAACCAAAAGAAATGTCAAGAATCGCTAAAAACCCCATCACCATTCCCGCAGGTGTCGAGGTCAAAATTAATGACAACACCGTCCAAGTGAAAGGTTCAAAAGGCACTTTAACGCAATCACTTAACTCAACAGTAGAAATGGTGATTGATAACGGCACAATTACCTTCAATTTGGAAGGCAAGCCCGACACGGTAAGAATGCAATCGGGCACCGCCCGCGCGCTGGTTAATAACCTGATTCAAGGGGTTAGCAAAGGCTACGAGCGTAAATTGATGTTGGTTGGTGTGGGCTATCGCGCCGCCGTGCAAGGGACGAATTTAAATTTGACCTTAGGTTATTCGCACCCCGTCAATTTTCCAATTCCACAAGGTATCCAGATCGAAACCCCCGCGCCCACCGAAATTTTGGTGAAGGGCATCGATAAACAATTGGTTGGACAAGTTTCCGCTAACATTCGCGCCTATCGTCCGCCTGAACCCTACAAAGGTAAAGGTATTCGTTATTCGGATGAAGTCATTATCCAAAAAGAAACCAAGAAGAAGAAATAGGGGATCATGAAACATGGATAAAAAAATCAGTCGGTTGCGCCGCGCTCGTAAAACCCGTGAACACATCAGAGTGTTGGGTGCGACCCGCTTGTGCGTTCATAAAACCCCGCGCCACATTTACGCGCAAGTTACCACACCCGACGGCTCAAAAGTGTTGGCAAGTGCGTCGACGCTCGACAAAACCTGTCGTGAAGAAGTGGGTTACGGTGGAAATATTAAAGCCGCTCAATGGGTTGGCAAAACAGTCGCGGATCGCGCAAAAGCCGCCGGCATCGAAGCGGTCGCTTTCGATCGCGCTGGCTTCAAATATCACGGCAGAATCAAAGCATTAGCTGATGCTGCCCGCGAAAACGGTCTTCAATTCTAAGGGGTGCGGTGAGCATGGCAAGCAATACAAATTACGAACTCCAGCCCAAAGATGATTTGCTGGAAAAATTAGTCGCGGTCAATCGTGTCGCCAAAGTGGTCAAAGGCGGACGGATTTTTAGTTTCACCGCCTTAACAGTGGTCGGCGATGGCAAAGGTCGAATCGGATTCGGTTACGGCAAAGCCCGCGAAGTTCCCGCCGCCATTCAAAAAGCAATGGACGCAGCGCGTAAAAGCCTCAAAAAAGTCGCCCTCAACGGCTCAACGTTACATTACGCAACCAACGCTCGTCACGGCGCAGCCAAAGTCTATATGCAACCCGCCTCCGAAGGGACTGGGATTATTGCGGGCGGTGCGATGCGGGCAGTGTTTGAAGTGGTCGGTGTGCACAACGTGTTAGCAAAAACCATCGGTTCATCAAATCCGATTAACGTCGTTCGCGCCACCATCAACGGCTTAATGAGCATGAGCCCACCCGAACACATTGCGGCAAAACGCGGCAAAACGGTCGAGGAAATTTTAGGATGAAAAAACTCAAAGTAACGCAAATTCGCAGCACCAACAAACGCTTAGCGAATCACAAAGCCTGCGTGATCGGTTTAGGTTTGCGCAGAATGCACCACACGGTCGAAGTGTTGGATACGCCTGAAAATCGCGGCATGATCAACAAAGTGTCCTATTTATTGAAAGTGGAAGAGGTCGTCTAAAATGCGCTTAAATACCATTAAACCTGCCGCAGGATCAAAGACTTCCCCTAAACGTTTAGGACGCGGGATCGGATCAGGATTGGGTAAAACCAGCGGACGCGGTCACAAAGGTCAGCACGCCCGCGCGGGGGGTTATCACAAAGTCGGCTTCGAAGGCGGTCAAATGCCTTTGCAACGTCGATTGCCCAAAATTGGCTTCAAGTCTCACATTGCCCGTTTTGTCGCCGAAGTGGGTTTGGCAAAATTAGCCAAATTAGATAATGAAGTGATTGATTTATCTGCATTAATTGCGGCAGGGTTCGTGCCTTCGCACACCAAAAAAGCCAAAATTATGTTGTCAGGTAAATTGGAAAAAGCGGTCAAAATTAACGCAGCAAGCGGCGTGGTTTTAACCAAAGGTGCGAAAGCGGCACTCGAAGCAGTCGGCGGTAGCATCGTTTCAGTCACCGCCTAACAACCAACGTAACGGGGATAACAGTGGCATTTGGTAACCTTTCCGCCGCCGATGAACTCGGCAAACTCGGGCGTTTAACCGAAATTAAACAGCGTTTGTTGTTTTTGATCGGCGCGCTGATCGTCTATCGAATCGGGACTTTTATTCCCGTCCCCGGTATCGATGCCGCCAAATTGGCGCAACTTTTTTCAACGCAACAAGGCACGATTCTGGACATGTTTAATATGTTCTCAGGGGGTGCGTTGCAGCGTTTCTCGGTGTTTGCGCTGGGCATCATGCCGTACATTTCGGCATCGATTATCGTGCAATTACTGACCGCCGTGTCGCCCGCTTTGGAACAACTTAAAAAAGAAGGCGAATCGGGCAGACGAAAAATCACCCAATACACCCGTTACGGCACGGTCGCGCTGGCAACCTTTCAAGCTATCGGCATCTCTATCGCGCTCGAAAGCCAAAACGTCGCCGTCGAAGCGGGGCTCGGTTTTAGAATTACCGCCACCGTCACGTTAGTCACGGGCACAATGTTCTTAATGTGGCTCGGCGAACAAATCACCGAACGCGGGCTAGGAAATGGTATCTCAATGATCATCTTCACGGGGATCGTCGCGGGTTTGCCGAGCGCGGTGGGTTCAACATTAGAACTCGCACGCACCGGACAAATGCACGTTTTCACGTTGGTGATTTTGTTGGCGATTGTATTGGCAGTGACCGCTTTTGTGGTTTTTGTGGAACGTGGACAACGCCGAATCACCGTTAATTACGCCAAACGCCAAGTCGGACGGCGAGTTTATGCGGGACAAAGCAGCCATTTGCCGTTAAAACTCAATATGTCAGGGGTGATTCCCCCGATTTTTGCGTCGAGCATTATTTTATTTCCTGCCACGTTAGGAAACTGGTTCGGAAGCTCAGGCGATATGGCGTGGTTAAAAGATTTGTCGCAAACCGTTTCTCCCGGGCAACCGCTGTATGTGTTGCTCTACGCGATTGCGATTATTTTCTTCTGTTTTTTCTATACCGCATTGGTTTTTAATCCCAAAGAAACCGCCGATAATTTGAAAAAATCGGGCGCGTTTATTCCGGGGATTCGTCCGGGTGAACAAACCGCTAAATATATTGATGATGTTATGTCGCGTTTAACCTTAGCGGGTGCGGCATATATTACAGCGGTGTGTTTATTACCTGAATTCATGAACTTACAATGGCACGTTCCGTTTTATTTTGGTGGAACATCGCTGTTGATTTTAGTGGTTGTGGTAATGGATTTCATGGCTCAAGTTCAAGCACATTTGGTTTCACACCAATACGAAGGTTTGATGAAAAAAGCCAATTTGAAAGGTCCATCGCGCTAAACAACCCTTTTGGAGTACATAATGAAAGTTAGAGCATCTGTAAAGAAAATTTGCCGCAATTGCAAAATTGTTCGGCGCAACGGTAATGTCCATGTGATTTGCAGCAAAGAGCCACGTCATAAACAACGTCAAGGCTAATAAGCACTTGCAGGAATATCATAGACAAGTTAAAATTGTCGTTTTTTACTCGCCCCAGTCTATTGCTGGGGTTTGAGATAGCAGCCAAATTTCTGAGGAGTACAGTATGGCGCGGATTGCGGGTATTAATATCCCAGTCAATAAACATGTCGTTATCGCCTTAACGTCCATTTTTGGAATCGGGCGCACGCGGTCAAGCAGCATTTGTGACGCTGCCCAGATCGCCCCGACGACCAAAGTGAAAGATTTGACAGAAGAACAATTGGATGTGTTACGGACGGAAGTCGCCAAATTTCCCGTCGAGGGCGATTTGCGCCGCGAAGTAGCCATGAATATCAAACGTCTGATGGATTTGGCTTGTTATCGCGGTATCCGTCACCGTCGTGGCTTGCCTTTACGCGGTCAGCGCACCCGTACCAACGCTCGCACCCGTAAAGGTCCGCGCAAACTCATCCGCAAACAATAGGAAGTATCATGGCTAAACCGTCAGCGGCACAGCAAACTCGTAAAAAAATTAAGCGCAGCGTCAGCGAAGGCATCGCACACGTCCACGCTTCTTTTAATAACACCATCATTACCATCACGGATCGTCAAGGCAACGTCTTGGCATGGGCAACGTCGGGCGGCAGCGGGTTTCGCGGCTCTCGTAAAAGTACCCCCTTTGCTGCGCAGGTCGCCGCTGAACGAGTCGGTAATGTGGTCAAAGAATATGGCATGAAAAACGTCGAAGTGCGCATCAAAGGACCCGGTCCCGGGCGTGAATCCGCCGTGCGTGCCTTGAATGCCAATGGATTTAAAGTCACCAGCATTACCGATGTGACCCCCGTTCCCCACAACGGTTGTCGTCCACCCAAACGTCGGAGAGTGTAATCATGGCAAGATATTTAGGTCCAAAATGTAAATTGAGCCGTCGGGAAGGCGGTGCAGATTTATCGCTCAAAAGCCGCGCCCGCGCCCTCGACAGCAAATGCAAGCTCGCCAAATTACCCGGACAACACGGCGATAAGAAAGCCCGTTTATCTGATTACGGCGTGCAGTTGCGCGAAAAACAAAAAATGCGCCGGATTTACGGCGTGTTGGAACGTCAATTCAGCAATTATTACGCGGAAGCCTCGTCGCGCAAAGGTTCAACCGGTGAAAACTTATTGACCCTTTTAGAATGCCGTTTGGATAACGTCGTTTATCGAATGGGCTTTGGTGTGACGCGCGCAGAATGCCGCCAATTGGTCAGCCACAAAGCGATCGAAGTGAATGGTAAAACGGTTAATATTCCCTCTTACCAAGTGAAAGCGGGCGATGTGATTAGCGTCACTGAAAAATCGCGCGCCCAATTACGGATCAAATCTTCATTGACGGCAGCGGATAATTTCGGATTTCCAAGTTGGGTTGAAGTCGATACCTCAAAAATGGAAGGGACTTTGAAAAATATCCCCGAACGGTCTGATTTACCGCCCGACATCAATGAACAATTGGTTGTTGAGTTGTATTCTAAGTAAGGTCTTGAGAATAGGATGTTTTCTATGCAAATTGCTGGCACAGAGTTGTTAAAACCTCGTATCGTTGAAGTTAAGAAATTTAACGAAATGAGCGCGAAAGTCACCCTCGAACCCCTAGATCGTGGTTTTGGTCATACCTTAGGCAACGCGCTGCGGCGGGTGTTGTTGTCTTCGTTGGCGGGATCAGCCGTTGTCGAAGTCAAAATTCGCGGGGTCGAACACGAATATTCCAGCATCGAAGGCGTTCAAGAAGACGTGGTCGACATCCTCTTAAATCTCAAAGGCTTGGCAATTCGTTTGACTGGACGGCAAGAAATAGTGCTCAGACTCCACAAAAAGGGTCCCGGCATCGTCACCGCCGCCGACATCGTGGGTGAACACGACGTAGAAATCATCAATCCACACCATGTCATCGCCAACTTAACCAAAGCCGGCGAGCTGGAAATGGAACTCAAAGTAAAGGTGGGACGCGGTTATCAGCCCGCCACTCAGCGTTTATTAGAGGAAGACTCGAACAGCGTCGGATGGTTACGTTTAGATGCGTCGTTTAGCCCAATTTATCGGGTCGCCTACAGTGTCGAAAGTGCCCGCGTCGAACAACGGACAAACCTCGATAAATTGGTTTTAGAACTCCAAACCAACGGCACTATCGACCCCGAAAATGCCGTTCGTCAAGCAGCTAAAATCCTTCAAGATCAATTATCTGTCATCGTCGATTTACAAGGTACGCGCATCGAAGTCGATACGGGCACGGTCACCACATCTGCTTCCGTTGATCCGATTTTATTGCGCCCCGTTGATGAACTCGAATTAACCGTTCGGTCGGCTAATTGCTTGAAAGCAGAGAATGTTTATTACATTGGCGATTTGGTTCTGCGCACCGAAACCGAACTGCTCAAAACCCCCAATTTGGGTAAAAAATCGCTCACGGAAATTAAAGACGTTTTGGCAACGCATGGCTTATCGTTAGGTATGCGCTTGGAAAGTTGGCCCCCGCCAGAAGGTCTTTATCACGAACATCAAGCAGGAAATTAATCATGCGTCATGGTAATTCAGGGCGGCTATTGAATCGCACGTCAAGCCACCGTAAAGCCCTTTTCAAAAACTTAACCGCTGCGTTAGTGCAGCACGAAATCATCACCACTACCTTGCCCAAAGCCAAAGAATTACGTCGTTTTGCCGAACCTTTTGTCACGTTGGCAAAAGTAGACGGTTTAGCGAATCGTCGTTTAGCGTTTGACAGATTGCGTAATCGTGGTGCAGTCACTAAGTTATTCAATGAGTTAGGACCGCGTTACAAAGAGCGTCAAGGTGGCTATTTGCGCATCTTAAAATGCGGTTTCCGCGCAGGCGATAATGCTCCAATGGCAATGATTGAATTTGTTGATCGTCCTGTTTCAAACGAAGATTCTGATGATTAAATAATTTCAATAAAATCAAAGAGTTAAAAATAAGGTGCTTTCCTAACCGAAAGTGCCTTTTTTATTGCCTATTTGAGAAACCTACAACTGCTTAATTTCTTCAATGCTTAAACCCGTTATTTTTTCAATCATTTCAACAGAAAATCCCTCTTGTTTAAGGTTTCGTGCAATTTCTAATTTTCCTTTTCTTAACCCTTCGATTAAGCCTTCTTCCTTTCCATCTACTTTACCATCATCGTAAGCGGTGTCGACCACGCCTTTGAGTTCCCAATAAGTTAATAAACTTTTTTGGTATTGTTCTAATTGTTCTCGGGTTAAATTAGCCTCTTCTAAGGTATTAAAAGCTTTTTCAAAAATTGGCTCTTTTAAAATAGCTGGAATGTGGTCAAAGTTTTCTAAATTCTTTAAGAAATACAACCATTTATCAAAATGATTTTTTAACTCATGCTCTTGTTTATTAAATAAGGGCATTTGAAGAAATTTAAGATGCAACTTATCATAAAATAAATCGCCATCTTGATCTTTTAATGCAACATCACGAAACATCTTTTGTTTTTCTTTATTCTCATCATAAATGAAATCAAGAATCGCAACGTAATAAATTGCACTTAATTTAAAATCCCATTCGCCTTTTTTAGCTTGGTCACGAATCGGAAAGGTTGAATAAAATAAAGCTCTATCTTTAAAGAAATTCAACTTGGCTTTCTGCATTTCAACAATAAATTCCTCATCCGTCACGCTTTTACAATAAATATCAAAGATTGCTTTACGTTCTAAAGGTAAATCGGGAAGATTTTCAGGATTTTTAAATTGTAAATCGGCGATTTGGTGTTTGGGAGGCAGTAATTGATTTAAGAAATCAGTTAATAAATCTTTATTTGCCTCTTCGCCAAATAACTTTTTAAAACCAAAATCGGTATAAGGATTCAAATAGCGCGACATAAAATACCTTTATAAAATATAAAATTAAAGAATATAGCAAAATATAAAAATGGGTATTATACTAAAATTTATGCGGTGTTCTTAAGGTTTTGGTGAGGGATTTTGTCATGTTACGGCTAAAACGACTTTTAACGTTATTTATTTTGTGTGTTTTTTCTCAAGGGATTTTTGCGGGAAATTCTCTTCCGCCGACTAATCTTATTCAGCTACCTTACCCACAAGGAGAAGCGTGGAAATTTACAGGTGTGCACACTAGGACAGCAGACGACGATGGGAGAACGCGCTCTTCAATCGATTTTTTCCCACAAGGAAATTTAGGATGGGGAAGCGATACCAGTAACCAAGTTGTTGTGGCTGCGCACGACGGAACGGTGAGTAGAAAGGGAGATTGCTTTGTTCGTATCGATTCAGGGCTAGGCTGGTCAACAAATTATTATCATTTAGACAAGGTTTCTGTTTTAAGGGGACAAGCGGTTAAGAAAAACCAACCCATGGCTATTTTAGCTAATAATCAAAATCAAGCTATGTGCACGAGTACGAAGAAAGATTTGGCGGGTCCCTTTCCACATGTACATTTTAGCGTATTAATCAACGATGGAAGTTATCCAGATGAAGGTTATTTTCCTTTAAATGGGGTAACGATTGGTGGTTATCTTGTTCATGATCTTGCTACTAAAAACTATGGTAGTGGTGCATATAATAGTGATATAATGTAAGAATTTAGAGGAAAGTAGAGGAAAGAAAATGAGATGTCGTTATTGTAACAGTTTAAAAGTAGTGAAAAATGGCTCAACGGGTTCAGG
>JBEAVE010000027.1:0-9699 GCA_041161065.1 Pseudomonadota bacterium | reverse complement strand
CCCGTTCTCTCTATAAAAACTATTACTTTTTTCCTCAAATCTATACTGTAACTCATCTCTTCTTCCTTCTTCACTTATAAAACTATAGCAAATACTATCTTTATAGGAATCTTACTATAATACATCGTTAATCGTGGGTAAGTTTTTTTGAGAAAGCATAATAAAACTCTATTAAGGTTTAGTTTGACAACACAACCAACCTTCGCGCCCTTGAAATTCGCGGCGTTCGATGTGTCCGGTGGGGATATTTTCTAAAGGTGGTAATAAATCACCTAGCGGAACAAACTGAATATTTTTTATTTTAGATTTATTGAGGAAATCTTCAAACAATTGCCGCCGACTTCTTCCTTCGACTTCTGCGTGAATAGTGAGCACGTTTAATGTATCGGGTTGAAATAAGCTAATCAAATAATCATTATAATTGCTGTCATTAATACCGTTGTTCCCAATAATTTCATCATAAGTGGGTAAAGTCACGGGGATTTGTGGAGTGTAGTTTTTTCCTTCAATAATGGGAAGAAAAATGCTTTCTCCGCGACAATCACTATTGTAATGAAAATTAAACTTTTCTTTCTCAATTAACGTGATTTCATTTGCTCGCCAACCCGCGACCGCCGAACAGGTCGGTTTTACGCCAACTTTCTCAAATGCTTTGATACCGTTCTCTAAAGATTGGTAAATTTCTTGAGAGGAAAAACGATCAATTTTCATTTGCCAAGCGTGATGATCCCAAGCGTGAAAACCGATTTCATGTTTTTGATTTGCTGTGTTTTGAATGATGTGAGGAAGATGTTGAGCAATTTGTTTTCCCGACCAGAAAGTTCCGCATTTCAAAATTTCCCAACCGTACAAACTCGCAGCTTTTGATCGAAACATTTTAAGTAGAAAGGCGGGGCGCAATAAACGCCACAAATGTCGTCCCATATTATCAGGACCCATAGAAAAGAAAAAACTTGCTTTAATATCATAGTGTTGCAAAATATCAAGCAAATAAGGTACGCCGTCTTTTGTGCCATCAAAAGTATCGACATCGATGCGTAAGCCAACTTTAAGCATTAGGGTTTGTCTTTGTGAGAAAAATCGTGAACACCGCCTTGAACAACGCCTTTGAACCAATCAGGCAAATTTTTGCTATGTTGGGCAGACGTTTTGTTTTCGTCGCACATTTCTAGCAACTCGCGTAATTGGGCGGCTAAATATTGGCTCGATGCAATGTTGGGATTATCTAACATTGCTCTCAAATGGCGACCCATTTTTTGGCGTTCATTAGGATTTAATTCGGTAAGAAACGAAAACAAAATCAATTGCACCGCCATTAACGCATTCATACGTTGATTAAGGGTTTGAATTGAATTATTTTGTAATTCGATTACTTTGAGCAAGTTGCTATGTTGTTCGGCGACTTTTCCTACAAATTCATAAATATCCATAGAAACCTCTTTATGCTTTGGGTTCAAATGCCGGAGCTTGGCGGCGCATTAACATGGTTAAAATAGACGCTAAACGATCACGCATTTCACGGCGATCAATAATCAAATCAATTGCCCCATGTTTTAATAAAAACTCACTGCGTTGAAATCCATCTGGCAAGGTTTCTCTCACGGTTTGTTCTATCACGCGCGGTCCTGCAAAACCAATCAACGCCGCCGGTTCTGCTACGATAATATCTCCGAGCATGGCAAAGCTCGCAGAAACCCCGCCCATCGTTGGATCAGTAAGCACAGAAATGAAAGGAACGCCTTTCGCTTGTAATCGGGTTAAAACGGCACTGGTTCTTGCCATTTGCATTAAAGAAAATAACGCTTCTTGCATACGCGCGCCGCCGCTTGCTGCAAAGCTCACGAGAGGAAAATAGTTATCAGCAGCCATGTTTGCTGCTCGGACGAATTTCTCACCGACCACCGTGCCCATTGAACCGCCCATGAAACCAAATTCAAATGCGCCGGCGACGATAGGAAGTCCGTAGAGTTTTCCTTTCATAACGACAAATGCGTCGGATTCAGCGGTTTCTTTCTGGGCTTGCACGAGGCGATCTTTGTACTTTTTGCTATCTTTGAATTTGAGGCGATCGGTGGGGATCAAATCAGAGAAAAGTTCTTCGCGTCCGTCGGTATCTAAGAAACTTTCTAAACGTTGCCGTGCACCGATTCGAATGTGGTGCGTACATTTAGGACAAACGTTTAAGTTTCTCTCCAATTCTGCGCGGTATAAAACGGCTTGACAAATGGGGCATTTGCTCCAAACTCCTTCGGGGACAGAACGGCGATTTTTAGCGTCAGTGCGAATGCGGGCGGGGATTAGTTTTTCAAACCAGCTCATAGAATAATGTTGTTTTGGGTGTGTTTTTGAGAAAATTGAAAGGGAGCGTTTTGAGCTCCCCTAACGTGAACAAAACTAGCTTTGATTATCTTTTTTCTCACCGCTTTTGAAAAAGAAATAAACGCCAAAACCAATTCCCATAAAAATCAAAAAACCAACGGTGAATAAGGATAATTGTCCGACCAAATCTTTGGTCATTAACTCGATAAATTGCATAAAAATACTCCTAATGTAGATTAGCACTAACTAACGTCAGTGGTTTATTTTAGCGCATTGCAAGGTGTTTGCGGAAACCCCTTGAACAGGTTTGCCCGTATTTTTGTCAATGCAAGGCGCGGCTTGTGGAGGGGGCGATTGCTTAAGTGGCGGCGGATTGTTATTTATTTTGGCGCACTGCGGACTGTTCGCAGCGACTCCTTGAACAGGTTTTCCCGTGCTGCTGTCGATGCAAACAGGCGGCGAAATTGGCTGTGCGGGCGGACGTGGTTTGATCGGTTCGGGTTGTAAAATTGGCTGAGAAGGCGGACGCGGGTGAGGACGATGTTTGTGATGTTCCCTTTCCCGTTGGTTTTCGTACAACCATTCGCGGCATCTTTTGCTGTCTGGGCGCACGTCCAAATATTCGCCCGACACCCGATCGTGGCAAAGATGCCGATGAGGGGGCGGGGGGGTGACGATGTAGACTTGCTCGGGCGGCGAGGAATAATATCCCGGACCGATCGAAGGCTGCGGAGAAAATACCTCCCCATTATCGGGTGGCACGATCACGCAACCGCCGATCGCCATGGCTGATCCCGCAATCGCCATCAATTTAAGGATTTTCATATTGATTCCCCCCGAATTTATGTTTGCCGCGACGAGTGTAATTTTCGTGATTATTCAACAAATTACAAAAAACACTCATCTCTATTTGAGGATTATCTCACCAATTGTGCGAGAGAATCAGCGGGACGGACTTGGGTTTCGCCGGTTCTGCCGAGTTGTTTGTTGATTTGGGTGATCGAAAACAATCCGCGAACCACCGAACGCCCTTTTTCATCAATATCCGTGACCAACAAATGTTTGCGCCCGATCTCTTTCATTGTGCTGATAATATGCCCGATCCGTGCGTCTTTGAGGCTGATCATGTTGATGGCTTTAATGTCGGGTTGCGCGGTCATGAGCATTTTGACGGTCAAATCCGCAAAGGAAACCCGTAATTCCTGCGCCATTTTGATTGGACGTTCGCCCAAAATGGTGGTCGCGCTGATAATTCCCTGAATGCTGTTGCCATCATCGTCATCGGTGACCAATAACAACCGCACGCCGGCTAATTTCATTTTGTTATTGGCGTATTCGATGCTGGCATTCACGTCGATGGTGACAGGCATCACATATTTGAAATCGGTCATGACTTTGAGCGCGGGGCTGTCTTCGTTCAACAACCGCTCACCGGGTTCGACCAAATAAAATTGATTGTCGGTTTTGAGCGGGGCAAAATTAAGTACGGCGTAACCCATGATATTCTCCTCGAGTTGGGGTAATGTTGGTTTAATATGTTGGCACAGGGTGAATTGTGCCACAATAGAATTTTTGTTGTTTGAGAGAAAATGTTTTTTATGCGATTTAAGTATTTAGTTTATTTAATCTTTTTAATCTATTCTACCGCGACCTTTGCGCTTGAAAAACCCCGCATCGGTTTAACGTTATCGGGCGGCGGCGCGCGGGGATTGGCACATATTGGCGTATTGCAAGCCCTTGAAGAACTTAGAGTTCCGATTGCCTTTCTCAGCGGCACAAGCATGGGCGGCGTTGTCGGGGGATTATACGCCAGTGGTTTGACCACGCAAGCCCTTCGCCAAGCCGTTCTCCACGAAATAGATTGGAAAAAAGTTTTTTCAAGTATCCCCCCGCGCGAAGAACTTTCTTTACGCGACAAACAACAATTAAATCGCTTTATTCCTATTTTAGAAGCCGGCTTAAGTTCCGAACAAATTATTTCTTCGGGATTTCTCGGCGGACAAGAACTTTTCTTAACATTACATCGTTACACGCGCGGCATCGAATTAGCCCATTTCACCCAATTACCCATTCCTTTCAAATGCGTTGCAACGGACATCAATCAAGCCAAACCCATTGTCTTAGAAAAAGGTAATCTCGCAATGGCATTACGCGCGACCATGTCCGTACCCTTTGCATTTTCTCCCGTAGAAATCGATCAGCATTTGTTAGTTGATGGAGGAATTTTAAACAACTTACCCGTCGATGTCGTGAGAAACATGGGCGCAGATTTAGTAATTGCCATTAACATTTCCTCCCCTTTAGGCAAAGCCGATCAAAGTAGTTCTTTTGTTACTGTTGCTTTACAATCCGTCGATGCGGCTTTAGTGCAAAATACATTACAATCATTACAATCTTTGAAATCGCCTGATGTGCTTATTGAACCCAATATTGAAGAATTCACCGCCGCCGATTTTGAGAAAGCCGACATTTTAATTCAACGGGGTTATGAATCTGTCATGAGCAAAACCGCATTATTAAGTGGTTTAGCATTATCTCCCGACGAATACGCCATTTATCAACAACAAATTCAAGCAAAAATCCCCGACAGCGTTAAAACTCAAACCATTCAACCCGCTTTTATTAGTTTCAAAGGAAATCAAAGAACCAGTGAGAAACTGTTAGAAGCACGAGTGGGACATTTGCAAAACAAAACATTAAACATTGCTGATTTAGAATCCAGTGCCCGACAATTAACCCGTTTAGATGATATTGGACAAGTCACTTACCATATTACTCAAAATGAACAAGGTGAACAAGGTGTTTTATTTAATGTTGATGAAAAAAGCTGGGGACCGCATTATTTACGCTTAGGAATAAATGCAACCACTGGATTTGATCGCCGCGCCGATTTCAATGCGTTATTGCGCCATTCTTATTTGAATGCAACGCCTTATGGTGGAGAATGGATTAATGAATTCAAAATGGGTAATGAATATTATTATTTTACCGAGTTTTATCAACCATTAGATTACAAAGGACGTTTCTTTATCGCACCTTATTTCAAGTTGCAACGTCGATTCGTTGATATTTTTGAATCAACCAATAAAATTGCTAAAGCCAGTTATTTAGTGCAAGGTTATCGAGCTGGAATTGATTTAGGTATAAACATTTCTAATCGTTCAGAGCTCAAAATCGGTATGCGTTACATTTCTGATACGGGACAATTACAAGCGGGAGAAAATAATCTCTATCCTAAAACAGGAATCCACGAACCAGCACTTATTCTAAATTATTTGTATGATTCTTTAAACGCCCGTTTGTTTTCAACCACAGGCAGTAAAGTTAAACTACAAGGCGAATTTCATAACAAATCACTTGGAGGAAAAAACCGCTATTCATTGCTTTCAATTGATGCAACCCGTTATTTTCCTTTGCACCCTAAATTAGCCTTAGAAACCCGTTTATTTGCGGCGACTGCATTTGGAAGTAATCCTCCTCCGCATGATTTCTTTTCTTTGGGAGGAACAGCCTTTCTAGCGGGTTATCCACAATATAGCGTTATGGGTTCTGAAGCGATTTTTGGACAAATTGGCGCGTTCTTAAATCCCGATTTCATTGCACCCTTGCGTAGTTTCTCTGATGTCCGATTATTCGCCTCTCTCCACGCGGGTAAAGCATGGTTAAAACCCGAACGAATTAGTTTCAATAAATTATTAGTCGGCGGATTAGGTGGGTTAATTTGGGATACAAATGTAGGTAGCTTATTTTTTGGAATGGGTTACACAGAAGGCGGCGATGTGCGTTATTTATTTTCTTTAGGTAATGAATTTTAGTTGATATAGCTCAACGCATCATGATATTTATTATGTTTCAATGGCTAGGTGATTACATCAAATAAGAGGCTTTTATGTTACGCATTACACATTACCTAAAAACATTACAAAATCCCATTTCAACACAACCTCCCAAACCTAAAGCACCAGTAGTTATTTGGAATTTAATTCGGCGTTGTAATTTGACGTGTAAGCATTGCTATTCTATTTCTGCGGATAAAGACTTTCCTCATGAATTAACTACCGATGAAGTCTTTAAAACTTTGGAAGATTTGAAACAATTTGGGGTTTCTGTTTTAATTTTATCGGGAGGCGAACCTTTATTGAGGAAAGATATTTTTGAGATTTCTCAAATGGCAAAACAAATGGGTTTTTATGTAGGTTTGTCGAGCAATGGAACATTAATAGGTCAAAACAATATCGAGAACATTGCCAAAATGGGTTATGATTATGTAGGTATTAGTTTAGATGGAATTGAAGAAACCCATGATAAATTTCGACGGTTGAAAGGGGCTTATCAATCTTCATTGAATGCTGTGCGATTATGTAGAGAAAATGGGATTAAAATCGGGATTCGTTTTACTTTAACGCAAGATAATCAACATGATTTCAATGGGGTGTTAGATTTGTTAGAAACTGAAAACATCGATAAGTTTTATTTATCGCATTTGAATTATGCAGGTCGAGGTAATAAAAATCGTAAAACAGATGTATTTCACCAAATGAGTCGTCAAGCAATGGATAATCTATTTGAACGGGCTTGGAATGGATTACAAAATAATAAAACTTATGAGTTTGTATCGGGAAATAATGATGCAGATGGTGTGTATTTGTTAATGTGGGTACAAAAACACTTTCCAGAATATGCTAAAAACTTAGAACAAAAGCTCATTTATTGGGGAGGAAATGCGGCGGGTGTTAATATTTCAAATATTGATAATGTAGGTAATGTTCACCCCGATACATTTTGGTGGAATTATTCTTTAGGAAATGTAAAAGAACGTCCATTCTCAGAGATTTGGCAAGATATTTCTGATCCGTTAATGGCGGGTTTGAAACAACGTCCTCGTCCATTAAAAGGTCGGTGTGGAAAATGTCGATTTCAAATGATTTGTAATGGAAATACTCGGGTGAGAGCCTACCAATTGACAGGGGATTTCTGGGCAGAAGACCCGGGTTGTTATTTAACCGATGAAGAAATTTTGGGTAGTGCATAAATCAAAATGATATTAAATTAAAAGGAAGAGAAAAATGATAATGCTAAATAAAATGGGGGTAGTGGTGCATTTAGCGAATGATGGTCTTTATTTTTCAAGAAGTTAGAGCAGTATTTCACACTGTTCTGCATCACTACCAAAATCTTTAATATTCATACAATTACCTATTTTATGTGATAAAAGTAAAATATAGCTTTTAATCGAAAGAAAAAGCCCACAAATTTGAATTTGCGGGCTTTATTTTATTGAGGATAATCAAAAGGTTATTTGACAATAGGAATTGCAAAATTTTCTGGTATTATAATCACCTCTTCTAGTGAAGAGTTACAATTTCCATGAATAACAAACTGCCGTCCCATAAAATATTCTGGATCAATCTTATGTTTTCTAACTTCAATTGCAAAAAGATTTAGAGCGTGAGCTAGATCGTTATGTTTTCCGTTCAACTCTTCTCGCCACTTAGCATTATACCGAGAAAGTCGTTTTTCCCATTTCCAATATCCTCCGTAGGCAGGATTAGAAGGAGTATGATAATTACAACAATTTGATTTAGTGAAATGATGTATTAACTCTTTCGTTCTATGAGCCAATTCAATCATTGATTCTCCAAGAGAGGGTATAGTTTTTAAAATGGTAGGATCAGTTATAAATATCAACTTTATAGCCTCATAAAACCCGTCAACTATAGGCTCATTAATTGAAGTTGCAGTTAAATTCTCACTTATTATTTGCCAACTTTCTAATTTCATCTTTTCAGTAATTTGATCAACTAAGTGTTTATATATTTTATATATACTTTCATCAAATGGTTTTTCCATTATAGAATTAAAATTTTCTCGCACATAGTTGTCTATATTAAAAATCTTGCTGTCATCGAGATGGGATATTTTTTTATAAAGATTAGATAAATTAATAATTTCAGTTTTTATATCTTTATCTCGGAAAGAAGGTTCTTTTTCGTTTGAGATGATAAAAAAAATAATTTTGTTGAAACCTTTATTGAGTTGTTCATTCTTCTTGAATATATCTATAGTCTCATCGAATTTCTTCTTTGTTAAATTGGATGTTATTTGTACAGAAACTTTCTTTTTACTGTCTCCAAGATCAATAGCAGGATAATTAATTTGAATAATATTCATATCTTGCAAATCAAGCTCTTCTGTGATGTTTAAAATAGGCATGAAAAATCTTTCAGCACTTTTGTTTATATCGAAACGTCCTATTTTGTTTTGCAAGTTCACTTTTGTACAGAACCTAGTAAATGCCTCTTCTATGTTCCTGAGAGCATTATCTCTTTTAGTAGTCATAGGACAATATTCCTTTGGGTAGTTCAATATCTAATGTACATGGGGCAGAGGAAACAATTAAATCGGAGTCGAATTTTCACTGACGAGTAATTTAAGGCAATTATACCATCAAATAAAAAAGCCCACAAATTTGGATTTGTAGGCTTTTTTATTGAGGATAATCAAAGGGTTATTTTAAGTGAGGATCGACGGCGGCGTTGGCGAGGGTTTCTGGGAAAAAGGGTAAAACCCATGACGCGAGAAATGCTGCAATTAAAGCAATTGCAATACCCGCAAATCCTAATAAAATCTCCCAAATCGTTGGTACATAAGGGTGAATTTTGTTTGCATCACCAAAAGAAGATTCTAAGACTTCTTTACCCGGAAAGATTTCTAAAGGAAAGGCTTGTCCACCAATGATAATCACATATAATAAACAAAACGCTCCTAACATCACTAAAAAAGACGCTAAAACACTAAATTCAGGGGTACGATCAAATTGTGGGGTATAAATCAATAACAAAGGTAATAACGTTCCCACAATGCCAAATCCAAACCATAACAACATTGGATAAGGATTTCCCGTGAATAAAATAAATGTTTCAAAAGCAGTTTCTTTCGCTAAATACGCATTGCTCAAATGATAAACCACCACGAAATAAAACGTTAGTGCAACAAAAACACCTAATAAACGACTTAAACGCCGAACAACCGCATCACCTAATTCACGATTGCTTATTTTAGAAACCGCCATTAAAGTCATTAAAAAGACCGCTGTTCCTAACGATAAAGATAATGAAATAAATAAGGGTGCTAAAATCGCCGTATCATAAGCAGCTCTTGAAACCAAGAAACCAAAGATTGAACCCGTACCAGTGGTTAGAATTAAACGCCAAATAAAAGCCGCAAAACCCGCATACGGATAATAAGCGTTCATTTTACGGTAGTGGTGCATATAATAGTGATATAATGTAAGAATTTAGAGGAAAGTAGAGGAAAGAAAATGAGATGTCGTTATTGTAACAGTTTAAAAGTAGTGAAAAATGGCTCAACGGGTTCAGG